>JANQLS010000010.1 GCA_028280485.1 Planctomycetota bacterium
AGTTCCGGGTGATTCAACAGGAACTAATTATATTTACGTGGGATCACGCAAATCACAAAAATAGGCTTTTAGCCTATTTTTAGTGGAGCGACGCAGTTCAAAGAACTGCTTGGAGCGTTTGAAAGTAGGTCGGAACGACCTATTTTCAACAGAAACTAATTAATGAGGAAAAAACGGAGTCCTTGGAGGCTTCAAGCCAAACGGCGATTAAAAAAATGGGAACTTTGACTTCTTTTGGGCTGATCGATGCAAAAGCATGCGAGAGGCCGCTCGTTTTTGATCTTCTGAAAGAGTGTTATCTCTTTTTATAAGATCGTAAATTTGAGAATAAGACTTCTTCTCTTCAAGCAATTTATCGACGTAGGGAGTCATCGATTTAACGATCGAATTATAATTCTCCGTTTGTTGAAAACGTTCTGTATTCGAGACCGAATCCCAAATCCTCAAAGTTTTGTCGGCACTTCCAGAGATGATTTGAGATCCATCGGGACTAAATGCCACTGCATAAATAAAAGAATCATGCCCACTCAAGCTGGCAAAGAGCTCAAAGCTATTCTCAGTATCCCAAATTCTTACTTTTCGATCTCTTCCACCTGAGACTAATCGAGTTCGATCGGGGCTGAAATCTAAACTAAAGATTTCTCCCTGGTGGCCTTTAAGCTCAGCAATTTTTTCACCTGTCTTAATATTCCAAATGTAAATGAGTTCATCTTTTAGACCACCGGAAGCAAGCCAAAGATTGTCATGACTTATCGCTACTGAACACGTATACCCTTCATGTCCTTCAATCCGGTATAAAATCTCATGCGATGATGAATCGAGAATTCTAACCTCAGAACTAAGACTATAAGGACTTTCATCATGCTTACTTTGGGCGATCAATGATCCATCAGGACTGCTAGCCCAATGTTGCCCTTCATAAATCCCAAAGCGAACTCTGGTATTTCCTAAGACTTCCCTAAAGTGGGGTAACGAATTAAATTCATATGGCAAAGCTTTCTGCTGATCTCCAAGATCCAATAAGCTCCAAGAATGAAAATTCAATCGGGTTTCCGACCAATACAAAGAACTGAGATGAGAAGTGGATATATTAAATGCAAGAGAGAGAGAACGACCTTTTTGATTCACCCGGGCTAATTCATTCTTACTAATTGAATCAATAAATTTTATATTAGGGTCTGCAGCACCAACAATAAGATCTCCCGTTTTATTAAAGGCTACTGAACTAACCGAACTCACAAATTTTTTTACATGCTGCGGTGAACTTAACGGCCATTGCCACAATTGAATCCAATCGCCCCGGCCACTGATCGCTAATGATTTCCCATCTCGGCTTATACGCAGATGTTTAACTCTACCTACCGCCTTGACGGCGTAAACTTGCTTCATAGAGGTGAGATCAAACACACGGACGACCTCATCCATTCCACTGACAACGATCCTTTGATGATCCTCCCCAAAGAACTTCAATTCCGATGGGTAAGAATCCTCGGCCCCCGAAACTTCGATCTCGGCTCTTTGGGTTACCCAATAATTTTCTAAGTCAACAACTTGGATCGAGCCTTCTGCTGAATAGGCAAGTACAGAGTCTTGATCTGAAAAAGCAAGACCACGAATGGGTGTCGATCTTAATGTGGACTGCCCCAAAACCTCCCCGTTCTCACAGCTGACCACTTCCATTCTTCGAAGCCAAGATTTAGGTCGATCTCCTTGAGGAACCCACGCTAACTTTGAACTGTCATGTGAAAAAGTCACCACTCCTCCATGTTGATGAGGAAGGTTTTTTCCATTAGGTCTTTTAAATTTTAACTCTTTAGTAGAGAGATCAAATACTCTTAATCCATTTTTATCTGTGAGTGCTACTAAGGTGCCTTTACGATCCAGCCAATACTTTGTTTTCTTTTCATTTAAATTGATTTCAAAAATCGGGTCGAATGTATCTGCGTCTAAAATCCTAAGAAGATAGTCTTGAGAAAGAGTAATGATTTGTTGGGCATTATCACTGAGTTGTAACTCCAATAATTTTTCACCACTCGAATGACTTGAAATTATTGTTCCTGTCTTAAGATCTAACAGGTTAATTTTTTGTTCTTTAGTTCGAATCCCAATCGGATGGTTTCCTCTAAATGAAACATCACTTAAAGACTTTCCCTTATTACCCAAGCTTCTAATCCACCCAAAATAATCAAAAGCTAACCTTGACTTAAAATGCTTGTACTCCCAGGTAGAATGAAATTTTTTGGGTACATTATTTAAATGAGTTAAAGCTTGCGCATAGTCCCCCACTGAAAACGCGAAGGATGCTGCAGAAAGATTACTTTTATAAACTGCTCGCTGAGCCACTCCCTCGCTCTGGTGGGATTTATAGGCAAGTATGCCTGAGACTGAAATTCCAATGATCAGTACGACGAAGGTCGTAATTAATCCACCAACCAATCCTTTGTTACGTCGAGTGAATTTTTTGAGTTGATAGAGGGTACTTGCAGGACGGGCTAAAATAGGTTCATCTCGAAGGTAACAGTCTATGTCCTTTGCCATCGCTGAAGCTGTGGGATACCGCCGTTCTTTATCTTTCTCTAATGCCTTAGCAACAATAGTATCTAAATCACCTCGAAATCGGCTATCAAACGTACCTAACGAACTCGCATCATCTTCTTGAATCTGCCTTGCTGCTTCGACAAGGGAGACTTCACTGACTGACACCGGAAGTTTTCCAGATAAAAGCTCATATAAGATGACTCCTAATGAGTAAACATCAGTACGGGTATCTATATTTTCGGGAATCCCTTTTACTTGCTCCGGGCTCATATAGGCGAGAGTACCTATCATCTGCCCGACATTTGTCATCATCGTCGCTTGAACATCAGAGTCCGTAGCTCTGGCGACCCCAAAGTCGAGGATTTTAGGTTGCCCATCCTGACCTATAAGAATGTTACTCGGTTTTAAATCCCTATGGATCACCCCTTTTTGATGGGCATGTTCCACCGCATCACAAATCGATATAAAAATCTTTAGCTTTTCTTCTAAATGAGTAGGCTCGGTTTGAACAAATTCAGAGAGGGTCACTCCATCGACAAACTCCATTGCAAAGAATGGAATTTCTTCTTCTCCATCTATGGAGCTTAAGTGAGCCACATCGGCTTCAAAGATTTGAGCAATCCCCGGATGATGAAGTTGCCCTAAAACTTGGGCCTCGTACTCAAACCGTTTAATTAACTGAGGAGATGCCATTCCCGATTGAATCACCTTCAGTGCCACTTGCCGCTTCGGATTTTCTTGCTCCGCTAAGAATACCGTTCCCATCCCTCCTTCACCAATGACTTTAATGATCTTATACGGGCCTATGGTGGTAGGAACATTTTCTTTTTTATGTATATCTAAAGATTGAAGTAAAAATCGATGGGCGGACGAAGGATCGATCGTTTTTTCAGACAGATTGAGAAGTTGAGAGACTTCTTTATAGAGTTCAAAATCTTCGCCACATTTCTCCCTTAAGAAATTTGCCTGCAGTTCAGGTACAAGCTCTCGAACTTCGAGGAAGAGTGCTTTAACTCGATTATATTCCTGATCTGACATACTAATTACCGAGATTCAATTCTCGAAGTAACCAGGCCTTAGCCATCGCCCAGTCACCATCAACAGTGCGGACAGAAACATTTAAAATTCTCGCGACTTCTTCAACAGATAAATTAGCAAAAAACCTAAGTTCAACGACTTTACTTCCTCGTTCATCAAGCTTCTGAAATTTCTCAAGGGCGTCATTCAGAGCTAGGATATCTAATGTATTGTTATCAGCGAATAACAGCGAATCCGAGAATGTGACCTGGAAGTGCCCACCTCCTCGTTTTTGAGCTTTATCTCTTCTTGCCAGATCGACTAATACTTGTCGCATGACCTTCGCCCCAATCGCCAAAAAATGTTCTCGATCATTCAGCTGAACGACGGTTCCATCAATCAATCGAACATAAGCTTCATGTACGAGGTCCGTCGGCTGAAAAGGATGCCCCGCTCGCTCCTTTCGAATATATTTTGAAGCAACTCGACGGAGTTCATCGTAGATGACAGGAAGAAGTTGCTCCACAGCAACATCATCCAAGCTTTGAATCTGCTGCAGCTTCTCGGTGGTTTCTTTTTGAAGATCCGGCGTGCTCAAGGAAAATGTATTATTTTAAAAATGAGTGAATGGAAATTGCCCCTTTTACCCCCACGATAATTCTTAAAATTCTAAACGTCCATCCTACCCCTGACTTCATCTGTGAGGTTGTGAATTCTTTAAATTTTCTAGAGAGAATCCGTCAGGACACACCAGCCTCACGACATTACAAAAGTTATATGGAATGAAAGTGAGTTAAATAATAAAAGGAATGAAAATATTTTCGTTAAAAATTTAATAGCTAAAATTTAAATTCGAACGCTTTGTTTGCAACCTCACCTGATAAGAGATTTGTTTAGACATCCTGAACTTTTCTACCCCAATGTTGGGATACAAAGTTTTAGAACGCGAAGAACAACTGCTCAACTTTTTCTTCTGAATACCCTGACTCTTCCCTTTGTTGGTTTTCACAGTGAGGCAGATATTGACTGCCCAGAAACATCTTTATTGCAGACAAGCATCGGGGCAACGGACTCTCCGCTGGCACTCTAAACCTCCCGCAGGGGGACTGCCACCCAAAAAGAGGTAAGCGAGTAGGTGAATGCTGTCACTCATGTCGAGCCCAAGATCACCATTGACATCTAAGAGCGAGACGTTTGCGGTATCAACGGTCGACCCATCCCCGCATGGCAGGCTCTCGGGTTTGCCGGTGAAGAGATGAGTCAGAAGAACGATGGGATCCGAGAGGTCGAGAACGGAGTCTTGCGTGATGTCTCCTGAGAGCTGAAGACCACCCTCACCCAGTGAGGGTTCCTCGACTCCCGGCGTTCCGGAGCTCGAGGAGCTCGGGCGCCAACTCTCGGCCAAGTCCCAGGACTCGAGAGGCCCCTTCGAGTCCTTAATGACGAGCGACGGGCCTGTGCCATCGGTCTCACGATACCAGATGTCATTGTAGGTGAATTTCTGAATCGTCTCTCCATAGCGCCCGACGAGGTGAAGGGTTTCGCCATCGTTACTGAGCTCCCCGGAATACTCTCCAACGATGAGTACGTCCTCACGATCGTATCGTTCCACAAAAGCCTCGAAGTTCTCAAGCACCACTAAAACCTCATCGGGTTGCAATATGTTGACCGCACCATCGGAGAACTCGAAGCGAATGCCTTCAACAAATCCGATCCCCCTCAGGTCGATAGGGACAGCCGAGGTGTTTTGCAACTCGATGTAGGCAAACTCTTCCGCGTCGAACGTACTCCCATTCGAAGGAGAAGCTGGATGGTATTGGATCTCCGTGACCCGTAGTCCCGTGTCTTTTGTGAAGAGAGCCTCGGTGATTGCACTCCAGGTCTGCCCGTCTCTCACTCGCGCCATGACTAGAGTTGTCTCTGTGAGTTCTAAAGGCTGTGAGTACAAGGTAGCAGAACCTGAGAGGGCTCCTCCCTCAAGCCTTGGGTCCTCACCATCGAGTGTGAAATAAATATCTCCGCTCGGGGCCGACAGGGTTACCTGCGATCCATCGCTCGCAATCTCACCCCCGTGAGGGGCGAGGGTCGGAGCCTCCACTGTCGACAGAAGACCCCGACTTCGAAACTGAGCCAAAACAATGTCTCGCCGCTGGGGAAAGTAGGTGTTGATGATCCAGTCAAGCTGCGAAGCGTAGTGCTCGTCGCGGTGGAAGAGGTCGTATTGATCCGAGGTATAATCCGCATGCTGAAGTACGTCGCGACGGTAGTCCCCCCAACGCGCCGACTCCGCGACAACGGCGTTCCAAATCTGATCCACGCGCTCCATCCATCGCTCGATGGAGTTCTCGGTTGTAAGCGCCCCACCATTGTTAAAATGTCGTTGCACCCGGTCGGCGAAGAGTAAGCGAAACTCAGGGTTACTCCGAAGCTGAGTGAAGAGCCGGCTCGGTTTGTTGTTATTGTTCAGCCCAACTCGATCCCGATTCAGGATGACGTTGAAGTCGGGCTGAGGAGGCGGAAATGCATGCCGGGAAATGATGAGCTCGGAGTCCCAACAGAAGAACTGATAACCAGCGCCCTCTTCACGACGGCGCCCCGCGTACCAGTTGTGCCCATCCCAGTCATCATTCCCAGCGTAAAAGTTAAGCATCATGTAGTCGGCGAGATTGACCACGTCGAGATACTCACGGATGTTGTTGTAGGCTTGCAGTGTCGCCAGCCCTCCATTGGCAAGAGACATCATCGTGTTCCACGCAGTAAGATCCCCATCGCGGGCGCCATTGACATTCTGCGTGTCAAAATCTTCCCGGTCTCCACCATAGTACTCAGCCATAAAGGGAGCCGTTGGACGTTCGGATGGATTGTAAATACCCCAGTAGAGTCCATTCAGATAGAGATGGACTTGCATGCCGTGAGGAGAAGGAGAACCCATAGCGAGCTGGGAGTCTCGCATCCACTGATCCCGGACATAAAGTGCACGCGGATTCTGAAACCAATGCCAGTGAGTCCAGGAGTTGTTGAAGTGTGCCCGCAAAATGATGGTATCGAAGGTATCGGTGGCGTTAGCTCCCTGAGGTTGATCAGCAAACAAGGGGTAGCGGAGTTTTCCTGGCCCGTAGTCTCGCTTGAAGAGTAGACGAAAGGAATGCTTGGGGTAGTTCGGTGAACGACTCGAGCCCCCCTGAATACGGATCGCGCAATTTTGTTGAAATCCACGCCTCGTGTCTTTCGGAAAAAAGAACTCAACGGATGCAGGGCGTTCCCAGGCCACACCCTCTCCCTGGGAATTGTCGTAAAGACCCGTGGGACCGAAGAGATCTGTACGATCCATGACTACCGACATAATGGGGAGCGACTGGAGGTCATCGATGATGGTGTCTCGATAAACATCGTCGAAGAGGTTGTCGGGTCCGATCACCTCTGGATCCATCTCGTAGTCCGCGGGACGGCCCGCCCAAGTGCTTGGGAAACCAGGAAGTCGACTCGGCTGCTCGACGACGTCGCGAAGGAAGATATAGGTTTGGGTGTCAACATTCGATGGCGCATGATCTTCAAGGTAGGCGACAGCGCGAAGGGTCGTCGTCGTCGTGATCTCGATCGGCCCCGTGTAGAGCATTCCGCTACCCTCCTTCCCGGGAGCATCCGGAATAGGGGCCGAACCATCGAGTGTGTAACGAATCGACGCTTCAGGAGTGGAGGTAGAAATCTCCACAGTGAAGGGCTCCTCAAAGAGCCCTCTGTCTACGCTAAATGCCGTATCATCAACAAAGCCCAAAACCCTTTCTCCATTCGGCTCCCCCGGTGTCGGATCGGTAAAATAACCCGCCTCACCTCTGGAGAGTCCAAACGAAACATCCTCGAACTGTTGCGGGTAAGAGGGAGCAAACTCAGAGAGGATGGTCGAACCATCGGGAGCCACAAGGGCAAGGAATTCCCCCGAAGAACTCAACCGCAGGTCAGCGTAGGGAAAGCCAAGAGCATCGAAAATCCCCTGCTCCCCACTGGGTTCGCGATTGGATGCGAAGATGATCTGGTAAGCATCTGGGCCGATTTCCAAAGACGGGAACTGCCAGAGTTGTAAGTCAGCCTTAGAGTCGCTTAGATAATGCCCCTCAAGGTTGATCGGAAACTGGTTCGGGTTGTGAATTTCGATCCAGTCGGAGGAGCGCCCATCTCCGTCGGTCAGAGTGTCATCATTGTCGGCCATAAACTCGGTGATGGAAGGAGGAAACATGAGGCCATCGACAGTAACCTGGACGGCTGCGGATCGGGTATGCTGGCCATCGGAGACGGTCAGTACATAGGTGGTGGTCACCTCGGGCGCAACTTCAACCTGTCCCACTCCCCCTTCAGTGAGATTGGTGACCTCCCCGGGCTCAGGATCAATGGAGATATCGGTAGCATTGTTCACTCGCCACGATAGGGTGGCCCGCTCACCCCCTGCGATGTTCGATGGATCGACACTGAATGCTTCGATCTCGGGTACTGCCCCGGCGACCTCGTCGAAGGCTGCCTCAATCTCGGCATCATTTAAGGCGCGGTCATGAACACGCAAGAGAGCGATCTCACCGAGAAATTGAGTCAAGCCGAGTGGACTCGCTCCGGCTAGCTCTGTCCGCCCTCCTAAATTGTTGTGGCCACCTCCGAGGCTACCCGTCCCAGATCCCCAAGAGAACAGCGAAGCCCGGTTACCTCCCCTTCCGACGGGCCCGTTACCATCAACCCTAACAGCATCGCCTGCCGCTCCGCGTACATGAAGATCGATGTGCCCATTCTGCTCATCGAGGGAAGCCACGATGTGAAGAAAATCGGACGTGTCGATTCCACCGAGAGGTACGGTCAGGTCAAAGTTCCGTATATTTGTCCGACTGTTGAGAAATCGAATCGTCACATCCGTGATTAGGATTGAAGAGCCATTCTGACCACCGCCTGTCTCGAAGATCACCTGGTGATTTGAGTTTAGGGATCCAGGTCGAATCCAAAGCTCGAAGGATGTATTTCCGGCTGCAAAGGGCGTGGTGTCTCCTCCGACACCAGTACCACCATTAACGAGGTGATACGCTGCGGTGATTTGGGTACTCTGACTTTCAACCTCCTTGTCGAGCACACAGCCACTCATAGACCAATGACGAGCAGCTGTACCATCGCGAAGGAGAGAGTCTGTGTGACCGAGCCCCCGAGCATCGTAGGAGTGGAGTACGTCTGCCCGAACTTTAGAACCCAAGCATGACACAAAAAAGAGGATGAAAGCCGATCGGAGGCAATTGCGCTTATACATATAATGCTCAGGCTCTAGGGGGAGGATTCCAGAATAATTAAAGAATTGAAAACCAATTGTAGCGATTGGAAATAGGGAAATCCATTCAGCTCTACCTGAGGAGTCAGTTTTCGGGATCAAATCTTCGCCAAAGAGAATGATCTTAGAAAGACATTCTTCTTTAATCTTTCTGACCCAGAGTAAAGCTGATTTATATTACTATTGAGTGTAATCAAAAAGCTCATGCTCTTGTAACGAAACAGAGCTTTAAATTATAGCGCTTCTTCCTTAAGTCAGGACTATGATCATCAAACTCACCCTCACTCTATGGACCTCACTTTTCCTTTTAAATTCTTGTATAGGAATTCATACGTTTTCTTCGGTAACTTTGGAGACTCCATCATCAGAGATTCTTCAAACCCCAAAAGTAACTTCAGGGAAACCCGCAGCCGGAAAACGAGTCACGGTAACACCCGAAGAGTATCAAGGAACTCAAGTCTTCCACACCTTGTACCTTCCTAAGAGTTGGTCGCCCACTGGAAAAAAGCTTCCCATCATCTTTGAGTACACGGGTAACTATTTTCCCCGAGCAGGATCCACTGGCGAGCCTGAAGGCGCAGGATTAGGTTACGGATTGTCGGGCGGTAAGTTTATTTGGGTCTCTCTTCCCTATATCAGTCAAGATCACAAAGACAATCAAAAGACTTGGTGGGGAGATATCCAAGCCACTCTCAATTACGCGAAGAAGAATGTACCTAAGATCATTAAAGAATTTAATGCTGACCCCAACCAAGTGTTTCTCTGTGGTTTTTCACGGGGTGCTATCGGCGTTAACTTTTTAGGTCACCATGATGATGAGATCTCGAAACTTTGGACGGCGTTTATTTCGCACGACCATTTTGATGGAGTGAGGCAGTGGAGTCGCCCCTGGGGAGCGCCACTGAAGATATACCGAGAGGAAGCCCTCGTACGACTTAGGCGAGTAGGTAATCGCCCCTATCTGGTCATTCAGAATGGTTCGGTTAAAGGTATCGAAGATTACGTTCGTTCAGCCATTCCCAACATAAGTAATTTCACTTTCAGTAGTGTAAATACGGCCAAGGCACTCGGTAAGTTTCCCAACGAATTTGCCATTCACCCTCATAACGATCGTTGGCTTTCAAAACCTAGTGCTGATCGAGAAAAAACGTGGAACTGGGTCAATCAGGTTCTTCAAAGAAAATTAACGAACGTACCTGAGAGCACAGCCAAGGAGAAACCTAACATTCTCTACATCCTTACTGATGATCTTGGTTTTAGTGATTTAGGCTGCTTCGGGGGTGAAATTAAAACTCCCAACTTAGACTCCTTAGCCAAAGGAGGCGTGAGGCTGACCCAGTTTTATAACACTGGGCGATGTTGCCCTTCACGTGCAGCGATTCTCACCGGTCAATATCCCCATCGAGTGGGATTGGGTCACATGACGACCAATGACTTAGGGCATCCGGGATTTCGGGGCGTAGTCTCAAGTGAAGTACCGACGATTGCCCAAGCCTTAAAGCCCGCTGGTTATAGATCCTTCATGTCAGGGAAATGGCATTTGGGAACACCAGACCCTACAAAACACGGCTTCGAAGAGTTCTACGGAACATTGGTCAGCGCGAAACGATTCTTCGATCCTGATCACCTCATTCGCTTACCCGCAGGAAGAAAAGCCCGTACGTATCCTAAAGGAGAGTTTTACGCAACCGATGCCGTAACCGATCATGCGATCGATTTTTTGAAACTCGCTCGACAAACTTCCGACAAACCTTGGTTCCTTTACCTCGCCTATCATGCGCCTCACTTTCCATTGCATGCTCCGAAGGAGGAAATCGAAAATTACAAAGATCGTTATCACGATGGTTGGGATAAGCTACGTGAAGATCGTTTACAGAAAATGATTGAGTTGGGAATCGTTCCCAAGGGCACGAAGTTAAGCCCGCGTTCACACTACCGTAATTACGGTGAAACCAAAATCGGAATCAATCCGGCTTGGGAAAGCCTATCAGAAGAACGCAGATGGGATTTAGCTCGTCGAATGGCGATCTACGCGGCGATGATCGATCGCCTCGATCAACAGATTGGACGCGTGATCAAAGATTTAAAATCAGCGGGTGAATTTGAAAACACCTTAATCGTTTTTACTTCAGACAATGGTGCGTGTTTTGAATGGGATCCATTCGGCTTTGATATCGTTTCTAGCAATCAAAACATTCTCCACCGAGGAGAAATGATCGAGAAGATGGGCCAAGCGGGCACGTTTCATAGTGTGGGATCCGGGTGGGCGAATGCTTCGAATACACCCTGGAGACTGTACAAACACTTCAATCATGAGGGCGGAATAGCATCACCAGGAATCGTTCATTGGCCGGTTGGATTGAAGATCCCAACAGGGACCATTCACCATCAACCAGCACATATCATCGATTTGTTACCTACTGCTTTAGCGGTTAGTGGCGCAAGCTATGAGGGTAAAATGAGACTTCCCGGAATGAACCTCATCGATCAATTTCAGAAAGAAGAAAGTGCTAAGAGAATTTTATTCTTTGAACACCAGGGCAATCGAGCCGTACGTGATGGCCAATGGAAACTGGTCGCCTTAGACGATGAACCCTGGGAGCTTTATGACTTGAGTGTCGATCGAATTGAATCTAATAATTTAGCCGACCTTCATCCCGATCGAGTGAAGCAGTTGTCAAAACTCTGGGATGAGTGGGGAGCGAGGAATAACGTGACTCCTCTGCCGAAAGATTTAAAGGTTAAGTATTTGAAGGCGGATTGAGTTAATTACGTTGTAGCCAATCTCGCCAGAGATTGGGCGGAGCGGACTTTAAAGGCGTAACGACCAAAAGGCTGGCGCCTTTTGCTACGAAAAACCTCTTTTGCTACAAACGAGCTCGGCTACGAATAACAAGGATTTAAATTGCACGCCATCTTCTTTAAAACACCACGCCTCACCTTTCGACGCTTCGAATTAGCTGACCACGAAGCCCTTTCGATTATCGCGGCGAAGCCTGAAGTCATCAAATACGTGGGTGAAGGTGAACCTGCCAGCTCGGAAGAGGCCCTTCGTTGGATTACAAACTCCCGAAACAATATTGAAAAGTATGGTTACGGAACAGGAGCGGTGATCCTTAATGAGACAAGCGAATTGATCGGCTGGGCGGGAATGGCGCGTCCCCAGAGTGGAGGTGAAGAAATTATCTACGGATTAGATCAAGCCCATTGGGGAAAAGGATTAGGCACTGAATTACTCGAAGCGCTAATCCGGTGGGTGAAAGATGAATTAAAGCTCTCTGAACTGCGAGCCACGGCTCACGCGCAAAATAAAGTATCCATTCGAATGTTACTGAAGCAAGGATTCATCCTCGTCGACGATTGCTACGAGGGTTGTCCTGATGAGCATCTGTATATCTTAACTTTTTAAGCGGTGAAGATCGGACTATCTAAAGTTCCCCCACTATCACCAAAACGATCCGCTTCGATTCCCATCGAGTGTAGGATACTTAAATAGAGGTTCGTCATTCGAGCGCCATTACGACGCCAGTATTGACCGTGTTTCAAGCCCATATTGGCTCCACCGGCGATGAGGGTCGGCAAGTTTTCGTTTCGGTGAGTGGTGCTCGCCCCACTTCCATAGAGAACGATGGTGTTATCGAGGACGCTACCCTTCGCATCTTTATACTCACTCATTCGTTTTAAGAAATAAGCGAGTTGTTCACTTAAGAATCGATCGTATTTCCCCCACTCGGTAACCCCTGCCTTATCACTTTTGTGAGAAAGGTTGTGGTGGGTATGCTTCATCCCAAGTTTAAGGGGGAAGGTATCGCTGATCCCCATTCCATCTTCTCGGTTTAACATGAAGGTGATACTACGAGTGATGTCAGCATCGAAAGCCAAGGCGATCAAGTCGTACATCGTTCGATAGTAAGTTTGGGGATCGGTCTCTGGATTTGCGTCGAGATTGAGTATGGAATAGTCTTGCGACTTAAGAGGAATATCAATCCACTTCTCGGATGCTTTTAATCGCATCTCCAACTCGTTAAGCGAAGTCAGGTATTGATCCATTTTCTGACGATCCGCTTTACCCAAATTCTTATCCAGTGTTTTGGCACTCATGGAAACGGCATCGACCAACTTAAGTCGTCGACTCAGTTCTTGTCGCTGAGCTTTTAAGCTTCCACGGGTTTGCTTGAACAAACTTTCAAAGACTTGGCGAGGATTGTTTTCAGCCGGGATCGGCTTTCCATCTCGATCGTAAGAGATCGTCGAAGTTCGAGACATGTATCCCGTCCCCGCATCGATCGAAAGTACGAGGGATGGGCGTCGACATTCATGACGAGTATGACGAGCGATGACGCAATCTAATGAAACGGTATTGTATTGCCCAGGTTTAGGATCATGGAGTGGAGCCCCTGTGAGCCACATGTCAGAACAAACGTGAGGATCGTTACGTGGCCCATTAGCGTGCTGGAGGCCACCCAAAAAGCTGAGCTGATTTCTAAATGGACTTAAGGGTTCGGTGGGCTTACCGAAAACAAACTTCCCATCTTTCTTTTGCTCAGGGAACCAGCTCCACTCATCGATCTTGTGTTTTTTATGGGGAAGTGCCATCCCATTCGCAACGTAGAGAGCGCAGAATCGACGGGGAGTTTTGTCGACGACTTCTTTTCCCATCGCTTCGAGTACGGGTAATGGAAGTACGATTCCAGCGAGACCTTTCAGTACTGAGCGACGATCGAGTTGGAAGGAGTTCGACATGTTCCTAACCTATTTCATATCCGGTTACTGATTTAACTGAAGATTAGTGCTTTACATAAGATAGCGAAGGGTAAGCCTATTTCTCCATAAAAATCGGGCTCTTCACGATAAATAAAACGCAATCCTTCATCCGATATCCATCTTCCTTAAGCGCCTTGGGAGCTTCTTTCCTCAGGTATTCAAGTTCATTAAAGGTGAGATCGCGTCCGGTTGCGTAGACTGCAAGATGTTTCAAGTAACTGAAAGCAACTTGATCGATTCGATCGTTAGCAAGGTACCTCTTAAGATCTTGGATACCCGAAATCTCGGTCTTATCAGGAAGAGTCGAACTGGCTTCAACTTTTTTCTTCTTCCAAAGTCCACCAGCATCGTAATGCTCAAAGGGCAAACCCCAGGGATCGATCTTCTCGTGGCACCCCATGCAACCCTTTTGGTTGCGGTGTTGTTCCAATCGTTCACGAAGTGATTTTGCCTTGGTTTCCTTGGGGAGCTCCGGGACATCTGGTGGCGGAGGGTCCGGAGGCTCTGAGATGATTTTATCGGCTAACCAGGCTCCCCGTTTAACGGGATTGGATTCACGGCCATCCGACAAGCCCGAAAGAATCGCCGCTTGAGTTAAGACTCCCCCGAAGGTTTCCTTCTCTTCTTTTGTTCGAAGAAGAAGAGGAGCGAACTGGTATCCAGTCTCCAGTTGAGTTCCTAAGCCGTAGTACCCTGCAACCACATCGTTGACGACAATGAAATCCGAGTCGACTAGGTTCCTAAGCGGGAGGTTCTCCCGATTGAGATGCTCTACAAACTTAATGGGTTCCCGTCGAACCTCTCTTCGAGTTTCTTTATTCAGTTTGGGGTATCTCCCCCGATCGATACTCACGACATCAAATTTGTCGAGACTCAACCATTGATGAACAAATTCTTCAGTGAATTGAGAAAATTGATTGTCAGAAACTAAGCGAGAGACCTCTGACTTTAGAGACTCTTCAAGCTTCCCCCGGTAAGCAAGATCCAAAAGTTTTTGATCAGGAGTGGAGTTCCAAAGAAAGTAGGAAAGCTTGGTGGCTAATTCAAATGAAGTTAACTCTTCGGCTTGAGGTCCCTCGCTCTCTTCTATCAAAAATAAAAACTGAGGTGAGGTCAGAACCACCAAGAGAACATCTTTGATACTTTCAGTGAAATCCTGTAGCTCTTCATAACTTTCTTCCCAAACCTTAAGAAGAGCGTCGCACTCTTTCTCTTTGAGTGGTCGGCGAAAGGCCTGAGAAGCAAAGTGATCGATGATTTCATGAGCGTAAACAGGGTGGCTATCTTTATTTTTGGAAGGAATAAAAATATTACTATGCCCACGAGGGGGCCAAGATTCGTAATACGGCCCTTCAATCTCAACTCCCTTGATTAAAACACGTGGAATTTGACGATCATCCGTGGGTTCACTCCGTACGGCGATTTCACTTAATCCCGCAAGGTAGTTCACATTTTCTTTTTCCGTATCGGGAGAAGCAAAAGAACTGAGAGAGGCTCGGAATGAAACTCGTTCAGGGATTTTAGATCTAACGGGTTCAGTCGTTGCAAATTTTGAAAGCCTTGCGCCGACATCCGTTCGGACTCCCATGTGAACACTGAGATGAGGTACCCGTTTCTCAAATGAAAGAAACTTATGTTCAGTTTCACTTTTTGCAAGAACAGGAGTCAAATAAGCCGATTTCAAGGTCTTGTTATCGCCGTTCTTAACTTTTAGTGAATACTCACCCATTTTAAATCGTGCGACTAAAACGGGGACGATGACCTCACCATCATCAGTTTTATGATACGGTGGCTTCAATCTCTTACTAAAGGTTCGATCACCAATGTCAGCGATCATGACATCATCTTTAAGGCTGCCTTGAACTCCAACATCCAATTGATAAATTCCATCCTTAGGAATATTCAGCTTGGCATCTTTACCTCCGGTGACATCGAAGGTCATTTCACCTTCAGCTTCAATTGCGAGGTCATGCGGTTGCCAACCATCTTCATAACGAGAAGCAATCACCGTGACTTGAAGCATCCCCTCCCTTGGAAGTTCACGCAAGGGCATCGAAAAGGTCGGTGCCGGTCCCCTGGGTGGTGCATTTCCATTTTCAGTTTCAGGGCTTCGCGGCCTGAGTAATAATCCATCTTCAACCATATGAAAGGATCGGCCGTAGTTCATACCTCCCCGAGTGTGCTTACCGATCATGGAAGCGTAGACCGAATGGTGAAGCCCATTAAAATCTTTCCACGCACGTATTGTAGGATTCCCGATATAACCCTCGATAAAACGAAACTTCGTTTGCATCTTTTTAGGTTTAAAAGCAAAGGGTTTCTCCGGGAGGACTTCGTAGATTTTAAATTGGTTTTGAGGAAACAGTCGGGGTCCGTTAAGTACCACGCGATCCTTTGTAGGATTTTTATTTACACCTGCTCCGAGCTCCACTCGGAAGCATTGAATTTCTGGCTGCTGGGTGTCATCCACAATACAAAGATCGAGGGCTTCCTCAGCAATTTCAAAGTAGGTCTCCATCATTTGAGGAGTTAAAAGCAAGGTCTCTTTGTTATTCTTAAATCCTTCCTTCGAGATGCCATCCGCGGGCAGGGCCTTGGCGAGATCATCTTTTACTCCAAGAAGGTCGCGGATCGTATTGCGATATTGTTGAACCGTTAATCTTCGAATCAATCCATTTTTAGGCCGAATCTTTTTAGCGCCTTCGAATAAGGCTGACTGCACCCAGTTCAATAAAACCGCTTTATCTTCAACCTCTAATGGCTCTTCATCTTCAGGAGGCATATTCCCATCGATGAGTTGTTTCTGCATATGATTCAAAAGAAAGAGTTGCTTGTCACCGAGGGTGGCATCGAACTGATCAACCCGCACTCCCGACTCTTGCTTTCGACGCCCGTGACAACGCGTACAGTAATCTTGGAGGATAGGCTTGATCTCTTCTTTGAATTCTTCTTCGAGGGGAATGGGCTTGGTATTTGTTTCTTGTTTATCTTGAGCGAATAAAAATAAAGAGAGAGTTCCTGAGAATATAACGACACTCGTGAGCGTTAAGCTCTTCGTCATAAATTTAGTTAATGATTTAGATTGAATTCTGTTTTTCATAAGTTGAAAAGGACGCCAGTCAATTGACCGATTCCGTTTTAAAACCCTCTCATCCAAATCCTGACGAATTTGGTTACATAGATCTACTTCTTAGTCGCTTGAATGTTAATCATTAATAATCAAATTTAAGAATAGCTTTTCCGATGCTAACAACCCAACAGCGCCTGCTGAAGAGAGTGAACTGAGAATAATAAAGATAAGAGAAGGAAAATTCCGAAGTCGTTTCACCGAGGCACTTCTCTATGATTTTGGATTAAATATCGATATAATAAAGAATCTATATTAAATGATCCCTGAGACCAGTTCAAACAAATCAAGGGAGTCGTCATGAAGAGACGTACTTTTATTAAAACCCTAAGCGCCATCACCGCCCCCGTAATTGTTCCTCAGAGCGTGTTTGGAACTGAAGACAAGCCCGCCCCGAGTGAACGGGTCACTTTAGGTTTAATTGGCGCCGGTGGAAAGGGCCTCGATTTGATGGGTGATTTTTCGAGGGCTTGCAAGGAAGTTCAATTCGTCGCTGTGGCTGATCCCGATCAAGAGCACTTAGGTAAAGGAAAATCACTCGCAGAAAAACTTTACGGTGAAGGCTGTAAATCCTTTAAAGACTTTCGTGAACTTTGTGCTCAAAAAGACATCGTTGGAGTGATAGTTGCCACCCCCGATCATTGGCACGCACTCGCGGCTCTCGAAGGAATTCGAAACAAGAAGGATATATACTGCGAAAAGCCGGTGACTCATTTATTTCGTGAGGGTCAAGTTCTCTATAAAGAAACGAAAAAACACAAGCGCATCTTTCAAGTGGGTTCACAACAGCGTTCCAATCATTATTTTCGAAGAGCCGCGGAAGTGGTGATGAATGGACTCATCGGAAAAGTTAAAGAAGTGCATGTGGGTTTACCCACCGGGGAACGTTACGACGAAGAAGTCAAGTTCGATCAAAAAGTGCCTTCCCATCTCGATTATGACTTATGGTGTGGGCCCAGTAAAAAACTCCCCTATCATCCCGATCGACTCCATTTTAAATGGCGTTGGAGCCTAGAGTACGGTGGCGGCAATTTGATGGACTGGATCGGCCATCACAATGACATCGCTCACTGGGCTTTAGGTCTCGATAAAAGTGGGCCCATCGAAGTTGAAGCCCAAAAGTTTACTTATCCTAAAAAGGGGCTTTTCAACGCTCCCCTCGATTACATGATCCGTTCCAAGTTCAAAGGCGGGTATACGATCGTCATCTCGAACAAAGTATCGAGAGGGGTTAAATTTTACGGAGAAAATGGATGGGTCGCAGCCGATAGGCGCTGGGTCAAAGCCTCAAATGAGGAGTGGATAAAACACGATGCCGATCGTGGTAAGGTTAAAGCATACCACTCTCCCGATCACCGTCGAAACTTTGTCGATGGGATCCTCACTCGAAAAGAATGCATCTGCCCGGCTGAAGCCGGACATCGTTCGATCACTCCGGGTCATCTAGGGTATGTTTCCGATGCTCTGAAGCGCCCCCTTAAATGGGATGCCAAAAACGAAAAGGTTATCGACGATCCTGAAGCGGATAAACTCCTGAAGAAAATCGACTATCGAGGGAAATGGTCCCTTGAAGCTTAAAACGAACAAAGAATAAAAAAAATGTTGAAAATTCGCCCAAGCTGGCTAGTAGCCACATTCTTATTCTCATTGCTAATCTTTACTCCATTTGCAGCTGGAAAGAATTCCCTTCAATTAGAATCGCCTTCGGGAGATCACACGGTGGAGTTATCTCGAAACAATGAGGGAGCACTTACTTATTCAGTAAAGTATAAAAAGAAAACAATCATTCAGCCTTCACGCTTAGGACTTACCTTAGAAAAACATCCTGACTTTGATAGTGGCTTCAATTTCTCTGTCTTAGACACACGAGATCACCAAGGCACTCTGAAGAGTCGCTTAGGTGAACGTGCTAAAGTCGATTACGAATGGAAAGAATTTAATTTAACGGTCAAGCAAGACTCAACGGATCGTATCTTTAAAATTGTATTTCGACTTCTCGATGAAGCAGTGGCCTTTCGTTATGAGGTTCCTCAACAGACACAGCTAACAGAGTACGCTATTTCAGGAGAACTCACAGAGTTTGCGCTATCACCTCATGCGGTGGCCTTCACCGAATACGGACATGAAGGGGAATACGTTCCTCAACCGATGGCCCCGATTCGCCGCGGTTGTTGGATGCCCTTGCTGGTTCAAAACAAAGAAGAAGGATTAAGCCATGCGATTCTTCAAGCTGATGCGGAAGATTACGCTCGACGATTCTTATATTCAAAAGGATCTGTCGGAACATTAGCAGTGAGCTTAGCCAGTAAGGTTAAAGCGAAAGGCAGCTACAAAACTCCTTGGCACATCGTGGTGACTGCGAATTCCGACTCTAAGTTGATTGAACTCAATTACATTCGTGACGCTCTCATCGACAATCGTCTACCTGAGCCCAATTGGATCGTTCCTGGAAAAGCGATTCGTATCACCGATCTCACAACAAAAGCTGGGATTGAAGGTATCGATTTCGCAGCAGCAAACGGCTTGCAATTCGTCGAATACGATGCCGGATGGTACGGTGATCAAAAAAATCCCAAGCACGATGCGACGACTTGCATTCGAAATCTCAGCGTGGAGGACGTTTGTAAATACGGGAAGACCAAAGGCATCGGTGTGATCCTCTACGTCAATAAAATCCATTTAAGACATCAGCACGATAAGATCTTCCCTACTTATAAAAAGTGGGGTGTAGCTGGATTGAAATTTGGCTTTGTTGACGGAAAAACACAGGAAGGAATCACGGAAACTCACAAGTGGGTACGATTAGCATTAGAAAATGAAATGATCGTGGATATCCACGACAACTACCGCCCCAGTGGTATGACCCAACGCTACCCTAATCTTCTCACCCAGGAAGGGATTCGTGGAAATGAATGGAGACCGACCTCCCGTCATAATACAACCATGCCTTTTACTCGATTTATCGCAGGAGCCGGTGATTATACCTTCTGCTATCCCGGTGGAGGAAAGACAACTAACGTCCATCAATTAGCATTGACTGTCGTTTGTTTTAGCCCATTACAATTTCCTTACTGGTACGGCAGGCCGAAAGACTACACAAACTCCCTCGGTAAAGACTGGTTTAAGATTGTCCCCGTCACTTGGGACGATACGAAGGTGCTCTTCGGAGAAGTGGGTGAATATTATGCCATTGCTCGTAAGAAAGGTAACGATTGGTTCGTCGGCGGGATTACTAATGAATTTAAAAGAACATTTGATTTCTCACTGAAGTTCCTTGATCCCAAAAAATCCTATCAAGCAACAGTCTTTAGAGATACCGAAGGGAAGGAACTTGAAAAAGAAAACCTCAGCGTTTCTTCAAAATCAATTCTTCGAGAGCATCTCAAAGCCAATGGCGGAGTGACCATTGTCATCAAACAGGCGCCTTCAAGCCAAAGACTTTAGATAAAGTTACCTCAGCTCTCTTCCCGCAGCCCAGTAAAGCCCACGCACCAAGATCTGTTGGAAGCCGGGATTCCTCCAAGCGCTATCCTCATGACCTAAGGTCGTATTGAAAACACGCCCTTTTCCGTAGTCTTGCACCCAACCCATCGATTGTTGCTCTCGGCCACGATCCATACGGAACAAGCTGTGAAGTTTGAAGTCTGGGTGATATTCGTTGGCGTAAGTTTCATCGTGAATCTTAAAGTCTCCGAAGGGTGCAGTGATGGGATGCTCCTTATCCATGATGCGAATCATGAATTCACCTCCCCGATGGGTGACGAAGCGACCGCCTAAGAGTCTCCAATAGACATCCGACTTCTTGAACGCATCGGTTGCATGTACACCAGCAAGACCTCCACCGTTTTTTACGTAATCGTGAAGGGCCTCCTCCTGGGACTTATCCGTAAAGTTTCCTCCCGGACCATAGAATAAAACCAGGTCGTGTTGGGCTAAGTTCTTTGTATTGAGGTCATCCACATTTGGAGTAAGACGAAGATCAAAGTCTCCAGTCGCAGTGAGAAGAGGTTCAATCGTATCGTGAAACCCATGCCAATCGTGAGATCCTCTTCCTCCGACAAGCAAAACTTTAATTCGATTGTTATTTGGTTTTTTAGGAACGCCTAAGGCATCCACCAGCCCCGGTGTAATAACTTTTTCACAACCTAATTCACCCGGGTGAATCCCATCCGGAACGTACTTATCAAATAAGGACCGATCATCTCTAAGAACAGGCAGCCAATTGCGAGCGTGGTCGATAAGTTTAAGCTTTCGCTCCTTCGCAACTTCGCGATACATTTGATAATACTTATTGATCTGGGGTCTTCGAGCTAAGTGCACTCCGACCGGCATGTTCATTGTCATCAAAATGATTTCGGTATGCTTATTTGCTTCATGAACTCTATCAATCATGTTTATCAAATTCATACGTGCTTGTTCAACCGAAGTTTTATAGGGTAAATAAGCATCGTTGATACCGAACTCGATCAACAGGGTGTCTGGCTTCTTAGCGATCACTCGGTCTTGTAAGTTATCAACTCCCCATTTCGACCACATCCCCCCTCGACCACTATTAACCACTTTGATTAAGCCCGGCCATTTCGCTTTTAACTGGGCTTCGAGTTGCTTCACCCAAGCACCACCTGAGGTTAAGCTAGTTCCGTAGGTAACGATGGTTTGGGCCTTACCCTTATTCAATTGCTGAATTAAGCGACTTATTCCGTAGACCAAGTGAGTTTTAGATTTCGGTCTAATTCGCTTCGTTGGTTTAAGTAGAGCTTGACCCTGCCTCCCCACCTCTAACACAACTCGGAAGCCTCTCGAGTCAAAACGAGTAGGAGTGTTCCCTCTACCCCGAAATGCCGAGAGTAAAAACAAAGAATTATCAAATCGCCAAGAGCCCCCCCGTAACACTCGATAGTGCTCTTTGTCTTCATAGATACTGTCACACCATTCCCATGCGTTCCCCGTGAGATCGTAGAGACCATCTTTCGTGGGCTTGAAAGAGCCTACCGGGCTTGTGAACTTAAAGGAATCTGAATTGAATGATGATGCAATATTTCCTACTCCATTTGGAGGGGGCCAACTTTCTCCCCAAGGAAACTCTTTAGCAATTTTTACTCTTTCATTCTTTGGTGCTTCGATGCTTTTAAATTTGGGGAACTCAGAGTCATTTTCTTGCGTTCCAATTCCAATCGCACCGCTCCACTCATGGTCTTTCGGAAGTCGGTAAGTTCGCCCCTCTTTCTTAGAGAGCCACTTACAAAACTCCATTGCATTGTTATACGAAACGTTTACTACAGGATGGTCTCCGCCCTGTGGAAAATTAGGCTTTTCGAAATCCCGTTTCGTTTCTTCGATAAAGACAGCAAAATCTTTTACGCGAGTTTCCCACTTTGAAAAGAGAACACCTGGAACGGCTTTAACTGGGACAAACTCCATGCTCAAAGAATTCGTGAAGGTGAGTTGCTCCTGATTTTGTTGGCCACCAAAATTCGAAATCATGGAGGTAAACTGAGAATCAGATAGCCCTAATCCTCTAAGAGTTCCCGCGGCCATCAAAGTATCTCCCAGAGGACTCATATGAACCCCATCACCCGTTAGCCAACCACGCCCCACCACCTTTTCTCGTGAATTTAAAGCCGTTAGAAAAAGACCATGTAAATCTACTATCTGACACTGCTTTTCATTGGCGATCTCTTTTTTAGCTTTGACATAGAGGGCTAATCTTTTATTCCCCTCAGAATTTATGTCTTCTCGGATCACGGTAGGAGTCAAAAGAACGACATGAATTCCCGCTTTTTGAGCCCTTTCCACCATAGTAGATACATTTCTCTTATAAGCATCTAAGATATGTTGTTGGTGCGCGCCATTTAATCGATGCCAGACATCGTTGATCCCAATACAAATCGTCACCACGGCTGGCTTGAGTTGAATCACATCGCGATCAAAGCGTCGGAGCAAATCCTCGGCCTTTTGACCGCCGATGCCCTTATTGATGATCTTGGGAATCTTTAACTCGGGAAACTCTTGTTGAAGAACGGAATGAATCGTACGAAGATAGCCCCCCGCTGCAGTGATGGAATCTCCGATAGCTACAATGGATTCACCCTGATTCAGGATCAGCTTTGCGGGATAATCCCCTGACCCCGAACGCATGAATGCTTGAACCATGGCGAGTAGACGCATCTTTTCTAAATGACGTAGAGTCTGCTCCGCCTGACTCACTAAGGGTATTGCTTTTAATATAGATTCATCACTTAAGACCGAAGCTGAGATACAACCAGGTACATGCTCTCCCCACTTAGATTGGCTAGTGATTCGAACGGTAAGTGGCTTGCCGGCGGGTATGGCTTGGCTTAGTACGAGAAAAAGCGTTCTTTGGTTTTGCCTAAACGCATCGGCGTTCCAACAATTTTCAGGATTGTCTTTAATCCCATCAATCGTTTGCTCAGCAAAACAAGGAGCTTCAGCAGAGTTCGCCCAAACCGATCCAGCCTTGAAACCAAGGATCTCAATTTCAGAGATAGCGAAGTTTCCATTGTGACTTCGCCCCGGCCCCCCTCTTCTTAAGCTTTTATCGAGGGGAAAATCTAAACGTAAAATTTTTCCAGATTTTAAAGGCTTTAATTGAAGGGTAATTACTTCATGTTCAGGATTGGGTCCGCTGGCAACAAAGCAACCATCAGCACGTCGCTTGAAGATAGAACCATTAGCGCAGGTAATATTTAGTATGTCACAAGCAGGGAGAGTTTTTTTCTCATCGGTGTGATCACGTAGGAATTTGAGGGCATTCTCTACTTGTGATTTTGTTTTTTGGATCAATCCATCAAGCTTAGAAACGGGATCATTAAAATCTTCATAAGCTTGAGCATTCCCGTTGTAGTAATTCAAAATAAAAACAAGAAGAACGATCCATCTAGATCGTGACAAACAACTCCAGCTTTTCATTTTGTAACGCCTTGTAAAAATTCTCTGGGCTAGTATCTCACCAAACTCAAGTAACTTTTAGCGATCGAGACCGACATCCTCATCTTCATTTCGAAATCGTATATGTGATCAGGTTTATAAGCAAAACTTTGACTATTTAACCGAGAAAGAATTATATCAAAATCGTCATGGGCTTCACAATTCAGGATAATAAGTTATCAATGTGGTATAGAAATCGGTCAAAATATAAAAGCCCCATAGGAAACAAAGTGACTCGCGTCTCTAATTTTAAGTATATGCCCGTTTGATATTAGATATATTTCAAAAAGGTCTTTCTAATGAAGTTGATCCTAGTATCCCTACTACTGTTTGGAGTGAATCCATTTGATGTTTCTGAGGCGGAACAAAGTAAATCAAAGACTCCCGCTGAGCAATTTAGAGCTCTTCAAAAGAAATACAATTTAATTGGTGGAAAGTTTCGAAAAGCAAAAACGGACAGAGATCGAAAGTTGGCAGTTGAAGAATTAGGCTCCCTCACTTCGAAGTCCATAAAACTAGCTGAAGAGAATCCTAAAGACCCCATCGCGCTTAAAGTCTTACGGCAAGCTGTTCAATCCTTAATCTCAGTGGATTCATTAGCTCAACACACCACTGAGATGAACAAGGAGCATTTCCCCCAAGGCAGCGAAGAAGCCGCTGCTTCTAAGATAATTCAAATCTTGACACGAGATCACATCAAAAGCGATCAATTAGGCATCATATGTGATCGCATGCGGTATGGAGCCCGCCAAGAATTTGTAATCTTTTTAAGCTCAGTTATCGAACTTAGTCCTCATAGAAAAGTACAAGGTATGGCGAGTTTAGCGTTAGCTCAATTAAAACATACCCATTTGAGGATGATGGACTTAGCGGCGGATCGAAAAATTTTGAGCAATCGGTACGATCATATTTTCGGGAAGAATTTTCTCGATTCTATAGGAGGAAGAAATCGAGACGCCATCGCAAAGAGAGTTGAGAAGCTCTATCAAAAGGCGCTCCCTTATACTGACGTCACCAACATTCCTTTTAAGAATAGTGTTTCAGAGAAAGCAAAAGCAGAACTCTACGATCTGCAACATCTGTCATTAGGTAAGAAGGCACCAGAAATTCAGGGGCCTGACCAAGATGGAAAACCTTTTAAACTCAGTGACTACCGAGGCAAGGTAGTGCTACTTTATTTTTGGATGGAATACTGACTCACGTGAAGGGCTCATTGGCCCAGCGAGCGGTCGCTCGTAAAGGAATTAAAGGATCAGCCCTTTGCTTTATTAGGAGTCAATGTCGTAGCGAGAAAGCCTGACTCTCTCAAAAAAGTTATGGAAAAGGAGAACATCACTTGGAGAACTTTCGCAGACGAAGGATCGATTAAGAAACAGTGGAATTCTCCTCCAACCCCGACTTTTTACATCATCGATCACGAGGGAGTGATTCGACACAAATGGGTTGGGCATCCCGGTGAAAAGGTTCTTGAGAGTACCATTCTAAAGTTGCTGGAAAAAGTAAAGGATAAGAATTAAAGCCGGCTGATACGTAATTAGTTCCTGTTGATTAAACAGGAACTAAGCCGAGTTAGGATCAACTCGGCCGCGGACGTAGGCTCGCAGAGCCTACGTTAAGCGGAGTGAAGGCGCAGCCCGCGAGGGCTATGTCAAAGAAATAGCGAAGAATTGCCGAAACGGTTGAATCTTCCTCCGAAGGAGCAAGATTCAACAAATACTAATTAGTTTAGGATCCCTCGCTGACGCTTCGGGCTTGAAATGTAACATCGCTTCGTACGGATCTCAATTCAAGCCCGAAGCGTCAGCGAAGATTCTTTTCGGTCAATGAAGCGTTTGCTTTTTTTATATCACCTGGGTCATGGCTACGGTTTCGTTTCGTACGACTCGCGGAGCGAGCCTACTACTAAGAGCTACTCTTCATCACAAATCAAATCGTCTTCAGTTCCATCGAAACCGAAATGAGGGTAGGGAGCTACGGGTGGGTCGGCCGCAAAATAAATATGGTTGAGGAGGCCTAATGCATCGCCCAATTCCAGTGTTCCACTGTCATCGGTATCTAACGCATCTTGACACTCGACAGCAACACCTCGGAATTGATGCAAGAGATTTAATACAGCATCTCCAATATTGATGTCACCATCGCCATCGGCATCCCCTCGAATAAATCCTTCGGACGTGATCACGGTTGAGGTAACCTCGATCGATCTTCCGGAAAGTACATTTCCATCGTGATCGACACCGAAAATATCGATCGTGTTGATGGGAGCCGTCAACGGGATCTCAACAGTCCAACGAGTGGGCGTACTCCATCGGGGATTTAAAGGAAGAGTTTCTCCCCCATTGATCGAATAGACGAGTTCGGCGAATGTGGTTGGAGCATCCCCACCAAGGTCAACGGTAATTTCATCGACAGTGAAATCATTCCCACTATTGGTAGAAATTCTAAAGTTAACGTTTCTAAAGGCATTGATTGAATTTCGAATCACATTAGCCCTTGAAGACATGAAACTTCGTACATTATTCATCGAGATGCCAACCTCTGATTGAAGGGCATCGAGGAAGGGAGCCGCCGATGAAGTTGACCAAGGGCCATCCAAAAATTCCCCCATAAGATTAACGTAAACTCGTCGAGTCGCTGGGCGAGAAATAAGACGAGCCCAACCGGGATCAAAGGTGGGGAAGACAGGGAAATTGACTTGATTCCCTGGCATAGCTTGATTGAAATCAAAACCGATGGTTTCCCAGCGACCATCCAATTCTTCAATTAAATAAGCATTGTGCCCCTGACCGATACCGAGAGTATCCCAATCGCTCACAAACACTCGAGGGACCATCGTTCTCATAAAGGCTTCGACATCCAGAATATCGTTGATCGTCGCATCGTGAACGGAGTTTGAAGTCGTACCAGGATCCATCACCCGCATCAACTCCATGAAGCCACTCCAATCGTCCTTACTACGATCGAGCACTTGGTAGTAGTAGTAACGATAATTTTCGGGCTCTTGCCCCATGTAATCAAACGAGGCTCCGTCGTAACCGGTCCGCGATCCTGAGTCACTAAACTGTAATCGCGCTACGGCTTTCAACATCGGCCCATCGGTATCTGGAAACCACTTACGTACAAATTGATTGTTGTAAGGTTGAATCAATCTTTGGACACCCACCGTTGATCCATTCACTCGGGTGGTCACAAATTCGATCAAGGGAACGGCAACCGTTTCATTGAATGTTCCGTTTTGACCTAAGACGTGAAAGGAAGCGACTTCAGCTTGACCATCCGCTCTTCCACTGAGATTGATCGACTTCAAATCAGGGAACAAAGGATTGTCATCTTCAAATCTCACTCGGTAGTTACGGCGCTCCGTTCTTCCCCACGGGCTCCCTCGATACCGAACTCCGACTCCATAACGAGGCCGCTCTTGATTGAAGATGACCGCACCATCGACGAGATCGTTGGAGTGTAAAGGGCGGCTCGTTAATTCGCTGGTTTGACGATCGTCTAAGATAATCGCAACAGTGTCTCGACTCGACGAAGAGCTCGAACGCACTTGAAAGATAAAAGTCTTATCGGGAGCTTCCCTGGGCCAAACGCTGGTGTTGCCATCGTTGTCAACGGCTTCAACGTACCAAACGACCTTATCTCCATTGGAGAACTGAGGGAGAGTCCCCTGATATAAGTGACTTCCCGAAACTTGGCTTAATGGAAGCTCTGAAAAGGCGCCTTGCGGGTGTCCCTCACGATAGAAAACGGTGACTTCATCGATGCCATCAGAATCTTCGGCTCGGATCGTTAACCGGGCATTGTCATCATCGCTTGGAGTCGAAGGGCTGTGGAGCATGTCCCAAAGAACCGGACCTGAATTATCACTTCCAGATTCCGATCTTAAGTGCGCACGTGCCGTGTTCTCTTCTCCTGGCGTCCCTAAATTTTGGGGAACGGTTAAGCGAAGGCGACCACCCAAAGTATTGCCCGACATATTCACTGAAGGCCCTGGTCGACCTCCCCAAGGCCCAGCCGTAAATTGACCGTGCCCAATGATCAAGCTTGCTCCTCTCATCCAACGAGCCCAAAGCGCAACTTCGTAAGGACCAGCACTCAGTCGAGGAGAAGTTTCAATTTCAATTCTGTTGACCGAACTGTCACCTTTTCCTGAAGCAACGAACTCGAGGCAGGCATTACCCGAACGCGAATCGTAAGTCACTCTTCTCGACTCATGGTGAGTTCCTTGAATCAACCACGAAGATGTGCTCGTCTCAAAGCCCGGATTCTGAATGTGGTTCGATCCCCCATTCCTTCTCACCGAAACATCATCGATCAAACACATACCACGGTCAGCGAGGAAAAGGTGCAACTCCGACTCCGATGAGGTTCGATAGCTGCTCACGTCGTAACTGATGCGTTCCCAGGGGGCTTTATCCGATTCATCGCTATCTTGCCACGCGCTTCCATGATCATTGTTTTGATGAGGATCGATGAGCTCTAAACTCGCTCCCCCACCGTCAGCCCATTCGGGCCAACTTCCACCTTCAAAATAGCGTACTTGGTCGATGATGTTACCGAGTAGATCCACTAAACGAAGGTTCTCTCCCCGATTCGACAATCCTCCGATGAAGGGACCGAGAACGCCTGTCAAACCGTAAACATCTTGAGTGAGATCAGGGTCGTCTGAAATAACTAAGTATTCACCCGAGTTGAGAATCGTTCCATCGGGAATGAGGAAGGTGATTCCCCGATTAAATCGAAACCCTGAAAGATCGACCGCTTCCTCGCCTCGGTTATAAAGCTCGACAAACTCTCCCTCGCGGTCCTCTGGAGGGTTGTAGAAAATTTCATTGATTACAATTCGGTCTTCAATCTCAACTTCATTGGGAGCATCGGGAGTCGCCGTCAAAGTGAGCCAACGGGAATTCGATCCATCGGGGAACTGAACTTCCGAGTATTCTCTTACTCCGAAGGCCTCCGGAAGGTCTTGGTCGTACTCTGTAGCAGCAAGAACGATGCCTTCTGAATTTCTCAAAAACAAACGCACGCCGATATCATTCAAGACCAAACCCGTTTCACTCTCGGTGAATCGAATAAAACCGTTGGATGGAATCGAGGTTCCTCCGGGAATCTCATACGCCCCATCTAAAGATGGGCCTCGAGTTAAGGTCATTCCGCCTAAAGGAACAGTTGTGGAACGTGGATTAAAAATTTCAACCCACGAGTCTCCATCGGGATCGCGGTGCAGTTCATTAAAGACGAGAGGAGCATCTCCTGATTGTGGCTGCCGAAGAATTCTCAGCTGAGGAATCAAAGAGAAGTCGGTACTGTCGATCGTTACATTGGCTCCAAGCACCGCTAAAACGTTTTCACCTTCAACAAGGTGACCTGGATCGATGGTATACCACTCGACACCTGAGGAAGCTTCATGCCCAGCAGTAGCTAAACTTTCGTGATCGACTTCATCTTCAGTGTTCTCATTCGCAATCAAATGGCCATTGATAAAAGCGCTGAAACCATCATCATAGGCGATACCAAAAGAGAGCTCACTCGAGGCGAGGTCTGAAGCTGAAAGATTAAATTCTTTTCGACAGGCGACTGTAGAGTAGGAAAAACGCATGTCCGTTAAGGTCGTATTGTCGTCACCATCCCCATAACCAAAACCCGACTCTCCCACTGACCAATCTGAATCATCAAACTCGGCACTCGTCCACGGGATTGCTGTTTCTGAAAAAGGGCCTGTCCCCTTTTTATATCTCCACGTGGCACCCTCAGGAATGATGATCGTTTCTTCCAATTCACCCGGAGGAGTGATATTCATAGCACCCGGTGAACCACCCAACTGAGGGCTTGTCGTCCAATTTTCAGGCTCCGAATTGTCAGAATTCAAATCGATTAAGACCAATGAGTGCCCACTGCCATCCGGCGCAGTCGGCCATTTCCCTTCATCCCGATAGCGAAGAGTTTGCTCAACGACACCTGAAACGTTGACAAGGGTCAGTCGCTCACCGCTGTTATCTAAACGTCCAGCAAAATTGCCGATGACATTTGTGATTCCATAACGGTCCTCGATGGACGCACGATCTGAAGCGACAACTAAATACTCTCCCCCTGAAAGAATCGTTCCATGAGGAAAAGTAAATTCGATTCCATTCACAAAGCTGAAACCGGAAAGGTCGACGGGCGTGGTACTCGGATTCGCGAGTTCGATAAACTCAAGCGTGGGACTATTCTCATCGGGATAATAGTGGATTTCAGAGATGACAACTCGAGCTTGGACACTTTGGCAAACCAAGAGTAAACCAGCGAGAATCATCAAGAACTGGAATCGAGAGAATGAATCTTGAATCTTAAACGTAATCACGAATAGAGACCCTCAATGAGTGAAAAGTGTTTTGAAGTACGAAAAAATAAAAGGCTCCTCCATCCACTTCTTTGGGGATGGAGGAGCCTGAAAAATGTGAGAATTAACAATTCTCGGGCGGATTTTCACAACCCAACTCGGCATCCGGTAAGTTCGGATCGTCTGGAGTAGGATCAACTCCACAAGTATCTTTCCCAGGAGGTGCCGGAGCAGCCGTTCCTAAGAACTGATGAGATAGGTTTGCGATCGGATCAGTAATTTCAACTTTTCCGTTGTCATCGAAATCTGCAGCATCCATACAGGGTGGAGTAAAAGTTCCTAAGAACTGGAACGAGAGATTGTTGATCGGATCAGTAATCTCTAAAGCTCCATTACCATCGGTATCTCCACGGCGGAAATTATCACCGGGCTCAATGATTTCACCATCGTAAAGGGCTTGAACCTCTTCGAGAGTCAAAGCCACATTGTAAATGCGGAAATCATCAAAGGTCGTATCGTGGTTTCGGTCACCCGCATTACCGGCGCCGATCGATCCGATGCCTTGAGCCCAACCTTCAGAGGTCGCGATGTGGTCGCCTTCGATTCCTCCTTGAGAAGGCAGGAATAAAGTAGCCTCTTCTTCCTCACCGTTGATGTAGTACGTTTTAACTCCACCAAGTCCAGTTGTCGTAATCACCACGTGATACCAAGTACCTGGCTCTAAGGTTGTCGTTCCCACATGGAGATTGGGAAGGTTTCCATCCCAGAAAAGGAGAACTCGATCGTGACGAACTTCACCATCGAAGTTCATGATCGAGAAGCCGATACTATCGTTAGGTGACATGAAGAGCTGATGCTCACCGATGTTGTTGATCGTCTCACCGGGATTGATCCACATCGCAACGGTGAGTCCCCCTTCGTCAATGGTGTTCACGGCGTTGAATGGAGCAGCCACTCGGCTGTTGACTCGTCCGTCGACTCCGATGAAGGCCAATCCCCCATCGATTTGTCCTCTTCTCCACTGGAATCCATCGTCGGGAAAGTTGATCAAACTTCCTAAGCTTCCACCGACACAGTCAAAGGTGGTCAACCCTTCAATTTCATCCATGGGGAAATGATGAACGAGGTTGGGGTCATCTCCCTCACATGCAGTGAAGGTGCCGAATTGAATGTTTCTTTGTAGCGTCGCACAATCATCCGTAATGGAGATTCCGAGAGTGTAGGATGTATCGGCTTCCAGTCCGGTATAAGTAATGACACGATTCGTGGGAGATCCTCCCAAGGTGATATCACCAGAGATTTCTTCTCCATTGAGAGTGATCGAAATCCCAGCTTGTTCAATCGAGAATCCATCATTGGGAGTCGAAACTTCAAGCTCGATACCTTGAGTAGCATCGTGGAAGGTGTTCCCCTCTTCAACATTGAGGTCACCGAGAACCAATGGATCACAAATCTTAGGTTCACACTCTTGCATGACGTCGAAGACTTCACCTTCGTCGAGTGCCCGATTGTAAATCCGAACATCGTCGAAGATTGAATCGTGAGCACGAGCACCATTTGCTAGGGCGCCAAGGGCAGCAGTACCGGCACCCCAACCATCAACATTTCCTAAATGTTCCCCTTCGATTCCACCCTGAGAAGGAAGGAATAAAGCTTGGTCTTCTAACTCACCGTTAACATAATAAAGCTTCTCACCACCGACTCCCGTTGAAGTGATGGCCACGTGATACCAAACACCCGGCTCTAAACTCGTCGTACCTACATGGAGCCCGGGGAGGTTTCCATCCCAAAAGAGAAGAACTCGATCGTGAGTCACTTCACCGGCGAAGTTCATGATGGTAAATCCCACTACATCACCAGGGGTTGCAAGTAACTGATACTCGCCGGGAGTTAAAATCTGAGGACCGGGTCGCAACCACATACTCACGGTGAAACCACCGTTTTCAAAAGCGTTAACTTCATTGGACTGAAAAGTCACAAAATTGTTCAAAGATCCATCGCTTCCAAAGTTTAACCCATTGTCACAAACCGCTTGCTCCCAGGGATTGGCCGCTCCCGCATCAAAGTTGTTTAAAGTTCCATTGCTAGCCGACCCTAAATCGATCGCATTCGTTCCATCGTTGTGATCCAAAGGAAAGTAGTGAACCAGACCAGGGACAGTTTCTAAAATCGTTCCAAAGGTAATTTCGGTACAACTGACTAAACCATTCGAATCGGTAATGGTGATCAAACCGGTGTAACCGATGTTTTCGACTAAGCCCTCATAAGAGACTTCTCTTTCTGCATCGGTACCTCCAATAGAAAGACCTTCAGAAACATCTTCTCCATTTAAAACCAAAGAAATTCCGTCGGTAGGAATCGTGACTCCAGCCCCTTGAGCGAGTACATCGAAAGACAAACCTTCGGCAGGGTTGTGATCTACAGTACCGGGCTCAGGAAAGATATTAGCAACTTGAGGTAGAGGGGCAGGCTCTTCTTCCATCGCAGTTTGGATTTCTTCGGCAGATAGCTCACCTTCGTAAATCCTCACATCATCGAGGATCGAATCGTGACCACGAGCACCATTGGCTAAGGCGCCGAGGGCTCCAGGACCATTAGCCCAACCTGAATTGTTAACGGGATGATTGCCTTCAGTTCCTCCTTGAGCAGGAAGAAAGAGAGTTTGAGTTTCTTCTTGACCATCGATGTAATATTTTTTCTCTCCACCAGGGCCACCACTCGTGATCGCAACGTGGTACCAAGTACCGGGCTCTAATGTTGTGGTTCCCACATGCAGATTGGGAAGGTTTCCATCCCAAAAGAGGAGTACTCGATCATGAGCGACTTCACCATTATTAAAGTTCATGATGGTAAAACCCACCACATCACCAGGTGTGCCTAGGAGTTGGTATTCACCTGCGGTAAAAATTGCATCGCCGGGATTGATCCACATCATCACCGTGAATCCATTGCCTTCATTCCCGACAGCATTCATGGTCGTATTGATGCGATTCCCGAAAATTCCATCAGAACCCAAATCGAGACCATTTCCGTAAATCCCCTCGACCCAGTGAGCATCGTCGAGGTTGTCAAATCCGACGAGCGAACCGGCAGCACCACAACTGATACGATCGACGGCTTCTAAACCGGTATCGTGATCAAGATCCCAATGATTTACAATTTGAGCAAAAGTGACGTTTGCTACCAATAAGGCGGCAAACAGGCAAAAACTCCCTACCTGGGCGTATTTTGTGTTTCTCATAACCAAATCCCTCTTGTGGAAAACGCGGCTGGACTACACCTCGAGAGTTCGAAGTGTTCATGGCCCCCAATGAATGAAAACCCAATCATCAATGGAACGAACGAGCAAACGCACCCAAAGCTAAGAGTTTCTTGGTAGAGCCTCGTTCATTAACTCGGCGAACGGTACTCCTAAGAATGGCCACCTCAGAATGAGGAATCAAGGCCAGCTCTTTTAAGAATGCGTCACTTTTGAATGGGGAATCCAAATACAACTATAAAGCAATAAATACCGTAATAGAAATGATAATGAAAATTTTATTAACTCAGCTGAGAGAATCAGCTTTTCAAACAACGAAAATAATTGAACTTTTGCGACAACAAAATATCAAATTGCGTCAGTCACAATAAGTAAGCTACTGGCTTGATCTACTTGAAGGGGGGAACGACTACTTTAAAAAGGACGGTGAAGAAAGAATAAAATTTGCTCGAAGGGAAGAAGCAGAACGGAAAACTCCCTTCGAGCACTATTTATCTCAAACTCAAATTGGATCCAGAAAGGACTTTAGGCAGTCCCTTCATAAAAACACTAATGTTGTTTGAATCCTAAGCGCCACCACAGTCATTAGGACAGCCTGGTGCGGGGATACATTCCATTCCCTGAACCGGCCCGGCACCTCCTAAGAAGAGATGAACGAGTAAGTGAATGGCATCACTAGCATCCACTCCGGCTTGACCGTTGAGATCGAAGAGGGCGACGTTGGCAGGATCATCGACGGGGCCTTCTCCACAAGGCAGGCGATTGGGGTTTCCTAAAAACAAATGACTTAAGAGACAGATGGCATCGGCCATGTTGAGAGAGGAATCACGGTTGCAGTCACCGGGGAGAAAGAGGGCACTACCCTGAACTTCACTCGAAGTACGTAACCCAATGGTAAATTTAATTGCTTTAGTGGAGGTATTCGTCACTGTCAGGCTGTATCCGACATCCTTTTCATGATTCCAGGTCCAGGCGCGAAAGTGAGCGGGGCCATCTAAACCTTTGTTCTTATTTTTTTGAGGCAGAATCGGATTTTGTACTTCAGTGAGTAGGACATCATCACCCGATCGTGTTTTTAAATTTAAATCCAATAAGTGTAGAGTTTCCTTAAGTACATTATCACCAGTCGAAATCAATATGGCATCTTGAGAAAAATCAATTTCTTCCTCAAAATGAAAGACCGTAGATTCCTCAGCGACGATAAAGGAATCGACATCTAGGGTATCATGACCGTTGCCATTAAGGATTGAAATCAATGCCTCGTCTCTAGACCTTCCAATTACAATGGAATCAATCAACGGCTCTAAATGCCTCAACGATCCATCCGGAAATAAAAAGCTCGCGGTGACACCGATTTCAATTTCTTCTTCGTCTTCTAAAACCTCTTTAGTGATGAGCACCGGCTTTAAGAAATCACCCGTCCAGCAACGAAGGTTGGTTTCAACGACTTTTGGATCGAAGGCTTTCTTGACTTGAAAATTGAACTTGTCCAAACCGGGCTCACAGACTCTGTCGTCTCCCGGCTGTACTTTAACTTTAGAAGGGGCGCGTAACAGAAGGTAGCTTTGGATCCAAAAAGGATCGGCTGTAGGAAAATCGAAATCGGTCACAATTTCAATTTCTTCATTCAATTCACCCACTTGAAGTGGTTCAAAATTGATTGCTTGATCCACCTTGGCTCTGAACTCGTCATCATCGAGAGGTTCGCTGGGAGGACTAGAACCCGTGATTAAATAATTGATGGGAACATCTTCTTCAGCCTCTCTCAGAATAATTTGACGATCGAGACTGAATTGATTGGGCCTGAACGCACCAAAAAATGAGAATGGGCCCGGCGGAACTTCCAAGAGCTCGATAAGCCCACCCTTGAGGCCATCTCCAAGATTTTCAAATGCGCTGAATTCATTTAATTCATCCGTGAGCAAGATCGTACGAGACTGTTGACTGACGTTTCTTCCAGATATCAACCGGCAATGTACAAAGCCTAATGGAACAACGCCAAAATCAATCTTGGGAACATCAAAAATAAAGTGTTCAGTGGTTGTTCCTTCGATCTCGGCTGTACCCGGTGAAGGTTCATCGTCTTCATCGCAAATTACAAAGATCTGCGCTTTTGCTAAAAATTTCCTGAAGGTTTCTCGATCAGGAATTTCTTCATTATCTAAACAGCCTCCTTCAGGGACGACCGCTCGCATCCCGAAAGATCCCTCTAAACCGATCCCGAAAATAGTGATGAACTCATCATCATCTTCAGCATTGATCGTAATGACCGTTTGGAAGAGTGTAAGATCTTCCCCATGCTTTTGAATGCTCACTCCTGCCAATTTTAATGGGCAAGATTTTCCAACCGGAATGTCTATACAATCACCTTCTTGTTCGATGACGACACGCCCCGAAGTTTCAATTACAGGGCTGTTAAAAACAACTGCATAATCTTCCGCACCCTGAGCTTGAGAATTTTGAACAAAAGAAGTAAACACTAATAATAGAGAACAGCAAACCGAACATTTCTTTAGCATCGACCAGGTCTCCAATTATTTATCCACAGTCATTCGGACACCCCGGTGCGGGGATACATTCCATTCCCTGAACAGGACCGGCACCTCCCAAGAAGAGATGAACGAGTAAGTGAATTGCATCACTAGCATCCACACCAGCTTGCCCGTTGAGATCGAAGAGGGCTACGTTGGCAGGATCATCGACGGGGCCCTCTCCACAAGGCAGGCGATTAGGGTCTCCTAAAAACAGATGACTCAAGAGGCAAATAGCATCGGCCATATTGAGGGAAGAGTCACGGTTGCAATCTCCGGGGAGAAAGAGGGCATCGCCTTGCAAGTCGCTTAATGGGAAAAATCGAAGCTCAGCTTTAAGCGGCTCATCGGACAAGTTGGTGAGAGTGATCACATAATCGACTCCTTCTTCATAAGTCCAAGTCCAACCTCGGGCCTCAGAAGGATCATCCAAGCCTTTATTATCAGGAGGAGAATTCAAATCATCGATGGTCCTCACCTCTACGGGATCCCCAGATGAAGTAGAGACTTCAACATCGATGGGATATGAAATAGGGGGCGGATCATTATGACCAGACAGATTCAGCGACATAATGGAGTCACCCGCAAATGAATCTGCTGCTGCCTCGATCGACATAACTCCATCACTTGCTATAAATAGAATCTCTTCAAAACGCCTTCTTAAAATCCTAGCATCTCGAAGTTCTCCGATTGAGATTTCCTTTCTTATAATATCCAGGAGCCTCAACTCACCTTCAATATCGACTGTAATTACCCTCACCCCAATTTCTAAATTCTCTTCTTTTTCAGTGACCTTTTTCTTAATTACGACCGGTTTCAAAAAATCGCCAGTCCAACATCGTAGATTGGTCTCTACAACCTCTGGATCAAAGGGTTGGTTAATTTGAAAATCATGACGACTCAGTTGGTTAATACAGATGAGAGCATCCAGGGGCTCAACTTCGAACTCCTCAGGCACGTCTAAGCCAATATAATTAATAACATTTAATGCATCCAAAGCTGTGACATCGAGGTCTAAATTAATGTCCGCAAAATCACCTAATGTAGCGGCTGCTACATTCGAAATGTTAATAGCATCCGCATAATCACTTTGAATAAGCGGATCATTTAAAGGACTTGGAGAAGGGCTAGAACCTTCAATCAAATAATTTATGAGTCGATCTTGCTCCAATTCAGATAAAACAATCTGACGGTTGAGGCTGAACTGATTAGGCCTAAAGGCACCATAAAAGGAAAAAGGATCCCCTGGGGGAACTTCTAAAACTTCTATCGGTTCGCCTCTTACTCCATCCCCAAGATCCTCTAATGCACTGAACTCACCTTGGGCATCAGTAAGTAAAATGGTTCGTGCTTGTTGGCTTACATTTCTTCCAGTGATTTGACGGAAGTGAACAAATCCTATTGGAACAATACCAAAATCAATCTTAGGAAGATCAAATATGAAATGCTCAAGGGTGGATCCTTCAATTTCGGCCGTACCGGGGGAAGGATCATCATCTTCATCGCAAATCACAAAGATTTGAGCTTTGGATAAAATCTCTCTAAACTTATCTCTATCAGGAATTTCTGTATTATCTATACAACCCCCTCCAGGGATAAAGGCCCGTATCCCGAAAGATTCGTCTATTCCGAGTCCGCTGATGGCGAGGTATTCATCGTTATCAGCGGGGCTGATAACTATATTCGATTGAAACAGCGAAATGTTTTTACCGTGCTTTTGAATACTGACCCCGGCCAACTTTAATTCACAGCTCCGGCCACCGGGAAAGTCGAAACACGGACCTTCTTGTTCTATAACCACACGACCCGATGTTTCAATAGCGGGGCTATCGAAAACGACCGCAAATGGATTATCATCTTGGGCGTAAGCAGGACTGACGGAGAAAATAAAAACTAACATGCAAGCCCAACAGGCCAACCGACTCCTAAACATTTTCTTAATCTCCAAAGCCTATTCTTAATCTAAAGTTTCTAACCACAATCATTCGGGCAACCTGGGGCTACGATACACTCGCTTCCCTGAACAGGACCCGCTCCACCTAAGAAAAGATGGACTAAGAGATGAATGGCATCACTAGCATCGATTCCAGCTTGACCATTCAAATCGAAGAGAGCGATATTAGCTGGATCCGTTACGGGGCCTTCTCCACAGGGTAAACGATTGGGGTCACCTAAAAAGAGATGGCTTAAGAGACAAATGGCATCGGCCATATTGAGAGAGGAATCACGATTGCAGTCACCGGGGAGGAACATGGAGCTGCTTTGAACTGCACTGAGAGGGACAATTCCAAATTGAAATCTTATCGTTTCAGAACTATTGTTCGTGAAGACAAATTTATAGTCGACCCCTTCTTCTCTCTGCCAGGTCCATGCGCGAACCTGGGGTGGATCATTCGGCCCCTTGCCTCTTCCCTTTAGGGGTAACATCGGGCGATCAACTTCTACTATATCGACCATGACATCATCATCAGCTCTAAACACCTCAGCTCCTAAGGAGTTGATCGGGGCATCATTAATTGGATCGATCGTAATAAAAACAGTATCTTCCTGGTCGGCGAAAAGAGCCGCTTCAGCAATGGCCGTCACTCTGTTTTCAGGATTCAAATGAGATTGGAAAAAATCATCATCGTCTTCAGTGAGCCGAATCTCATCCCCATCGTGCGCTAATGCAAGTAGGGTCCGTGTTCTCAGATCATCAAAACCATGGACATCGCCATTAGGATTCACCACAAACACTTTGACCCCAAATTCAACTTCCTCTTCCTTCTCAAGATCCTTATATATAAATGTTACTGGCTTCAAAAAATCACCCGTCCAGCATTCCAGGGTGGCTTGAAGTCTCCACTCGATCTCTCTCTGAGCGATAATGGCATCGATTCTATCATCTATATCGCAAATGGGATCCTCGCCAGGTACCGGGGTAACTGGGGTCGGTACATCGATCTCTAAGTAAACATGGTCGCCAACCTCCTTCAGATCATCCACATCGATATCGGTATCGATTTCGAGATCCTCTCCTGGTTTACCCGCTTTAATCCGAGCAAAATGGATGGCGCGATTAATTTTTGCTCTGACAATAGCATCAACTCCAGGTTGAATGGGAGGACTGGAGCCCCGCACCACGATATCGACGACCCGGTCCTTCTCCAATTCAGATAGAGTGATTTGTCGGTTAAGATTGAATTGATTCGGACGGTAAGCTCCAATAAAAGAAAATGGACCTGGAGGTACCTCTAAAACTTCGATCATTTCTCCCCGACGCCCATCACCAAGATCTTGGTAGGCACTGAATTCTCCTAAATCATCGGTGAGCAAAAGGGTACGGGTCTGTTGACTAGTATTTGTTCCTGAAATCTGTCGGAAGTGAGCAAATCCTAAGGGAACAATTCCAAAGTCAATTCTCGGAAGGTCAAAAATGAAAGGTTCTTCCGAACTGCCCTCAATTTCAGCCGTACCGGGAGACGGATCATCATCTTCATCGCAGATCACAAAGATATCAGCCTTCGATAAAATCTCTCTGAATTTTTCACGGTTAGGAATTTCGGTATTATCGATACAACCCCCACCCGGAATAAACGCACGAACACCAAAAGATGCATCTTTTCCGAGTCCCGTGATGGCGATGTATTCATCGTTATCTGCAGGACTGATCGTTATATTCGATTGAAAGAGAGAGATATTTTTACCGTGTTTTTGAATACTCACCCCAGCCAATTTTAATTGGCAGCTCCGCCCCCCGGGAAAATCAAAACACGGGCCTTCTTGTTCGATGAGAACTCGACCCGATGTTTCTATGGCAGGGCTATCGAAGATGACGGCGAAAGGCTCATCAACTTGAGCTTGAGAAGGGTTTATGGATAAGACCCATGCAATCGGTAATATCCAGAGGGCTAACTGACTCTTAAACATTGTATTTAACTCCAAAATTACGACTCAAAATTATTACTACCCACAACTGTTCGGGCAACCGGTGACTTCGATGCATTCGTTACCTTGAATTGGTCCTGGCCCCCCAAGGAAGAGATGTACGAGCAAATGAATAGCATCACTGGCATCCACTCCCGCTTGACCATTCAAATCAAAGATAGCGATGTTGGCCGGATCATCTACAGGTCCATCTCCGCAGGGAAGCCGGTTGGGTTCTCCCAGGAAGAGATGGCTTAAAAGGCAAATGGCATCGGCCATATTTAGAACAGCATCACGGTTGCAATCACCGGGCAGGAATAGAGAACTGCCTTGAAGTACACTCAGGGGCGCCACTCCAATTTTAATTTTAATGGGTTGATCGGCAGGATGGATCACCGTTAGTTTGTATTCTACATTCTCTTGGTGATCCCAGGTCCAGGCCCTTAATGCTACCGAATCATTTAAACCTTTGTTTCTTTTCTTTTGATCCCCAATGAGATTATCAATTTCTGTTAAAATAACATCCTCACCCGAAGAAGTTGCGAGCTTGACATCCAAACCAGCTAAATCCTCTCGGCTTAGTGGATCCTCCGTCGAAATAAATATGGTATCGCTATCAGTAGCTAACGCTTGCTCTGTAATTGTTACCACCGTAGCTTCGGAATCTACATAGGTGTCGACTGAAATAACATCTTTACCAAAATTTTCGGCGAGGACTAAGTCGTCTTTAATCTCTCCTGCAAGAATAGGAATATTGATAAAATCGAGATGCCGTAATGCCCCATCAGGAAAGACAAAATGAGCACTCACCCCAATATTAATCTCTTCTTCCTCTTCGATAATTCTTTTCTTTAGAACAACTGGTTTTAAGAAATCACCTGTCCAACAGCGGAGATTCGTCTCCACGATATCTAGATCGATAGGTCTTCTCACTTGAAAATCGAAGCGATCTAGACCGACCTCACAGATCCTATCGTCTCCCGGCTCTACTGTGACTCCCCGCGGTGCTTGTAATAGTAAGTAAGTATGGAAATCAAAGGCATCGATTTCCGGATAATCGGGATTGGGTCCTAGATCGATCTCCTCGTTTAACCCTCCAGCCACAATTCGTTTAAACCTTAAGGCTTCTTCAATTTTGGCCCGAACATCTTCATCTTCTAAAGGCTCACTGGGAGGACTCGATCCTCGAATTAACAGATCAACAGTTCGAAGCTTCTCTAATTCAGAAATAACGATTTGACGATCCAGGTTAAATTGCTTCGGTCGATAGGCTCCATAAAATGAAAAAGGACCGGGGGGAACTTCCAGTACTTCAATCGGATCTCCTTTTACGCCATCTCCGAGATCTTCGTAGGCACTAAACTCTTCCAAGTCATCTGTAAGCAAAAGCGTGCGAGTTTGATCGCTCGCATTCCTTCCGGAGATCTGTCGGAAGTGAACAAAACCTAAGGGAACAATTCCAAAATCAATCTCGGGTTGGTCGAAGATAAAATGCTCAGAGTTTGTTCCTTCAATTTCAGCGGTACCGGGAGAAGGATCATCATCTTCATCGCAGATGACAAAGATTTGAGCTTTAGATAAAATTTCTCTGAATTTCTCTCGATCAGGGATCTCCGTATTATCGATACAACCACCCTCTGGAATGAAGGCACGTACCCCGAAAGACCCATCCTTTCCGAGTCCGGTGATGGCGATGTATTCATCGTTATCATTCGGACTGATCGTAATATTCGACTGAAAGAGCGAAATGTTTTTACCGTGCTTTTGAATGCTGACCCCGGCCAATTTTAATTGGCAGCTCCGCCCGCCGGGAAAATCAAAGCACGGACCTTCTTGCTCGATGACTACACGGCCGGATGTTTCTATAGCTGCACTATTGAAGATCACTGCAAAGGGGTCATCATCCTGGGCTTTAGAGGAATTTACGACAAAAACAAGTAGAGCCGCAAAGCCCCATGAAGAAATCCCTGAACAAAACTGACGATTTAACATTTTCTTTAACCTTTGAATTAATTCCCACAAGTATCCGGGCAATCCGACACCGTAATACATTCAATTCCTTGAACCGGCCCGGGCCCCCCAATGAAGAGGTGAACTAGAAGATAAATAGCATCACTTGTATCCGTACCTGCCTGACCATTTAAATCAAGAACAGCAACATTGGCTGGATCGTCGATGAGTCCTCCCCCACACGGAAGTCGATTAGGTTCTCCCAAGAAGAGATGACTGAGCAAGCAAATAGCATCAGTCATATTGAGCTGGGAATCTTGATTACAATCACCGGGGAGGAATGAAGATTGGAAGTGTAACTCCGGTTTAAAAAACACGAATGAGAACTCGACATCCTTACCCGTGTCGTTAATAAAGCGTACTGGGTTAACTTCGCCAGGGTTGAGGTCAAAAACGTAGGCCTGATAAGGATGGCCATTTTCTATGAACCCGTTTTTATCTACATTATTCTTTATGAAATCTATGACATGATTACCCTTACCATCAAAAGCTATCAGGTCGTTATTTTCTAAAACGGCAATGGATTGTCCTTTTTTTAATCTTCCTTGAGAACTGAATCCAAATTCCCCCGGAAAATTACAAACAATTCCAAAATCATCTCCAAACTCCTCATCAATATCTTCAAAATCATCGAGCCGAGGATCTACATCCAGTTGTTCATCTACTTTTAAGCTTAAATTTACTGGCTGATAAGGGCTGACTTCACCTACAAGTAAATCCTGGTTAATCGGAATAACCGTAATGCTTCCCCTATAGGGCCTCAACCGAGAAGCCGTACCGTCTTCAAAAAGTTTAAAAATGGTGAGATCAAAATCTAATTCTTCAACCGAATCCTCAATTGTAAAATCGTACTTTGGTTGAACCTCTGGGTTTTCAAGGAAGTGACAATAATTTTGGTAGAGCGTTTCACTATCACCTAATGCTTCAAATGCAGGGTGAATTGCGAAGTTTTCAAATTCTTTTTCTTGCTCACAGCGAGCAGATTTTGGAACCACCTGGGCTTCAACCGTTACTCCTTCAGGAAGTTTAAGAGAATAAAAAAATTGAGTACCCGGCTCCTCAACTTGCGCAAAGTCAAAAGAAACTCCAAGCTGAGTTTTCACATCCTTAGATAGTCCTTGGGAAATCGCCGTTAAAAAAACCTGATCTCCTATACTTGACGGATCGGTTAATTCATCTTCCGGTGCGTAAACATTTGTACCCACGATTTCTAAGGATACTTCGTCATTCTCTTTAACTTTGACCTCAACTTCTAATGTTAAAGACGCGTCTTGTTCCAAAGCTTGAGGTTGAAAGCTTGAAGCAAATTCAAAGGCGTCCCCGGCTGGTATCCCGAGTTCTTTAATCTCGTCACCGATACTGCCATCTTGGTTGACCGCAAAGAATTTAAATTGATCATTACCAACTTCAAAATCTAAAGTGAGATCTTGTTCAGTAGCATTCTGGCCTGAGACCACTTCGAAAACTTTAAATGGAACTATGACTTGGTGGACAAGTGGGTTCGGAGAAAAAGAGACTCCGCCCGTAGGATCTTGCCCCTCAACGTTTGCTTTTCCTAAAACTGTCTCTGGACCACAAAAGACTTGAACTTCAGCCAGTATAAAAAAGTTCGCTAAGCTCTCGGCATCGGGAAGATTCTCCCCGCTAAAAAAATTCCCTCCGATTACAGAAGCTCTCATTCCGACAGTTGCTCCTCCGAATCCGGTAGCGCTAACCGATATCGTCTCAATCCCATTTCTATCTGTGATGGTCACTCCTCCAACGAGAACGGGAAACCGATTGCCATCTTTGGTAAATACCATGTCGGCGATGGGCAAAAGATACCGGGTTCCATTTCCCGTATCCGTACCCGATTCAAAAGAAGAAGGATTCGCAATTACCGTCCCCTGAACATCACCACTATTGCTTTGAAAGCTTATGGTGAGCGGATCACCATCAGGACCTGCAATTAGTTTTTGAGGGTGAAGTGAAGCTTGAATAGCCACCACCGTGAAAATGACGAGAATGTAAAAATGATTGAACTGATATTTATTCATTTTGATAACTTCAATTAAGGCCCACAAATATCCGGACAACCGATTGCAGCTACGCAGTCCAGACCTTGAACCGGTCCAGGCCCTCCGATGAAGAGATGCACAAGCAGGTAAATGGCATCGCTGGTATCCGCACCCGCTTGACCATTTAAATCGAACATTGCGACATTGGCTGGATCATCGATGGGTCCATCCCCGCAAGGAAGACGATTGGGTTCGCCTAAAAAGAGATGACTCAATAGACAAATCGCATCGGTCATATTGAGTACAGAGTCTTGATTGCAATCGCCAGGAAGAAAACGACTATCAGCCTGAGTCTCCGGAAAAAAGTAACCGAAGGTGAACTCCTGATCTGCGCCGGTCTCATTTAAAAACAAAGAACGGTATTGGATTTCCGGTTCAATCTTATAACGGAACACGCGAATGGGATGTCCATTGTCGATGGAGCCGTCCTCTCTGACAATTTTTTGAAATCTCCCTTTTCGAAATTTTAAGGGTTCCTCATAAAGAATATCGAAGGAGGGTAATTCATGAATACTATCGGGTACAACCTCATCGACCCCATCCGTGAGCAAAATGGCTCTAGGATAGTTACTAATCAAAGCCAAGAACTCTGGAACAGGCTCTCCGGGCTTCGGTTCAAGCACGGGGGTAACATCTAAAAAGTCAGATCGTTCCAAGCTCGTATTGATAGGTTTGTTCAGCTGGACATCCCTGACAAATCCGCCGCCATCGATCGGCAGAATTTGAATGGCATGTACAACGGGCTCGTACACTTGGGCAATCCCCTCCTCTGTCAAGAGCTCCAATAGGGTGAGTTGAACATTCACGTTGAGGGCCTCCGATCCGACACTGACCTTGAAACCCGGTTGTGAATCGAGATTTTCAACGAAGTGACATAATTTTTCGTAGTAAGGACCTATCTCATCAGGCCCAAGCGGTTCACTGCGATAAAATAGATTTTCATATACATTCTCTTGTTCACAGTGAGCGAGGTCAGGTTCGACTACTGGATCAACTGTAATCTCCTCTGAAAGGGTGACGGCATAGAAAGTTTGAACTTCAGGGGATGATTCAGAGCGGAAATTGATTTTCACATCTAAGTCTGTTTCTGAATTAGAATCCACCACTACAGCGAGGGGCCCAGTAATAAGATTCGATAAATTAATCCCAGAAGGATCCCCTTGAATGAGCTGCACATTCGTCCCCACAATCTCTAACGAAATAGAATCATCCTCACTAACTTTGACTTCCACGCTTTGTTCGATCGATTGATCTGTGGCTGGAGTGAGGGGCTCATAGCTGGAAACAAAACTAAAAAACTCCCCTGCTAAAACTTGAAGCTCAATAATTTCAACTCCGATACTTCCATCTTCATTTAGAACATAGAACTTGAAAGCATTATCGCCCACTTCAAAATCGAAGGTGATATCTTGATCCGTTTCATTTTGCCCTGACACAAGCTTAAACGCTTTAAAAGGTGCGATGACTTGATGCAGTACTGGGTTGGAAGAAAAAGTAACCCGACCCGTTGGCTCTTGACCGCCGACGATAACCGTTCCTGGTAAGGCTGGTTGATCTCCACAGAAAATTTCAATATCAGCGAATTCAAAGAATGTTTGGAGATCTTTCCCTCCGGGGAGCTTTTCTCCATCGAAGAAAACCCCATTATTCAATGAGGCCTGCATTCGGATGCTCGCCCCGAAAAAACCCGAAGCGTTGATCTCCAAGGCTTCTACACCCTCTCGATCCGTAATCGTGACCGTCACTAACAGAACGGGAAGCGGCTCTCCATCTTTGGAGAAAAATACTTGATCTGGAGGAACTGTAAAACGAGTTCCCGTTCCAATATCTTCCCCAGGAACTTCCCCATGACCCGCATTAGTGATCACCGTCCCCAAGACACTGCCATCATCACTTCTAAAGATGAGGGCTTGGGACCCTTCGATAATTGGAACAATCTTTTGGGCGAACAAGGGTTGTTGAAGAAAAACTGAGCTACAGAGAAAGAAGTAAAAGTGTACGCTCAATTTCGAAAAGTGAAGGTGCATCATTCCTCCAAAAAAGGAATTATTTTTAAACTCAATAGGGAATACCCACTGCCGAAATAATTATTAATTCAACACAGGTTAAGTATATGAAGATCGAACAACCCAATATAAAAAATCGATCTATTCACCAACTGGAACTCAGGGCAGGATCAAATTAAAGGCATCCAACCTGAGGCTCGGAGTGTGTACGTTCTCGACAAATCTTTCAACCTACTCCAATTCTACTCGGAAGGCTTTAAGCTGGCCTTCGTTTTTCGTAAAACAAATCACCAGAAATGAGCTACAACCCATAAAGTGAAGTATCAGCTCGGCACTTCTGAGGAGGTTTTTATGAGATGGATTAACTTGAGGAAGTAGCGTGAATACCCAACGTTTTTTCTCTAGTTGAAAATCCGCAGGAATTCGAGCTCTTCATCCATCATGGATAAAGAGAGATATCCAATCCCACTGTGAATCCAGCTCAAATCATCTAAATAAGTAGACCAGTTCTAAACTGGATTTATTGGATTTAAGAATTCTTCATTTTTGTCTTCTCAATTTGACGTTCGCAGTTTAAGAAGAGTGATACTTCACGTAGATTTAATCCAACACAAGCATCCTATCCCAAGGCACAGGTAAAACTTATGATTCTTCGCCAGAGCTTTACTTTACTGAGTCTCATCCTTCTGTTTTGTTCGGGCTGCGCACCGATTACCACTCTTACCGAAGTAGCCAAGATCTATCCTGGGCTAGATTCCTATCACTTTGAGATCACGACCAAATCTCCCGAAGCCCAGCGATGGTTCAACCAAGGGTTTCAACTCATTTACGGGTTTAATCACGATGAAGCAGGTCGTTCTTTTCAAGAAGCAGCCCAACATGATCCAAAGTCAGCGATGGCTTGGTGGGGAACGGGAATCGTACTCGGTATGAATATCAACGACCGCGTCGTAACAGAAGAAAGATGGGAACGCGGATTTCAAGCAGCACAAAAAGCGCTGTCTCTTCTCGACGAGGAAAATGAAAAAGAGAAAGCTTTAGTTCAAGCAATGGCTAAACGATTCACTTGGCCCGCGCCAAAGGAACAACGTCCTTACGACGAAGCTTATGCGAAAGCGATGAAAAAAGTTCATCAACAATTTCCCGATGATCCTGATATCGCAACGTTGTACGCCGAATCCTTAATGAACCTTCAACCTTGGGACTATTGGACTGAGCAAAAAGAGCCCAAGGGAAACAACAAAGAATTCATTGCTGTAATTGAAAAGGTGCTCGAGGGACATCCCGATCATCCAGGGGCTTCCCATCTCTACATTCATGCGATGGAAGCAGGCCCTACGCCCGAAAAAGCCGTACCGTTTGCCGATCGCTTGCGCACCCGAATCCCGGGATCGGGACACCTCGTTCACATGCCCTCTCACATCTATGTGAGAGTTGGAAGATACGCGGATGCTGCTGACGCTAATATCGAAGCCGTTAAAATCGATAAAGCTTATTTAGATCAAGCTCCCCCTGCTGGAATCTACTTAGTTTATTACGCTCACAATTTACACTTTCTAGCTTACTCCTCAATGATGGAAGGTCGCTACGAACCAGCGATTCAAGCCGCTCGCCAACTGGAAGCTGAAATGCCACGAGGCCCCTTGGAAGCTTTTGCGGGATTGATCGAAGGAATCATGCCTTCGACTTATCACGTGATGATTCGGTTCGGAAAGTGGGAAGAGATTTTAAAGGAAGAACCTCCCAAGGAAGATTTCAGACTCGTTTCAAAAGCCGTACATCACTATGCCAGAGGTATCGCCTACTCCGCTCTAGGTAAGACTGAAGAAGCAAAAAAAGAAATCCTTTTATTCGATCAAGCTTCCAGAGTGATTCCCGAGGAATGGTTTGTTTTCAACAATAGGATTTCTACTGTGCTTCCCATTGCTCGATCGATGTTGGAAGGCGAATTAGCTTACCGCGAAGGCCGCTTGGAAGATGCCTGGGCGGCACTCAGAAAAGGAATTGAGCTTGAGGATCAACTCATCTACGACGAACCTCCAGGCTGGATGCTCCCAGTTCGACATGCGATGGGTGCACTTCTCATGGCTTCAAAGAAGTACGCTGAAGCAGAGAAACTTTATCGGGAAGATTTAGAACGGCACCCGAAAAACACTTGGTCCCTCTTAGGATTAAGGCAATCTTTGGACCTTCAAGAGAACAGAAAGGAGTCTCAACTAATTTCAAGGCTTTTAGATATCGCTTGGAAAAGAGTGAAGAATCGCCCCACGAGCTCCTGTTACTGCGAGCCGGGACCCACTATAAAATAGAGCGCTGAATTGTTTTTAGTCGTTGCGAGTTATCAACCGACTAATCACAAATCGCACGATTCGGGCAACCTAAAATTCGAACACAAGCAGTGGGATCCACGGGAAAAGGTGCCAGATGATGAGGATCACCCCCGATAAATTGATAGGTTAATAAGTTAATCCCATCACTTAAATCCAATACCCCATCTCCCTGCCAATCGAGGAGAGACAGACTTCCATCGCTCAAGTTCTCATCGACGTCACACGGTAACATCGAGGGAGAGCCTAAAAATAAGTGAGAAAAGATACAGATTCCATCTGAGATATCGAGAACTTGATCCCCAGTGCAATCCCCAAGTATTTGGTTCCCACCCTCACAACTATCCAAAATTCCATTTCCATCGAGATCTGGTGATAATCCTTCTTCAATTTGAAAAACATCGGGGATGCCATTTTCATCGCAATCGCTTTGGCAGCTATCGAGAATCATATCATTGTTGACATCTACTGAGCGCCCTTCTGTGGCGATTTGACAGGAATCTGGAATTTCGTTTTCGTCGCAGTCTGTATCGTGCCCATCAACGATGGCGATAAAATCGGGAACACCATCTTGATCACAATCATCTTCACAACGATCCAATACAGAATTCTTATTCCGATCAAGACGATGGTTATCACTTAACTCACACGAGTCCAGGATTCCACTTTGATCACAATCTAACTCTGAGTTCAGCTGGATTTCATAACTGTCTGGAATCTCATTTCCATTGCAATCAGGCTCGCATGAATCTGGAATTCCATTTTCATTAACATCATCAACTCCCCCGGCTAGTATTTCACAAGAATCGATTATATAATTTCCATTGCAGTCGAGATTCGCATCGACCGCGATTTCAAAGCTATCGGGAATTTCATTTTGATTACAGTCTTCCTGACACTCATCTAAAACCCCATTAGAATCGGTATCTAAATCCAAATTAGAATCTATCTCGCAAGAGTCAATTTGCCCGTTCTCATCACAATCAACGGCGAATGGAATGTTATGATTTTTAAGAACATAGACGATTGAAGAGTGGTTACGATCTGAAGTGTCGATACCAATAAGGTCATTTGAACCATCTCGATCGATGTCAAGAATATGAAGCTGGGATCTCTCTGAAAGCTGTCCGATGATTTCGGGATCGTGGAATCGCCCCTCCCCTAAACCCTTTAAAAAATGAATATTCCTTGGATCAGAACTCATCATGACAATGTCAAAATAGGGATCAGAATCTAAATGAGTCAGATAAAAGCTCGAACCCGAGATGGGTAATTCGAGTAAGGGAAGTGGATTAAAAGTACCATCTCCGCGCCCAAGAAGACGGATGACCTTGTTACTCGTTCGAGGACTCCAGGTTAAATCTTTAATCCCATCCCCATTGATGTCATGAGTAAAAATTTGTTTTTGTGGCTCGCTCAAATCATATTCTGCTGGAGATTGAGGAGAATGCTCAGTAATTGGAAAGAACACTCCATTTCCGTCTCCAAATTGAATATGAATCAGATCTTGATTCTCAGCGATGAAACCTAGGTCGAGATGGCCATCATGATTAAAATCATCTGAAAACAATCCGGTACAACCCTGATAGGTGGCAAAACCAGAGTGCCGTTCAAAATGACCCGTACCATCGTTTAAAAATACAGATACGTTATTTTGAGAGTCATCCATAATGGCCACGTCTAAATAATCGTCTGAATTAAAATCTTTTAAAACAAATAAACTGTCTTCCATCTCAGGAAGAGTCCCTCGTAAGCTTAACTGCCCCTCACCATCACTCACCCACACTTCCTCATTATTTGTAAGTGAAAGAATGAGATCCGGAAAATCATCAGAATTCAGATCTCGAGATATGATTCTAGAAGCCGAGGGAAACGAAGCCTCTATTGTTGTTTTAATGGTGGAGCTGCCTTCAAAATGAAAATGATCAACTGCACGAGTTGAGTATCTTAAGAGCATCAGCTGAATGTGTTGGTTCACATCATCGGGAATATAAAAAGCCCAACGATCATAGTTATAGCCAAAATATGGGGGCTCAAATACGGGTGAACTAGAAAAGGTGTGCAATTCATCACCTTGGTAATAAGTCAATTGATCAGAGCGAGGACCTACAACCAACAAATCATGATGCTCGTCTTTCGTCCAATCGAAGAGGGCTATATTAGTATTTGGATGGATAGAATGGAAATGTTGCCAGCGATTGAAGAGACCCGAGCCATCTCCATAGAATGCTGAAATTCCTTGAGTTGAATGACCTAATAAATCCAAATCGCCATCCCCGTTTAAATCTCTGACGATGGTAGGAGTGAATTCAAAATGTTGACTGGGTGACTTCACATGAGAAAGAGGAGAAGTTTTAAATGTTCCATCTCCATTTCCCAAGAGACTGAAAACTCCAAGATCTGAACTAAATGCGAATAAATCTAAATTACCATCAGAGTTAATGTCTCTAGGTTGAATATCGAGCAATGGCTGACCCACGCTGATTTCTGAATCAAAAACAAAACTCTCTTCGGGGTCGCTTAAATAAACCTTCTGAGAATAAATGTATCCGTGTTCACCATCCCAAGTAAGTGAGCCGTTAATAACGAGATCGGTTTTAGAATCATTATTGAGATCCCCCGCTAAAATTTGCTTAACCCGACCTCTAACCGTTATTCCCAAAGGTAATTCTTGAGTTTCTCCTAAAGAAAATTGATAAACCTCGATTATTTTCCCTACTCTCGAAGGATTAACCGAAAACCCTCTATTATAAGCAATGAGAATCTCGGGTACTCCGTCGTCGTTATAATCTTCGGGAATTAGAACATCCGCTCCCGAGTTGACTTGAATGGAGCCTCCCTGAGTGAGTGTCCCAGTGCCGTCATTAAAGTAGGAAATCAGCATTCCTTCAGAGTCTAAAATCACGACCTCTTTAACACTGTCGTCATTCAGGTCACATACTGTCAGTATTTTTATTGGGTTTTCAAATTGAACCCAACTCGTGAATTCTTGAGATTGGTTCTTGGCAACCCACAAAATGTTTTCATCGGCATTTAAATAAATTAAATCTTCAATTGGATTATCATCGATTTGAGCTACCCATAATCGTTCCACCTCGCTGGGTAACGAAATAGTTGTGCGAGGTCCAACTTGAAGGTCTTGTTCTTCTTTTTCACAACTATCTAAAGCTAAATTCTTATTACAGTCTAAAGTTGGATCTTCTAGTATCTCTTCTCGATCATCGACATCATTGTTATTGCAATCACGAATACTTTCAGAATGAGGAGCGCAAGCATCTAGTAAGCCATCTTTGTTTTGGTCTAAATCAGGAAACTCATTGATCTCGCACAGATCCGAAACACCATTTTCATTGCAATCAATAAGATTCTTTTGGATGTGTTCAAACCGGCAAGTCGCAAAAAAGCCACCGGAGGTTCGGTAACTTCCACCAAGCAGTAGGAGAGGCTCATCTCCATCTCTCTGAGCGGGATAAGGAAAGAGTCTAACTCGACTTTGATAGGGTAAAAACAAAGGCGATCCAAATGTTCCATCCCCCATTCCTTTTTGATAAGAAATCTTAAATTGGCTTGAGGTAGCTACGAGATCTAACAAGCCATCTCGATCAAAATCAAAAACTAAAGATGCGTATAGATCTTCGTGATGGGCCATCGAAATTTTATCTGCCTCAGAAAAACTCCCTTCAGCAGTTCGATAATAGATCCATATTTCAGATTCTTTCCAGTTAGTGAAGATCAAATCTTTTAAGTTATCTTGATTGACGTCTCCATGTGAAAGAAACGTTGGCCCCGGTGCTTTCTCAAGGCGAAATTTTTCTTGAACCTCTTCCTCAGCCGTTAAATTTGCGATGACCAGCTCATCTTCAGTCTCTAAAAACATTTCTTCGATTCCATCAGAATCGATGTCCAAAGCACTGAGACCATAAACGGCGCCAGTTACTGAAAACTCAGTATATCTTGACTCGAAACCATCGGCTTGATTTGAAAATCGGTATCTCGCTCTCCCATTCCCGGAGGTATAGAGTAAATCGTTCCAACCATCTTGATTCAAATCTAAAGTTGTTAACTCGCGAACTCCATTAAAGTCAGATAAAAGGATCGATCCTTGAAAATCACCTTCTCCCAGTGATTTGTGATAAATAATATCTTTACTAAAATTGGACCCAGAAGTGATGACGTCTAATAAACCATCCTGATCCACATCAATTAACTTTACAAATCGAGCATCGGGCACTGCAGACAATCTTTTAAATAAACTGAGATTATTATCTGAATCCACTGACCAAATTTGAATTCTCGAATTCGTGGGATTGAGGGTAACGATTTCATCGATTCCGTCATTGTCAAAATCTCCAAGCTCCACTTGGGTCACCGGTCCGGAATCGCTGATGATTTTAGGTAGTGTAAAATGAAAACTAAATTCCTGACATTCATCGGGGATGTTATCTGCGTCGCAATCTTGGCTCAATCCGTTCAAAATATCTTCAGAATCAGAGATGTTATTGTCATTGCAATCTACAATCTCTTGTGAATATACAAAGCGAATTTCAGCCATGAGAAAACTAATGGCGACACAAAATAGAACTGTGAAGGTAAGATTTTTTAAGCTTTTCATTTACGGCACTAATTTTAAGATTGATAAAGACGAAGTAAAACCCAAGCGAACGATCCTTAGTTGCAATCTATAACCTCAATACAACCATCATCAGGATTCCCCGTCGGGCTCAATCTATGTGGGGGCCCACCAAGAAAAACATATCGTAATATGGCGACAGCATCCGTAAGATCGACATGTTGATCACCCTGCCAATCTAATAATTGTTGGTTACCTACATCCGTCGGCTCACCTCTTCCACAGGGCAACCTAAATTCACCTCCCTGAAAAAGTCCCAAAAGTAAACAGATGGCGTCCGTAAGATCGACGAGGCCATCGAGGCTACAATCCCCTGGAATCAAACAACGGGTATCTTCACAGCGATCTAAAATACCATTTTGATCCTTGTCACTGGTTTCCCCGTCGACAAGGGTAAGGAGATCACATAAATCAGGGATTCCATTTAAATCACAATCCTCAAGTTGACCATCTTCTATTTCACAGCGATCTAATCGCCCATTGTGGTTGCAATCCAAACCTGGTGATAATCGAATCTCGTAACGATCAGGGATATTATTTTGATTGCAGTCTAACTCACATTCATCTGGGTACTGGTTCTCATTTCGATCTAATTCTGGCTTGAGAACTAATTCACAAGGATCGAGTGCAGCCAAACCATCGAGGCACGTCGTTCCTATTGGAAATGGAGTTTCATTGAGGGTTACCGAGATCCAACGTCCGTTCGCTGTAAGGACGTCAGGACGAGTATCTCCATCCCAGTCATAAATCAGATGCGTTCTGACTTCTCCAAGAGTATAGTCAACGGGTAAAGAATAAATCCCTCCTCCTGCGCCCTGAGAAATATCTATCGGATATCTCAACCAAAAAATGTCGTCGACGGAGTCTAAGTTGAAATCATAGAACTCAAATTCAGGACCGTCGTGCGGCATATCCTGCTCATGACTTTTTTCAAATTCCCGATTCCCTAAATTTTTAAATACCTCAAGTCGTGTTCGCGATCCGCGAAAAAAGGATAGAACTAAATCGTAGTCTCCATCGCCATCGATGTCCGTGATTTGACCATCTGGATTGTGCTCGATGTCGAGTTCCGTAGGAGCTGAAAATTCGAAGTTTCCTTGCCCCCAATAAACTCTGAAAAAATCTCTTTCTTTGATGATGAGGTCCACAATGCCATCTTGGTCGAAATCAGCGATCGGTCCGGCTGTTAAGAAAGATGAACCCGTAAAGAACGCAACTGAACGAAATTCCTCTTTTACGACATCCCATTCAAATATTTGAACCCCGATCGCATTTTTAACGATCAATTCGTCGGAGAGATCATCGTTCAGATCCACAATAGCTAAAATCGTACTATCTTCTTGAAACAGATAGGGAGGAGAAAGAACCTCTCCGTCTATACCAATTCTTTGATGCTCGTACTCCCCTTCAGGAGTTCTTAATAGAATCAAAAATTCTTTGAGAGTATCACCATCAAAGTCTCCCACCTCTATTCCGCGAACGTTTTCCTCAAATTCAAATAGTGGCCTCAACTCAACTGCCTTACCTACTCCAGGAATGACCTGCCCCATTTTATCGACTTGACTTTCAGTATAAAAAATCAGTGGCTCGCTTGAGCTATCCCCATCGATATCCATACTTAAAAATTTCCCGTAAGTGATGAAGAGATTTTTAAAGTTCATCCCTCTATCAAACGTTCGAGGACCCAACATCGACAAGGTCGTAGTTCCTCCCAATACGACTTCTCGCTTTTGATCTTGATTAAAGTCAAAGGAACGCACGTGTCTCCAGGGAACACTTAAATCTGGATCAGAATGTAAATAGCCAGTACCTGTTTCCAAATCGAAATTGTTTCGTACCGAATCTCCCCATTTCACTGTGAGATGAGTGAGATTGGGGTCTCGCCTATCTTCATTATCCTTAACGTATATAAAGTCTAAATGCCCATCCTGATCCACGTCGTCCAATGAAAAAGTTTTTATTCGTCCCTCAACTACTTGCTGAGCTTTTTCGCCAAATGTTTTTTCCGCAGTGGAATAACGAACGAATAATCCCCTCCCCGTGGAATACGCAATATCTGGGTAAGGATCCGAATCGATGAATCCAATGCTAGCTACGTCAGAACCATCTTGAAATGAAGACAAATTATTGCTGTTGGTAAAACCACCCTCCCCATCGCCGTGGAAAATTCTGAATCGTTCATCATCATCAGCAACGACATCCAAGATCCCATCATTGTTGCAGTCAATCAAAGTCAGTTGTCCCCAAGATTTGATGGGTAGGGAATAGGAATCTTTCCTTTGAAGGGAAAAATCTGAGTTGAAAAATAAAACCTCAAATCCTTGGTGAATCAAATTGAGAACTTCATCACGTCCATCCCCATTCGTATCTCCGACGAATCGCGTCCAAGTACCTAAAGAAAGGGGTAGGTCATAACGATGAGTGAACTTGAGAGAACCATCCCCCGAGTACATCTGAATTTTACTGTTCTCTGATTCTTTATGATTGATAGAAGCGATAATATCCATTTGGCCATCACCGTTAAAATCGCCTCCCCTCGCGAAGGAAACGGCAAATGGAGTTCCTGGGACTTGAACTTCTGGAATATCGATCAAAGAGACCCATTGAGGTTCTCGATCTTTTTTAGATAAGAGCACCCAAATAACTCCCTGTTGTTGTACAAAGAGTCGATCTTCAACCCCATCTTGATTGATATCCACGAACTGTTGAAATCGAATCGTTGTCTGGTGAATACCCTCAAATTGACGGTCTGGAAGAGAAAACTGAGGAGCTCTGAACTTCAATCCTGAATGGAATTCACACTCATCGATGACACCGTTTTGATTACAATCTAAATTCGCTTGATCAGCAATTTCAACGTGATCTTCGATTTGATTTTGATTGCAATCTTCTGCAGCGATATGAAGAGAGATTAAGAGGAAATAACATGTCCAAGGTAATAATAGCTTCGCCATAAGATCCTAAAATCACTGTTGAAAATTAATTGGCCTTGGAGACCCCTTTCCAATTGGAGCATGGCCCAATTGGAGCAAGGCCACAGTAGACCATCGCTAAACATGGATCGAAGCACACCTAAAAATGTTACGGCATGCCCATAACTACGAATTCATAAACTATTTTATCGAAGATTCTTTGAGTCGGAAAAACTATTTAAGGATCTCACAATATAGCTGGGTGCAAATCGACCCAATCTATTGGAGAGAATCTTATCTGCAAGGCTCATAGTTCAGGCAATCCAGATCATCCTCTGTCGGATCCACTCCACAACTCTCAAGCCCAGGAGGAGCTGGAGGAGCCGTTCCTATAAATTGATGCGATAAACTTGCGATGGGGTCTGTGATCTCTATCTTCCCATTGTCATCAAAATCAAGAGCATCAAAACAGTCAGGGACGATGGCTTCTCCCAAAAACTGAAAAGATAAACCGACGATAGGATCAGATATTTCTAACACTCCATTCGCATCGTCATCCCCGCGCAAAAATTCCTGTTGGATGGCTCCGGGTCCTTCCTCAGTTAACTTCACATCATCAAAGGCCACCCAACCCGTCAACGAATGATCATTTTCGTTTTCTAAAGCCACCAGACGAATTTGAAGCGGGAGCCCCACTAACTCAGCATGCTCATCCGTTGGAGTGTAAACCGCTGTCGCCAACACAAACTCATCTTCAAAAACTTCCAAACTGTTGTAATCTTCAGCGATAACCGTTCCCCCTACAACTTTTCCGGCGAAGGTAGCCCCATCGACGTTGGTTCCTCCAACAGCAAGCTGAAGTGCATAACCGTGCCAATCGGGCGTATAATTTTCACTTCCAAACAACCGTCCTACTTGTGCCGTCAGGGTATAAGTTTTATCAGGGTGAAAAAAAGTATCGGGAAGAATCTGAACCGCCGCTTCAAAATCACGAATTTGAGGATCTTCCGGAACGTTGGTGGCATCGTTATAACGACTTCTCACCACAATCACATACTTACCTTCAGGAGCCTCTCCTTCAAAGCCGACGTCCAGGGCTCCCTGGGGATTTTCATCAAAGCCGGGAACTCCCGGGTTCCAAATCCTTAGAGGACCACCATTGTGTGAGATTTCGAAATGGCGCCAACTCTCTTGACCCCATTGGTTGTACTTGTCTGTACTCTCGGGGAAGGGGTCGTAGGTCTCACGAAACTCAAAACCAGCATTGGGTATGGGAATGGAAGAGGGTTGCGCAAAGAGCACATCAGAGTGTGTCATAAAAAAACTGGTAGTAATACTCAAGCAAAGTAGACCCAAGGATAAAAAAGTAGGCTTGCCTGAAATCGACATGATAGTTTCTTTCCAATTTCATGAATATAACTTTGAACGATTCGTTTATTGTAGATGATAGTACTTAGATTTCTTAATTCGAATCCCCCAGATTCTGCTTCTATTTTGTTATGCTTTTGAAACTCTTGATCAGCTCACTCTTCATACTTCTCTTAACCCTCATTCTCAGTACAGGTTGCACGACTGCCACCTACCCCATTCCGATTCTGGTTTTAGAGAATCCAACATCGGGAGAGCGAGTCCGATTTTTTCCAGAGAGTAAGCTGAAAGTCCCAAAAGATTACGATGAGAAAACACACATCGAATCGTGGACTCAAGAAATGCGCGCCAAAGGATTTATCCGCCTGATTTCTCCGAAAGATGATGCTCCTCGATTGGAAATAGAAAGAAAAGAAGCCCGAAAAAGAGCTGATCGACTTCTGAGGGAATCAGAGTTAAAATGAGAAAGTTTTAAATCATATAAATTCTATTGATACCAATTTCAACATTCAGTTGTAGGCAATAAAACTGAGGGAAAGGGCCAAAAATGAATAGAAATCTATTTTTCATCTCGATGCTTGCGTGTCTCTCTCTACTGGGTTTATTCGCAGCCCTAAATTCAACACCGTCTCTTCAAGCAAATTCTCCATCCGCGAAAAAACCAAGCTTGAGCTCATTGACAAAGCGCCTAGAACGGGCGATCGATTTTCGAAGTGAAAAGCAGATCAAAGATACCTTTAAAGAGCTCGGTAAGCTCGATAGCTCAGGCGCAGCTAAAGTCATCATCATCACCACCTGTAAGTATCGAGACCTCAAACTTAAAGACACCGCGGTAGCGGCTCTGATTTCAATGAAATCAAAAGCAGCTAAGAAGTACCTTTACAAACAAGTGAAGAGCAATAAATCTTGGTTGGTTCGCTGCTTTCTTTATTCGGTGCTTCCAAAGATGGAAGGTGAAGATGCCGTCGAAGCATTCGATGCCGCAATTAAGTCCGAAAAATCAGCGAGAGTCTTCACTTATGCGGTCGATGAATTAAGTGAAGTCAAAAAGCCCTGGGCGATCGATCTCATGATCACCCTCTTAGAAAAATTTGAAAAGAATCCAGCTGGGAAAACCCACGCCACTTACCTTATCGAAGCTTTACAAATCGCGACTGGGAAGGGTATCGAAGCGGGAGCTGATTGGAAAAATTGGTGGGCCGCATCAAAGGCGAAATTTGAATTCCCCAAAAATGATGGGAAGGAAACCGAAAAAGGAACGACCTCGGTCATTCAGCGCATCAAGAAACGAAAAGAAGATCACTACTTAAAAGAGATTGCCGAGGGAGACATCATCGTCGTCGAAGGAAAATTTGACCAAGTTCAAAATGTATTAAAAGAACTGGGCATTCCCTACGAATTAGTCGACCGAGCCGAGATCCAAGATCTGAGCTTGAGAAAAAATACGGTTCTAATCTTTAATTGCCACGATACTCAAGAGAACATCATCCCAGGAAAGACGCTACAGAAGATCGCCAAGTTCGTCGAAAACGGTGGCTACCTCTTTACTTCTGATTGGGAACTCCAAAACGTCCTGCAAAAGGGTTTTAAGGGGCGAATTGGTATGTCGACCCTCACCCAGGAAAAAGATCTCAATGTTAAAATTGAACCCAGTCAAGAAAACTTCGACCATCCTTTTTTAAGAGATGTCTTCCCTAAGGATCCGTTCAAGTTACAAAACTACCGGTGGAAAATTGATAGTGCTTCCTCTACTCTTCGATTTAGTCCCAAATCTAAAGTTTATCCATTAGTGGTATCGAAAGAGCTTGGTCAAAAATATAGCAACCCTACAGTGGCGGCGACCTTCAGGCACGGAAGAGGATCTGTACTGCATGTCCTCAGTCATTTCTATCAACAACGGGATGCCGCGGGCGATGGCTTTGCCCTGCAACAAATCTTGGCTAATTTTATTATCGAGCGCCAAAAGTGGCGCAAGAAAGAACTCGAGAAGAAAAAGAAAAAATAAACCCACACATTTTATTCGGCACACCCTAGCCGATCATCCGTTGGATCGCCTCCCTCATCAGGAAAGGGTGGAGGCGGTTCAAACTCGCTATCGATGAAGAGATACTGAAGAGCAAAAATAGCATCGGAAATATCAACTTTTCCATCATCATTAGAATCGGCAGAGTCTTGGCAGCTTAACGAAACTCCTAAAAACAAGTCGCCGAGGATGGCCAGGGCATCCGACAAATCCACCCCCTGATCTCGATTTGCATCCCCACGAATGAATGGAATTTCTAAGTGGGAGTAGAGGGTAAACTCGTCGATGACCTCACCTGCAATATTTTTGAAGTATCCTCTCGCCTTGCGGGGATCCCCATCGACATGTAGCTCTAAGAACAAAGCTCCATTTTTAGCCCCTTGAGTTCCCGTATATATACTGGCCCACTGACTACAGAATTGAGATTCAGACTCTCCTTCGAAGCAGGTCGTTTGATCGTGAATCGTCCTTCCCCCCAAACCGGTGACAACTCCCATCGATGTACCTTTATCGATGTGAATGCTCTTAGGGTCGGGCCATTTTGTACTCACATCGGGACCACTAAAACTCGAAAGCGATTTAGTCCTGCTATAGGTATGTGAGTGCCCCACCGCCACAATCGATCCGAATTGACGGCTCAGCTTAAACGGATCCCAACCGATGGGTACTGGGATGCTAGGTGCAATCGTCATATGGTGATGGTAATGCCACGAGCTGATGCGCCACAAAGAACGCGTCTTTAACAAATGTTCTTCCATAAAGCCTAACGATTCTTTTCTCACTTGTTGAGAGAGTTCATCGGCGCTGTCAGGCCAAATTCCAATATCGCTCAAGACAAAAAAAACGCCCTTATACTCACAAGCAAGACTGATTCCCACTCCAGAATTGGAGGCATTATCCCCTACTGTCCCCCAGCAAATTTGCTTTCCCAACAACTCTTCCAATTGAGCAACTCGGTTCTCTAAGTAAGGACGATAGACCCTTAACCAATGATCACCGCCATCGTGATTCCCAATCGTATAAAAGTAAGGGAAATCATCTCCGAGAATAGAATCGACCCCCCGAACCCATTCATCCGGCGCCTCATACCCGAGATCACCTTGGTGGATGACTAATTGAGTTCCTTCGTTTTTAATGAGTTCTAAAACTTGTCGAACTGTGTTTTCTTTTTCAGGAATTTCTGGATTACCTGCATCCCCGACCAACGCCACTTTAAAATTCGGAGGGGGAAATTCAACGGTTTTTGCTAAAGTCACACTCAACAGCAATAAACTTTGGGTATAAAAAAGAAGCTGCAGATTAATTCTTAAATTAAAAATTTTCATCTAAAAACTGAATCTTCCATCAATCGATGGAGTCTCCACCTTCAGTATTAGCCACCTTAATGGTCGCTCTGGCCGAAGCAGCTGTTTGCTGTGTCTCGACGATGGCCTGTATATTCATCAAGGCTTTGGCGTCGGTAATGATTTTCAAATCTTTATCGACTTGAATCAATTCAAAGAAAGTCAAACTTGCCGCTAAATTAAACGTTAAAAATCGGTCATTCATCACTAAAAATCGATCAGGTTTAGGAAAAAGCTGATCCATCGGCTCACGATTCTTTAAGGTAAACTCAACAATTCGAGAGGGCGGATGATCGAGGAACGATAAGATTGCTAATTCGTCATAATCGACTTGCCAAATTGAAACACCGTTAGTTTTAAATTCTTTCGCTAGTTCCGCAAAACGGTGAGCTACAGCTTCAGGCTCGCCATCTAACATATACAAAATATTCGCGGTGGTTTGTAAGGGATCTCCTTTGGAAAAGCCCTCCTTAGAAAGAGCTTGGTAGATATTCTCAATTCTTTGACCGATGGATTTCACACTTTCTTCTCGACTCACGAGAGTCGCGCAAGCAACATAATCATCGGGTCCGGTCAACCACCAGTGATAGCGCTTCATCTCTTCATAGATTTCTTTAAAACGAATTACTGCCGAATCAGGAATCGGTTTGAGCTCATAGTAAAGCCTTAATACAAGGATCGCCATGGTCTCATAGATCTGTCCCTTCCGTATTTTGTATTTACGGAAGATTTTATTGACTCGTTTGAGTTCTTGGAGAAATCCTTCTGCAGTATCGCCATTCAAAAGAAGTAAAGCGCTGACAATAAAACGATGCGAGCAGGCCAAACAACTCAACCACCCTGACTCTTTCCTTATTTCATTTCCAATCCTACGACAAGTCTCGGCAACATCCTTGGGTTCCCCACGACAGGTGATGGCCGCCAGCGCTGAAAAACGTAAAGCGTCCTTTTTCTCCGATATTTTTCGCCTTTTCCGCTCGGCATCAATTGCTTCGTAGATACGAATAAAACGATCAGCAGGATTGGGAGGTAAAAATAATTCAGGCATATTTTTTTTATTCAGCTTATCAATAATTAATTAGCTCCGGTTGAATAACAGGAATTAATTATATTTGCGTGGGATCACGCAAATCACGAAGAAAGACCTATGGTTTTTCTTCCATTAGCACTGCAATAGGCTTTTAGCCTATTTTAGTGGAGCGACGCCGCAGCCCTTCAGGGCTTTGCCGGTGGTATAGGAAGAACTGCTTGGAGCGTTTGAAAGTAGGTCGGAACGACCTATTTTCAACAGAAACTAATTAAATGTCGCTGATCTAATCGGATTTATAAAGAATTCCAACTATCGAGTGATCGTGGCCTCCCCATTAATTATAAAAATAGACCCACCGTCTATGACGTCGAGTGTTTCTGTAATAATTTAAAATTCCCATGAAATGAATGTAAGTGGGCCCCTTCAAAGAAAGGCAAAAAAAAAAAACGCCCACCGGCGAATGCCGGTGGTCGTTCAATGGTCGGGGTGACTGGATTCGAACCAACGACCC
>JANQLS010000062.1 GCA_028280485.1 Planctomycetota bacterium
CGATATCTCCGCCGAGTTGGGATCAACTCGGCCGCGAGCGCAAGCTCAGCGGAGTGGAGGAAAATCAACGATTTTCCGAAACGGTTGAAACAATGCCCGCAGGGCCTTGTTTCAACATAAAAGACACTGTAGCCATAAAAAAAACCCGCTCACCTATCGGTGGGCGGGCTGCTTAGAAATCCCATGAGGAATTAACTCGGCAGCCAGCCCGGGCCGATGATAAGAAGCAGGTTAATAATGATAATACTTAGAGATAATCCGATATTTGAAGAAGCTGAAGCAGACAAAACGAAACTAAGACCCTTCGAAGAATCTTCGAAGGAGCCAATGCTCGTTCTATTGTCAGTGGTGTTCAGGCTCTTCAGATAACGCATATTTTTTACTTTAGGTTTTCTTTTATAAGTCTCTTTATCGCGAATTAAGGTGGTTTTCTTTACTCTTCTTCACCTTTATTCCATTTTCCGCGAGACGTTAGAAGGGATAATCTCTTCCGATCCACCCTTGTTATAAGTCTCCACAAATACCAGTTGCTCGCAAAGAGATCAAGGCTCACTTTGTTCAATTTGTGAAAAAGATCTCAATGAGGATTTGTTATCGAACCTGATGGAGGCCCGAAACCAATTCCTTAAATTGCGAAAGGTCGAGATTTCCGGAGGGGCTTGATTCACTCTCAAGGTTCACCGAGACCAATAATCCATCGGCGCCCAAATTCCTGGTTGCGTTCGCAAGGGCCGTAAGATTATCGCTCGATTCACTCGACCGACTAACGGAAGCGATCACTGGCAGATGGGTCAATAATTTTAGTTTCGCAATGGCAGATAGATCTAAAGTGAGCTTTTGATCGGCCTGGAACGTTCGAATACCCGCCTCACAGAGTATCACTTGTTGATTTCCACCTAAGAGAATCTTTTGAGCCGACTCTAAGAGCTCTTCTAAAGAAGCTAAGTGGCCACGAGTCAAAATGACTGGACGATGGAGCCGCCCGACCGCTTCTAAGATGTCGGGATTCTCCATATTTTGCCCCGCTACGAGAACGATATCCGCCTCGCGACCCAAGGTGGCGATCTGGTTGGGAGAAGTACATTCCAGAATACAGGGGAGTTGAAAAGATCGAGAATTTTCAACGAGCTGAGATTGAGCTGGGTGACTGGAATTAGAATAAACTAAGTTTCCGCCCCGCTCTTTAATTTCTCTCAACCACTGAGGAAGTTGATCTGGCTCTAAACCGGGTCCCGTCTGGGCGATCAGAGGAAATTCCGTATCTGAAAACAGAACTTCCCGTACTTTGATCGTCGTATTTTCTTTATGAGCAAAACTCCAAAGCGAAGTTTGTTCAAGATCAGTGACCTCCGCCTCCATTGAAGTGGCTGAAGAACTCTCGGCTTCAGTCGTAGCCTCGACGAGGGCTTCTTTGGGAGGTTGAGTCGGCAAGAGATCCCGAGAAGGGTAACATCCGAGGACTTTGATGAAGCGCGTGGTTTTCGTCAATTCTTCAATCGTCGAACGCACGCGATTTTCCTCGAGGTTGCCTTCAAAATCTAAGTAGAACATCTCTTCCCAGGGATTTCCGAGAATCGGACGACTTTCCACCTTAGTGAGATTCACCCCGTATTTTTGAAAGACAAGTATCGCCTTCGCTAACGAACCGGGCTCTTGCCCAGTCGCCATGACGATGGAGGTCTTACAGGGGATACGTTGATCCACGATCTGCGGATTCCGCGAGGCCACGAGGAACCGAGTAAAGTTGTCTTTTTGGTTCGCTAAATCTCGTTCGAGAATCACCAGCCCAAAAAGCTCAGCGGCCACTTCACTGGCAATCGCAGCTTGAGTGTCATCCCCCTCATTTTTGATCTTCTCAACCGACATGGCCGTATCGGTGTAGTATTCAACCGATGCGTTTTCAAGTTGAGATAAAAAGTGAGTGCACTGAGCTACCGCTTGGGGGTGGGAGTAGACTCTCTTTAAATGGGAGAGGGGCACATCCGCTATCGAAACGAGACAGTGACGAACCCTATATTTTTCTTCGCCGACAATCGACAGGCGAGTGTGAAGTAAGAGGTCATAGACTTCGTTGATACTACCTGACGTCGTGTTTTCCACGGGAAGCATCGCGTAATCGGAATGACCTTCCTCGACAGCACGAATCGCATCACTAAAGGTGTCAAAGCCTTCGACCACCAAACGATCGACCTCTTTCGAGAAGAAACTTTTCGCGGCGAGGTGACTGTAAGCTCCCTCGATTCCTTGGAAGGAAACCCGAATCACTCCCTCTTCTGAGTTATCAGGATTGGAGAGACGTTGAAGGAATTCCTGTTGAATCCTGACTGAATCATCGATGACTTCGTGGAAAATCCGCGTCACGAAGTGGGCGTCCAAGCCCCGACTTCGTCCTTCTCGAATCAGCCGAGCAAGAATTTGTTCTTCCCTTTTCGGGTCACGAACGGGGGACTTACCCGTCGCTTTCGACTCAGCCACTTGCTGACTCAGATGACGTCGTTCCGCCAACAGCGACAACATTTGATTGTCGATGTCGTTGATGCCCGTTCGTAAACGAGAGATCTCTTCCCCGCTCACTTCTCCGCTCAGGGGGCGTTGATCTTTCGACTCTTTTTTAGAGCCATTCTTTTTCTTCGCTGCCTTTTTCTTCGCTGCGCTCACAGTTTCACCTCTTTCACCCAGCCAAAGGGGTCTTCTTTCTCGCCGGTCTGGTAAGAGAGGATCTCTTGTAATAAGGAAGTCTGTAGATCGTTTTTCTCGAAGGTATAAGTTTTGTCGTGATGAACGATCTCACCGATATTTCGAACCGTCCAGGCCGTTCCCGTGCAAAAGATTTCTTCCGCATCTTCGATGGCTTCATCGATAGAGATCGGGCGTTGCTCGCATTTGACTCCGAGAACATCCTTCGCAGTTTGGTAAGCAGAATCGCGCGTGATCCCGGGCAGTATTTGGTCATCGAGAGGGGGAGTGACGAGAGTCCCATTTTTCAGTAGGACGAAGACGTTCGATCCACTCGTCTCGGTGATGTATTTTTTATGATGGGCCTCGAGATAGAGAACATCATCGAATCCCTTTTCTCGCCAATTGGCAGCAATCGTGATCCCACCGGCGTAGTTCCCCATCGCCTTGGCGAATCCAGTTCCACCGGGAGCCACTCGGCCTTGTTCGAGACAACGAATGCGCAAGCCTTTGGGCATCTCAGCTGCTTTAAGTGAGAAGTAACTTCCGACTGGACTCGAGTAGATCGTCACGAGAAATTTTTCACACGGACCGAGTCCAAGCTTGTTCTCGATAGCGTGCTCCATCGGACGCAGGTACAAAGTGCCCTTTCCTTTGGGAGGAACGAAGCGTTCATTTCTTCGAACGATCTCTTCGACCGCTTCTACGAATTGATCTTCGGGAAAGGGAGCCATGAGCAAACGTTCGGCGGACTTTTGTAAGCGCAAACCATTATCTCGGTGGCGGAACAAGAGGATACGTCCATCATCCGATCGCTGAGCTTTGAGTCCCTCAAAAACTCCCAATCCGTAGCTCATAAACGCAGCCGCTGGTGAAAGTTCGATGGCACCAAAAGGTAGATATTCTCCCTCGTCCCAGATGGGATCTTGGGTTTGGTCGCCAAACGAGCGGTACATGACGTCGGTTTCGGAAAACGAAAAACTGAGCTTATCCCAATCGGGAGTAGGGGTTCTTGAGTTCACAGCTAAAATGTGGGTTGGAGTATCTTGCTTGAGCACTTGCGATAAGCGCCGATTAAAAAATGAATTGCAACTTTCAAATGAGATCGTTCAGGGAGGCGAATCTATGAGAAAATAATGGTGTTCACCCAATTCTAGGCTCACCACCATTTCGAGTCGACTCCATCTGATTTATCGACGATTTGTCGAAATCTCAAAAGCTCAAAAGGGTAAATCAAACGTTCCCTTCGATGAGGGGCGAATCAGATAACTTAGTCTGAATGCAGGTAATATGGAAAGGTTTTTTCGGCCATTTAAGAAGTTCAGTCGAATCACCCAAAGCTCAAGAAAGGGGGAATATCATTTAACCGGAACTTTTTCTAATTGAGCGGATCGTTCAGCTCTTCATATTTCGATAGAACGTGATGCCGAGAGATCCAAAAACGATCGGACCGAGCCAAACCGCTAAGTGGGGGGGAAGGACTTCCAAATTGCCTAAATAGACCGCTAAAGTCTGAAAAATGAAGTACATGGCTGAAACGGAAACGGCGATAAGGGCACTCAAGAATACATTACGGCTCCCCTGTCGGAGGATGATCGGCAAACCGAGTAGGATCAAGATCATATGATTGAGTGGATCCACGAAGCGGCTGTAGTACTTGAGCATCCACCGGTGCTTATCGGGTGAGTTTTCAGCTCTTTTTCGCAATTCAGATAAATCGGAATTGTAATCGTCGACCGCCAGATCTTGGGGAGTCAAGATCAGTCCAGAATCGGGTCGAAACCGTTCTTTGAGCAATCGATTCAAAGAAACCTCTTCATAGTATTCAGAGAGCTGCTTCGGATTTTTGGGCTTTTTCGGTTCCTTGGAATCAGGGTCCGGTGGTTCCCAATCTCGACGGTTGCCATCTAAACTGGAGGGCACAAGCTCCGCGAACGGATAAGGCACATCCGGTTTGAGGCGAAGTCTTGCCTCCTCGATATCAACGGTATCCTTCAAGACGAGATCTTCATTTTTATACTCGGTGAAAAACGCATCCTTGAGGATCCATTCTCCGAAACCACCCTCGGTCTCGCGAAAGCCAGCCATCCTCGCGCTCACTACAAAGTTTTCGCCCTCTAAGTTTCCATGGCTGTAAACGAATAGGCCATGAGCTACCTGCTTGAAGGGTTGGAAAGTTCTCGCGATCAGTTTGATCTTTTTATTGGGGTCAGCGAAGAGAGCGTGGCGAATTTCATCCCTGGAATGCCCGGTTGATTTCGCAGCTCGAATTTCGTGGCGATGAGCGGGAATCCAATACTCCTGCAACCAAAAGCTCCCAACGACGATCAAGCCACTAGCGAGGATGATCGGCAAGAACGTACGTTGGAGGCTCGACCCTGTCGCCAGGACAGGAACGAGTTCATTCGACCGTTGAGTGATCGTGACCGCGAACATCGCGCTCGTCATCGTCGTCACCGGTCCTAAAATTCGACAGAAAAGCCCCGGAAGCTCGTAGTAGTAAAACGTGGCGACCGTTCCTAGAAAATCAAAGAATCCATCGCTTGAATCCATGAAGCTTTCAAATTGGGTGAGGCCATCGACCAAGATGTAAAGAAAGCAAAAGATAAAGAGATCGGCAAAGAAGATCCCCCCGAATCGCTTGAGTAAATATCGATCGAAGGTGCTCAAGGAGAGTTGAAATTTCTTTCGCTGGACTACAGGGCGAGGTGAAGCTGCCTGAGGTGCAGAATCTGGAGAGTGCTCAGTCATCGCTGGACTCCTCAGCTACGTTTTGCGCCGAAGGGTCGGAACTGGCGGGTCGCTTTTTAGGCCTCTCCCAAAAGAACGTGATTTTATTTTCGAGCTTCAAATACACCAAGAAACAGACGGCGAGCAAGCCAATATTACCAGCTTGAGCCAGAATCCAAGAACCACCCCAGGCCTTAGCTAAATTGCGACCTTGCATCTCAAGGGGAAAGAAAACCGCGCAGCAGATTCCCACCCCGATAAAGAAGGGGAGAAGACGATTCGTCGAATTTAAAACCAAGGCCAACAGGCAAGTGGCCAAGGGGAACATGAAACAAATTCCCGCATAAGATAGCCTACGGTGATAATCGGAATCAGCGCTCAAATAAGCCCTCTTGCTACTTTTGACCATGATCTCATGGGCCACGACCCCTTCTTCGTAGGCCTTATCCGTTTCAAAATCTGAACGCACGGGATAGGGTTTATTTTTCCACTCGAGATGGCGAACTCGTCGTTTGGCAATCTCCTCTCGAATCATTGGGTTTGGCATGTCTTTGTGGACTCGCGCTTTGATCCGAGATCGAGGCTGAACGGGTAGCCGCTCCAAGGTAACCTTCATAAAATGATGTTTATTCAGGATGCCTTCCCAAGGATTGGATTGAACGAGTTTGTCAAACTCAGAGGGATCAAATTCAACGCCTTTGTCTCCCTCTGATTTTTCCTTTTTGGAAGAACCAGCATTCTCGATATAGGAGACATCCACAAAGAAGGTAACCCCTTTGAGAACGAGCTCGATCCCGGTCGCCCCTTCAGCACCTTCGGGTTGGAGCTCAACTGAATTAGGTTCAGCTGGACTGATTTTAGCTCTTTTAATTTCCCCTGATTGGGCGTGCACAATAAAGGGGAACGACAAGATCCCTTCGATCTCTCTTTTCTTTTCGGGGGAGAGATGAGATTGCTCATCGAGGCTCGATTTGAACATGCCTCCCAATCCCAAGTTGTCGGTACTCTCACTAAAAATCGAGATATCGTAGAGATTTTCGTTCGAATAACGACTGACGTGAATGGTCGTCTTCTTTCCCAATTGGATCCGTTTGTTCCAACCTTGTCCTAAATACTCTAGCTTATCGAGGAAGACTTGACCGAGGTTTCGCTTGGCGTAGCGGATCTCTGGAACGAGGTATCCATTGATGAAGTAAGCCGAGACCGTAAAGACCAAGCCGATGATCAATGGGGCCATGACGAGTTGGCGATTCGAGATCCCAAAGCTTCGCATGGCGATCACTTCACGATCGGCGATCAACCGACCGAAGACCAAGCTCGAGCCAAACAGGAGTGAAATCGGAATGGAGTGGTAGAGAGCGTAGGCAAAGGTTTGCCAAAAGAGAGGTAGGATCATGAAGAGATCAAATCCGTACTCTCGAATCGCCTGAATGGTAAAGACCGAGCCGTGAACGACCTCCAGCACGAGGAAGACGAGTCCCGAAACTTTGAGAATTTCCCCACCGATGTAGAACGACATAGTGGTCGAGAGCTTTCTCTTTTTTCTCACCAACTCTTTCTTCTGGCCCGCGGCCTCATCAGAGGGGAGGACGGATTCGTTCATACGAGGGAGCTCTAATTTCACCATTTCGTTTGAATTCGATGTGTTGAAACATTCAACCAGAGAGCCTGTTTCAACGGCTACAGGAGATCAAGATAACGGACGAGGTGTTTCCATCTCATCCAGATTCCCTTCTAGATCGGCTCAGAAAGCCCGATAATTTAGGCCGATAATAAATAAAAGAAAGACTGGTCTTCGGGAGCATTTATACACTCTTCCCTTCGAACTTCCAGCCCCAGACAGATGCCGGACCTAGAAATCGTTGTATCAGCTTTCACTCTTTGAGGTTGAGGGCTTGTTAAAAACTGTCAGATCGTGGGGAACAGAACTCTGTTCCTCCTCGGCGAGGATCGATTGAGGGGCGAAATGGTGTTGAATCGCAAGCTTCAATCCCTTGGAAGTGTGGGGCAGAGCTTCTCCGGTCACTTGGAGGCCACGTTCTCGTATCGCTTGGGAAGTCGTCGGTCCGATGGAGAAGATAGCGATGTTTTGTTCTCGGATCGCTCTTTCACCGTCGGGCTCGGTCATCGATAAAAAATTATGGAATGCCGAAGGACTGGCGAAAGCGATCGCATGGATGGGCTGTCTCGCAGTGATGCGGTGAAGAAACGGTTGGGCTTTTTGTCGTTCCTCAGGAAGGGTGCAATAGACGACAATCGGATCGAAAGAAATCCGAGCTTGCTTCAAGCCTTGGGGAAGCTCTTGGCGTGCGAGATCTCCTTGTGGAAAAAGGCAGCGATCCGACGAGGAAATCAGGGGAGAGCTTCCTTCAGGGAGGAGAAGCTCTTTCAAAGCTTGCGCGGTCCCCGCGACCACCATGCGCTCAACCTTAATCCCCATCGAAGCTAATTGAGAAGCCGTACTGGGCCCGACGACCCCAAATTTGAAGCGACTCCAAATCGAATCGGGAACTTCAAATTCCCGGGCCTTGTCGAAAAATGTCTCTACTGCCACCGAACTCGTGAATAAAATCCATGAGTACTGATCGATTTGATTTAGGATTTCTTTGAGGGGCGCATCATCTTCAGGAGGGCCAAATCGAATACAGGGGACATTGATTACTTGCGCGCCTCGATCTTTGAGGTCTTTCTTTAAGACAATCCCCTTCTCTTCAGCGCGAGTGATCACGATGGTGATTCCCTTTAGGGGCTTGTCGATCGCTTCGACTTGGGAATCTCCCTTCGGTTCAACTGAAGATTTATCTTTAGAATTCAAATGCTGCGCTCTCTGCCTACGTGAATTTAGGGTGACCTATCGGAGTGCTGTTCCTCTCGAATCTGACTTAAGATCTCTTCGGCCCCTCGACCTAAAAGATCTACCGCCAGTTTCTCACCTAAGCGATTGGGGTCATCTTTTTTTCCCGACATCTTACCGCGTAATGTCTTTTTTCCATCGGGGGAGGCGACGATGGCTTCTAAATGAAGGTCCTCTTCTTGTTCACCGAAACTCGCCAAAGCCCCGGCAGGAATTTGGCAGCCCCCTCTCAAGCTCTGCAAGAAGGCTCGCTCACAGTCGACCTGAATACGAGAACGAGCATCCTCTAAACGATGAAGCCGTTGAAGAAGATCTTCGTCGTTTTCTCTTGCGACTAAACCCAAAGCCCCTTGAGCGACGGCCGGAATGATCCAACTGGGATCGAGGACCTGTTGTATGAGATCTTGGCGATCGAGCCGCTTCAAACCAGCTTCCGCTAAGATCGTCCCTGCCAATCCTAGTTCACTCATTTTTCGCAAACGAGTTTGAACATTTCCTCTCAGGGGCACCGGAATTAAATCGGGGCGCCGAGCTAAAACTTGTGCTTGGCGTCGGGGACTAGAGGTTCCAAACTTAGAGCCCTGAGGCAATTCATCTAATGAGATTCCCTGAGGGCTGATCCAAGCATCGAAGGGGCTCTCTCTGGGGGGAACGCAGGCGAGGGTGAGACCAGGAGCATCTTCGGTGGGAAGGTCCTTAAGGCTGTGAACCGCGACATCCACTTTGCCCTCCCGGGTGGCGAGATCGATGGCGCGAGTGAACACTCCCACCCCGATACTTCTAAAATCCTGATCCGGATAGAGTTCACCATCGGAGCGGATTTCTACGATTTCAACTTCGAGAGAAGGATCGTCAGCTTGAAGTAAATCGCGGATGTGATGCGCTTGCCAAAGCGCTAAGGGGCTAGCTCGAGTCCCGAGTTTGATCACGGGAGTCCTCCCCTTGACTCCGTTTCTCTCCATCGAGAAACAAACGTTGCAAGAATCGTACTTCAGTGGGGCTTAAGCCATCCCCATCCCGAAGGGATTTGAGTTTTGAAATCGGAAAGTGAACAAACTTTTTCATCATCGTCTCACTGAAACGATCTAGTAATTTCCAAGTCTCTTCCGGCAAGGTCGAAGATAGATTTTGGAGCTCTTCTTGCCTCATCTGTTCGAAGCGATCGATCAAATGTCGGATGACCGGATCGAGATGGATCCAATTCATCTGACTGAGGAACGTTCTCAATTCTCTTTGTATGATCGATTCAGCTCGAGGAATTTCACTCTCACGGCTTTGAATATTTTTATTTACGATGTTCTCGAGGCTATCGACATTGAAGAGCCTGACCGAAGCAATCTCAGAAATACTGGGATCGAAATCCCGAGGGACAGCTAAGTCGATAGCTATGAGAGGGCGATGTTGGCGATGGGTTAGAAGGGCTTCCAATCGATCTTTACTGATGATGGGATCAGGAGCAGACGTCGAACTGATAACCACATCTGCCGCTTCCAAAACGCTATCGAGTTCATCGAGCGGACGATAGATCCCACCTCCGCCGAGTTTTTCAATCAGCAGCTGAGCTGTTTCAGCCGAGCGATTGACCACCGTGAAGGGCGCGACTCCGCGATCCTTAAAAGTTCTTGCGGCCAACTCGGAGACTTTTCCGGAACCAACGATCACCAGGTGTTTCCCGGAGAGTTTTCCCAATTCACTCTCAGCCGTTAAAACAGCGGCTTGGCCGTGGGTTAAACAACCTTCACCGAGCTCCGTATCCGTGCGGACCTTTCGACCCGTTTTGATCGCGGCGGGAAATAACTTATGGAAGATCCTTCCCACGGCACCTTCGGACTTGGCGAATTCGAAGGCATCCCGGATCTGACCCAAGATTTGGCTTTCGCCAAGAATCTGCGAGTCCAAGCCCCCGGCCAGACGGAAGAGGTGATTCACGGCGTGGGAGTGTCGGTGGAAATAGAGATGAGCTTGAAAATGATCTTCCTGCCCTTGATGGGTTTCGTAGAAGACCGAGAGCATCCGATTGAGGTGAGGATCGACCTCTTGACTCGACATCCTGGAATTCAAGGGGAGACGAGCGTAGACCTCAGTACGGTTACAGGTAGACAAGACGACATTTTCGATACTGGAATCGATGTCCTTGACCTTTTCAAAGAACAGGCGTGTCTTCGAAGGGTCAAAGACACAACGTTCTCTCAAATCTACCGGAGCTGTTTTATGATTCAGGCCAAAAATGACCAGCTGATCAGGCATAAGCTAAATCAGAAAGCCTTAATTTTTACTAAACGAACCCGCGTTCCGAACGAGGAATATTTCCCCGGATGGGAAAAATTTGGGTCTGTATCAAAATTTAATTTTAATTCTCTCAACAGGTCTCATCGAGAACTTCAAATGTCAGGAACGCCCCTTGCTAACGAATAGGGCGTCCTCTTCATGCTACCAACTTAAGCTGATAGCAATCGACCTCCGGCATTTAAAAACACCGAATCGAAAGAACTCGTTAAGCTGCATCCAGAAATTCGTCCTCATCTGGAGATTTCTGAACCTCGTTTTAGGTCAGGAAGATTCTAGAAGAAATTCAAAGCCCTGTCACTGGGAAATAGCTCACCCTGAACTCTTTTAATCAGATTTAGGATTATCCCTAAAAGCTGATTTTAAAATGGTTAAGGTGACCTTTACTCAGTGAAGCTTCCCAGGTTGTTCAATTCTCTTCATTCAGAAGCCCAACTTGTAACTCTCACAAGTGGGGCAGCTCGAATAGATCCCAGCCTAACAAAGGGTCTTCTGGTTTATCCATTCCATCAAACCTCCGCAAAGCATTTGATGTGAGGTTACCCCCTAAATTTTCATCCCCAACCCAGACTCAGGCAGAACCCAGTGTGAGTACCAGTTTGAGTATCTGGGAGGGGACTTCCAAGTTCAGGGAACCGAAAGACCAACACACAGTTTAAAAGATTTAAGGCAAAATTCTCCCCTAAATTTTACTCAGCTTACGCAATTAACATTCCATTTTGCCGCAGGTTAGCCCTTCACGACCTAAAAATTGAGGTTGAAGTCCTCATCAAAACGAGATTTAAGTCACAAATAAGCGAATTGAGCCTTTTTCGACGTCTACTTAGTGGGTAGTATGCCTGGCTCTCGAAATGAGAGCGTCGACGGTGATCGACCCTCCATTGAAGTCCCAGCTCGGGACTCCGGCTCGACAGGATCAGGAAAGACTGACGAACCGGATCATTCCCAGATCCAGTTATTAACCCCATCAGATTAACATTGAATCGAAAAGAACTCTTTACTCAAGCTCTTCGCGGGCAGAATTCCACCCGCCCACCGGTCTGGCTCATGCGACAAGCGGGTCGGTACATGAAGGAATACCGAGACCTCAAAGAAAAATACACCTTTAAAGAGATGTGCGAGACACCGGAGCTCGCTGTCGAGGTCTCTCTTCTCCCCCATCAACTTCTCGATATCGACGCCCTTATCGTCTTCAACGACATTCTTATTCCTTTGGAACGGATGGGGGCTCCCTTGACCTATGCGGACGGCGGCCCTCGATTTTTAGAACCCGTTCGCGATCAGGCGGCCTTCGAGAAGCTTCACGATATCGATCCCCGCACCGACAGCTCGAGCATCCTCAACACCATCTCCGAACTCGTTCGGTTGATGGATGGCGAAAAGGCCGTCTTAGGATTTGCGGGCGCCCCGTTCACCTTAGCCTCTTATTTGGTTGAAGGTAAACTCGGCCAAGGAGTTGAAACTCTGAAAAAGGTGATGTTTGAAAATCCCAAATTCATCCATCAACTCTTAGAGTCTCTCACCAGAATGACAACCGATTACTTAAGCGCACAAGCCGAAGCCGGCGCGAGCGCCGTTCAGCTCTTCGACACCTGGGCGGGCCATCTCGCTCCAGCCGAATACGAAGAATTCGCTTTGCCTTACCACCAAGAGATCTTTAAGGCCTTAAAAGAAAAGCACGGTGACACCACCGGTACTATTCTTTACGTACGGGACTCGGCGCACCTTATTTCTCAGATGAGTCGCTCGGGAGCGGATACTTTGAGTATCGAATGGCGAACTTCGATTCGCCAAGTCCGCCAGCAAGTCGGGGATCAATTCTCCCTTCAAGGGAATCTCGACCCGACAGCCCTCTTTGCTTCACCCGCTGAGGTGGCTCAAAGAACTCAACAAATCTTAGAAGAAAACCGGGGAGACCCGGGCTACATCTTTAACTTAGGTCATGGGATTCTTCCCAAAACTCCGGTTGAATCCGTTCGCGCCTTAGTCGATACGGTCAAAAATTTTTCACCTTAAACGAAGCTTAAAACCAAAGATTTCAAAATGAGTTTACGCGAATCCCAAGAACTGTTTCAACGAGCCCAAAAAGTCATCCCCGGCGGAGTCAACTCTCCGGTGAGAGCCTTCGGATCCGTGGGAGGAGACCCGGTCTTCTTCGAACAAGGCCGAGGCTGCCATCTTTACGATGTGGCCGGTCGTGAATATATCGACGTGATGGCCTCTTGGGGACCTCTCATCTTGGGGCACGCCGATTCGAGAATTGAAAGCGCCGTACGCCAAGCACTAGAAAAGGGGACGACCTTTGGTGCCTCGACCCAAAAGGAAGTTGAACTCGCCGAATTGATCGTTCAATTCGTTCCTTCCATCGAGAAAGTTCGCTTGGTGAGTTCCGGTACTGAAGCGACGATGACCGCCTTGCGCTTAGCCCGAGGAGCCACGGGACGAGATCGCGTCATCAAGTTTGAAGGTTGTTATCACGGACACAACGACAGCTTCTTGATTAAAGCAGGATCCGGGGCCCTCACCCTGGGCGTGCCTTCAAGCCCGGGAGTTCCTAAAGCGCTCGCTGAACTCACCTCCAGCGCGAAGTTCAATGACTTAGCTTCGGTTGAAGCTTTGCTCAATGAACACAAAAATGAATACGCGGCGATCATCGTCGAACCCATAGCCGGAAACATGGGAGTCGTTCCTCCCCAAGATGGATTCTTGCAAGGCCTCAGAAAACTCTCGACTGAACACGGTACGCTGTTGATTTTCGATGAAGTCATCACCGGGTTCAGAGTGGGATCGGGTGGAGCTCAAGAACGCTTCGATATCGCTCCTGATCTCACGACCTTAGGTAAGATCCTGGGTGGGGGACTTCCGATGGGAGCCCTGGGAGGAAAAGCAGAACTCATGGATCAACTCGCCCCGACCGGACCTGTTTACCAAGCGGGCACCCTCTCGGGAAATCCCCTCGCCACGGCTGCAGGTCTGGCGATGCTCAACACCATCAAAGCCGGTGGATCTGAGTTTTATCAAGATCTCGAGCTCAAAGGAAAAAGACTCCATTACGGAATTCAGGAGGCGATCCAAGCCACTGGAGTCACCGCGCTCGTTCAGCGAGTCGGCAGTATGATGACGCTCTTTTTCAATGATGTTCCCGTTGTGAATATGGATTCTTTGTCGAATCTAAAAACGGAGACGTACAGCAAATTTTTCCATGGCCTCCTCGAACGGGGCGTCTGTTTCCCTCCCTCTCAGTACGAAGCGTTCTTCGTCTCCCAGGCCCATCGCCTCGAGGATATCGATCGACTGATCGAAGTTATCGGGGATACGCTGAAGATGATTTCGGAAGCGGATTGATAAGCTTTTTTTAAATCTAAGATGATTCTGTAGCGCCACCCCGAGACTACGATTTTTTTAACAAACCCTTAGTAAGCCCGGAGCGTCAGCGACGGGATCTCGTTGAGAAAATCCCCTTTGTGGCATGCTTTTATCGACGGCCAAGGCCTTTATGCTCGTCCCATAAAGCCTTTAATCAAAAGTTTAATCGTGTCCCGTCGCTTACGCTTCGGGCTAGTTAAATTTATCGTGCTGGGACAAGCCCAGGCGCTACAGGCGAAAATCCATTTAAATTTATTGCCGCATCGGAAGATTTCTTGGGAAGATCCGTCCTCATTTCACTTAAAATAACCGATTAAACATAAGATTAATCCCCCTGAGAACCAAACCCCTCTGGAGCATTCCATCGATGAGCCATCGTTGTTTTCCTCTTAGCTACCTACTTCTCGTTGCCGTTACTTTTTTAACATTAACGGTCGCCTCCCCACTGAATTCCGATGAACAAAATTATTGGATTCACACCTTTAAGCACCACGAACTCTCCGACAAGTTCTATTCAGAGGGAGCGACTTTTGGAGACATCGATGGCGATGGGAATAACGATATCATTTCGGGCCCCTTTTGGTTTGAAGGCCCCGACTTTAAAACTCGACACGAGTTCTACCAACCCAAAGTTTTCAACGTGAAGGGTTACTCCAATAACTTCTTCCCTTATGTCTACGACTTCAATAAGGATGGCAAGAACGACATCCTCATCATCGGTTTCCCTGGGCAAGATGCATCTTGGTTTGAGAACCCCGGAAAAAAAACCACTCACTGGAAACGTCACCTCGTTGTCGACGAAGTGAGCAACGAGTCTCCCTCCTTCACTGACATCGATAATGATGGTAAACCCGAAATCGTGGGGATTAGTAAGGGACGTTACGGCTACTCCGAATTCAATTGGGATAAGCCTCACGAGAAGTGTCGCTTCATCGCCATTTCTCCGGATCATAAATACGGCCGCTTCACTCACGGAATGGGAGTGGATGATGTTAATGGCGATGGTCGAAAAGACCTTATCGAGAAAAACGGTTGGTACGAACAACCCTCCAAATTAGACGGTTCTTTGTGGAAGCATCATCGCTTTGACTTCGTCCCGGGTACAGCTCAAAAGGTTGGCGTTCCCGGCGCAGGTGGGGCTCAAATGTACGCTTACGATGTCGATGGGGATGGAGATCAGGACATCATCACTAGTCGTAATGCTCATAACTGGGGATTAGTTTGGTATGAAAATTTAGCTTCGAATGGCGCAAAGGTGGGTCAATTTCATCCGCACCTTATCATGGGACGCCCCGATGAACCCGCCAAGTACTCCTTGCGAATCGCCCAATTGCACGGAATCGACTTAGTCGACATGGATGGTGATGGGCTCAAAGATATTGTTACTGGAGTACGCGTCTGGGCTCACTATGGAGACAAATCTGCCGAACCTCCCGGGAAAGTTTATTGGTTCAAACTGGTCCGCCAAAAAGATAAGACGGTGGATTGGGTTCCCCAAAAAATTGATCACAACTCGGGAGTCGGTGTCATGGTCAAAGCGGGGGACGTCGATGGAGATCAACTTCCCGATGTCGTCGTGGGAAACAAAAAAGGGATCTACTATTTAAAACACCAACGAACGAAAGCGACTCGCGCAGCCTGGAAGAGAACTCAACCCAAAGTCTTTCATACGAAAGGACTCTCTCCTCAACAAGCCGTCGAAGAGATGACTTTTCCCGAGGGCTTCGAAGTGGAATTAGCAGCCGGTGAACCTTTAGTTCACCAACCGGTAGCCTTCACCGTAGATTCCAAGGGACGTCTCTGGGTAGCCGAGGCTCACACGTATCCAACCCGCGTCGGAGGCACCAAAGGAAAGTGGAACGCAGGTAAAGATAAAATCGTGATCTTAGAGGATCGCGATCAAGATGGAAGCTTTGAAACTCGCAAGGTCTTCATCGAGAACGTCAATCTCATCAGTGCTCTCGAAGTAGGATTCGGTGGAGTATGGGTTGGGGCTGCACCTTACCTATTATTCTTCCCCGATGCCGATAAAGATGATCGCCCCGACGGAGAGCCAAAGATTCTTTTAGATGGTTTCGGGATTCAGGACACCCATGAAACTCTCAACTCCTTTCGCTGGGGGCCGGATGGGTGGCTCTATTCCTGCCACGGAATCTTCACTCATTCCTTAGTGGGCAAACCGGGTACGCCTGTAGATCAACGGACTCCAATGAATGCCGCTTACTGGCGCTACCATCCCCAACGACACGAAGTAGATGTCTTCGCCTGGGGAACGAGTAATCCTTGGGGCATGGATTTTAATGATTACGGGCAAGCCTTCAGCTCTGCTTGCGTGATTCCTCACCTCTACCACGTTATCCAAGGAGCACGCTACGTACGACAGGCTGGGCGACACTTCAATAAATACGTTTACGACGATATCAAGACCATCGCCGACCATCTACACTTTGTGGGAAGCCTCCGCGATCACGCTTGGTGGGGCCACGAACCGAGAACTCCTCAAAACACTTTAGATGCCGGGGGAGGCCACGCTCACTGCGGGATGATGGTTTACCTGGGCGATAGTTTTCCAGATACTTACCGTAACCGTCTCTACATGAATAATATTCATGGGAACCGAATCAATGAAGAGATCACCATTAGAAATGGCTCCGGTTATATCGGCACGCACAGCCCAGATATTGTCATCGCCAATGATGCTTGGTTTCGAGGTATAGCCTTAAGATTGGGCCCAACTGGAGATTTCTATTTCTCGGACTGGTACGACAAGAATGCGTGCCATCGAACGAATCCTCTAGTTTGGGATCGAAGCAACGGACGTATCTATCGCTTGAGTTACGTAGGACCTTCAGGCAAAGCCCGAAGACTTAAAGTTGATCTCCAGAAAAAGAGCAATCGCGAACTCGTCGACCTTCAACTTCACAAAAACGATTGGTTTGTAAGAACCGCGAGAAGAATTCTTCAAGAACGTCAACCCGACCCGACGACTCACAAGAGCTTGATGGGAATCGTATTTAACAACAAAGACACTACGAGAAGGCTTCGAGCCCTTTGGGCCCTCCACGTTACTCAGGGACTTCAAGCAGGACATCTCGGGGTCCTGCTGAAGGATCAAGATGAATATATCCGAGCTTGGGCGGTACAACTCTCCTTAGAGGAGCCAGGAAAATTCAGCTCACTCTATCCCAGCATCGCCAAATTGGGAGCTCGTGAGCCATCACCAACAGTAAGACTTTACTTAGCTTCTGCACTCCAGCGCTTACCGGAGAATTTCGGTAAGCAGTTAGCTCAGGCTCTTGTCAAGTACGGTGAAGATGCCACCGATCACAACTTACCTCTGATGCTCTGGTACGGAATTGAAAATCTAGTATCCAAAGATCCTCAGTGGGGCATGAGCATAGCTGCTGAATCCAATGTTCCGACCGTCTCCCGATTTACGGTAAGGCGATTAGCTGCTGAAGTACGCCATCTCGATCAAATCATTCAAGCGATCAATCGCACTCCGAGTGAATCCTTCCTCCATTTAATTTTGGATGAAACGATCGAAGCGCTCAAAGGGCACGCGACCTTGGGGATGCCGAAAAGCTGGGGACTCGCCTTCGATAAACTCATCGCTCTCAACGATGCCAAGATCGAGAGCAAGGCTGAAACCATCGCCGTCAAATTTGGCGATAAGAGAATCTTCCCCCTCCAGAGAAGAGTCTTGGGGGATTCCAGCCGACCGATCGACCGAAGAAGGCACGCATTAAAAGTGTTGCTTACGGGAGATGACCAAGAGAGTATTCCCATTTTTCATCGAGTTCTTGCGGAACCCGCCCTTCGATCTGAAATTCTTAAGGGATTGTCTAAATTCAATCACGCCCAAACTCCCGCTGCGATTCTTAAGGTTTACCCCGAACTAACAGTCAAAGAAAAACTGAGCGCCTTAAACACCTTAGCATCTCGAAAACCCTACGCAGAAAAGTTAGTTCAAGCCTTAGAAAAGGGAGACATCGCCCGGAAAGATTTAAGTGCCTTTATCGTACGTCAAATCGATCAGGTAGCCGACGATACTCTCCGTTCGCGCTTAGAGAAGGTCTGGGGTGCGATACGAAAAACTTCAGATGATAAGATTCGAGCGATCGCAAAGTACAAAGAGCTCTTCAATAAAAAGGCGTTGGCAGCTGCTGACCTTTCCAAGGGACGAGATGTCTTCAGTAAAACGTGCCAGAGTTGTCACCAACTCTTCGGGACGGGTGGGAAGATCGCTCCCGACCTCACGGGATCTAATCGAGGGAATCTCGATTACATTTTAGAAAACTTGGTCGACCCGAATGCGGTCGTCGGGAAGGATTACCAACTCAATAATTTCATCACCAGGGATGGTCAGTTGATCTCGGGTTTAGTGGCGAGTGAATCCGACACCGCCTTGACGATTCAAACTCTCGATAAAGAAGTCGTCGTTGCTAAGAACAATCTTCTCCGCCAAACCCTTTCTCCGAATTCGATGATGCCGGAAGGCCTCTTAGATGAACTCAAACCCGCCGATGCGGTGAATCTGATCGCGTACTTAGCGAGTCCCATTCAGGTTTTACAACGGGGGAGTGATCTCAAGGTCGATCCGAAAACCCATAAGATTCCTGGCGTAATCGAGGGAGAATCACTCAAGATCAGTAAGCCGACGGGAGGCTCGGTCTCCATTCAAGGAATGAACAATTTCGGGGCTGGCAAATGGAGCGGCAACAAGCATGTTTGGTGGGTTCGAGGTAAACCGGGAAGCAAAATTCAATTTGAGTTCCCCGTCAAAAACGATGGCTTGTATCGAATCGAACTCGGTATGACGATGGCTGTAGATTACGGCGTATTCAAATTTAGAGTCGATGGTGAAGACATCGGGGGAGCCGTCGATTTGTACGATAAAAACGTCATTCCCACCGGCCCCGTCGTCATCGGTGAGAAGAAACTCTCACCCGGCAAACACATCTTGGAAGTCGAGGTGGTCGGATCCAATCCGAAAGCCGTCAAAGCTCATATGTTCGGCTTGGATTACATTTATTTGAATCGGCAGTAGTAGGATTGAACTAAAAAATCCTTTAGTAAGCCCGAAGCTTTAGCGAGGGATCGGAACGCCAACCAAATAAAAAAGCGCCCTACCGTCCCAGGACTCGCGTGAGCGAATCCCCGAACAACCCACTTCGCCTAACAACGTAATTAAAAAATCAGGTCTTAATTTCGCACTATCCCTCGCTAAAGCTTCGGGCTTCCCTGGCGTAATTTGCATTAAAGGTCTATAGAATTTGTTAGTTCGATGTTGAGCGTTGAGTCCTATTCTCCCTCCAGTCCATCCGATAAACCCCTGAATACCATAAATCAGCCTAGTCAGCTTCATTTCTTTACTCTATGGATCGATGTATCGATAGAACGGTCTCTATCTCCATTCCCTTAGATAAAGAAGTGATCCATGCCTTCAAGTCCAAGCACTCAGAATCCGAATCCCGACCTCAGGTCTGAAGCGAGTGAACTCTTAGTTCGCCTCTGTCAGATGATTCGCGGCCCCCTAGTCCAGTTGTTAGAAAGTGAAGATGCGAAAGCGCAAATTCCCGGGAGCCCCTTAGCTCTGGCCCTACGCGAATCGAGCTACCTCGTCAAACTACTCGGGCCTCTTCAAGATCATTTTGAATTGATCACGGGTTCTTTTTCAGCCGATCCTCAAGCGACTTCGATCGTTGAATTGATCAAAAACCTAGTCGAAGACTTTCGAACGGAAGCTGAAAAACGTCAACTTCACCTCGGCTTCTTATGTGATCTCAATCCCGATCATACAGTCGCCATCTTCGACAGTGGTCGACTCGCTCAAATCGTTTCGGCGTTCATTTCAGCCGCCATTCAAACGACGCGTCAAGGCGGAGTTCAAATCAAATTGAATCAATTGGAAGAACAATTTCAGATCGAAATTGAAGACACCGGAGAAGGCTGGCCCGTTACCTGGCACTCTTTTTTACAAGAACGAGACACGGATTTTTCTGCGGAGAAATTGTTAGAAAGTGAATTGCCCACTTTAAACCTCCTCGTAGCTCAAGCTTTAGCTAAAGCCCTTCATATTGAGCTCGAATTAAAAACAGATCCTAAGTCGGGAACTTTGGTGAGACTCGTTCTACCCCAGTTAGAAAACGCTACCGATCTCACTTCTTTTGAAGACTCCGTGATTGAAAATTCAAATGAACTCGAGCGAGAACCTCACTCTCAGAATTTCCGACCCGGTTTAGCGGCTCGAGTTCTCGTGGTCAATGACACCCGCGAGGATCTCGATTCCATCTACAAAGCCTTAAGTTCGACGGGCGCTCGAGTCAGCTTGGCGAATTCCGGCTTAAAAGCGATAGAAATCATCGAATCGAGCCAAAAAAATCAAGAGCCCATCGACGCCATCTTGCTCGACATCGTGATGGAAGGGATGGATGGGCGAGAAGTGACTCAAAAACTTCGGTCCGCCGGATATACTCTTCCGATCATCGCGCTCACCGATTATGCTCTACGAGCTGAACGGGAAGCCTGCCTTGAGGCGGGCTGTGATGGCTTCATCACTAGGCCTTATGACTTAAGTAAAATGGTTTTGATGATCAAAGCGGCTTTAGCGAGACGCAGTTCAGAGTTAGCTCCCGTTCCTGGCACCTGAGCATCAAAGCTGACACTCTTTGAAAGTCCTTGGTTAAACCACAAACATGACTCGAAGAACTGAAGAACAAGCACGAGAACTTTTAGAAGAACTCACCCTCTGCCCGGGCATACCCGGTTTCGAAGGCCCCGTGAGATCTTTGGTCACAAAAACATTAGAGGGACTTTCGAACACCCAGGTCTCAAGAGATGGATTGGGAAGCTTATTGTTCGAAAAATCAGGAACGAGTTCCGGACCTCGAATCGCCCTCGACGCTCACATGGACGAAGTGGGTTTTATGGTTCAGAGCATCAGTGAAAACGGAACCATCAAGTTCGTCACCCTCGGCGGCTGGTGGGGACATGTTCTCTTAGCTCAACGGGTCAACATTCTGACCGACAGCGGCACGATCCCTGGAGTCATCGGAAGTAAGCCCCCTCATTTCCTTTCAGCTTCCGAACGCAATAAGGTTCAAACCCCCGAGTCGATGTTTGTCGATATCGGAGCTTCCTCCCGAAAAGAAGCCGAGGAATGGGGAGTTCAAGTTGGGGATGGAATCGTTCCTCACTGTGAATTCATACCGCTTAAAAACGAGAAGATATTAAGTGCCAAGGCCTTCGATGATCGAGTCGGCGTCGGCCTTCTCTTAGAGACGATGCTCGGCTTAGAAAATGTAGACCACCCCAATACCACAGTCGGAGTTGCTGCCGTACAGGAAGAAGTGGGTTGCCGAGGTGCCGTGACCTCATCTCATTTATCCAATCCTGATGTTGGAATTATTCTAGAAGGAACTCCGGCCGACGACACGCCCGGTTTTCCCGTTGATGGTCGCCAAGCGGTTTTCGGCAAAGGACCTCAGATTCGATTCTTTGATCCCACCGCAATCTCTAATCGTAAGTTGGTACGGAAGGTTCAGGAGGTCGCTGAAGCCAACGAAATCCCGATTCAAATTGCCGTACGAAGAACGGGAGGGACCGATGCGAAGTCGATCCACATTCACGGCAGGGGAGTTCCCACTGTCGTGATCGGTGTACCAGCACGATATATTCACACCCACGTCAGCATGATCCACATGGATGACTACGAAGCAGCCAGGGAACTTTTAGTTGCCTTGGTGCAGTCATTAGACGAAGCGACGGTGAATGCGCTTCATGAGGATTGATGAGGCAGACAACGCCTAAAAATCATTTAGTTAGCCCGAAGCGCTAGCGAGGGGTGAAAGAATAATTCTACTTTAAAGTTTACTAATGATGGTTTTGAGTCGTCTCCACGAAACGCAGGTTCAAGGGGAATGAATCTTAAATCAACGCTTTGTCCCCTCGCTAGCGCTTCGGGCTAGTTAACACGATGGCTCACCTCATAAAAATATCCCCTAAAGGCCATTTCGCAGACGGCGATTGTCCTTTAGGGGATTTTCTTTGGTGGATCTCTAGTAGAGGAAAATCCGTTCAGTGATTAAGAGTTAATGCAAAGCTTAACTTTTACTTCTCTACATCTAAGCGGAAGACATCCCAACTTTCTCCAGAACGATTGGAGCAGAAGATGATGCCTTCAAAGTCGAGATCCAACCGACTCGAAGGTACAAATGTGGGGTCGAGATCGTCAGCGAAGGACTTGGTGAGGATCTCTTCTTCTTTCTTTTTGATATCGTAGAGGACGACATCGTATCCGGTATCACTACGGGCAATTTTTCGAGAAAACGCCAAATGATCTCCATGGGGACACCAGGCGAGACCGCGAATCTGATCGTCGGAATCTAATGAAATCGGGAGTTGTTCAATTTCTTGGGTTGCGATGTTCATGATGAAGACCTTCGCTCCTCCCAGGCTGTTCGAAACGAACGCTACATGATCTCCCTTAGGTGATACTGCGGGATAGCTTCCGATGCGATGGGTTCTGAATTCCGTTCCATCGGTACGAACACTACAGATCAAGGCTTTTTGGCCCTGAGCTTCAAAGCCTAATCGAGCCTTGATCTTTTCGTTTTGTTCTGCCGAAGTGTATTGTGGTTCCCAACGTCGTTCGAAAAAGAGAGTTTGAGGGTCAGAATTCAAACTGAAAGCCAAAGAGTTTACAGCGATGTTCATATTCGCGGGAAGCACGGATTCAAGCTTAGAACTCCAGAGAACATGTTTGTAGATGCTGCCACCAAATGCGCCCACAAATTGATCCCTCGTACAAGAGATGAAGAGTGTGGGATCTCCCTTACCAGCGGGGGCCCAAGCTAAATCGATATCGTGAGCTAAGAGCAATTTTTGGCTGTCTTCACGAAGTTTGGCATCCGGAAGAAGTTTAAACTCACCCTTGCCTGATGTTCCCGGTTCGACTTCTTTTCTGAAGAAACTTAGATTCCAGGCGACATTCGATTCAATGGAATCCTGCGGAAGTGAAGCTACCGCTAAATACTGACCATCATTGGAAAGAGCAAAACGGGCTTCGTTTTGTCCTTCACGGGCTAAGACCTTCGAGAGAGGATAAATTTCAGCGGGTTCTTCTAAAATTTCAAACTCGACGGCAGGGCTCCAGAATTGTTGATCTTCACTCTTCACGCGTAAGCGGTATTTATTTCCTCGCGTAAAAATACCAGTCGTCTCGGGAATGTATAAATTACCGACGACCAATTTATTCACGGGATTGATATTCTGACCGGATTCATCAAAGGTGGAAATCTCAACAGTGAACGATGTGTTTGCGATATTTTCTTCCAGAGTGGCTTCTGTGAATTGCCACTTGATTCTAGGTCGCTCAGAAACCAAACGAGCACCTGAAGACGGGCTCATAATCGAAGGGACAGGGGGAGCGAAGCGGAAAGTTCTTTCCGTCATCTCGGACTGAACTTCCTCTCCGTTGTGACCGGTGATCTCAACTTTATAAACTCCCGGAGAAGGAAGAGGTTCTTCGAGGCGAAGAGAGGTTTGATCCACATCGGTTGTAAAAATACTTTTAACAGGCTCACCCTCAGCCCCCGCAGTCTTCACGACAAATGTATATCGACTGGCTCCCGGTACTGGATCCCATTCAAATTGAGGACGAGGTTCCTTCAAGGGGCCGGTTTCTTCAGAAGGAGTGAGGACGATGGGGGTGGCCAAGATCAATGTATGTTCAGAGATCGACCAGTTTGAAACCAACCTCTCTTGACCTTCGGTTTCTTGACCTTCCGATCGAATACGAATGAAAAAAGTTTCACCCGCCTGGAAGGGGGGATCGAAGCTCTTCTCAAAAATCCCATCCGATTCATCGGCTGAAGTCAATTGATGAGTGAGAACCACCGTATCGAAGGTCATCTTCGAAGAAAGTTCAAAGGTGTAACTTTCTGCACCGGGAACGGATTCCCATTTTAAATTGGCGCTCTCGCCGTAGACCCAAGATTCTTCGGCATCCCGAATCAACTCAGGAGCAGACAATCCCTCAAGAGTTGTTTCTTGCTGATTCGTATCGAGGACACCTTCAGGATTTCCTTGATTCTCAGGTTGAGTCGTCGTTGGCGCGCAACTTCCAAGAAAGAGTGCGATAACTAACATGAGCGTGAGAGCGAAGGTTTGCTCGCATCGTCGGGTGAGAGAGTGGAGGCAGTTCAGACTGCCACTAGCGCTAGTCAAAGCGGCTAAGATTTTGGAGTATCTCATTCTGTTTCTCTTCTTAAGTTCCCCAATCCAGTTTTGAATGGAGTGCTTGAAAGGGTAAGCTAAATCCTCTGAGGACTGTATATCGCATGATTTCAATAAATCAGTGCATACAGTGAACCGCATTCTATTTCCCTAAGAACGCATTTCATTCATTCTCATCTAATTGTCATCTATTAGAAAACGACTTTAATCTTTAGCTACCGGTCTTCACTCCTGCCAAGATTCCCAATTGTGATCTCTCTTATTCTCGCACACCTCTTCCTCTCTTAAAGATCCACTCTCCCGAAGTGTCTCTCTCCTGAAGAAAGAGAAGAAAACGAGCTTTATGAATAGAGACCATCATCTTGGGCTATATCATATACAAGGAAGGCGAGAGTCTCCACCCTTCAATCTCCTCAAATCTTACTAGGGTGAATTCTGATATAAGCCGGGATTCAAGGAATCCGGTCCGTAGCAATTTCGAGTGAATCTCCCAAAGCTTGGGATAAGAGCTGGTAATGCTTCTCGACCTTCTATATCTTAAGCTCGTAGGGAAAAAATAGACTTTTTTCACCGTGATCCGCTCCATATAAGACCCCGAACAGTTCCTGATTCGAATTCCACAGGGCTAAAATGGACCCACAAATGAACTCATCTTCCTCGGGAGAGCTCAAGCGTTGATGATCACAACTGGTAAATTTCAGAGATGGAACAGAGAGACTTTGTTAAATAAACTATCGCTTCGTTGCTCGAATTCGTTACTTCATTCGAGGCCGATACCCTTCCTTCTCTTCTTGTTCATTCTTTTAGGCAGCCAATGGTCCTGCCAAAAGAATACTCCTCAAAACTCATCGAAGGCCTCTCAGCCCCAAAATGGAACGGATCCTATGAGCGACAAACGAAAGCTGATGGTTCAACAACTTTCCGAGGGCGAAATTGATGATGCCCGAGTCTTAAAGGCGATGAGCCAAGTTCCCCGCCACGAATTTATCGAAGAGAAGTATCAAGATCGGGCCTACAACGTCAATACTCCGATTCCCATCGGAGACAACCAAACAATTTCCGCTCCTGATATCGTTGCGATCATGACTCAAGCTCTCGAACTCGAACCTCATCACAAAGTACTCGAGATCGGTACCGGTTCGGGCTATCAAGCGGCTGTTTTGGGGGAGTTGGTCAAGGAGATTTATTCGGTGGAGATTCGACCGACATTAGCCCGACAAGCTCGTAGCCTCTTAAACAAATTAAAATCAGAGGGAAAGCTTCATTTTAATAAGATCGAAGTCATCGAAGGGGATGGGTACAAGGGCTTCCCTGACCAAGCTCCTTACGATGCCATCATCGTCACCGCAGCGCCCAAAAAGATTCCGGTTGAGCTTCAAAATCAGCTCAAAGTGGGGGGGCGCATGATCATCCCCGTCGGGGAATTCTACCAAGAACTTCAACTCCTCGAAAAAGTCGATGCCGGAAACGGGCAGACTACCTTTAAAGAAAAAATCATCCATGCCGTTCGCTTTGTGCCCATGATCCAGCAACCCCAATCGGATTCATAAGGATATTCTTGGATGGCGCCTATCACCTTCGGGGGAAATGACTATCTCGATCTAGCCCGACATCCTAAAGTGCTCGAAGCTTCAATCGAAGCTCTGAGTCGTGAGGGATTATCGAGCTGCGCCTCTAGAGTATCGGTGGGAACCACTTCGGATCACGTCGAACTCGAAACTCAATTAGCTGAGTTTTTGGAAGTCGAAGAAGTTGTGGTGCTCTCTTCGGGATATCTGGCTGTACTCGCCGCTTTTGATGCCATCGATTTAGCTGAGGTTGAGTCCCCAACGGGCTATCTCCATTCTGATGCTCATCCCAGCTTACTGAAAGGGGTCAAAGCTCGTGGACTTCAGGCGGATCCATTCACCTCGAACACGATCCCCAAATCCCAGCAAAACACGGCATTCTTCGCTAGCGATGCCTGTGATGGCTTCAATGGAGTGGTGCGTCCGATCCAAGAATTTACCTTCAGTTCCCCCTTAAGTGCGACCCCTCTTATCGTTGATGATTGCCACGGCATCGGAGTCTTTGGACCCAAAGGAAGGGGCACTCTCGCTCATTTTGGCTTCGGAGATGAAAAGATCATCCAAATCGGCTCCTTTGGGAAAGCATTCGGCTCAGCGGGGGGCTTCGTCGCCGGTTCACATAATAAGATCTCTCAAATTCGATCGGGTCCCAATTACCAGGGGTCGACCGCCCTCTCTCCCGTTTTAGCGAGTGGCGCCCTGGCCGCGCTGAGAATTTTAGAAGAGGAACCCGAGCGAGCAGAGCAACTGATTCAAAAAGGAATAAAGCTTGAATCCACGTTGATCGAAGAAGGACTTCCCGTCATCTCACCCGAAGCCAATGAATGCTCGTTTCCGGCGGTGATCACTCTCTCATTGCCCAATCCAGAAATAGCACAAGCCCTCGCGAGTGATCTTCAATCGCGAGAAATCGATATAGCCCACTTTACTTACGCCTCTAGTGCGAGTTCTTCGAAACTGCGCATTCCATTGTCGAGTCGACACACCGAAGATGACTTGGAACGCTTGTTGGAGGGTTTGGTGGCTTGTTACTCGCCGACATATTAGATCTAAAATCTCGATTAGATTTGGAATACAAATTTAACTAGCCCGAAGCGCTAGCGAGGGGAAATTTCCTCTCGCTAGCGCTTCGGGCTAGTTAACAGGCTTTGATGTTTTGAATGGATTAAATGAAAAAACGCCCTAAATGGTTAGAAACCTTCAGGGCGTTTTTAATCTACATAGAACCTTAGAACTCCGATCGATCAGAATCTCATGATCTTACGTTTCCTAGTGTTCCAAATCTTGATCGTACCGTCTTGGCTACCACTGACAACGGTGTTGCCGTCGGGGGTATAAACCAACGACCAAATGGCACTTTCGTGGCCATCTAAACTTTTGACTTCTTTCCCGGAGCTGACTTCCCAAACTTTGATAAGTTTATCGTAGCTACCAGAAGCTAAGGATTGCCCGTCAGGACTGAATGCAACCGAAGTAACCCAGTTTTTATGACCAGCGATCTTCTTGATTTCTTTTTTCTCTGCGAGATTCCAAATACGGATCGTGCTGTCAGCTGAACCGGTGGCTAAGGTTTTTCCATCGGAGGAAAGGCTCATACTGAAAATACCGTCTTCGTGACCCGCTAAGGCGCCAACTTCTTTCTTCTCAGCGACGTTCCAGATCTTAACTGTTTTGTCTTGGCTTCCACTGTAGAGCGTTTTGTCGTCTTTACTGAAGGCCAAGGATCTAACTGTCGCTTTATGCCCAGCCAAAGTGCCAATCTCTTTTTTAGCGGCGATATCCCAAAGCTTGATCGTGGCATCTTCACTACCCGTCGCCAGGATTTTTCCGTTATTTGAAAACTGAACGTAGGTAATCCAGTTTTTGTGGCCGGCTAAGGTAGCGAGCTCTTTACCACTTTTTACATCGAAGACTTTAACTTCCTTCTTGTAGGAACCGGTGGCTATCTTAGTTCCGTCAGGGCTGAAGGCGACAGCCCATACGAGGCTGGCTTGAGCAGGAAGTTGACCCACTTCTTTCCCAGTATTGATATCCCAAAGGGTTACATTTCCGGGGCGGAAGGGAAGAGACTGACCACCACTGGCGGCCAAGATTCCAGAACCATTGGCTAAAGCTAAACCCGTAACGCGCTCGGCTTTTCCTTTGAGGCTAGCTTTGTAGGCTTTTGGTTTTTCAACTTTCTCAACTTTAGCGACTTCTGACCATGGAAGGCCTTGATCGATCCAAGCTCTCAACAAGCCGATTTCTTTATCGGTGAGGGGATCTCCACTCGGGGGCATTTCGATATCTTCATCCAAGCCAGCTACGTACTTGATGAAGGGGCTCTCAGCACTTTTACCCAATACGATAGAACCACCGATTTCACCACTTTTGAGGGTAGCTTCCCGTGAATCGAGGCGGTAATCACTCTTTTGCTTCTTTTCGCCGTGACAGCGGATGCAAGCTTTTTTGAGGATCGGTTCGATATGCTCAGCGTAGTTGATCTTCACCTTCGCAGCAGGCGGAAGCTCGAGAGCAGAAGTAGAAGAAGGAGAAAGAATAACTGCGAGGAGTAGAGCGAAAGAACTCCACTTCAGGGAAGTGGATCGAAGGGTGTCTACAAAGTTGTGTTGCATTTGGAGATTCCTCTGTGGATCTTCGGGTAGCTTCGACGTAGCTAAAGTACAAATAACTCAACTTCTCATTTGAGAAGCCTTTGCGCATAGGACTCTTGAGTATCGTTCCAATCTTAATATCCTTTTAATCGGAACAGCAAGAGTCTGAGTTGACGATATATCAACTGACTATTCTACTCTTTGAAGGCGTCTTATCGGAACCCCAAGATTGAAAAGTCTTTAAGATTTCTTGAGGATTTGAAGATCTCATTTGTCTAAACCGAGCTTTCGCGAGTAAGCTAAGATCAGTTATGGACCCCTCTCAACGACCGAATCCCAACACTGATCCCGCCTCCGAGAGCCTTGAAGAGAACTCTGCCCCAAATTCTCAAGGTCCCACGGAAGGCGCAAATTCCGCTTCTGAGAATGAAGAAGCCGGGGGGATCGATGATGCAAACCCTTTAATAGACAAGAATTCGAAGACTTCTCCAGCCTCTTTTGAAGATCTATTGGACGACGAAAACCACCCGCACGATACTTTTCAAATCGAGGACATCTCCGATTATGAATTCTTCGATTCTGAAGATGAGCATGAAGAAGGGGAAGCACTTATAGAAATCCCCCTTTCGGAAGCCGCTGCGACATTTTTTCCCGGTATCGATGGCTTACTCAATAGTACCGATGAGCTCCCTCTGATCGAATTACCTCCGGGAGAAGATTTGGTCGCCATCGGAGGAGACCTCAGCCCCGAACGTCTTCTCCAACATTACTCCAATGGCTTATTTCCTTGGTTTGAAGACAACTCCCCGATTTTGTGGTGGTCCCCGGATCCCCGCGCGATCCTGCCCCTCGACGGAGTCCATATCTCTAAGAGCCTCAAAAAAACTTTGCGCCAAAAAAAGTTCAAAGTCACCATCGATCAGGCTTTTTTCGAGGTCATCCGCGGCTGCCAGGTCGCTCGCCGGGACGGAACTTGGATCACCGAGTCGATGATTCAAGCCTACTGCGAAATGCACCGCCTCGGATTCGCCCACTCGGTAGAAGTCTGGCAAGACGGAAAATTGGTGGGAGGGATCTACGGGATCGCATTGGGGGGATTTTTCGCAGGTGAATCGATGTTTTATAAAGTCAGTAACGCTTCAAAAATAGCCCTGATCGGTTTAGTGGATCATCTGAATGCCCAGGGCTTTGAACTCTTCGATCTCCAAATTATCAACGACCACACCCAAAGCATGGGGGGTATCGAGATCCCCAAGGCAAAATACTTCGATCTTTTACACAGCGCCCTCAGCTCACAAGTCAAATTCTAATAAGCCCTTCAGTCAAATCCCCACCCTGATTAACAGCCACTTTTCAACATCTTTTTCAGAGTTAATAACTAGTTAAAAACCACATTTTCGAGAGTGTTGATATTTCGGCCAAAATTCCGTAAGGTGTTCGGCTTCAAAATATTGTCCGAATGTAACAACTCAGGTACCCAGGCTTAAGCCACTATTCTTTGCCGGAACGCTCGGGAGGAGAATGGGGGAAAAGTCTCGCTCTAGAGTTACATTTCTTACATGGAGTGGGGGATAGGTGTGCATCACACAATCACTCCAATCGATTAATCTTACCTTTGAACGTCAACGTTTCAGGAGGAGAGTTCATGGATAATGGCGCCAATGCCGGTTCCGGAATCGGAGCTAAGGAAAAGTGGCTCTTTTGGGGTTGTTTTATTTCACTCATTACAACTGCGTTTGGTTTTATGATAAGAGCCGACCTCATCTTAACTGGGGTTTGGACTGCAGAATTTAACCTATCTCAAACAGAATCAGGGCAAATCTTCGGAGTAGGTCTCTGGCCGTTTGCTATCAGTATCATTCTCTTCAGCCTTATTATCGATAAGATCGGTTATGGTTGGGCGATGGTCTTTGCCTTTATCTGTCACATACTCTCCGCTGTACTGACAATTATGGCAGATAGTTATTCGGGGCTCTATTGGGCAACTTTCATCGTTGCATTAGGGAATGGAACAATCGAAGCGGTGATCAACCCCGTTGTTGCTACGCTATTCAACAAAGAAAAAACAAAGTGGCTGAATATCCTTCATGCGGGTTGGCCCGGCGGATTGGTTTTGGCTGGTTTTATCATGTTGGCTATGGGAGAAGGCGTAGACTGGCGTTGGAAAGTGGGTAGTATTATTGTCCCAGCAGTCGTATACGGCGTAATGCTAGCAGGAAGAAAATTCCCGATTAACGAAAGGGTCGAGGCTGGAATTTCCTATCGAGAAATGTGCAGCGAAGTTGGCTCTTTAGGAGCCCTCATCTTGGTCTTCCTAATCGTAACTGAACTCACGAATGTTTTCTTCGGCGCGACTTTTCAAGAAAATCAATGGAGTCCTTGGGCAATAAGAGGTCTAAACCTTGGTATTTCTATTGTCGTCTGTATTCCGTATGCAGCCTTCGTAAAGGGCGCGATCGGAAGGTGGATGTTCATTTTCTTGATGCTCATCATGATTCCCTTGGCAACTACGGAATTGGGAACAGATAGTTGGATTGGTGATCTAATGAACCCAGAGATGCAAAAATTAGGTCTCTCTGGTCTGTGGGTTTTGATCTACACCTCAGCCATCATGATGATCTTGCGTTTCTTTGCAGGACCGATCGTCCACAGACTTTCTCCATTAGGGTTACTAGCAATCAGCTCCCTGATCGCAGCAGCTGGATTGATCTTCTTATCAAAAGCTTCTGGATTCAGCATCCTTATCGCTGCAACCCTCTACGGATTCGGAAAGACATTCTTCTGGCCCACGATGCTCGGAGTAGTCGCCGAACAGTCACCCAAGGGTGGAGCACTATCTCTTAATGCTATCGGTGGAATGGGTATGTTAAGCGTAGGGATCATCGGAGCCGCTCTTCTTGGAAATATTCAAGATAAACAGGTGGATAAAGAGCTTAAAAGCGCGAATGAAGCCCTCCACGCAAAAGTTGTGGGGGACAGCAAGATGTCGGTTTTTGGTTCTTACCAATCAGTTGAACCTAAAAAGCTAGAAACTGTAACCGCCGATGAAAAGAAAGAGATTGAAGGGATTCAAGGGAAGGCCAAAAAGAGCGCCCTTATGACCGTTGCAATCCTTCCTATCATCATGTTGGTTTGCTACATCCTCATGATCTTCTACTTCAAGTCGAAGGGTGGATACAAAGCCATCGAACTCTCAACCGGTGGTGGAGGAGATTCAGGAGGTCACTAATCCTTCCTTCTGAACCTTACTACTAAAAACAAAAAAGGCGACTCTCTTCGAGAGTCGCCTTTTTTGTTGGTTTCAAGTTCACCCCCGTAGGGGCAGGGCCCATTAACGGCTAACGCCAAGAAAGGGCCTGCCCGATTCCTTGATAGCCGAATTCAATCCCCAAACATTTCATAATGCTCGGGAAACGGGCGCCCACGAGGGGTACCCGTAGCCGAACTTGTCAAAGTTTGGCTGAATACGTTAGCTGGCCAAATTTTTACAAATTCGGCTACTACGAAAGACATTGATTTTAAGTTAATTCACAAGGACGGTTGTGGAGTTTAAGCAATCCATTAATGAGCCCGGAGCGTAAGCGACGGGATCCGTCATCGTGATAAATTCACATTAGACATTTTTTAGGTGAGCTAAGGAGTTTACTATCCAACCGCGAAATACTCTAGCAAAGTCCCGTCGCTCACGCTCCGGGCTAGCTAATAACAGTGCTTATTTCCGCTTGAAATACTCCAAACCATCCCTCAACGCCACATTGATCTTCTCAGTCTCGATCAAAAAGGCATCGTGACCGTGGATACTTTCGATGCAAGTGTGGCGAACGGGGCGTCCCGCTTCGTAGAGGATTTTGCGAACTTCTTCTACTTGATAAGGAGGGCAAAGAATATCGGAGGAAAAGGAGATGAGCTCTAAGGGACTCTCGATCCTTAATACGCCTTCTTCGTAACTTTCACAATCACCGGTCAGGTCGTGAAGATCCATTGCGCGGGAGTAATTGAGGTAAGTATTGGCATCGAAACGCCCGACAAACTTTTGGCCTTGATAGCTCAGGTAACTCTGAACTTGATAGCTCCCGCGACTGAAATGAAGATCGGGGTCTTTAACGTCTCGCTGAAATCGCTGAGTAAACTCTTCATCGCTTCGATAAGTGATCATGCCGATCTGACGAGCTAAACTCAATCCCTTTTGAGGGGGATTGGCGGGGGAGTATCGTCCTTCATTCCAGTTGGGATCATCCATGATGGCTTGACGCTGAACGTGCCTCAACGCGATGGTTTGAGGAAAGGATCTCCCCGGCGCGCCCAGACTGATGGCTCGTTGAACTTCAGCGGGATACTTCGCCGCCCACTCCATCGCGATCATGCCTCCCATCGATCCTCCGATGAGCTGAATAGGACCTGTCTTATCCGGCCCCAAACCGATACCGCGAAGGAACAATCGAATAGATTCGATCAGATCACCGAGGACGAGTTGAGGAAAATCAGCTGAATAGGGTTGGGCAGTTTCAGGGTGGACTGAGATGGGTCCCGTCGAACCGTAACACCCTCCTAAGAGGTTGGGGCAGATCACCAAGTGACGGTCGTAACCGAGGGGAGCCTCGGGAACAAATAGGTCTTCCCACCAGCCTTTCTCTTCCTCTCCCTCGCGACTAACGACTCGACTCAATCCGCTGAGTGCATGAAGAACGAGAACAACATTCCCACCTCCCTCAGCGAGCTCTCCCCACGATTCATACGCGAGATGAAAGCCCGGTAAGGTCTCTCCTGAACTCAGTTCAAAAACGGAGTCGTAATTCCAGGTTTTCCAAGTGGGAGGTATAGGATTCACAGTGTTCGATTTTATCAGGCGGTTTTATCTTACTGAGGTTCATCGGGATGAGCTTGATCAAGGGCTTCTCCTGGGGAGGGATGAATTCCCCGGCCCGATGAGCCAAACCCTGAATCATACCATTGTTGAAACCGATCAAAACAGTAAATTACCGCCGGTAATTCGGGTTCTTTGGCCGTTCTGTAATTTGATGCTATCCTTCTATAGCGGAAAATTTAGATTTTTATTCGGGTGAAATCTCATGGCAATAGCAAAGCGACCTCAGACTGATCATGAGGATTGAACTCAACCTTCCGCCTAAGTTCCTGTCCAATTAAATTTATCGGAGCATAAGGCTAAACTGCCCAAATCATTCAGAGCGATCATGACAAGATCTTTACGATCCTTCACTCACAACTCCGGTTTCAAATTCGATAGATTCTGTCTTGTCGGTGGATTTACTCTGTTGGAACTGATGATTGTGGTCGCCGTCATCGCCATCGTAGCCGCAGTGGCTCTCCCGAGCTTAACCAATGCGCGAATGGCCGCGAATGAGTCTTCAACTCTGCAAACGCTCCGTACTCTGGTTTCAGCTAACGAGCAGTATCGAACTCGCTTTGGTGGCTTTGCCGATTCCCTAGCCAACATCGAAAGTGCTGGTTATACAGACGCCGGCTTTAGTTCTGGAAACTCAAAATCAGGGTATACATTCAGTTATACCGGAACTCGCTGGGCCTACTCGATCAACTCGAATCCTACCACTCACAATTCGAGCGGGCGACGCTACTTCTTCGTGGATGAATCAGGAGTCATCCGCGCCGATGAATCAGCTCAAGCAACGACCACCAGCCCTCCCATCGAATAATCCCACTGAGTAATTTTCCCAACATTTCACCCCCCTCCGAAGCCTGAATCCTCACCTTAAATAGCCGGCCATCGGATCAGCTCCCATCTTGATAAAGATATTCCTTTTCCTTCATTGATTCTCTGAGAATCCTAGGTTCGATTCGTTTATACTCTATCGCTTGTGCCCATCGTTCGGCGGGCAATCATCAAGCAGCTTGGACCATCTGGCTCAATCGACCCCGGTCAACTCGGAGAATAGCGTACATGCCTTCAAATTCGCAGGGTGAATTCGAACAGATCAACGGCGCGTGGATCCATCCTGGAGCCAAGATCGGAGAAAATGTCAGCATCGGACTGGGAGCCATCATCCACGACCAGGTCACCATCGGAGATGACTGCTTCATCGGTGAGTATGCCATCATCAAAGGGCCGACCGTCATCGGTAGTAAAAACAAAATCTACTCTCACGCCGTGATCGGCGAAGCCCCTCAAGACCTCAGCTATCAAGGTGAACCCACGCGACTTGAAATTGGGGACAACAACGTCATTCGAGAACACGTCACCATCAATCGAGGATCCGTTAAGGGCGGGGGGCTCACCAAGGTGGGAAGTCATAACTTTTTAATGATCGCTTCTCATATCGCTCACGACGTTCAGATGGGAAACCACGTTATCATCGCCAATGCTGTATTGATCGCCGGTCATTGCCACGTTCAAGACTACGTCAACATGTCGGGTGGGGTAGCCATCGGTCAATTTATTACGGTGGGAAGACACGCATTTTTGGGAGGTATGACGGCTTCTTCCAAAGACATCGAACCCTTCATGATTCATTCAGGCCATCCAGCCTCGCCTAAGGGAGTCAATAAAATCGGCTTGCAACGAGCGGGTGTCGATGAAGATGCGATTCAAGCTTTGAAAGTAGCGCACCGAAAGATATTTGCCGCAAAAGAAAGGCCGGTCAGCCTTCCTAAGGTGAAAGAAGAGATGACAGAGAGGGGCATGCTCACCCCGAGAGTCCAAGAACTATTCGATTTCATCGATCGATCACGAAACGGCAAATTCGGCCGGATGATTCAAACGAAAGAGTGAGCGAAAGAACGTTCAACATCGAAATCAAAGGCTCGCCGAACCTTAAACACCTTTTACGCCAGGGAAGCCCGAACCTTTAGGGAGTGCGTTAGCCGAAGGCTAACTTGCACGATGGAGCGAAGCGACCATTATTACTGCGGGAGTGCGTTAGCCGAAGGCTAACTTGCACGATAGAGCGAAGCGACCATTATTACTGCGGGAGTGCGTTAGCCGAAGGCTAACTTGCACGGAGCAACGCGACCATTGGTACTGCGGAGCGAAGCGACCATTATTACTTCTGCGGTTCCCACAACGTCTCATCTTTGCCGTCAATCTTTGAAGCTTGCCTAGCTGCAACGAAGAGGAAATCCGAAACGCGATTGATAAACTTTAATGCCTCTTCGCTTAAAGCCTCTTCTCGATGAACTTTAAGGGCTAATATTTCGGCTCGTCGCGCCACCGTTCGACTGTGATGAAGTCTCGCCGCTAACTCACCTCCACCCGGCAATACAAAACTTTTAAGCTCGGGTAAATCAGGCTGCCAACGATCCATGCCCTTTTCTAATCGTTCGACATCCGAAGCGCTCACTGTAGGCATGCCTTCGGTAAATTGTTGAGGGGGAGTTGCGAGATAAGCTCCGAGATCGAAGAGCTTGTTTTGCAACCAAAAGAGCTCGAACTCTAAGAACTGAAGCTCATCGCGGGGAGAAGACTTCGATTCAGAATCTGAATTTTGAACTCTTTCGAGTTCCATTCGAGCCAGCCCCAAGGTCGAGTTCAACTCATCGAGACAGCCGAAGGCTTCGATTCGAAGAGTATCTTTAGGAACTCGTTTTCCACCCACCAAAGAGGTCTCACCTCCATCCCCGGTTTTGGTATAAACCTTATTGATCCTGATGCTCATCGTGAATCTCTACGGTTCCTGGGTTTGGTGCTTTTCTTTTTGGTTCTCTTTTTCTTGGATTGAAATGAACCTCGTTGAGGCTTCTTACCTTTTTTAGACTTCTTGCTCGTTGATGATCCCCGCGAGGATGAAGATCTCTGAGAATCTTTTGAACCCCCTTTTCCCCGACGACCTAAACGGCGACGACGAGAACGCCAACCGCGACGTTTGGGGGGAGCGACCAGCACCTTGACGTAATCTCGACGCCACTCGGGAATGAGATCGGTAGATTCTCCTTGAGATTCAAGATCGATCTCTAAAAAGTCTAAGGCTTCAGAAAGGTAAGTTTTCTTTTGGTAAGAAGGTATCAATTCACCCCGTTGAATACAGTAACGAAGCTTTCGGTAAGCGAGAAGAACTTGCGAGACTCTCTCTTGGTCACGCTTCGAAACTCGCATGCATTCACCGACGGATTCATAGCCAGCTTGAAGTAATTTCCACACTCCTTTGGGATGGGCCTTAGAGCTAACCCAATTCTCTTCCTGAGGAATTAAAACCGTATGTAGCAGAACGCAAAGCATCACCGCATTGGTGTAGCGTTCAGCAGAAGATTCTTGAATTTTTTGATCGAGAACCTTTAAGCGATTCAGGAATGGATGCTCATCGCCCTTGTCTTTAATTTGTTGGGCTAAACTCGGCAAGAAGGCGTCGAGCAATTCTGAATCGATGAGCTTGAGGAAAAACTTGTAACCACAACCTGAACGTAAATCTTTAAAGATCTCCTCCATCAAGCGGGAGATATTCGTTTTTTGAATCTCGATTCGGTTACGTTGAATGCCTTCGAACGTCTCTTGCTCCACTTGAAAATCAGTTCGAGCGGCATGTCTCAAGGCGCGAATCATTCGAACGGGATCTTCTTGAAAGCTCGCATCGGGATCTTTGATGGTTCGGACGATTTGATTCTCGAGGTCTTCAACCCCGCCCACGTAATCGATGATGGAGAAGCTACCGATATCGTAGAACAAACCGTTGATGGTTAAATCTCGACGTTTGGCATCCTCTTCAGGACTGCCGTATTTGTTATCTAAGAGGATGACCGAGTCGTTTTTCTGAATGGCGTGAACTTCACCTTGCCTGAAGGTCGCCACTTCGATGATGTCTTCACCCGGAAAGTAAATGTGGGCGATTCGAAAACGCCGGCCGATGATTCGACAGTTTTTAAAGAGCTTCTTGAGTTTAGAGGGCTTGGCATCCGTTCCGATGTCAAAGTCTTTGGGTGTCTTTCCCAAGTAAAGGTCTCTTACACCTCCTCCCACGAGGTAGCCTTTAAAACCCTTGTTGTGTAAACGGTAGAGGACTTTAAGTGCGCCCTTGGAGATGCGGTCTCTCGATATATTGTGTTCTTGGCGAGAAAGAACTCTCGGGTTGCCCTGTAAATCTGCAGGCTCACTCTGTACCGGTCCCTCATTCCCTGGAGATGAATCTTTCATCTCAGATTTTTGAGGGAAAGTAGATTCAGAGTCAGAATTCACTTAATCAACCTGCTATTAATGGGGGCTTGGAACTCCCGAAGGAATTTGTGGTAAAAAGAAACTGATTTTAAAGTCGCGCTGTCGTTATCGAAGTTACTCTCAGTAAAACATACGCCTTCAGTTCCGATAATAAACCAAAGTAACAGTATGTTCTGGAATAATTTCATAGGCGTCGAATATCCCTTCAATCCGCCTTAAGGAGAGAAGATCCTTCACTTCATTCACTTTGTTAAAAAAAGGTAGCCTCATCGTTGTTGAATCTGGCTGAAAAACGTGAACTTAAGGAACGAATTCACCCGTTAATCAAAACGATTTCAGAAGAGGAGTGAGAATACTTTTCTTAAATGAACCTTTTGACCGGCAAGAAAATACCATAAGCATCCGTGGTTCTCAAGCTCGCCACGCGATGTGAGAAAATGATTTTTTTCATAAGTCTAAATTGTATCGAGGTCCGGAAATAAATTCTAGGAGTGATGCTTGACGTGACAACATATTGTAGTAGGTTGGCTGTTCACATGAGACATATTGTGGTTTACCCGAATTCAGATTCATTTTCGTTTCATTCTTCTGAACTATTCTGAATCGGTATTATCGCTACCCTGGTCAGGAAACTCACCCCGGTAACAACGGTCTTAAAAATGGCATCTAAACGGGAAATTCTCCAGTAAAGACGCCTTATTCCGCCCAATCCGGCGGGGACCCAACAGGCTGAGACCTAAACAGACTGAGTCCTAAACAGACCGGGATCGATCGAGGCGGGTAGGCCATTGTGTCGCATGGCTGAAGAGGTCATTTTTCCAGGCACTCCTGGGAAAATTTCTTTCAGCATCTTTAAAAAAGAAGAGTCAATGGACGAACAGGCCTTCAAGAAGAGCAGGCCCATTGGAAGAAGAAATAGAGGAGAATCAAAAGGTCTTTCAAAAGTCCTCAGCACCCTGAAGACTTTGAAGGATGACCGACCGACTCAATCACGGTCCAAAGAGAAAAGAAGCCCAAAAGAGAAAATACGTTAGAGAAACGTACCAGCAGGCCCTACCCACAAGATACATATTTCATAATATCCGGGAAGGTCTCTGGAGAGAACAACGAGGTTTTAACCTATTTAAGGTCATCATTCACTTTAGACTCATTTAACGACTGGCGTGGGAGATTCATCTCCTCGGTCAGATCTAAAGTGCTCACCCCGACCAGAGTTCTTTTTTACTCGCCTTCTACAGCCGAATTTCTGGCTGCCTCTCAGGTCCCATTGTTCAGATCCTATGATTTGACTGAACGGTGTTTGAGTTCAAGACGTCCGATCTCAAGAAGATCCCTTGCCTTCGCCTCATTCTTCTCGCCAAGCCGCCTCTTCACTTCAGCCAAGTTCTTGAAAGACGAACTCTTCAATGACGAGTCCTCAGAAAAACTGGGCCTTTATGGGTTTCGGTCTTGTGTCTTTCACTTGGGGATTGGTGAAAGATGGTTTTAGGCATTAACGCATTTTATGAGTCTCTGTAATTCAACAGAAACTCATTGGAGTGTGTTGGAAGAAGCTCCTACGGAGCAGGTTTCAACCCGTTCTAGTCAATCAAAGATGTGCTTTCACTCTGCTAATAGTGTTAGAAGCAAAAGCCTTACCGTTTAGAGAAAGGGGAATTTAAAGATTAAAGGAATTCAGAATTTCGTTCAGTAAGCTTTGTAGAGGGGGATAGCTAAGATTCGGGCGGTGTCACACTTCCCAATAGAGTTGAAGCCCCTTTAATAAGTGTCCTGATGATCACAAGCAGTGATGATCGGAATCTGAATGTTCGACTTTGAAGTCGTGATAAGCGGGGGAGGTCCATCCCCTAAATACTGTATTCGCTCATGATTAAATCCTGCGGCTGCTATCGATTCCTGGTACGGGCATTGATAAGCGCGGATTTAAGCGAGCGGGCCTTCGAGGAGCAGCAAAAGTTCACTTTTGTTGTGAAGGCAAGGCACTACCGACGATTTAGATGATGATGCTTCATTCGTCGAGTGCTGGTGGCCGACTATCTCCTGATTTTTATCTACGACGAAAATTCAAACAAAGTTGAATATTGGAAAAGACATCAAGCTCAACCTCACTGAACTTCACCGAGAAGAACTCCTGATAAGCTGATCGTTGAACACCAACATCAAAAGCAGGGGTCTTCAAAGAAAAGTTACTGAATTCCGCCCAAAAGAGAGATTGAAGAGAAACAGATCGATTCTTCGGATCATTTCACCCTGACCAAGCTCTCTCATAATTCCAATTAATTTTGAGAGAAGCTTGTAGAGCCTCCTACCAAACCCGGTGAAAATAATCTTTACCACCGGATGTTGAACCCTCCGAAAGGAGGGCCTGGAACTTCGCCCGATTTTTTTCGAGCGCAGCAGGGCTCTCGGCACCCCTGATGCCAAAGTGAACGGATCCCTCCCGTCTCCAAGATATTTGACTCAGAGATACTTGATTCAAATATCCATGGGAGCCACGATTCGAGAGCCACTGAAGCCCACTCTCCAGTGAGTTTTTTTCTCTTCTTTTTCCTCGAAGCTGAGCGACCCATCAACGGCTGCAACTGAGCGATAACGCCTCCTGAGCCGGGGATCTCTCTCTAAACTCAAAAACACGATGGTTCAATGAGTTTATTAAGGTGTTAAAGGATAGATAACTCAAGGGATAGATGAGAACACGAATGTTCTAGTCTTTGGATAAGGTGAAAAGGTGAAGGGTAAGTAGATTATGGTTTTCGATTTAGAATCAAACGTAGGGCCCACAGGAAATTCTAAAGAACTCCCATTCCCCAACCCCGCTTCGAATCAAGGAAGCAATGGATCAGGAGCCAGCCACATGGCAGCTAAATCAAATTCGCAGAATGACGCAGTCCATGGCACGAATAGTAATAAGGGTGCGGGCAACAGCAATGGTGTAGGCAGTACAGGAGTCCTCAGCGACACGAACTCAGCGACCGACTTCTCCTCCCGTACGACACGCCCTCCGATTACCAGCAGCCATTCGGGTTCTGCTCCAGCAACCCCGTCTGCATCACCCCCATCTCCCTCACCACAGGGACGCGGGATGGGCTTAGATATTCAACGCCACTTCACCTTGGATGAAAACGGGGGCCCCTTCAATCCTTACCAAGCTGTCCGCTGGGCTCTGAGATCCACGAAGATCACCAATCCCGATGGAAGTGTCGTCTTCGAAGCTGATGACATCGAAGTCCCCGAAGACTGGTCTCAAGTTGCCGTCGACATCATGGCTTCTAAATACCTCCGTAAAGCAGGAGTTCCCGTCCTCGACGAAAACGGCGCGCCCGTCCTCGATGAAAACGGCCAACCTCAAACCACTCAAGAAACCAGCGTCCGACAGGTCGTTCATCGTCTCGTTCACTGCTGGAGACACTGGGGAGAATCCTACGGTTACTTCTCTTCACCTGAGGCCGCCGACAACTTCGAGCTCGAACTCGCTCATATGCTCCTCCATCAGATGGCTGCCCCCAACTCACCTCAGTGGTTCAACACCGGCCTTCACCAAGTTTATGGAGTCAACGGACCTTCCCAGGGTCACTTTTACGTCGACCCGACGACCGAAGAACTCAAAAAATCAGTCGACGCCTACAGTCGCCCTCAACCTCACGCATGCTTTATTCAGTCGGTTTCCGATGACCTCGTCAACGAAGGCGGGATCATGGATCTCTGGACTCGCGAAGCTCGCTTGTTCAAGTATGGCTCCGGAACGGGAACCAATTTCTCTGGCTTGAGAGGTGAAGGTGAACCTCTGTCAGGTGGGGGAGTCAGCTCCGGCTTGATGTCGTTCTTAAAAATTGGTGACCGCGCTGCCGGCGCGATCAAAAGCGGAGGAACGACCCGACGTGCCGCTAAGATGGTCTGCCTCGATCTCGACCACCCCGACATCGAAGGCTTTATTTCTTGGAAAGCTCAAGAAGAGCGCAAAGTCCAAGCTATGATCGATGCCGGTTACGCCTCTGACTTTAACGGCGAAGCCTACGCCACGGTCTCCGGCCAAAATTCAAACAACTCGGTTCGTATCCCCGACAACTTCTTCCGTTCTTTGGAAAAGGATGGAGACTGGAATTTAACCTGGCGTACCGACGGCTCGGTCTGTAAAACGCTTCCCGCCAAAGATCTTTGGAAAAATATCTGTGAAGCTGCCTGGAGTTGCGCTGATCCGGGAGTTCAATACGACACCACGATCAACGATTGGCACACCTGCCCCCAAGACGGAAAAATCAACGCCTCCAATCCCTGCTCAGAATACATGTTCCTCGACGATACCGCCTGTAACTTGGCTTCGTTGAACCTCATGAAATTCTACGATGACCAGACGGACACCTTCGATATTCAGTCTTACACTCACGCGATTCGCCTCTGGACGATCGTTTTGGAAGTCAGTGTGTTGATGGCTCAATTCCCCAGTGAACCGATCGCTACCAAAAGTTACGAATACAGAACTTTAGGATTGGGATACGCCAACCTCGGTACCCTTCTCATGGTGAAAGGGCTCCCTTACGACAGCCCCCAAGGACGCGCACTTTGTGCATCTTTAACTTCGATTCTCACCGGAGAATCTTACGCGACTTCAGCCGAGATGGCGCGCGAGCTCGGTCCCTTCCCGGCCTTCGGGCGCAACCGCAACGACATGCTGCGCGTGATTCGCAACCATCGCCGAGCTGCCTACAACGCTAGCCCCGACGAATACGAAAAGCTCTCGATCTCGCCTCAAGGAATCGACCAAGAATTGGCTCCCGGCAGTCTTTTAGACGCTGCGAAAACCTCTTGGGATCGCGCTTTGGAACTCGGTGAAAAATTCGGTTACCGAAACGCTCAAGCCACCGTGATCGCCCCGACCGGAACGATCGGTTTACTGATGGACTGCGACACCACCGGAATCGAACCTGATTACTCATTGGTCAAGTTCAAGAAACTCGCTGGTGGTGGCTACTTCAAAATCGTGAACAATTCGGTCGAAAAAGCCCTGCGTCACTTTGGCTACAACGATAGCCAAATCCAAGAGATCATCGAATATCTCAAGGGAACGAATCGCTTCGCCCAAGACGGTGGCCCCGGCGAAATTCACCGAACTTCTCTGATGGCAAAAGGTTTAACCTCGGAAGATCTCGATTCGATCGAATCGAACCTCCCCATGAACTTCGACCTTCATTCAGCCGTATCTCCCTGGAACATCAAAGAAGGAACCCTGAAGAACCTCGAAATCAGTTCTGAAGAGTCCTCCAAACCTTCATTCAATCTCCTCAAGGCTCTCGGTTTCAACCAGGATGCGATCGATCGGGCGAACGACGTCATCTGCGGTCGCCAAACCTTGGAAGGTGCTCCTTACCTCACTGAAGACCAAGTCGAAGTGTTCGATTGCGCTAACCGTTGCGGTAAGCACGGTAAACGATTTATCGCTCCCTTGGGTCACGTGAGAATGATGGGCGCCGCCCAGCCTTTCATCAGTGGTGCGATCTCCAAAACGATCAACCTTCCCAACGAAGCGACCGTTGAAGGTATCAGCGATGCCTACCGTGAAAGTTGGCGCTTGGGACTGAAAGCTAACGCCCTCTATCGTGACGGTTGTAAGCTCTCTCAACCCCTCTCTTCTCAATCGGATGATTCCGAATCAGAAGATGCCACCCAGACAACGGGTGAGACCTCTTCGAGTTCATTCAAGCCGATGCGCCGCCCTCTTCCTTCACTGAGAATGGGCTTTACCCAAGAAGCGAGAGTGGGGGGACACAAGGTTTACCTCCGCACGGGTAACTACGAAGATGGAGCCCTGGGCGAGATCTTTATCGATATGCATAAAGAAGGTGCCGCGTTCCGAGGCGTCATGAACTGTTTCGCTATCGCGATTTCGAAGGGCTTACAGTACGGGGTTCCGCTGGAGGAATTCGTCGACACCTTCACCTTCACTCGGTTCTCACCCTCGGGTATGGTTCAAGACCAAGAAAATGTGAAGATGGCAACTTCGATCCTCGACTACGTCTTCAGAGTTTTAGGCATCAAATATCTGGATCGTCACGATCTGGCTCACGTCAAACCCAGTGAGTTCAACGCTGATGATCCCTCTGAAAGCCATCTGCAAGCTTCTTCCGGACAAGCTTCTTCCGGAAATAGCACCACTCCGACTCAGGCCTCACCTCAAGCCTCCATGGCGAGTCCGCCGGCCGTTCCTGCGAGTCACGCCCAAGAGTTAGCTGATCCTACCGCCTCAAGCGATGAATCTGCCGCCAACCGACAGATGGCGGAATTTATGGGGGATGCCCCTCCCTGTGAAGTTTGTGGTCACATCACCGTGAGAAACGGAGCTTGCTACAAATGTCTCAACTGCGGAACTTCCGCCGGTTGTTCGTAACGCTCCCGGAAATCACATTAAAAACATAAAAAAAGCGCTCCTCATTCAGAGGAGCGCTTTTTTTCTTAGGTAATCGGTTCAAAGTAATCCGCACATACTTATTCCAAGCGCGAAGCGTAAGCGAGTGCCATGCGTTTAACTCATCATCGAGGCTTGTGATGGATTTCAGTTCGGCGTGAAACCTGGTTTTTGGGTTAGTTTGATTTTATTTACGTTGCGGCTTGCCAACCCTCGTTGACACTTCGGGCTTGAAATTGATCACTAAGTGATTCATTGGGCTACTAACCCCGCTTCACCGCGTCCTCAAAATCCGGGATCAAATTTAACAAGCCCACTCGGCCGCCTTCCTTTTCCTCTTCCTCATCCACCAAGATGTGATCTGGGATCAGCCCCTTTCCCACATCGTTATACAAACTGTGGCAGAAGTCAGCCAGAGGATCCGGATGGGGAGACGTAATACTCGCGCAATAAAAGCGCTCTAATTGCTGACAGGCGTAATCGTAAGTTTCCTCCAAGCTGACTTGAAGCTTTCCTAAGCGCTCAAAGTTCATCGAAATCGCACAAGGGGGATCGAGTGTAAATTCTTCAAGCAGAGCTCCGTAATTTTTAAGCTGAGAACACTCTGGACCCACTTCAAGAGGTTTATCCCGACCTTTTTCGCTCTTTCTCACCTCTAAGGAGCACTGCTCAAATACGTAAAAGCTTTCGATGTTTCCACTGATTTCTCGGCAGCTTTCAAGAAGCTGGGCCGTCACGCCCAGTACCTCTAATTGATTTCGAGCCCCGACCAAGAGGTTGCAGCCCAAAATTAACTGTTGGCATCCATAGAGAATGGAGCCTCCACCGATAGCCGCTGGTTCAATCAGAACGGGATGGACTTCGTGGAGCGCCAGTAATTGTCGAAAGACCGTCTGGAAAGCATTCTTTGGATTGGCTTGAAGCACGACGGGTGCATCGAGCCCCGGCTCTAGGAGGTGCCGATTGGGGAAGAACAGGAACTGCTGCTTAGAAGGATCCACCGGATCGTTTGGATTATCGATCATGCTTTTAATGGGGGTAAGGTCTTTATTCAGGAAGTTAAACCACCTATGACCGCAACGTGGCGATCCGATATAACTTGAACCTTGACGTCAAATCCTCCGACAAACTCGATTTGCTGACGGATTTCCTCAACTGTAAAGGCGGAATAGAGTGATTGCTCAAAGAGCTCTTTGAGCAATTTACTCTCTCGACCGCAGTGCCGCTTCACTAAATCTCGAATTTCACGAGAAGAACTGGGACGAAAGAGATCTTGGACTACCATCAATCCGTCAGCTCTCAAAAGATGCTTCGATGCCTCCCACAAGGAGAGAGGATCGGGCAAATGATGAAGTAAACTGTTTGAAAAAACTAAATTAAATCGCCCTAAACCCCGGGGAATGGACTGAATTTTGGCCTCTAAGGTTTCAATATTCTTAGTGAGCTTTGCTTTTCGAATGTTCTCTTTCGCCTTCTTGAGCATCCGAGGACCGGCATCCATAGCCACGACCCGCCATCCGGGGGCTAAACGACAGAGCTCAAGGGGAATGGAGGCTGGCCCCGTCCCGAGATCGATAGCCTTTCCTACGGGGCCCGCTAAAGCGATCAACCGCTGGGCGAGTTGGCGATTGACCTCGCTGAAATCACTCTCATCGTAAGCTTGGACTTCGCGGGGATCGTCCATCAATTCAGGTTCAGGTAAACGCGGGATCCAAGATTTCATGATTTAAGAATAGGTTTGTTCATTAGTAAGAAGTTCTAACGGTATCGATGAGAAGCTCAGCGATTACAAAGTAAGGGGAAAACCCTATCACGCACGTGTAGGTAACTCCATCAATCTTTTTATAGTAGTCGGCTCAAGGTAGTCCACACACGCTGAGGCTGTGAGATTTTTCGAAATACATTAGTAAGCCCGGAGCGTAGGCGACGGGATACGTCATTGCGATGAATCCGCATAGGTACGTCCTCAGGGATTAAATTCCCACCCACGCATTACTTTAGCATTGTCCCGTCGCTTACGCTCCGGGCTTATTGATATTGATTCTTAACTCTTTAACCTATTTTCCCAATGAACTGATTCCCATCACAAGCCTTGATTTTAAGTCAAACGCGTGGCACCCGCTAAGGCTTCGTGCGAGGAATGAGATATTGAAATACTGTTCCGGCTCACGGGATCAGCTGACTACTTTGCAACGTTTACCCGTAGTTATTTCAAAAAATCTGAATCATAAGTGAACCTAAAAAAATATCGACATCCTATAAAGTTAACTCTTTAACGAAGCCGAAAATGACATCGTTTTAAGAAATAAAAACTTACGTCATCAATTGAGCGTTTCGGAATCGAACGCTTAAACCGAACTCATTTTTTGACATTGAAACAGAACGAAATAACGTTAGGATCTTTTTTGTGAAGTGAAGAGAAGGGTCTCCCTCCAGTCACCTTCTCACCTTGCTATGCTTATATTTTGTTTCTGTTCATCAATAGGAACAAATTCGTGCGCCAGTAAGAGAACGCACAAAAGCACCCGTGCTCATTTGCACATCCTATTAGATTTACTTTGTAGATTTCTCACCCCGCTTTGTGAGTCACAGCTCAGCTTGTGCCTCGTATTGATAGTTTTTTGGTGAGTTACTCCATAGTTGTCTACAAACACGCATTTTTTCTAGCTAAGTCTCTTTGCCAGTCTCTTCGTCTACGCTGTCTTGGTAGGCACTGCTTTCGCTGGCTGATCTGCTGATCTATTGTCAATAAGGCAGCTAAAGCTGCACTTAGCGATATTCGTATCTGTATTTCCGTTCTCCGCCCGGATCTACCCAAGAAGGGCTTGAGTGCTCACAACTGAGGCTCGAAATCCATCTCAGGAGATCCCATTGGACTGAGGGGGGATAGGCACATGTCTATCGTCGTTCTATCCCCCCAAAGCCCATATTTCGAAGAAGATTGAAGATTGAATTTCAGAGGAGTGAGCTCTCATGATTGAGACTCGAAGAACCCATACGCTTAAAAATCCCTGGTTTCACATTTCTCTACTCTTTTTAACTTTTAATGTGATTACCGCTGGAATTTGGCTTTGGCAATCCCGTCAAAGACAACCCACCCGATTGATTCGGGCTCAACCGGAACGTCTCGATTCTCTTTTCGATCCTCTCATCCTTTCATTCGATCGAGATCTCATCGCTCCCGATGGCCAGGGAGATCTTCCTTCGATCGATCAATTTGATATCAGTCCTCAAGCGGACCTTCATTTCAATTGGAAATCACCTCGCACCTTAGAGGTTCGAGCCAAAGATGGTTTTCAAAAAGCCCACGAGTATCGCCTGAAACTCAAAGATAATTTCCTCGACCGCGACGGATACCCTCTTCAGGAAGGCCAATCGGTCACCTTTAGAACTCCCGAATTGCATTGGTTAGGCTTACGCCAAATCGCCTATTCCAAAAACCACCAATTAACTCTCGCTCTCAAGTTTGATGACCGCATCAACTTAGAAAAACTCGACACTCTCCTCGATTTCTCCAACTCGGAGGGCCAATCCCTCGAAGCTAAGCGCCTGAGTCGTCAACTCATTCCGGTGAACACGCCCTCACGGGCGTATCAGCCCCAAGACCGGGGATCTCACTACGAAGCTCATTACCGCTTGAATGCTCAATTTCAAAAGCAAATCTTCGTGAACCTTGCTCCGGGCCTCGTAGGTGTCTCTGGCCCCTTGGGTATCTATCATGAACAAAAGAAAGTCCTCAACATCACCTCCGGGCTCTCCCTGAGAAGATACTACACCTACAGCGAAGGGCCGAACGAGGGAAGCCTCCGCTTAAACTTTGGAATGAGGATCGACCCCGAACAAGCCAAGCCCTTCTTCAGCTTTGACCCACCCGTAAAGTTCAGCTTGAATTCAGAGTATTCCTACTTGAAGGTTCGGGGAAATTTCCAACCCGGGAAACGCTATCTATTGAAAATCGCTCCCGGGCTCCAAGGTACGAACGGCCGCTTTTTAGCTTCCCAAATTGAGCGTACTCTAGATATGCCCAATCTCTCTTCTACATTCAGTTTAGTCGGAGAAGGAAAGTACTTAGTCACCGACAGTCCGCGAGAGTTGATGCTGAGGACGATCAATACCGAAAAACTTAAAATCAAAGTTCAAAAGATCTTCCCCAACAATATTCTTCAGATGCTGCAACACCACAGCCCTGTGGGGTACACGGTGGGGAAAGACCATACAGTAGAGATCGCCAATCAACCGAACAAAGAAGTTTTCACTCGCGTTCGACTCGATGATCTCCTCGGCGACGATCATTTTGGTCCTTACCAACTCAGCATCAAAGATCCCAGCCGATACTGGTCTGAGGAAGACCACGTCTTAACCCTAAGTCAGTTGGGAATCCACAGCCGCCTCTACCATGATGAACTTCTAGTTTGGGTCAACGACCTCGTCAGCGCACAGCCCAAAGAGGCTGTTAAAATCACGGTTATCTCAAATCGCAATCAAATCCTAAGTGAGGGTTGGACGGACTCGACGGGGCTCTTAAAGGTAGCCGTCGACCGCGAAGGTTTCAGTAAACAAGGAAAACCTCTTTTAATAACGGCTGAGTACGAAAACGATATGACTTACCTCTCTCTCACCGAAGGTAAGCTCTCAACTCAAGACCTCGATCTGTCGGGCAATCCCTATCCTCAACAATCTTATGAAGCCTTTGTCTACACAGAAAGAAACGTCATCCGCCCCGGTGAAAAACTCCACCTACGAGGTCTCGTACGTGACACCTTAGGTCGAGTGGCACCTCGAGGGATGCCCTTAGAGTGGGAAATCTCCCGCCCCGATTCCCAAACTCTCCCCGTTATCACCAAAGAAGTCTCAGAATTTGGGACAACCGAATTTCAGTTAAAAACAGAATCTTTCTTTCCCACCGGAAAGTACCGGGCCCGACTCAAAATCCCCGATGAAAATAAGACAGTCGTCTTAGGCTCCACTTCCTTTCGAGTGGAAGAATACCTACCGGTGACTCTCAAAGTCGATTTGGAATTAGAAGACCAAGCCTACTCTCCCGGTGACACAATCACCCTGAAGGTCCGAGGTGAGCATCTCTTTGGGGGAGCCGCCAAAGGCCTAAAAGCGAAGGCGAAGTTTAAGTACTTAAGTCGCAAAAAAGTCTTTAAAGGGTACGAAGGAGTTCGCTTCAGTAGCTTCAACCTCAGTCCACCCAACGCTCCGATCCCACTGGACGCACTCACTCTCGACGAGGATGGTCGAGGTGAATTTAAGTTCCAGCTTCCTTCGGAACTCAAAGCTCACGCCGCTCTTGAGGGTTTATTTACGGTCGAAGTGTTCGAAGTGAGTGGTCGCGCGATCACACGCCATCAGAAATGCAAAATTGATCCCAGCCCTTGGTATTTAGGGGTTCGGAGAATCGATACCCAAAAACTCCCAGAAGTCTACTCCTTCGACTGCTTAGCTCTAAGGGCCGACCTCCAAGCCATCACACGAAACCTCCAAGCTGAAGCCCAGCTTTTCAAAGTAACCTGGAATCATAAGCTCGAAGAAAGTTCCGGCCGATACCGTTGGATCAGTGAAAAAGTTGAAGAGAAAGTTTCCAAAGAAACGATTCCATTGACCGACGGGCAACGATCGATCGACTTTAAATTAACTTCTACCGGCGAATACCGCTTGGAGCTTCGCGCCATCGATCCTGAACTCAATTGGCCCCTTCAAGTGAGTCACACCTTCCATACATTCGGTCACTCCCATCAACGAAGTGGCTCCTTAGAAATCCCGAGTCGCATCACCCTGACCCCCGATAAAAAAACCTACGCCAGTGGGGAGACGGTTAAGCTATCGATCGAGTCACCTTATACCGGCGAAGCCTTACTGACCTTTGAATCGAACAAACTCCACGAAACTCGACAATTTCAACTCAATTATTCTTCGAGTGTCATCGAGTTCCCATTTCCAAAAGAGATGATCCCTCATGGTTATGTCACCCTGACCGTACTTCGAGGTAAATCTCCAGTTAAAAGTTCGGAGGATCCATCCCTCGACTCACCGCAACAGGCCGAGGCGAATAACTTAAATCTCGGAATCCCATTACGGGCCTACGGCGCGGTCGCCTTAGAACGATCTAAAGAAGAACGACAGACGAGTATCGACTTAGAAGTTTCAGACCTCGTTCAACCAGGTAAAACTTTAGACGTCCGCCTTCAACTTAAAGACCACAGTGGAGAAGCCGTCGATGGTGAAGTGGCCATCGCCTTTGTCGATGCCGGAATTTTAGCCCTCACTCCCTTCGAACTTCCGGATCCCTCCGCTCATTTCAATCAAAAGCGAGCTCTCAAAACTCGAGTTCACGATCTCTACGAACAGATCATCGCCGACCCTGAGGCTTTTTTAGCGCGCGCCGACGCCACTCCCGGTGGGGGAAGCTTTGGATCGTCCCGTTACCTCAACCCGATTCAAGCCACCCGAGTCCGCTCCGTATCCCTATGGAAGAGCGGACTCATCGCCGATGCCCAAGGCCAGATTCAAACGAGCATCCAAGCCCCCGATTTCGACGGGGAACTCGTACTGATCGCTGTTCATTCAGGAACGAAATCGACGGGTGCGACTCAAAAATCGATTAAGGTGAGGCGACCCATCATCATTCAACCCAGTTGGCCGCGATTTTTAGCTCCGGGAGATGCCTTCGAAGTGCCGGTGACGGTTCACAATCGATCTCCCTTAGAAGTTGAGGGTCAGGTGCACCTTGAATTAAATACCCACCTAAAACTACGCTCAGCTTCAAAGAGCTTTTACCCGCTTCGTTTAAAGCCAGAGGCTTCCAAAATCTTACGGTTCCAATTGGTTGGTACTCAGTCGGGGGTGGCTCAAGCCAAAGTCATCGCCCGGCTGTCTCCACTGTCAACCTCGAGGACCTCTTCAGCTCATACAAATCAAGATTCTGAATCGTCCGCTTCTATAAAAGAAGGTCCTGAAAATAACAAGTCCTTCGATTTAAGTTCGCTGGATCAGCCCATTGTTAAATCCATCGAATTTCCCCTCCGTCCTACCGCGAACCGTGAACTTCAAAGCGAGGTGAGAATCGTTAAGGATCGAGAGAATTCTGAGTTTCAGATCGATAAAAGTTATCTTTCCTCGACGGTCGAAACGGAGTTGGTTCTCTCATCTTCCTTACTCCCATCGATCGAAGGCAGTATGAGTTACCTTTTAAGGTATCCTTACGGTTGTGTCGAACAAACCTCCAGCCGTTTATTACCGTGGATCGTTTTAAAACAATATTTAGATTCAGGGAATACGGTAGCTAAAACGGAAACAGAAATCGAAGAACACCTTCACCACGGTGTGGAACGCCTGTTCAGCATGCAGACCTCAAGTGGAGGACTGGCCTACTGGCCAGGGCAACGCAGAGCTTCAAATTTCGGGAGTATTTATGCTGCGTCCGTACTCCTTGAAATTGAAGAAGCTGGATTCCCTGTGGGTAAAGAACGGCTCGATAAGCTTTATAAGTTCTTGGAGAAAATCGTCCTCAACCCTAAAAGTCCCAAGAACTCTACCTTCAAACACATCGGTACACTCAAGGCTTTTGCCCTAGAAGTTTTAGCTCGTAAGGGAAAGGCAAAAGACCACTGGATTCAAAACCTTCTAGAAAGAGAAGAGGAACTCCCCTTAGAAGCGCGATGCAAACTGCAAATCGCAAAACTCCTCAATGGGATCCAGTCAGAAAATCAAAAGAGCTCAGAAATGCTTTCTGAAAATCCCTTCAATGCCGAGCCAAAAGAAAATTCAAATTCAGACCAGCGAGAACGAGAATTGTCGGGAACTCTCTACAGTCAAACTCGCGAACTCTCGATCTTGCTGGGAACTCTATGCGATCTCGGGCGCCCCGCGAATCAAATATTGCCCTTGATCCACCGATTATTAAAAAACCAGAAGAAAGGGCGTTATCGCTCGACTCAAGAAGATGCCTTCGCCCTGTTGGCGATAGCCAAAGCCTCGCGGAGATTCCCAGCCCCGTCCAATGATCAAAACGTCATCCTTAAAATAAAATCAGAGGATGGTGCCATCACCGAAGAAAACATCACCGTCGGTAAAGGAAGAACCATCATCCGCTGGCCTCTAAAGGAGCGACATCGCCTCTCACCTGGGGCAACCCTCTCCATTCAACCTCAGGAAGGTGAAGTCGTTTACGCTTTCTGGAAAGCCAGTGGCATCCCCGATCATTCGGGCGCGTTACATTCCGATGGATTGCAACTTTCAAAGGCAGGAACTTCGAAGCGAGCTCAGCCCAGCCCTGCGATTCAAAACCAGAAAGATTCAAAATCGGGAGCTAAGAAAGCTTCGTTCACTCAACCCTTAGCCAATCAAGAAAACTCCGATGGAAGCCCCGACTTTCAACCGACTCAAAGCAATTTAGATGAATTGACAGCAGAGAGGTCGGATACGGAATTAATGAATACTGAGATCAAGGATTCTGGGATTGTCGATCAAGGGCTCAAGATCCGCAGGGCCTACTTCGACCGAAATTTAAGCCCGATCAAGTCCTTTAAGAACTTGACTCAAGGCCAATCCTTGATCGTTCAACTCACCCTGAATTGCACCCAGGCCACCGATAACGTAGTGATCGTCGACAAACTCCCAGCGGGATTCGAGATTGAGAATCCCGCCTTCAAAACTTCTGACGGTCACTCTCAAGGCAGCAGAAACATGCGAGTCTTCAGAAAGGAAGTTCGTGATGATCGACTGATCATCTTTGCTCATCCCCGAGCAGGTGAATCGACGTTCAAATACGTAGCGCGCGCCGTAACGGTTGGGGAATTCAACCTGCCTCGTACCGAAGCTGAATGTATGTACGATTCAGAGTTACGAAGCTCTGGCCCATTAAAGGGTAAAATTAAAATTTCCCAACCCTAAAACCTCTGATCGACTGTTCTGAAATGATCGAAGTATTGAATAGATTTAAGTTCCGCAAGAACTCAAAGACTAAGAAGATCTCTATCTATTCCTCCGATCCCACACCCCCTCCAATCCCCAGCTCAAGATCTTCTCTTCCCGGAAGATTTCTCCGCCTGAGCTCGAGGGGGTGTGGCTTTTTACTAATTGTTTTCGTTTCACTTTTCATCATCGAATGGATTCGGCTACCAGATCTCAATCAGCTTTTAAGGTCCAAATCCAGCTCCCTCATCATCACCGATCGCTGGGGAGAATTTATCGATTTAACTCTTACCCCAGATGATCGCTTAGCGATGTGGGTCTCTCTCGAGGAGATCCATCCTAAAGTTATAGAGGCCACCCTCACCGCAGAAGACCAACGGTTTTACGATCATGGAGGAGTCGATCTCCAAGCCGTCAGTCGAGCGGCTTACGACAACCTCAGCAACCAACGGATTATCAGCGGCGCTTCAACGGTCACCATGCAGCTCGCAAGACTCTTGCGACCTCTCCCCAGAAGTTTCTACGGAAAGTTCCGCGAGATGGTTTTAGCCCTTCATATCGAAAACAATTGGGATAAAGAAACGATCTTAGAGTATTACCTCAACTTCGCACCTTACGGGGGAAATGTCTACGGAGTGGAAGCTGCCTCGAGAAGGTACTTCGGAAAGTCAGCCAAGGAACTCACATTGAGCGAAGCCGCTTTAATTTCAGGGCTTCCTCAATCTCCCTCGCGCTTGAGGCCGGATCGGTATCCTCAGGCCGCGAAGAAACGAAGAGATTGGATTCTCATGCGTTTGTACGAACTCAAGAAAGTGACTCAAGCTCAGTACGAACGATCCCTTCAAAGAGAGGTCAGACCTCGATTTCACTCAATTGATAAAACGGCTCCCCATTTTTCACGTTGGTTAGCCTCGAAGATGCCCAGGATTTCGAATCAAGCTAATATTCACTCCACGCTCGATCCAGACCTACAAACATTAGCTCAATCCGTGTTGAGCGAGGAACTGGAGCGCATGTCATCCGACGGGATTCAAAACACAGCCTTGATCTTAGCTGAAACTCAATCGGGAAAAATCAGAGCTTGGATTGGTTCTCAAGATTTTAACGACCCTGAAGCCGGCCAAGTGGACGGAGCCATCAGTGAACGATCACCCGGCTCCCTTCTTAAACCTTTCCTCTTTACCCTCGCCTTTGAAAAAAATTGGATTGATGAGAACACCTTACTCGATGATTCCCCGCGTTATTATCGCGACGGTTACCGACCCGAAAATTTTTCCCGCTCCTTTAAAGGAAAAGTGACTGCGAGCGAGGCACTTAGAGATTCCCTCAATATCCCTACCTTAGATCTGTTGAAGTCGATGGGGCTCGGAGAGGTGATCGAAAAGCTAAAAGACTCCGGCTTGGTCAGTTTAAGAAAGAATGCTCAACTCAGTGGGTTGACTTTGGGATTAGGCGGAGTGGATGTCACTCTCTATGAACTGATGGAAGCCTACCGTACTTTAGGGAATGGGGGAGTTTACTCTCCCTTAGTCGCTACCGAATCTTCGCTACAAAAATCTACTCATGACAGTAGAACCCAGAGCAAGTCGAGAATCACTCTAAGCCCTAATCATCGCGTGTTTTCTCAGGAGGCGGTAGAAAAAGTGACGAGCATCCTTCAAGAGGTGGGTTTCAGCACGCAAGAGAGGCTCGCCCCGTTAAAGCTACCGGATTTAGCTATCAAAACGGGAACTAGCTTCGGCTTACGGGATGCCTGGGCTGTCGGCTACAATCAAGATTGGACGATCGGAGTTTGGCTTGGAAATTTTGACGGCTCGGCTTCTAAAGAATTAGTGGGAAGAAAAGCCGCCGTGCCCTCAATTCTCTCTCTATTCAGATTGCTCCCAGAATTAAACTCCAAAAGATCAAGCACTCCATCAAATCTTGCGTCGACCTCGAAGGACAACCAATCCTTAAATCTTAATTCCTTAACTACACCCAAAGCTCCTTATTTCTCCCCAAAAGAATCCTTTAACAACCCTTCAACTCCCTCGATTCAGTGGGTGACGCCTCCCCATCGAGCCACCATCCTTCACACTCAGCGAGAAGGCGGCGACAAGCTCATCCTTCGGGGAACTTCTTCCATTCCTGAAATCAAATTAAATTGGTTCATCGATGGGAGTTACCAAGGGCAAACTCGCTCCGGCGAAAACCTCAGCTGGCTCTTAAAATCTGGCGCCCACACCATCACTCTTTCAACAAACACTGGGCACACCGAAACTCGCACCATTTTTGTTAAATAACTAATGTAGTCCACACGCAAAGTGGTCGGCTCAGAGCCCTCTGAGCCGATCCTGCATGAATTTCAATTCTTATAAATGAACAATACTAAATCGGCTAAATAGCTCTTCGATGACTTTGAATGCCTCTTTGAATTTTATTTCCTACTCACTGGGCGAACCGACTACTTAGGCTGAAACTTTCAAAATAATATTGATTTTAAATACACGATTGATAACCCTGGTGCTGAATAAAAACAGGGGATTTCAATCTCCTATCCAGAGGCTTTACATCGAATTCAATATATCTATTTCCATGAAAAAAATTATCCTTGGAATATTCACATTAATGATCCTGGCCTTCGTTGGTTTATATTTCCTCCTACCTTACATCAAAGGTGAGGCCAGGCTCTCAGCAACTCGAGAAGGGCGCGTGATTAAGGATTTCATGGAGGAAAAAATTGACTTTACTGATGCATACAAACAATTCTCAGCATGGGGAAATGAAGCTTTACCCAACTTAATCAATCTCTCCATCAAAGTGGAAAAGCCCGAACAGGCAGAAGCCATATCTTCAATGTTTAGCGCAATTCAAACATTTGAGTGTTTGGAGGCGTACTTCAAAATGTATATCAAACGACATGAGATTCCGGTCAGGGAGATGTCCGATGATTTCAACCTATCTAATCAACATTTCTCAAATGGACTATCAGCCGTAAAATATCAACTAGCTGAAAAAAGAAAGCAATTTACTGAAAGTCAGCTGAACAGGATCAAAAATTTATTGATCTCAGGCTTAGACCATCATTCTGAAGAAATAAGAGGGGAATGCCTTTATACCCTTGCTGAATTCAAAGATCCTGCAACCGTTAAAATTTTTATAGATTATTACCATCGAAACCAAAAAAAGGATTCCTATGTCTATAGCGGTGTCCCCGACATCCTTGGGGATATCGGGGGAAATGAAGCTGAAAAATTCTTGTTAGATTTAGTCAACAAAAATGGCGATCGCCTGGATGATGATGCCATCGACGCCTTGGCTAAAACGGGTACTCCTCTAGCCATAAAAACGATCATTGATGGCTTAATTAACGAGCCCGATCAACGAAAACATTTAATGTGGTTAAGTGGCTTAGCTATCTCTGCTGATTCTAGCTGTGAGCTTCCTCTTCTAAATATAGCCAAAGATGTTAACCATCCCTACCGAGAATATGCCGTACAAGCACTAGGCAATTTAAAGAGCGAAGAATCCTTAAACACCATCATCGATTTTGGAATGACTGAATTAGACTTAAATAAGGTTTACACTGATTTAGAAGATGCTTTAGAAGCTTTGATCAAGAGACCCGATCCTCGATCGATTCCCTTTTTAAAAGCCGTGCTCGAAAAAGAAAAAATTAAAGTTTCTCATAAAGAGATCGCGAATATTTCAAGGTATAAGTCTGAAAGTGAAAAGAAGAGAGAAATCAGAAAAATTCAAGATAGGTATGATTTTTCGGATCAAAAGAAAAGAGACAAAGCTCTCATTGCTTTAGCTAAAATTGGAACACCAGAAACACTCAAGATCATTTTAAAAGGATATGTGGATCATCCGCATCTCAATCCCAAAGATTTTCGTGTATCCGACTTCCCCTTACAATTCATCGATCTCAAATTGATTGTTGAAGAAGTTCAAACTCAAGTTCAAGAACAGGAATATCCCAAGGGGTTAGCCGTTGCACTCCTTCTTTTCAATCTTCTTTACCTTGAAGATGCTTCAACCGATTATCTCACTTTAATCAAATCCTTACTCCAAGCCCCAGACTGTGAATTATTTAAATATCACTCTTCCAATCAGGCCCATTTTTTAACGAAGTTCATTGTCGCCGAACCCGAAAACGCACTCCTTTTTATTCCATACCTCCCTAAGAGTCCCTATGGTTGGGCAAGGAATTTTTGGTCGACAGTGAGGCTCGAAAAAATCCCAGAAGAAGTTAAATCAAAAATCGAAAAGAAGCTACCTTTCAATACCCACCCGAAATAAATGCAGTCGAATCCAGCCGGCCTCCATTTCAAGCCCGAAGTGTTAACGAGGGATATCTTCCTTATACCCTCAATAGGCCAAATGCTTGAGGAGTGATTCATCGACGAGTTGGAAAAATGGATCGCACCACGATTCCAAGACGTTCTTCAATATTAGAGCGAAACGAGGCACTCGCTGACGCTGCATGCTTAAAATCATTGTCTATAAGCGACAATACACTCAAGGGCTGTAAGCCCGCAACTTCATAGCCCAGGGCAGAGCGAAGCGTCGCCCTGGGTAAAGGTAGAGTCGAGCTCAAGAACAAAGCACTGTGGAGCGAGATTAACCTCTTAATTTTTAATGCAATAATCAACGGCATGAATTGCGACTCAAGTCAATCCAAAAGCCAAGGGCTGAAAGCCCGCAACATTATAGCCCAGGGCAGAGCGAAGCGTCGCCCTGGGTTGAATTAGAGGAAAGAGCCAAGCCCTGTAAGGGCGGCAGTATTTGAAACACGTTTAAATTGGCTGCATCTTTCTAAGATCAACGATCAATGCATCTGAATATCTATTGATTTTAGTTCTTAATTCTAAGAAGCTATCTCCTCACTTATCACAACATCAAAACCAGTTAGTGGGAAATCACTTCTCCGTCGGTAATTCCCGACCCACATATTGAATATTTCAGAATGAAAAAATTCATTTTCGGACTCACTATTTTCTTCCTAGCATCTTTCGTCGGACTGTATCTAATCCTCGGATACATCAAGAAGGATGAACGTGATTTAAGTACAAAGGAAATCAATTCGAGGGATACAGAAGGTAATTTAAAGACACATATAAAAGAATTAACTGCTGAGGAAGAAATCAAATTAAGAAATTCGAGGGAAGGGAAAATCTTATTTCCATTTTTGGACAATCGTGAGCCCACTGTATCTTATAAACAACGCCATAAGCTCTTTCAAGAATGGGGTGATTCAGCTCTTCCAAACTTAAAGAAAATAGCTCTCATGGTAAAAAAGCAAGAATCAGCATACCATGTTCACTTTGTATTTCTTTCCATAGGCACATTAGAAGCTTACCGAGTCTATTTAGAAGTTTTATATGAACGCTGCCTGATCCCTCAAAATAAACAAAGTGAGGAATCCTTAGAAGCCCTAAACTTATTTCGTTCAAATAGAGAAGAATTCTTTACAAAGGTCAAAGAACAATTTTTTAAAGCGAAAGATTCAGATCGAAAAGAGTTCATTCAACTAGCTCTAAAGGGAATACAACTTGAAGATCCTACTTTCAGATTGGGATTCTTGTATCTTCTTGGAGAATTTAAAGCCAGAGAAACCACAACTCAGGTCATTGATTACTTTAATAAATACGAAAAAAATTTAGACAAACACTATCAAGTCTTAGCCCCAACAGTACTCGGTTTAATTGGGGGAGCAAAAGCTGAGCAATTCTTAATCGAATTGCTTCATTCAGACTTAAAGGTAGCAAAAAGCGCAATTTCTCCACTTGGAGACCTTGGTACAAAAAAAGCACTTGCTGAATTTATAAAGAGGGTAGCTTCTACTTCCGACAACTGGGAACAAGGCAGATGGCTGAATGCATTCAGTGGCTCCGTAGACAACTCATGCGAAGATGTTTTAATTAAAATTGCCTCTCAGGAAGGAGGCAGTCAACATTCTGCCATTGGATTACTCGGACAGCTTACTACTCAGAGCTCAGAAGATTTCATTATTAAATGGGGGATACAACAGTTCAAAGAAGATCCAGATGAATACTCGACTTTTTTAAGAGTGCTAAGAGAAAGGAAAATCAATAACCCTCGAGTGATTTCGTTTTTAAAAACTATCTTGGATGCTCCTAACTTTAAATTCGATGAAGATAAATTCGCGGAACACTCCAAAGGTTGGACCGCCGAAAGAAAGGAGAGTGTTACTGCCAAGCTGAAACAAAACGCGATCAATCGTTCAATCAGGAGAAGGATAACCGTCTTAGGAGTTTTAGGAGACACCGGGACTCCAGAAGCTATCAACATGGCGCTCCAAGGTTTTGTGAGTTCAGAAATCTTTGGGCCTAAAAACATTAAGTACCTATTCAATTGGCCGTTTGTCAGAACCGACATAGATCTTTTATCTAAACTCACTACCGCTCAGATTAAAAACAAAACACTCCCTCCCGAAATCGGGGCTGTCATATTGATAAAATCGAATCCTGAGTCAGAAACCATCTCGAAAGCCTACAAAGAGGCCCTCATCTATGCCTTGAGTTTCAAAAAAGGCATCAGCGAGCATTTCGACTACTCTGGGCACTTTAGCCAAAAACGTTTCAAATTGATAATATCCGATGCGGATATTGCTTTATCACTCGCCACAAATTCAAAGGGCGCACCAGCGAAAAAGATTATGTCTTTTAGGAGAGCTATAAGGGAGAGTGATTACCCAAAAAACATCAAAGACCAAATCGAAGAAGAACTCTCAAAATTAAAATGAGAAATTAGTATATTCCTGAATTACAATCCCCACCCATGAACCCAACCACCCACCAAATTCACTTCAACACCGCGGAAGACATGTCACCCTTAGCCGATGCCAGCGTGCAATTGGTGGTGACGTCACCTCCTTACCCAATGATCGAAATGTGGGATGGGATCTTTGGGGAACAAGACTCTGAAATTGAGAAAAGTCTTGAGGCGGGGGAAGGCTACAGAGCCTTCGAAGCGATGCACCAAATTTTGGATCGCGTTTGGAGTGAATGTGAACGCGTCCTCGCTCCGGGAGGCATCGCGTGTATCAATATTGGGGACGCAACCCGTACGATCGATTCGAAATTTGAGCTCTATCCCAATCATTCTCGAATTCAGACGGCTCTCCTGAAACTGGGCTTTTCAGTTCTACCCGGTATCTTATGGAGAAAACCTACCAACGCTCCCAACAAGTTCATGGGATCGGGGATGTACCCACCGGGAGCCTACGTCACTTTAGAACACGAACACATCTTGGTCTTCCGAAAAGGAAATAAGAGAGTCTTTAATTCAGAAAAAGAAAAAGAGAATCGACGCCAAAGCGCTTACTTCTGGGAAGAGCGCAATTCTTGGTTTTCAGACGTCTGGTTCAAGCTCTTGGGAACTCGCCAGGATCTTCTCAATCCCAAGTTGAGAGCCCGTTCTGCGGCTTACCCCTTCGAACTTCCATACACATTGATTCAAATGTTCTCTGTCATGGGAGACACCGTCCTGGATCCTTTCTTGGGGCTCGGAACCACTCAGTTCGCTGCGATGGCAACAGGAAGAAATAGCGTTGGCTTCGAAATCGATCCAAAACTGAAAGAGAGCATCGAAAGTAGCCATGCCCCCTTGCCCGATTTTGCCCAATCTTTAGTTCGAGGTCGCCTGGAAGAACACACCAACTTTATAAAGCAACGGTTCGAGAAGAAGGGGGCTTTTAAATACTCCAGTCGATACTATGAGTTCCCAGTTGTAACAAGGCAGGAAATCGAAATTCAATTTCCTGTTCTCGAAAAAATTGAAGGAACCAGTAAAGAAAAGTTCATCGCTGAATATACACATTCCTTAGCTTGGCAAACCGACCTCACCCAAGATTGGGCTTCTTTTATGAAGGAAACGGAGACGACCGAATGAGCAAAACAAGCCCTCTGGATATCTTGAAATGCCTCATTGATTATCGTGGAGAGGTCAATTAAACTCTTCCTGAGTTCTACTTAACTCCTTCAAAGCCCCCGTAGTTCAACGGATAGAATATAGGTTTCCTAAACCTGAGATAGAGGTTCGATTCCTCTCGGGGGTACTCCTCTCCTCACCTAAACGATCACTTCAAAATGGATCTTTCTACAAATGATGCTTCCTGGTGGAAGTGAACTTTTAGAATAATTTATTTTCCAACCTTTCAAGCCCGAAGCTTTGGCGAGGGATCACCACTTGGAAGGCGAGAATCCCCTCTGGAAAAACCAGTATCTAATACGGGCTCAATGGAGCTAAAGCCTGAAAAATATTCAGACTCTTAGGGTTAGGGTTATCCGTAGTCCCAATTTCATTTTTTCCAATAGAGAAAACTTTGACGCCAAGTCGTTTTACATTGAAAATCTTGGAGTGAGGGACTGCGCTAAAGGGAAATTCAAACCAGCCAGTGTGAGCCTTCCGTCTATCCACAATTCTAAAATCTCCGAACTCTCTGGTGAATACCAGAAAAGCAAACCTAGAAGGAGCTACAAGCCTCGTGGACAATTTATTCTAAAGACTTCTAAATTAATGATTTAGACTGAATAAGTTTCCATTTATGCTCGTCGTAAATGAAACATAGACTTTAGAATGAACCCTCCAACTTCTTCATTGAGATGGGTCGAGATTTAACTGAGTGAGTGAGGATACTGGATTCACTCCTAGGGATAGAATCCAAAATTCCTCCTGGAACTAGCTTCGATACTTCCCCGTTATTTATGGTAAGATCAATGGATTCAAAGATTTAGAAGGAGCTTCAGCTTTCTGATTCCCCGAGTAGAATCGGAGTTTAAGTTCAGCGAGAAGCGATCCCTAATTCTAAAATCTAAGACAACAACGCGGTTGGTGGTGGGTTGGGCGCGAGCGGAAATTAAAACTATAGGGATTTTCCATTTAGAATTTCCCGAGTCAGTCACTTCAAATTTGGGTTTTTCCCAAGATCAATAAAGGTCTCAACCATGCAAAGAATACTAAGTTTCACCTTTGCTTTCTTATTGTTGTTCCAAGGTCTAAGTACGGCCAAAGAGGTCAAGTCCTCGGATGTGAGTAAGTATAAAAAGCGCTTAGCCGTTCTCGTTAAGGGTGAACGGGTTGATGCTCTTTACCAATTGATTGTTGAGATCAGCAACCTCGACAACGAAAAGGTCGCCGTTCTGCTTCCTCCTGCCGGAACTCTCGTTCCCAACTTCAAGAATTACCAAGCTGCCGTTAAAGGTATCGCTAAGTTGAAGAATGAAAAGGCCATCGAAGCTCTCAATAAAATTTTGGCGAAAAAGAGCGGAGATTTCCGGGCCAAGGTTTTAATCATCGAGGCCTACGGGCAGCGTAAAGATGAGCTGAGTGGTAACGCCATCGTCGAACGGATCGACAAGACGGTGAGCCACATCAAAGTCTCAGCCATTCGTGCCGCAAGAACTCGCAAATTCAAAAATGCCATCCCCGCACTCATCAAAACAGTTGAGAAACACTGGGGGGCTCGTGATCGCGAATTCTTTGAAGCCCAAATGGCGCTCATCGATATGACCGGGCTCAACTTCGAAAGTATCGACGACTGGAACAAATGGTGGGAAGCTTCGAAAGACAGCTTCGATCCAACTAAGGTTAAGAAAAAGGGTTCTGGAACATCGATCGAAATTAAGAAGGCCGAAGATTCGGTAGAATTCTTCGGCAAAGAGGTCTTCAGTAAAAACCTTCTCTTTATTATCGATGTATCAGGAAGTATGCGAGCTAAAGACCCTTCAGATCCTGACAACACTCGCTTGGAACGAGCAAAAGCTCAATTGAACAAAGCGGTTAAACGCCTCAGAAGAGGTACGAAATTCAATATCATCGCCTACTCCAATACCGTGAGATCTTGGCAAAAGAAGATGCAGATCTCTAAAAAGTCAGCACTTAAAAAAGCCTCTGACTTCGTTAAAGGACTGCAACCGATCGGCTTGACTCACACCGACGATGCGATCGAAAAAGCATTTCAAGATATTCGAGTCGACACCATTATTCTTCTCAGCGATGGAGTTCCCGCCAAACAGAACCAACAAAACCCTCAAGTTCTGATTGAGAAGATTCTCAAATGGGTTAAAGACAACAACTCCAGTCGTAAAATTAAAATCGACACCTTCGGATTTGAAGGAGGAGGCGCCGGTGGCTTAGGTGGTTTCTTAAAGAAACTCGCCGAAGATAATGGTGGAACTTATAGCCCCATTCCATAATGGAGCACCTCTGAACGCTCGATTAATAGCTAAAAAAGCAGGAGTAAATTCAGTAGAATTTACTCCTGCTTTTTTATGCTTGTAGACCTTTAATTCAAATCATTGCAATTTTGATAACCATTATTATAAATTATCTTTTATATATATCATCATTAGGCGTTGAACGTGGGCTATAGATCCTACCGATTTCGCATTAAAGAAAACTGAAAGCATTGATTCAAAAGAAACGGTTAAATGATTTTATTAAGTCTAATGGCTCAAAGCTCCTTCAATCTATCCACTGGATTGATATGGAAGCTAATTGCCATAATCCTCATCTCTATAAGCTTGCTTAGCCTTAAAAAAACCAATGTCAGTACAAAGTGTGTGTTGGCATTAGCAATGGTACTCGCAGGATATCTAATCCCTGTTGTAGACGGGTGGCCTATAAGCTTAACCTTAACACTGGGAATAATAAAGGTAGCTTTATGGTTAATGGGGGGGGGATTAGCTATTAAGGGTCTCGTTGAGATCAACGCAAATCCAAAGTTAACCGCGGGGAAAAGTTCAGGCTGGAGCGCAATTGTTATATCGATAGTTTTATTACTTCTTTTTGGAAGAGGATTCATCTTGGGCTTCCAGCGTGGATTTAATTCGACTCAACTCCATTTGTTAGAACAAAAGGATTCTTACGAGTTCGAAGACTTTAATTTAATGATCAACCTGCCTGAAGATTTCCTCAATCGAGATCCCAAAAAACTTAGTCCTGAACCATCCATTATCTTTTTTGCCTCGAAAAAGAATTCGTCCCTCGGCATTCTTGTTATGGCAGAGAAGCTAGGAGTTGAATACGAAGTTGACTATCCGGAGGCTGCTCAGACCATCGCTCAAAAAATGGAAAAATCGACCCAAGGCAAGGTCAGGATGATCTCTGATCCAAAACTCGTTAATACAGCCCAATTTCCTGGAATTCAATTCAAGTTCATTAATGAAATTCCTAAAAAACCCTACATAGGAACCAACTGGATCGTTTTCTCAAACGGATATGTTTATCAATGTCGGGTCACTGGGTTAAAGGAAATTGAGAGCGAGGTTCTTGAGGCCTCGAAAACCCTGATTGAAGGACTCAGTCATTTGGACAAACTCAAAGAGTACAGTGATCCCAATCCCACTTTCGATGAATAGGGTTTTGATTATAAACACCGACATCATTTCAAAAAGTAGAAGTGATGTCCATCTAAACGAATTTGTAGCAAACCAATGATAATCAATCCAAGAACTCTGATCGGTTTATTAACTCTCATCCTTTTCAATTCGCAGATTCTTTATGGCTTTCCTCAGGATGACTCAAATAAAACCAAGGTCGTTAAATCTAAAAAATACAACTATTTGATCGAAATCCCTGTCTCCCTCAGTTACGACGAGAACCAAAAAGAAGCGGAGGCATTCAATGCGACCAGAGCGAATCCTTACCTCGAAGTGATGGTGTTTACCGACCTCAGGGGAATTGAAAGTGAAATCAATGCCAAAGACTTAGCTCAACACATCATCAATGAATTCAAAAAAACTTTTAAGAAAGAACAAAAGGCCAAGCTCAAAGAAAAAACTATTAATGGCCTCAAGGGATTTGAATTTTCACTGGAAGGAGATTTAACCGGAACTCCGATGATTCTTCATTATTGGGTATGCTGTCACAATGGATTTCACTATAGAGTCATCGTCCAGGGTGAATCTAAAAGAATTAAAGAATTGGAAAAAGAGAAAGAAAAAATCCTGTCGACTTTCAAACCTCTTGATCCTAAGAAAATACAACACATCGACAAGGAGAGATTATTCGGGCTCTATAAATCAAAACACTTTGGCTTTGAAATTGATTTAAGAAAAACCCAATGGATCAAAAAGGAAAAAGCCAGCCGGAAAATGAATGGTGAAATTCATGGGATCTATAGCGATCAATACTTTTTTATCTTCACCCCACTCTATGTAGGGGACTTAGGGGCTGCTTCTGAAAACATCCAAAAGGCTCTTCTTCAATGGCATCAACGAGCGTACGTTATTGAAAGAAAAATTTTAAAAACCGGCACCCTGAATGAAATGAAATGGAACATCCGTGAATTGGTACATTTCATCAATGACCGGCAATTAAAAACCAGATACACCATCTTTTTAGGGAAAGACGTGGCTTACTTAGCGAGCTTTCATGCATTCCCATCCCCCAATGGAAATTTTGAAGGCTTCGAAGAAGCCGCAGACTCCTTTTTCAAAGCTATAAAAGTCCCGCAAGGTGGTAAATATAATATTAATCGAAGTCAATTAACCCCCTCAGAACTACACTTTCAATCGATGATGGTGAATGTTCTCGGAGTCTTCGCTTTCCAAAGAGGAGAATTTCAACAGGCGATAAAGTTTTTTGATGTAGCTATTCGGCACCAACCTCACAATGCGCAATACGTCATCAATAAAATGTTTACTCACAATCGCCTGGGTCAACACGAAGAAGCAGCTAAATTTTTCGATCAACCCAATCTTCCGGACTGGAAAAACAATGAACTCGACTCCTGGAAAGCTTTCCACTTTTACAGAAGCTTTCGTCATGATGAAGCGAGCAAGGTCTACGAAAGCCTCTTCAAACGAGGCTATCGTAATGACGGGGCATTTCACGCTTACCTCTCCATACTTACGTTCAACAAAGAATGGAAGACCGCCTACAAGGCTTTAAAAGCCTACTCCAATAAAAACAATACGGAGATGATTCAAACTCTCTGGGCCGATACCAAGTTCACCGAAGGAAAAAAAGAAGAGGCTCACCAGCGTTTAGATGCACAGCTTAAAAAGAACTTTTCAATCGATGTGGCTCTCATGAAGTTGGGCTTCTACCAGAGAGATAACGATTACAAATCAGCACACAAAAAGGTTCAGGAATTTATTAAGGCCAAACCTCGACTCCCCATGCTCTATCGAGAAAAAGCTGATATAGAGAGAAGCCTAAAAAGAATTCCCGATGCGATTCAGTCGATAAAAAAAGCAATCGAGTTAGATCCCAAAAATGAAGGCTATAAAGCCTTCCTCAAGCATTTAGAAGAACGAAAGAAGAGCCAAGAATCTGAAGAAGAATCTTCTTAAACGAGCGACAGAAAAACTACTTCCGCCCCAACTCGTTTTCAAGAATGACAATCTTCTGCCAAATCTTGCGGGATAAGCCCGTAGTTAAATTTTCGATCTCATTGACAATGCTGATAGCGACGGGATCGTCGAAATCCTGAGCGTAGATCGCAGCCAGCTTGCCGGTTAAGGAAAGCATTTCTCCACAGTAATCTAAATAGCGATTGAGCAGAAACGGAGTGAGATCCCGCTTGGGAGAGGAAGCCGTATCGGATCCAGGATGGAGGATACTTTCGGGATCTTTTGTCAATTGATGCATATCGATGATATGAGCCACCGCCCGCAGGTGGTGGAGAGCTCCCACCGCTCTTTTCCTCTTAATTCTGTTTTCGACGGTAATTAAAAACAGAATTAAGATCCCTAAATAAACAACAATATTCAAGCTGGGCTCGACGAATTGAATCAGGGTGTCGAGACTCCAAGATTGAGTGGACATCTTCATCGTAAAGACGACGACGACCAAACCGGCAATAATGAGAGCGATTAAAAAAACAACGCCAACTCGAACGGCCAAAATCGGCTGTGAAATATACCGCGCTGTCTTGTGGGTATCTTCCGCGAGTTGGGATAGTCCGCTGCAGACATTACTCAAACCCGATTCTGGAAATCGCTCATCAATTCGGTGGTTAAGCCTTGTCAGAGTTTTATGAATCTCGTTCGGGTCGAGGCGATTGATGCGATCGGGCACTTTTTATAACTCACTTTTATTTTCTGGTTCTTCCTCATCGAGCACTAAGACTCGGGGAATCATGCTTTTCAAGAATGAGTCTTTGTTTTTATCTCTTAAGAGCCGGAATTGGAATTCATTTCTTAAGGCTCGATTCATTCGATTCCGATAAAACCTTCGCGAGCCTAAAAGCGTCAGGGCTTCGAGTTCGGGGATCCCTCCAGCCACCAATTTCAGAAAAGCTTCTTTCTTCTTGTCCATTAGAGTTTGAAGCTGAAGAAGCTTCGTCGTCTTCTGGCTAGGGCTGATGTTGACGAAATCCGCTTCCAAGATTTTAACTCCCCACATGGAGCACATTTCTTGCATTGTTGTGAGCAAGCGGTTGCCCAATTCTTCTCGATCGTTTAGCTCTTCTCGATTGAGAGTTACCATCACTTTTTGGATCGAGATCGTCAAGGCGTTCTTCATACCTTCGGTCAAGTCATCGATTTGGATCAAAGCCAGCTGGACATCCTCAATACGGTAAACAAGACTCACATCCAATTGATAAACGAGCCCATCCCTCGTCACAATTTTTTGCTTCTCTAAGTCTAAAGTTTTTGAGCGAATGGTGACTAAGCGAATCTTCTGAACGAAGGGGATCATGAAATGAAATCCAGGCTCAACCACTTTCCGAACTCTACCGAAGCTGTACTTCAATCCCCTCTGATCTTCATCTACAGTCTTAGAAATGGCGAAGATGGTGGCGGCTACGAGGAAATACAGACCATACTTCAGACTGTCTTTGTACTCATCAAAGAGTTTGAGGATGAATTCCCAAATCCAATCGATTATGAGCAAGAAATCCATGGTGATTATTTCTTCTTATCTTCAGATCCAGGCAAATCATCCATGGGGTCATCGAACTCATCTTCGAAGGACTCATCGAGATCTTCGACCATCTCATCGAGTGCATCATCAAGCGTTCCTTCTCCGTCCTCGTTCTTTTTAGATTTCACCATTCGACGAGGATGACCCGCCATCGATTGAGGATGAGTGGCGACCACGGCTCCGGTTAACAGGACGATTGCAGAATCTTCAGAGAGGCCCTCTTCTTTTAAGTGTTCATAGAGATGGAGGCGTTCCTTAGCCAAAAGATCGAGCTGAGTGATCTCTAAACTGGCCGGAGTGGGGGAGAGGTTGGAGAAACCAAATTTTAAAATTCGAACTCCCCATTCCGTTTCGATAGACGTTAGTTCTTCGTGAATGAGTTCGACCATCTGATCCGTATCTTGAATCGTATCTCGATCCCTCGACCTAACGACCCGCTGAATCGACATCACCACGCGGTTCTGTAATCCTGTTTCCAGATTATCGATTTCGATCTCAGCCTTTTTCAAATCGACGATTTGATAGAGCACCTTGGCCTCGACTTCGTAGATCAAGTCATCGGCGAGCTGAATCAATTGAGGTTCCAAGTCTAAGGTCGTGTGCTTCGTGTCCTTGACTCTGAATTTTTGAATGATCGGCCACTTGAAGTGAACTCCGGGCCCCACGACATCTCGAGCTCTTCCCAAGTGAAATTTTAAGGCGTGTTGACCGTCGTACACGACCACAAACATCCCCGTAAAAAACTGAAGTGTCTCTAAAAACATTCAAGGTCCTTATGAAAAAGTAAATTGCGAGTGCATCAATTCAAGCAAAGTCACGACTCCATCTTGCATCAAAAAAATCCTGGTACTCAATAGAAAGTACCAGGATTTGAAAGTTTCTTTCGAGATGCAAATCTCAGAATTTAAACTGAGCTTCGATACGCCCACCGTTGAGAGTATCGCGACTCTCTTGGGCTCCGACGAATCCATCGACGATCAAAAGCCAGTGGAAATTACCGTGATGGAAGGCCTTTTGATAGCGCACTCCGAAGGCAGCCGCTCCTGAGCCTCGAACATTTTTAGTTTGGTCGCGACCACCAAGCTCAAAGATCAATTGACTCTGTTTCTCTTTGTCTAAAAACCATTGGTAACCCAAAGCTGCGCCAACGGCGTTATCTGCATCATTACCCAGGGGAGCCCCGTACCTTCCTAAGCCGACCGCAGCAAACAGGATTCCGGTCCGCCCTAGAGGTCCACCCACGGCGTCATCACGGGCGGCTGAGGAGTACTCCTCGATGCCTAAGAAAGCGTTGAGATAAAGAATGTTATCCGTGTGGTGGGGCCAGTGGGGAGTGGTTGACACTTGAGCGAAGAACAACGTCCCGAATTCGGTTTCATTCCGTTGAGCTCCAATCGGAGACGATAAGTTGATTCTGAAATCGGTATTGAACGCCCCGATGCGTTGAGTCCCTCCGATCCCGGCAAAGAATCCATCCGCTGTGATATCGCCTTCAGAGATCACGACAGCTGCATCTAAGGTCATCGTCGAAAAGGGGAAGTCGAATTCATTAAAAATACCGAAGAGATGAGCCCGAGGATCTCGACTGTTTCTCGTCGGAACACCATTGACTCGCGTTCGTCGACCCACTTCGTTCCAGCCGTAAAATCCCATGATTCTCCAATTGGAAGCATCCCAGGGGAGGAGGGTGTTCTTAACGATTCCTAAACCATCGAGTCGATCGTTGATCATGATCCCTTCTTGAATCAAGAGGCCTTGTCGACCGATGCTAAAACCGATGTCGAGAATGTCAAAATCATCCGGATCCAAATTGGGAAAGATCTCACCGATATCCCCTTCGAAGAAAAGGTTACTCACTCGAAGGTTGAACTCATCCTGGTAACCATCATCGGTACTGGGATGAAAGTTATACCCGGTGAATTGCCCATCTTTATCGAGGGGGCGAAATCCAAAGAGAATTCTTTCGGTCCCGGAGAGCTGTAAATTCCCGAATAGGTCCAATCGGTTCGCCCATTCGGAACGGGTCCCCAATCCATTGTCAAAGGATTGAAGTCCAGATCTTAGAGTTCCGAATGCAAGGAAACTAGGATGCCACACGGCTCCTGTAGGCAATTCGAAGCCCTCATAGTTTTCACCTCTTCCCAAAAACGGGTTTCCCAGTTCTAAGGTTAAGGGGCGTTCGAAAACGGCATCTTCCTGCATAGGAATGTAGGTATCCGGTACCCGACTCGCACCGTTCTCATCCTTAGCGTCTCCTTCCTTCTTCACCCAATCAAGATCTTGGGAGAAGGCGGGAAAACTCAATCCCACCAGAAGGAGCCCCAGTACTACGACGCCTTTAAAAGCTAATTTGACCGTCGATTGTTGAATCGTTTTCATTTTCTATCCCTTTTTAAACTCTCGTTTTTAGACCAACTCAAAAAGTTATGAATCACTAAGTGATAAGTTCACTTCGTTCACTTTCCGAGAGTTTTCAAATCGACTGTCTTATCCCATAAGATTTCGTGTCCAGCCACAACCGCATCGGCGACTTGTCGTGGAGTCATTCTGTAGTCAAATCCCACTCCCATGATGGCGTAGACCAAGTTCACAGGAACCATTCCGGTGATCAATTTGATATTGGCCTTGTAGGGGGGAGAAGTGCCTTGCAATTGCTGGGACGAAACCTTGTATTTAGGGTACCGACTCTTACGAGGCATGATGTTGACCTTATGCGTTCTCGCACCTAAGGTCCTTCCGAGAAGAATACTCGGGCGAGGATCTGGGCGAACGAAAGGTAGTGGATCGACCGACTGATTCACCGCGAGAACTTGCTCGCGTTCTCCGCCTCTCACATTTCGAGTAATAAACTTCGACTGCAGGCTGAAGAGATAGGGGTCGAGGGGGAGTTCACCATTGTGAACATAAACCGAGTGAAGGTCTCTCACATCTCCATTGGGGTCGAGATCTCCTGATTTAAAGATGGTCTTCCCGGTGGAGTCCGTGACGGTGACTTGGAGAAATACCACTCGCTCGGCGATGAATCCCGTAGGTACCCCGTGCCCGTCAGTTCCATTTTTCACCTCAACGGTGAACTCGATTCCGTCTAATCCGACTTTATCGATCGTGATATCACCTAACTGATATCCGGCTTGAAGAACTTTCTTACTTCGCTCTTTGTTCTCTTTGAGCAAAGCTAATTGATCCTCGATAATCGCTCTCGCATCCTGGCGACTCTTTAAGTCTCTCCAGCGCTCGGGGAACTTGACGTCTGCGGGTTTGTTATTCTCGAATTGAGAAGTTCCCCAACCGGCTTTCCAATCGAAATCGATCCACTCGTTCATACTCGCTAAATCATGAGCTTTAGGATTATGGGGGAAGAGTCCGGGGTGGATGATGGAGTAATCGGGACCACTGATCATGTGATTCGAAAGCTTACGAGTTTTTGTCGGCTTTCCAGCAACAATCGCGGCCGGGCCCATAGTGTAGTCTCCTACTTCACCCGGTTTGTTGTCTCGCATATGGCAATCTTGACAAGTAACGCCATCGCGAGCGGAAGGAGAATTCTTATATTCACTGAAGGCTTCTTCCAAACGGAAACCGTTGACTAAGGTCACATCGTGACAAGTTCCGCAGAAACCGGGCTGAGTCAGTTGGAAGAAGTGATCGGCTCGACCGTGAACCAAGCGCCCTTTCTTTTTAGGATCGGTAGAAAGTTTGTCCTGGTCATTCTTTAACTCGTCTTCGAGGATTTTATTTCCGAGGGGACCGTAAACCACATCTTCGAGACCACCGGGCCGAACGACCATCCGGCCGCTGACTTTTCCGTAGGCCTGATTAATACGGTGGCAGGCGATACAGGTGACTCCCTCTCGAGAAGTCTGCGATCTTTTTAAATTCGAGGTATAGAGAGGTTCACCGATGGCCATCCCAACTGGAGTGTGGCAGCGGATGCAAAAATCACCCGCGGTTCCAGCAGTGAGCTTGATCACAGTGCCTTGCATCGCATTGAAGATGGGGCTCATCTGTGAGTAAGCATGGGGAGAGACTGCCCATTCGCGGTATTGCTTCGGATGGCAAGTTTGGCATTCACTCGCAGAGGGATACCCTTTCGCCTTCTTGAACACTTCCTCGTGGAGAGCATTGGCATTCTGTTGTAATGCTGCATCTAAGAGAGGAGAGCTTGGAAGCGCACCATCCGCAACTAAACCCCGTTCGATCGCTGAGATCAAAAGACAAAAACTGAGTAACTTAACTAACTTCCCAACCCAATGAAGAGTTAAGTCGACGTGGACCGATGGATTTCTCATGGTCAATCCTCTGATAAAGGTTTTCTTCGGAGAGCTCATCGAAAATAGAGGAAAGTGGTAGAGATGAATCTGGTAAGATTCCCACTTGCCCTAGAACTGAAAATGTTCGACGAGATCCATAGATTAAAGCATTCAACTTGAAAAAGTGATTTTCGACCTTCTTTGCGTCCCTTTAGTAGATAAGGAAAGTATAGGTAAGGTCGTACTCCTCTGTCAATACAAGCTATCCTTAAGAGAAAGTAGTTTCGACCGAGGGAAAAAGACTCTCAACGGGCTCGATAACGAATATCTCTGAGTTTTCGGACGCCAAAATGAGTTATTTTCTTAAAATTTCTTTATCAGGTTGCTGATTGTCGCTGAACTTGAGGCAAAAAAAGTTTTTTTAGAATTATCGACCTAATTCTTGAGTGAATTCGTTATTTTTATTTGAAGGAGAAGGTAGGGAAATTAGAAAAATTAACACTCTCATAGATATAGCCACCCCTCCTTCATGATTTTGCCGATATAGTTGAGAATACGGTTATCGATTCAATCCTAAATCGTTAGGGCAATAATTGAGATGATGCTCATTTTCATGGCTATGCCGCCAGTGTTGAATTTCCTGAAGAACCCCATTGCGAAAATCTCAGTAGGGTTAATTCTCACTCTAGGGATCTGCCTAGGGATGCCTCAAGAGTCAGAAAAAGTCGGAGTTGAAGCTCCCTTCTCACATACCGTTCATGTCTCCTCTTCTTGGATTTTCAATAAAGAGAAATCACGCGATTGTAAGGGGTGCCACGATTATTCCGCCCAAAAAGATCCGACAGTCGATACCTGTAAGAAATGCCACTACCTCGAAGAGCATAAAGTCATTCGAGCCGCGAAGGGCTTCGAAAAGGGCTTAGAAGCCCTGAGAGATAAAAAATCTTCTTTTCGCCACGAGTACCATCTCAATTTCGAATGCAAATCTTGTCACAATCCGGCCGTTCAAACCTTTGGCGAAGATCCGAAAAACCTCCAAGACATCGTCATTCCGAAAGATATGCCCATACCTCGGGGTTCGGGAGTTTGTCTGAAGTGTCACGATCCTAAGGGAAGTCGCCCCTTCCCCAATGCAGTTCTCCCTGCCACGGTCACTCGCCACCTCAACCGCCTGAACCAAAGCCCAAGCATGGGAGCCTCCGGATTCAGCGGATTCCGTCACATCGACCATATGAAGGTCGAAGACCTGAACAACCCTCAATCCTGCCGTTCCTGCCACGAATCTGTGGTCTCAAGTGATATCTGGAGCTTAGCGAAACAAGAGTATTCGTCGGACACCTGCGGAAAATGTCACATCCAGTCGCAACAAAAAGAACCTTTGGAATATATAACGAAAGAAATCGAAAAGCTGAGCCCTACGGGTGGTTGCTTCTCTCATCAAGATCACTTGAACCCCGAAGCTCTTCAAAAGGATCCTCAGCTGAGAGCTCAACTCTGTATGGCCTGCCACAGCTATAGTGAAAAGGAAGAGACCTTCGCCTTAAAACCTCAATTTGGCAAATATGAAGGCTGCATCCAATGCCACTCTCATAAGGAATGGGCGGTAGAAGATCACGGAGAAGTCGACGACTGTCGCAGTTGTCACACCGTCGGTCGAGGTTCGATGAAAGAGAATCGACCACGCGTCACCGTGACCCGCAAAAGGCCGACGGGCTTTAAGATTACATCTCAAGCTCATCCCTTGATAACAGGGAACAAGCGCCCAACGGGTGAATGTGGAAAATGCCATGTGGCTCAAATTAAAGAGCTCCCATCGAGAATCGGCACCAAAAAATTCGATCACAAAACTCACTTGCCTAAGAATCCCAAGGCTGAAGACTGTAATACCTGCCACCAAAAAACGCTGTCGAAAGCCGGATCGGGTAAAGACCTTCAACTGAGTTACGATTTAGAAGCCTGCAAAACCTGCCACAAAGGGGTTAGCAAAATTGAAGAGACCTTCCCCGATAAGATTCTGCCTAAATCCGTGGTCAGCTTTTCCCATCAAGATCACTTAAAGAGCGGCATCGGCCTCCAGGGTGAAACCTATGACTGCCTCACCTGTCACGAAGCGAACACTGAAAAATCGAATGTCGACGTCGGTGTTAAAGAAAGCGCATTAAAGTGCTCGACGTGTCACAACCACAAAGAAAACTCAAAGATCACCGCTGGGCGGGATCTCGCTTATGTCACCTCCTGTACACAGTGCCATAAATCGGGTGTACCCAAAAAGGGTGAAGAGGTTTTCGTACAACGCCAAGAGATCGTCAGCGTGAAGGGGACTCAGTTCCATCCCTTAAATACCGACTGTAATACTTGCCACTTCTTACCCTTTAACCAGGTCAGTCGAATCGAGCGGAAACACGAGAACCATTTCTTTGCGACTTTAAAAACCGATGAGCCCTATCACTTCATTCAGACCGATGGATACCGGGCTCCGAATCCCGATGACAATTGTCTCTGTTGCCACTGGGGCCAGCAAGTTCGCAGAGACCGCAGGCCACCCAACCTCAAAGGTGCTCGTATTCAACGCATTCGCGATCTCTTGGGTGAAGCCCTCGGAGCCTACCCCGGGAAGGAGTGCTCTCAACCATGAACACTTCTTTCTTCAAGTCCTGGTACCTCCTTATAACGGTCGCCCTGATCGGGATTTTTATCGCCATCCCATCGAGCCTTCATTCGAGCACTTACACTCTCTTGAGTGGGTGGGTGAGCTTCCTTTTATTGATCATCGTTTTTCTCTACACTGTGAGAAAGCGCCTATATCAATTAAAACTATCTCCCGAAACTCGATTCCGAGTGCCCCTAAAAAAATTGGAACGCGCCGAGGCTCGCTTCAACGCAATCAGAGGAAACATTCGTCAAGGAAACCTCAAAACTAAAAGAGAAATTGAACAAGTCGCTCATCGAGTACTCAAAGAAGAACAAGTCCAGCGCGTTCTTCGGATTGAAGTGGTCCCCAACCCTTCAAGCCCCAAAAAAGGTACTGGAAAAGGTACTGAAAAGAGCAATGATCCGTTCTCTATCCAGGTCTTTCCCACTGAGCCCCTCGGTCGAGTTTCAGTCTGGCTGAGAGCTCACCTCTATCTCGGATTCGCCTTCGGGGTTATCGTTCTTTTTCACGGGGGAGGATCCTTCGATTCCATCACCGGCTGGAGTTTAAACCTCTTGACACTCATCGTCGTCCTGACGGGTATAGTAGGGATCTTTCTATTTTCTCTGGGGCCGAGTTGGATCACTGAGAAGGAGAAAGACCTCCCATACGAAAAGGCTTTTGTTTACAGACAGAGTCTGACCGAGAAAATCTTAGAGATCGGTAAAGGCCTCCCTCCAGCCCTGGAGAAACTCTCCCGAGAATTAGCGAACCATCCCAAGCAAGTCGCCCAAAAACTTCCTCAGCTGCAATCGCCCTCGATCCAGCTCGACCCACAGTCACAGAAAAGCGTTCAAGATCTTCTCGTTCTCCTCTCCCAACGAGAACGAGTGAGTGGGGCATTAGAGAGTGTTTGGAAGATAAAATTTGCGATCAATTTCTGGCGTTGGATCCATATCCCGGCTTCAGTCCTCCTCATGGGGCTGGTCTTTATCCACATCTATTCCGTTTGGAGGTTTTAAAAAACTCACCCCAACCTGACAACATGGCTCTTATGTCCAAACCGGATACCCGTTAGATTTCAAGCTTCAGAATTAAATATGCACGACCCAGCCGAACCTTCCGATCTCTTAGAAAAAATTCAAGGGATCCCACTCTTTAAAGACATCAAAGGTAAGCTCCTCAAGGAGCTCGCTCAAGATGTACGAATCGAGCCCTTCGAAGCGGGTAAAGTGCTACTCCAACAAGGCGAATACACTTCTTCGTTCTATGTTGTCCTTCAAGGATTGACGACGGCTTATCGAGCCGAGGCGGATGGCGCGACCGAAATCGTCGGAACTCACTCGGCGGGGGACTGGTTCGGGGAGATGCCAGCTCTTTCCCATCAAGCCCAATTCGCCACGGTCAAAGCGAGTTCTCCTTGTGTCCTTTTAGTCATCAGCGACCATCGATTCCGCCAAGCGTACCAACGCGTGAAAGGCTTCGCCAAACTGATCGATGAGCGTTACCGCGAAAGAGCCTTAGCGATTCACTTAAGAAGCGCTCCCCTGTTCAAGGGTGCATCCCGTGAACTGCTCGATCACTTAAGTGAGAACGCGCAGCTCGTCACCTTCAAAGAAGATTCGACGATAGCCACCGAGGGACAGGTCGCCGAAGCGGTCTACCTCGTTCGATCTGGAGTGATCAAACGAGTCGGAGTCGATCCCCAAACTCACCATGAGACGATCCAAGCCTATCTCTGTGAAAATTCTTCCTTCGGAGAATGCGCTCTTTCTTCACAACCGATCTGGCCAGCGACTTATAAAACGATGACCCGAGTGGATGTCGTTCAACTGACCCGTGATCAATTCCGCCAAGTTTACCGAAAAGTTCAGGGGTCCGAGTTACTCCTCACGCAAACTGCTGAAGCTTTAAACTTAGAGGAAAGTGGGGCGTACGTTGACTCGGTCGCTCCCAGTAGCGCAGAGCTCGACTTGATGGTCAATAAAAAAGCCGTCGTCGGGGGACGAGCCTTAGTCATCGACCTCAAACGCTGCACGCGTTGTAACGCCTGCGTAGAATCCTGTGTCGCTGTTCATGACGATGGCATCGCTCGATTAAACAAGCGGGGGATTCGAACCGAAGCGGGCGAGCACATGCTGACCTCCGCTTGCTATCACTGTAAAATTCCTGAATGCATGCTGAGTTGTAAGTACGGAGCGATCAGAAGAGATCTCAATGGGGGGATCGATTTTCTATTCGACAATTGTACCGGTTGCTCGAAATGCGAAGAGTCTTGCCCTTACGGTGTGATCAGCATCGCTGAAATGTTCGACCCGAAGATAGCCCCAGAGCCCACGAAAAGCTCTTTCTTCAAAGAACTCCCCGTTCTGAATTGGGTCTTTAAAAACAAAGAGACTGAAAGCTTCGACTCTAAGATCAAAAAAGCGATCAAATGCGATCTCTGTGCTGGGATGCCCTTTGAAGCCTGTGTCTACAATTGTCCTTGTAGCGCGATCAGTCGTATCGATCCTGAGCAATTTGCCGCGGAGGGGCTTTTCGATCATGACTAACGGTCAAAGCGCAACCTTCAATTTCAAGGGACAACGCTACCGCGGGCCCAAGAGCCTACAGGGATCCCAGATCATCATCGGTTCGGGCCCATCGGCATCGGTCAGATTGGATGATCCGATGATCGCCGACAATCATCTGGTGGTGTCTTTCTCCTCGGGTCAATTTTGGGTTCGCGACCTCGGCTCGACTTCTGGAACTTACGTCAACGGTCAGTTCACTCATCAGATGACTCCCTTGAATGAAGGGGATTCTCTGGTTTTTGGTTTAACCGAAATCACCACTAAGCTCGACCTCGCCCAAGGAACCCTACTCTTAGAATTCAAACCCCGGGGCTTCCACTTCGATCGAGAAAAAGATCCCGTTCGTTGGTCAAAGATCGAATCCAAGTTTGGGGTTTTTCCGGGACTCAAATTAGCGAACATTCTGGGCGTCTCCCTTCTCTTACTCATCGCCTTTGGTAGCTTTTTGTGGCCAGAAAAAATGAGCCCTGGCCCAGTCTCAAGTTTTCACGCCGAGGCCATCAAAAAAGAGGGAGGGGACTCTTGCGATTCTTGCCATACCCCGTTCAGTGGTGTCACGATCGATAAGTGTGAAAATTGCCATGCCGATTTAATGCAAAACAGCCATCCCTTCGGGAAATGGAACTCCCACGATTGCACACGCTGTCATTCGGAACACCATCAGGGAACAGGCTCAGATAGGTTTGCCGGCTTGACAACCCGCTTGGCTTCGAACACCTGTGGGGACTGTCATGAAGAAAATAAAGCGCTCGATCCCAATCGTCCGATCAAGCAAGTCGAACATAAGGATATCGAGATCGCGTTCAATACTTTCAGCCATCAGAGCCACGTCGTCGACCAAAAGATTCCTTGTAGCTCCTGTCACATCGAACAGAAAATCCATTCTGACTCTGGATCAACCCCACTCCTCAGCCAAGCTGAATACGAGTTCAAGAAGGTATCCTTTGATACTTGCCAGACCTGTCACTCTCCAGAGGCTCCCGAAGATAAAAGATCGAAGACAACCTTTACCGTGAACTGGCATGGAACGGAAGAGGGCGGTAAGCACTGCTTAAATTGCCACCAAGACGTCAAGAAGAGCGAAATCAAAACCATCACCCGTGCCTATCAACCGAAGACCTTTAAGGTGACTTCTCGTTCTCACCTCAAAGAACTGGAGGAACATTCGGGTGGTCAACCTTGTTCGCAATGCCACCGCCAAAATAATGTCGGCGGGGGACGTGCTCTTTCTAAGGAATTCTTGCACGCCACCCACATGTCGCTGCTCAAGCCTGATTCTCCGGCGAGCTTTAAAGCCTTAAGTGAGGAATGTGCCAATTGTCACATCGAACAAAAGGATGCCACCAGCCTGCCTGAAGGCGTTTTCACCGGCCCAAAAACCGATGCTTGCAACCAGTGCCACGTGGATGCAGACGGCACGGGGCTCAATCCTCAAGTGGTATTAGCCACCTCCGAACCGATTCAAAAAACGGTGAACAACTTCCCTCATAGCTTTCATGTGAATTCCAACCATCCCGATCTTCAAAAAGGTTGCTTCACTTGTCACACTTTCAGTGACGGTGAAGGATTCGATCGACAACCTCAAACTTTAGATTCCGCCAAAGACTGTTCAACCTGTCACCAAAATCACAGCAATATCGCGGGTGGGAATTGCAATAAATGTCATTTAGAGGGGGATGCAACCCTCGCCACTCAAGCTCTGATTAAAAAGTGGCCGGTCACCGGGAACTTCAGCCATTTCTCGAAAGGGCACAAAGAGATCACTGAGCAAGGTGCGGAAGGCTGCTTACGATGTCACATTAAAGCGGACGAAGCTAAGAACATTCAGGAAGTCCCCATTCCCCAAGAATCCGATGCTTCCTGTCGTCAGTGTCATATCGAAAACAAGTCCCGCTTCCATTGGAGATAAATCGATCATGGTAGAAGCCAATCAGCCTCAAAATGATCCCTCCGCTAAAAAGAAAACGGGGGAATACCTTTACGACGACGCTGACCTGATTAAGAAGAGCGTCGAACGGCCTGCCGATGCGCCTCCGCCGATGCCTCAACCCGCCCCTCCTTCGTCCGAAGGGGGAGATATCGGAGGCATGACGATTCCAGTAGGAATTCCGCTCGATAAAAATTTGGCGAGAGGAACTCTAAACGCATTTCGTCCGCGATTGATCCTCAACCACGAGGGACAGGTTCAATCTCACTTTCTTCCCGATAAGACGACTTTAATCGGTCGTCGACAATCCGAAGGAAGTGATGTTCAACTGGTGATCAGCAATGATTCAGTTTCGAGCCGACACGCAAGAATCATCTTCGAGGGAGACCGATTCACCATCGAAGATTTAGGAAGCACGAACCAAACTGTCGTCAACGGGACGATCTTGACTCCCCACCAAGCCTACCCCTTACCCGCAGAGTCACACCTCCGCTTGGGCTCCGTCGATCTCTTGTTCGTCATCGACGCTGACCCCTTAACTTGTAAAAGAATATCGCCCGACACTTACGCTGCCACAGGCTCCTTCTTGACCTACAAAGGACTCCTCAAGAAAAAACACCTGAAGGAAGCGCAGGACTACGCCTTTAAGAATTTAGTGACCTTGG
>JANQLS010000073.1 GCA_028280485.1 Planctomycetota bacterium
AGGTCGTAGCCAATCTCGCCAGAGATTGGACCTGAGTCTCTTTCCAAATACTGGTGAATTTGGCTACGGATGGCGAATTTGTTTACGGGGTGTGTTGAGTTAAAATTTTAAACTTTGACTGGTAATTCCTTTTATTTCCGATGAGGCCTCTCGCCCAAGCTCTCTATCTTTTATTCCTGCTCGGATTATTTCTTCCGGTAGTTTCTTCTTGTTCCAGTACTTACTTTGAACAAGTCGCTCCGGTTAGAGATGCGTATTACCGTGGCGATGTCACCGCGGCTCGAGGTGAGTTGCGAGCTTTAAAATCGGATGCATCCGATGATGACGCCGCCGTTTTTCGCTTAGAAGAAGCCATCGTTGAATTAGCCATCGGAAATCCCGCTGAGTCTGAAAAATCACTGAACTGGAGTAAAGAGCGTTTAGAAGATGTTGAAAGCGATGAGCTTTCGGCCTTCGGGGGAGATGTCGCTTCTTACTTTACCGACGACCGTTTTACGGCCTATCCCGGTGAAGATTACGAAAAGATTCTCATTCCATTCTTTGCGGCTTTAGCCAACCTTCTCGGGGATGGCCAGGATGCCGTTGCCTATTCCAATCAAGTTCTTCTCGTTCAACAGAGAATTCTCGACCACACCCTTCCTCAATCGAATCGAAAGCATAAAGAAAACTACCGCAAGATTGGTGCTGGAGCTTATCTCTACGGATTGATTACTGAAGATGACGATCCTACCGCTGGCGGGGAGGTCAAATTAAGTTATGAGAGGGTGAAAGAGTGGGAGCCTCAGTTTACGGCCATCGAAGAAGATTTAAAACGGACGTCTGAAGGAGTTCATTCGCAAAAGGGGAACGGGGTTCTTTACGTCTTCGCCATGGTAGGGAAAGGCCCACAAAAAATTGAATTACAAGTGGGGGACGTCGCCTTCGCTACCGAACTGACGCTGCAGTTCTCTCGATTGATTCCAGCGATCGGAAGACACTTCGGGCCCACCTTGGATTTCAGCCCCATCAAATTGCAACACCTTCAAGCTCGAACTGACAATGTGATCGATTCGGTGGGAGTCCAAGTTTCTGGGCAGCAAGAAGCAGAAACGCAAACCCTAACGGATGTCACGAAAGTTGCGCTTCAACAGTTCAATCAAATTCGAGATTGGGTGGTGGCAAAAGCACTCCTTCGCCGCATGGTAAAAAAAGCTATCGTGACGGCTGTGAAGGGGGTAGCCAAACGAGCTGTCGATAAGGATCGTCGCAATGACAATCGTCGAAACCAATATCGACGAAGCGTAGGAAATCGAGATAAAGAGGTCGCCATGGCAGCGATCGAAGTGGGCGGAGCCTTGATTAATACCTTGTGGAGTGCTGCTGAGAGGGCTGACACTCGCCATTGGTCGCTACTTCCCGACAAGATTCAAGTGGCTCGAATGGAGCTTCCCATCGGCACTCACCAAGTAGAACTCACCCCCAAGCTCTATAACGGGGGGACGGGTTTAGCTCGCAAGGCTCAAGTTAATATCGCTGACGCTAAAAACACCTACCTCATCCTGTTCCTACCCGAACCCGGAGTCGGCCCCGCACCGAAAGTTTCAGATCCGTTAAGGTAGTCCGCAATGTAGTCCGCACACGCCGTGTGCGGTCATCCTTATCGACGACAAATCATTCATAATTCAATTTTGACCTGATCGAGTCATTCGGCTATGGGTTTTAAGGTATAGTGCCGCCCTTACAGGGCTCAGCTCATTATTGCCCCCAGACCCAGGGCGACGATTCGCTCTGCCCTGGGCTATGAAGTTGCGGGCCTTCAGCCCTCGGGCAATGATCCGTTTTAAATTCATTTAGTAAGCCCGGAGCGTAAGCGACGGGACATTGTTAAGGGTCTTTTATGGGGGGAGACGAAATGCCAATACCTTTTTTAAGCACACATTAAAGGGGAGTGCAGTGCGATGACGGATCCCGTCGCTTACGCTCCGGGCTTACTAAGGGAATTTAAGGCATTCTCAAATATTCAAAGCGGCAGGGTGAGCCGGCTGAATATAGTTTCCGATTCCGATTCCGATTCCGATTCCGATTCCGATTCCGATTCCGATTCCGATTCCGATTCCGATTCCGATTCCGGCTTTAAAAGCTAAAGGTGTTTAGGATCCTATTTCGTCTTCTTCTTCACTCGTTCACATTCGTCGCCGTGTTCTTGGACTTCTTCGGTTTCGGGGGCTTTGTGGTGGTAGAGAGCTTTGCTGAAGATGGTGGCGACGCGTTCGATGGGAGCGGCTACATCTTTGATTTTTTGCGCTAATGATTTTGCGTGTTCGTGGGGGGTTTGGTGGGCGCTTCTTTGAAGTCGCGTTTTAGCTAAGCTGTTTTGAAGTTGGTGGTATTTGGAGATGATCTGACTTCGGGGGGATCCATCGTCGATGACTTCAATCGTTTCAAAGAAGTCCTCGGGGAGTTCCTCTTCGAGATCATCTTCATCTAGAATAATGAGATCTTGTTGAGCTTTCTTGCGTTTGTAATAGCGGTGAATGGTGACGAAGAGCAAGGCTAACAAGCCGGCGATTCCAATCATCGTTGCTCTCAGAATTCGCCGCGTTTTCGTTCTTCCAGGATTGTTGATGATCGTGTGGTTGGCGATGCTTTCTCGGTAGGACCGAGGATTTTGGAAAGTACGCTCTTGGAGAGAGTCGCCGCGCGAAATTTGAGCTTCAGAGTTAGGGCCACCCCTCCGATCCCGTCGACGGCGTTGATTTTCAGTTGAGCGCCCGGCATTCAGTTTGAACCAAGCGCTTATATCGAATTCGTCTTCTTCTTCCTTTTCGACAGTCGTGTTTTCAGGAAGAGTGTTTCGATTGGGGTCTAAGGCATCCTGGGCTAATGGAATCTCGGGTTGTGGCCTCGGATTTTCTGGACGATTGTCCGTGAGTTCTTCGGGATTTGTCGGGTTGGGATTTTGGAGTTCATCTCCATTGTTTTCACTGTCGACATCGGGCAAGTTTGAATTCGATTGATTGGCGGTCGGGTCATCTAGGGCTCTTCGAATCCAGGTCGTCGGATCTAAGGTGATCCAGCCGTACTCAGGAAAATACACTTCGAGCCAAAGGTGTGCCATGCTGATTTTGAGGTGCACTTCATCCGTTTCTATATTGTGCTCTCCTCCTAAGAATCCAAAGACGACACGAGTGGCAATCCCTTGAGTTCGCAACAAGAGTGCTGAAGTCGTAGCGTAATGGGTACACGTTCCCACCCGATTCAAGCGGATGAATTCACGGAAGTGAGAAGGGTACTGGCGCCAAGGGTGCAGGCGGTTGTAGAGGAATCCTTTGGATACAAAATACTCTTTTAGACTATTCAGTTTTTGTTGGATGCTCGCCGAAGCTGCACCGAGTCCGCGTGGGAAGATTTTCTTCGCAAGGACATTGAGATCGAGGCCTAAGTCCTGTGCGGGAGGCACTTCGTAGTACTTCGGGTTGAGGTTCGCCTGATTCCGATTGTGAACCGGAGCATTGGGGAACTTATTCGCTAAGCGGAGTAACGATCGCGATTGGTACTTCGCCCCTGGAAGCAGATGACGTAGAGGAAGAATATCCATCGCTTCATTTTGAAGGTAATTCCCCTTCTCATGGATTTTTAAGGCGAAGGGAGTTTCAAGACAGAGATAGCCTTGAAAGATGGGGATGTCAGCGATGTACTCAAGGTGAAGTTCATCGGGGTATCGAGTTTGTCCTTCAGGTAACTTTGGTGGCTTTCTTACCTGAACGACTTGGTCTTCCTTAAAGCTGACAATCTTCGACTTCGAGTCGTCCGACCAAGTGGCTGTTATAGGATCAAAGGTTGAACAGGTAACGCTTCTCCATAGGGATCCCGCTGGAGGAGGCCACTTTCCCTTCTCATCAGAATTGGCAGGTTTCACTCTCCATGCTGTCTTTTGACTCCCGAGTCCAGAGCCTACTGTTTTGATAGGAAGTTGATAATTCGGTCCCTGAGGAAGACGTTCTGGAATTGAGTTCGCCCGTTGAGTCGGTTTTTGGCCTTCTCTTTGACCTTGGATTTGAGATCTGTATTCCGGTTCAGTGATATACTCCGTCTTCGCGATAAATCCCCCAGGTTGAAACGCTCGTGCGTGAAGATCTTGAACGTCGGGAAACTTATCTCCTCCAGAGATCAGGAAGTAAGCTATGAAGAATAACCCGGATGCCAGCAGGGCGCCGAGCACGGCGAGGATGCGGGCATTTTGAAGATTAAATCGGTGGAGGCGGTTTTCCTTCGCCACATCGTGGATCCAATGTCGGGTCACCGATGAGAGTAACCAAGAAAAGGCAAAACAAGGAACCCACACCCAGGCGTAAGGCTTAGATTCGAGTAAGCCTAAAAGGAGCGTTGCTCCACAGAGAAAATCGAAGAGTCGATAGGCGGATGGTTGAAACAAGAGGAGCATGGAACACCACGAGAGCAAAATCACGATCGCCGTTCCTCCGCCCATCGGTACGAGCTGATGGTTCTCGGTGTAAACCAAATCCCAGCCTACGTAGAGGAGAATCGATACGCACACGATGAAGAAGGCCGAGAAGCCGTAGGATTTCAATGGATCTTGAGGGCGTTCCATCCAAGCTAAGCCTCTGGAGAGAGCTCGGGGAATCGCGGCCCAAAGAACTAAGAAGATGGTTTCTTCGATACGCCCGGTAGGACGATGCAAAATGGCGGTGGCCATAAACGTAGCGATTAAAAACGTAGTGGTGTCTGTGAGGAACGAGAGAATCTCTGCAGTGGTGCGACTGCGATGGCTTTCGTAGAAGAGAGATCGTCTAAAAATCATTGGCTTCGATTCTCCATCATCACTTTTTGAAAGGGAGCTCCACAAGAGATCAAGCGAGCTTCCGCCCCGGCACGACTCAACTGTGAGATGTATTCTAAGGAAGTACTGGGAGGTCCCGATTCCTCGTATTTGACGGCTCTAAACGTTTTCTCATCGAAGACTAATGCGATTTGGCGAAATCCTTTTTTACTGAGAAAGCGAACCTGATTTAAGAATTGAGCCCGAGAGAAAAGATAAGGACTGACGGGGTAGATCACCGTTGAACCCGAATCGAAAGAATAACTTCGTTCGTGAAGGAGTTCATCGAGAGGACGTTCCCCGTTAGGTTTTAAGCTGACGGTAGAATCTAATAATCTTCTTCCGTGGGCTAAGCCTCTGCCCGAAGGTATGAAGATGGAATGCTTTCCTTGAGCGTGGAAGCCCACGCTCGCACCTCTTCTCAGCGCTTCATCCGCTAAGGATAGTGAGAGCTTGATCGAGTGCTCTAAGCTGGATCCACGACCCGTCCCGAGGAGGGCATTCGAATTGAGATCGATGAGAAACTCAACTCCACTCGAACGGGGTTGAGCGTGTTCACGAACGACGGGTTGACCGTGTCTCGCCGTCAATGGCCAGTGAATGAATCGGCGCGGATCTCCCACTCGATATTCCCTCACTCCAATGAACTCAGTGCTCGAACCTCGCCCTTTCAATTGTTGGCTGATATGAGCGCTATCGGAGGCCGTTCCCTGAAGCTCGGGATTTCCACAAGGTTGAATCGTGGGATAAACCTTGATGATTTGCTTAAACGGAAATTCTCTCTTTAATTGAATCCACCCGAAAGGATCGGAGACGACTAAGGTGATCGGTCCTAAGCGGTAAAGCCCTCGTTGGAGTAAGCATCGACCGACATAAGTATTCTTTACACTTTCTTTGGCGGCGACTCGAAAGGGGAAGGTGATTTTTTTAGTCGCGTGATACTCCGGGGTGAAATGATCGATGATGATCGGAAAAAAGAGCGAGATTTTTGAATGATTTTCTAAGACAACGGAAACATCGATTTCGTCATTTTCGAAGGCAGCGGAGGGAAGTTCTCGGATGACTTTTGCTTGACTGAGAGGTTTCCAAATTAGGAAAAATAACAAAGCCGGTCCCAAGGCCGTCGGTAAGCCAAAAGCGATCGCTAGGGGGCTATTATGAAAAGCACCCGCAATACAAGCTAAGACTCCCAGTGCGACTATGGGGAAAAAAGATCCGCAATTAGACTGGATCTTGTTTGGGCTCTGATTCATTCGGAAGAGTGGGTACGGGGATTTCTTCTAATATTTTTAAGATAACTTCTTTAGCGGTTAAACCGGCATGTTCACGATGGGGATCGAGGATCAAGCGGTGAGCTAAAACAGAAATAGCGACTTCTTTTACCGAGTCGGGGCTCGTGAAGTCTAAGCCCGCGATGTAAGACCGAGCTTGTGATGCTCTAAGAAGTGCAAGGCCTCCCCGAGGGCTCACTCCCAATCTCAAGTCGCGAGTCTTTCGTGTCGCATTGACTAAATCGATGATGTAACGATGCACTTCATCGCTGACATGAAGATTGCGAACTTCCTGCCGGATTTTACGAAGTTCATCCCCTTCTAAAACCTTGGTGAGGTCTTCGATGGGATGATGGTTGATCTGCCCTTTAAGGATCTTCATCTCTTCTTCCGGAGCCGGGTAACCGATGCTGACGCGCATCAGGAATCGATCGAGTTGGGCTTCGGGGAGAGGGTAAGTTCCATCGAGTTCAATGGGATTTTGAGTGGCGATCACAAAGAAAGGTTCGCTCATCGGATAAGTGTGACCATCCGAAGTGACCTGATGCTCTTCCATACATTCGAGTAAACTCGATTGAGTTCTGGGTGAAGCGCGATTTAATTCATCGGCTAACAGAATGTTGGTAAAGACGGGTCCACGATGAAATTCGAAGTTTTGAAGATTGGGATGAAAGACGGAAACCCCCGTCACATCACTCGGTAAGAGATCCGGGGTGAATTGAATACGAGAAAAGTCGAGTTCCAAAGAACGAGACAGGGATCTCGCCAACATCGTCTTACCAACACCAGGAACGTCTTCGATCAAAAGGTGACCCCCCGCAAAAAAGCAAGTGATCACTTTAACTAAGGTGGAATCTTTTCCGACGATCACTTTGCGCAAGTTTCGCCAGAGTTTCTCTGCTTGTGGATTCAATGTCAAAAGTAGGATTAAAGTGATTAATTTTCAGGAATAATGAGGACAGGAAATCAAGGGTGTTAGGGCTAGAAGTAAAAGTCAGGATATCACAAAAAAATGACCCGAGCTTCTTTTTTGAGGGTGAAAGGGGGAGAAGGGAGGCTCAATGGGTAAGTTTCCATAGAATTGCCACGATTTTGTCGATGATTTTGAGTACGGGAGCAATCAGTTCTTGACGAATAATTTTCCAGGCCACGGCGACTCGAAGGGCAGTACGAAGTTCGTTAGCGCTGCCGGAAGCGACACGGAAATGGTAGAGGCGATCTTTGCCAGAACGTCGATCACCTTCTGCGATATTAAGTGAAATGGAAGTGGCTGCACGACGGATTTGAGAGCCTAAATTTTTATCGACTCGCTCGATGGAGTGGATGAAAGAAGAGAGATCCTCAATCACCGAAATACTAAACTCTAAAACTTCAAACTTACGCATAAGAACCTCCCTTAATTAGACCAAGCCAAGTTGCGCTACACCCAACCGGGCGCAACTTGGCTTGGTCTAATTAAGGGAGGTGATACGGAATCCGACACCGAATCCGAGTCCGAGTCCGAGTCCGAGTCCGAGTCCGAGTCCGAGTCCGAGTCCGAGTCCGAGTCCGAGTCCGAGTCCGAGTCCGAGTCCGAGTCCG
>JANQLS010000096.1 GCA_028280485.1 Planctomycetota bacterium
GGGAGAGGTTCGTTTAAAAAAGGTATAAAGACCTCTACGGTACCGATCTTCACCCTTACTCGTATTCCATTTGAAATTATTGGCGTAACTCAATTCTGCGATGCCAGGTGGTAGGGGAGGGAAGACACTGGGGCCGCCGATTTTTGTGCTGAGAAGACCCGATACATCGAGAGTGAGGTCACGAATGGTTTCTGCCTCGGTTCTAAAACGGTTTTGTCGATGGAGAAATCTATTTTTCGGATCTTGATTTTGAACTTCGGGACGGTGTTTTGAATCTTGGCGGTAAGTCGCTGAATGAACGATCAATCGAATGAGCGCTTTACGACTCCAACGGAGTTCGCGGTATTCTTTTCCTAACCAGTCGAGGAGTTCTGAATGGCTGGGAGAGGTTCCCCGAATTCCAAAATCTTCCATCGTATCGACTAAACCCACTCCGAAGAGGTGTTTCCAAACTTGGTTGACCGACACTCTCGAAGCTAAAGTGTTCTCTTCTTTAAATAACCAATGAGAAAGTTCTAAACGACTCAACCACGGGGATTGTTCAGGTTTTTTAAGAGGGGGAAGGATGGCAAAGGCTCCCGAATGAACTTCTTCGCCAGGTCTTAAAAAATCACCTCGTTCTAAGATTCGAGTTTTCCTGCGGTTGTTTTTTCGCTCGCTTAAAACTCGAACTCGCATAGAAGGAGCCTTGGGTCTCCCCTTTTGATAATCGGCGAGTTTTTTGCTTTGGGCCCGGCTTTGAGGATCTTTTGAAGCCAGATAGCTCACGATTTGTTGGCGTTCTCGAGGACTCAACTCGTTAGCACTCTTCTTTAAAATGCTGACGGTTTCCTTTTTTAGATCGGGATCGGAGCCCGCTTTAAGTCGGATTCGAAAGCGTCCGAGGCGATGGGGATTTCGGTAGTTTTGAACTAAATGAATGCGAATCGTCGAATCTTGATGGTCTTTAGGAAGAAGGGGAGATTTGAGTGTGAATTCGGCCCACTGATTCGAACCCATTTTGGGGGAGATCGCCCAGCCGTAATCATCCTTCCCATCGATCGCTTTAGACACGGCGAACTCATTTTGACTGAAACTCGCCTTCGCTGATTGGAATGAAATCTTTTGTGCTTTTCCTTTCGTTATCAGCTCTAAGCGAATCTCACTTAAGACAAAGTTTCCGTTTTCTGCGCGCCCAGGACCTTTCTTAGGCAATTGTGGATCGGCGAGCACATCGAGTCTCACTCCCGACAATGGAGTCTTGGGAAAGGAGTATTCTAAGACATAAGTCCCTTTGTCCGCGGCCGGACCCGTCGCTAGGTAGGATCCATCTCCTTTAGAAACCAACTGAGTGTTATCGCTCGTTGAGAAACTCGTAGGCAAGGTTGGAAGAATTTCAAGTGGTGCGATCTCTCCGGTTTCGATTTTCTTAGATAGCGCTTTTAGATGCTGATCAAGCTCCCCTTCGATCGCCCTTTGCCTTTTTTGAAGGTGGTCGAGGAACTCCCGTTCACCTTCCAAGAACCTCTTAAGATTTTGTTCGTATTCCTCCTGAGCGAGGTCGGAAGTACTGACGTTGGTATTCGACTCATCGGCATTGTTAAACAGTGAGTATAAGCTGAAGTATTCTTTTTGAGAGATCGCGTCGTATTTGTGATCGTGACAGCGAGCACAACCCAAGGTAAGGCCCAGCCAGATGGCTCCAAAGGTTTCGACCCGATCGAAAACGGCGGCGACCCTGAATTCTTCTTGATCCGTTCCTCCCTCTGTATTGGTGAGGGTTTGACGGTTGAAGGCCGTCGCAAGGCGTTGATCTGAAGTAGGATTGGGAAGGAGGTCGCCGGCTAATTGCTGCGCCGAGAATTGATCGTAAGGCAAATCGCTATTGATCGCCTCGATCACCCAATCCCGATAACGCCAAGCGTTTGGGCGAGGACGGTCTTTTTCGTAACCATCGGAGTCAGCGTACCGAGCCTTATCCAACCAGTGGCGACCCCAGCGTTCCCCGAATCGGGGAGAGGCGAGGAGTTCCTCGACTAATTCTTCGTAAGCCGTCGGCGACGTTGAGCTTTCAAACTGTTGAACTCGATCGGGGTCGGGGACCAAGCCGAGGAGATCGTAATAGAGCCTCTTGATTAAAACTCGCCTCGGAGCCTCGGGGGATGGAGTGAGCTTTCTTTCTTCCAACTGATTGAGAACGAAGGCATCGATGCGATTTTTCACCCAGTGCTGATTTTTTACCGCTGGTAGCCCCTCCTTACTCATGGGTTGGAAGGCCCAATGAGATTTGGCTAGCTTTTTAAGTCGTTTATTATTGGCAGCAGTGTTCGCGGTGATCGAGACGATCAGTAAGATCGTGAAGCTGGTTAAAGCAATTTTCAGAAAGGGATTCCTTTTGAAATAGAGGGGCAGGGCCTTCAAGGAAAGGATCTTTGAACCTGTAAATCGCTTTTTCATATCAGTCTCAATTTTAACTTTGCAGTGCGGCCTAGCGTTAAAACACCCGAGAATTCAAATCGGTGGAACTTTTATTTCAACCTCCGAATATGAAGAGTCTATCTTAGCCGAATTGAGCCGGGAATTGTACCGGTATCCTCGTCTGGGCTCGTTGTTCACGGGTGATGAACAAAATTGAGAGCCGCAGGGTAAAAGATTTAAATCCATGCTGGCTTTACAGGTGGTAAGCCTCCTCTTAGGATATCTCTTTGAGGTGCGTGATTGTGGTGGTATCCATTTGATACTTCGCGGAACCTCCTTTGAATTGATGGATTCCATTAACTAGCCCGAAGCGCTAGCGAGGGAATCTGAGGGTTTTTCCCCTCGCTAGCGCTTCGGGCTAGTTAACTATGAGATATAACCTATCACTTCACTCCCATTTTGATTTCAATTTTTAAAATCCCTTCAATCCTGAAATTCATTCTTCCAGCTTTCCTGCTCGTGAGTCTACTCGCTCAATGGGGATGCGATGGGAAGCGCTCTACGCCGAAAACGAAAACCTCACCGACTCCGACTCTACCTCCAGCGAACCAGGCGATGGCCAAGGAATTAATCGCCCTCGCCGAGGCTTGGGATCGCAGCCCTTTTCAGTTAGAAGAAGATAAACCTTTTCGAGCCAACCGTCCCGCTTGGTTGAAATCCTTTAAAGTCCGTCTCGAAGCACAATTGCCTCCCCGCGAGGAGATCGAACTCCGCCATAAGTACGGCAAGGAGCTCCTTTGGCATGGGGAGAGTCTCGAAGCGCAGAAACAATTTGAACGCGTTTTCGAGCTCGCTTTGAGTTGGAATCTTCCCCCTCAGCAAAAGCAACGGTTGATGAAAAACATCGTCAACTATCGAGTGATCGCTTACCTACGTCAAGCCGAACAAGAAAATTGTCTCGCGGGGCATCACGATCAGTCTTGTTTGTTTCCCATCGAGGGGCGTGGGGTACACTCCAAACCTGAAAGTGCTCGTAAAGCTCAGCAATTGATTCTTGAAGGATTGAAACAGTTTCCCCGCGATCCTGGGGCGATCTGGCTCTTGAATTTGACGGCGATGGTCTTAGGCGAGTATCCCGATCAACTCCAGGAGCGCTTTCGCATCCCCCCTAAGCTCTTCGCTTCAGAGTATCCCTTGAAAAAATTCGTCGATCGGGCGGAAGACTTAAAGGTGGCCACCGTTGGTTTAGCTGGGGGCTGTGCCGTAGATGATTTTAATGGGGATGGACGCTTAGACATCGTCGCGAGTTCCTGGGGACTTCGGGATGGACTCCGATTTTATGTTCAAGACGCGCAGGGGAAATTTACCGATCGGTCAGCCGAAGCTGGGTTGAAAGGTGAAATCGGAGGGATCAACCTCACTCATGCCGACTTCGATAACGATGGACTCTTAGATCTCCTTATATTACGAGGAGGGTGGTTAGAGGAAAACGGTCGCCATCCGAATTCACTCCTTAGAAATCTCGGTGATGGGCGATTTGAAAATGTGACTCAAAAAGCCGGTCTCCTCAGTCGTTGGCCTTCCCACTCGGCGGCTTGGGCTGATTTTGACCTCGATGGAGACTTGGATCTCTTCGTTGCCCATGAAGCCACCTCGAAACTTCCCTATCCATCGTTTCTCTACCGCAATCGAGGAGATGGAACATTTGAAGACGTGACTCCTGAGAACTTTAAACCCCATGTTGGCTTTGTTAAGGGAGCGACCTGGGGAGACATCGACAACGATGGAGATCCGGATCTTTACCTCTCTCGGGCGGGGGAAGCCAATGCTCTTTACCTCAATGAAGGCCCGAGTTCGACAGGGGGGAATCACTCATTTAAAGAGATCGCTTTCTCGGCCGGAGTTCAAAATCCGAAATTTAGTTTTCCCACTTGGTTCTTTGATTACGACAACGATGGTTGGTTAGATCTGTTCGTGGCGGGCTTCGATGGTCGATCCATCGATGAAGTGGCTCTGGATTATTTGAGATCTCAATCAAAAAAAGGAAAGCCTCGGCTCTATCGAAATAAGGGCGATGGTACTTTCGAAGATAAAAGCTCCTCTACCAAGGCCGATCGAGCCCTATTGACGATGGGAGCAAATTACGGTGACTTGGACAACGATGGCTATTTAGATTTCTATCTGGGAACAGGAGCTCCCGATTTAAGAACTCTTCTACCGAATCGAATGTTTAGAAATGATAAGGGACAACGTTTTCAGGATGTGACGACGAGTGGAGGCTTTGGGCACCTTCAAAAGGGGCATGGCATCGCTTTCAGTGATATCGACGGCGATGGAGATCAAGATATTTACGCCGTGATGGGAGGATGGTTCACGGGGGATGTGTTTCCTAATGCCCTCTTTATGAATCCCGGGAACGACAATCACTGGGTGACCTTGAGATTGAAAGGGAAAAGGTCTAATTCCTTTGCCGTGGGGGCGCGCATCATGGTTGAGGTTAAAGAGGGTCAACAAACCCGCAAGATTTTTTCACAGGTCACGACCGGGGGATCGTATGGAGCCGGAAGTCATCAAGTTGAACTGGGCTTAGGTTCCGCTGATTCTATTGAGAAGCTTGAGATTCGTTGGCCTCACTCTGAAGTCGAAGCTCAGATATTTCGATCCATCCCGTTGGATAAAATTCTTCAAATAACTGAAGGACAGAATGAAGTGAAGGTATTCATTCCAGGAGATAAGCCATGAGAAAGGTCTTGAGCTTGTTCTCCCTAATTCTTTTTTTGAGCGAAGGGAGCTTAGCTCTCAGTCAAGATTCGAACTCAGCTTCGCCTCAGCTCGATCAAAGTTACGTTAAAAGTCTTCAGTTAATAAAACTCTTTCTCCATCAATATCCCCAGAGCAAAGAGCTGAAGATGGTGCTGGCCCGAGTTCACTTCAGAGCCGGAAAATTTCAGCAAGCACTCTTAGCGTTTCAAGAGGCATTAAAGCAGTTTCCACACTTTCAAGATCTTCATTTGGGAAAGGCTGCGAGTCTTAACCAACTATTGAAATATAATGAAGCGATTGAAGCTTATAAGAAAATACGTGGGTATAAAGATCCACGTTCTTACTTGGCAGCTTCCATCGGCTTGGCAGAAGTTTTTCACGCCACGGGTGCTTACACAGAAGAGATCGCTGTTTTAAGAGAATTGCTTCAAAAGAAGAAGACGGACCTTTCATTGAGATACAAGTTAGCTCAGGCCTTAGAGCTCTCCTCGCGAAACCCCTCTTCGGCTGCTTCAAAAGAAAAGTACCTTCAGGAAGCCATGAGTCATTACGATTTTGTTCTCTCTAAGAAATCGGATCACGTCGATGCACTTTACTCGCGAGGACGATTACTGATTCGAAGAGGTGCGAGGAATAAAGGTCGTAAGGATCTTGAGCTTTTTAGGCAATTTAAAAAATCACTTCGAATTTTAAGTGAAGAAACTTTGACTCAAGAGATCCAGCAGTACGACGTCACGAGCTATCGAGAACTCGCTGAGGCCTTGAATTCTCTTGGAGATACAAAAGCTGCTTTAAATCAAATCGAAGAGGGGCTCAAGGTTGGAGTCGATCAAGCTACACTTTTTGTACTCAAGGGCAACTTGCTCTTAACTCAAAAAATGCCGGGAAAAGCGATCGCTTCGTTTCTTTCTGCATTAGCGAAGTCTTCTAATCACCAAAAAGCCTTATGGGGATTGGGTCATGCTTACTTTCGAATGAACGACAAAGCGAAAGCTCAAACCACCTTCATTCAACTCTTAAAGTTAAATCCCAATCATTCCGATCGAGTTGAGCAGCTTGCTCGGATGGCCGTGGAAGGACAGCTCTTTGAAAAGAACGCCGGTGAATTTACTTTCGCTGCATTAAAGTTGAGAAAGAGCCCCCAAAACTATTTACTTCGCGCTCAGTGGTTCGCCAAAGCCGGAAAAATTCAAGACGCATTGAGTACTTTAGAATTAGGGCTTCGAGACTTTCCTCAAAATCAAGATCTTCAAGCCTACCTAAAATCCGTTCGGGGGAGCAACTAGTTCGTGCTGATGGAAATCCAACTGCTTTTGAAAAGAGTGAAACCCCTCGCCACTGGGATCATCTGGACCGGAGTGGTGCTCCTCACCGTGGCTTGTGACTCGAAAACCCAACCTCAACCCGGGAAGCCAACCACCCTTCCTAAGCCCGCCGTGGATTTCTCAACCTTTGTGGAGGTATCTGATAGTTCTGGAATTCAATTCGAGGCTACTAATGGCTTCGATGGTCAGAACTGGCGAGTCGTCGAAACGATTACTGGAGGGGTTGCCGTTGAAGACTTCAACGGAGATGGCCATCTCGACATTTACTTCACGAATGGGCAACCTTTAGATGCGAAGAAGAAAAGTTCCAATGCCTTTTATCTCGGGAATGGAGATGGAACTTTCCGAGATTTTACCCTCGAATCCGGTCTCTTATCTCACGCATATTCTCTCGGCTGTTGTGTCGCCGATATCGATGGCGATGGCGATCCCGATCTCTACGTGACGAATGATGGTACAAACATGTTGTATCTCAATGATGGACGGGGAGTATTTTCGGCAAAGATACCTCATGAGTCAGGTATTCAAGCGATGAGTACGGGATGCGCGTTTCTCGATTACGATCGGGATGGTGATCTCGATCTTTATGTCGCCAGTTATACTCATGAGAAAAAGAATTCCTATCCACCCGCCAAACTCCGGGGCATTCCGAGCTATTGGCCTCCTGCAAACTATCCCGGTCAGGCCGATTATCTTTTTGAAAATCAGGGGAATGGTCAGTTTGTGGATCGGTCGGAGGACTCTGGTATTCGTGAACTTTCGCCCGAACGAGGATTGGGGGTCATCGCTAGTGATATCGACGGCGATGGCAATATCGATCTCTTTGTCGCGAACGACATGGGGCCGAATTTTATGTTCTTTGGTGATGGTAAGGGCAAATTTTCCGAAGAAGGATTTCTCAATGGAACAGCATTGAGTGATACGGGTGATGTCTTAGGCAGTATGGGAGTGGGAATCGCTGATTATGATGGCGATGGAAAGATGGATTTAGCGGTCACGAATTACCAGGGACAAACCAACAACCTTTACCGCAATCTCGGTGGGCGTGAGTTTGTGGAGCAAGGTTTGGTCTCAAAGCTCTTCTCGAGCTCGCTTCAAGATGTCGCTTGGGGTATGGTTTGGGCTGATTTTGATAACGATGGATTCAAAGATTTCTACACCGCTAATGGACATCTCAATCCTTACGCTCGCCAACTCAACGATGGAACTCGCTATAAGCAGGCTGATCGGCTGTTCAAAAATTTAGGAGGTGGCAAGTTTAAAGATGTCTCAACTCAGATCGCTCACTTGAAGCCTCAAGTCAGTCGAGGATTAGCGGTGGGCGATTTCGATTCAGACGGAGATCTCGATCTCGTGATCACGCGCTCGAACGGAAAGCCCCGTATCCTTAAAAATGAGGCTCCCAAAAACCACAAATGGTTAGCCGTACGATTGGTTGGGGATCGTCAAAATAAAAGCGCGATCGGAGCTAAGGTCGAGCTCAAAGTTGGAAATCAAGTACAGCTTCAAGAGAGAAGGAGCTCGGCAAGTTATTTGAGTAGTCACAGTGGATTCCTCCACTTCGGCTTGGGATCCCAGACTCAAGCTGTCAATATTCGAGTTCAGTGGCTGGATGGAACTGAGCAAACTCAAACAGTTCCCGCCTTGAATCAAATCCTCACGATCACAAAAAAAGCTCCTTGAGTTCTGCTTTGACCAATTGAGCCTCGCAAATTGTCTGAATTTTCCTTAACTTAGATAGTCTTACCCCATCGAAATAGATTTCGATACATAGCTCGTCGAGCACTACTACAGTCAACCCGCGTAACCAGAGTTAGATACTGATATGTTGAAGTTACAATCCCTCTTCGCTTGGGCCTTCCTGCTTACATTTTCTGCCACTTCAGTGAAGGCAGAACCTCTTTCACCAGCTCCCCGTCAACTGGAGATGACCGGGAGGGCTTGGATGGATATGGATTACGGCCGCTTTCTTTCTCTTTCCTTGGAGGTCGGCAGTAAGAATATCGCCCACAAAGGGATCGCAGTGCGATTAGACCCTGGTATCGGGGGAGTCGCTCACGGTGAGCACTTTGCCGTCTTCGATACGGATACCTTGAGACTCGCTGCTATGTGGTCGGGGAAGCGATTCGTCAACTGGCGAAGCATTTTGTTTGATGGCTCTCACCAGACGCATTCCCGTATCTCGGGACCAGCTCTTTTCACCAACCCGAATGCGCCGGGTTGGGGTGAGCCAGGTACGGGTTCATTCAAAGATGTTCGATTCCGAGGTCGCGATGGAGTGACTTATGGTCCCATCAAAAAATCGTGGGGAAACTTTAAAGGGCTCTACCTTCATAACGAATCCGTAGTCTTCAATTATTCCGTTGGAGAGACCCAAATCTTAGAAAGTCCCGGGTTGGAAGGCTCGAAAGATCACGTGGTTTACTCTCGAACCTTGAACATCGGTCCCCGGTCTAAAGATCTCATTCTTCAGGTGGCTCAGCGCGAGGGCATGGGGCTTAGTTTTCAAAAGATTGATGGTCTCAAGAGTCAAGAAAATCGCTTTGCGGTGTACGGCAAATTGGCTCCTAAAAAGAATGACGATCAAGCTACTCTTCCCAAGAAGATTAAATGGGATGGTTCACAAGCCATCGAAATTGGCAGCTCCAAAGATTTTGATTTTTTCAAATCCGACTACACCATCTTCGCGAAGATCAAAACTAAATCTCGCACCGCTTCGATCTTTAGCCGCGGTCCAAAAAATGGGCGCTGGGCCATGGGAGGGATGAGCTTCTTCATCAAAGGGGGTTCACTTCATTACGACATGGGATACGTCGGTGCTGTTCGATCTCGAAAGAGAGTGTCAGACGGAGAGTGGCACGACGTTGCCATGACTTTTGAAAAAGCTAAAAATGAAGTCACCTTGTATGTCGATGGTAAAAAAGTTGGGCAAGGTCGACTTCAACCTAAGGAACCCGGGAATAACTTTGGAATTTTCATCGGTCATACTTCCAACAATTTCCCCGGAAATAATAACGCTTTTAAGGGGGAGATGGCTGAAGTCGGTTTCTACAACAAAATCGTTGAGCCTTCTCAACTCCTCAAAGAGACAAAAGCAAAAGAAGGATTAATCGGTTGGTGGAAACCGGGTGAGTTTAAAGAGGGAAAGCTCGCCGATCTCTCGGGGAAGAACCATGGTGGTAAATCTAAAAAAATCACGGTCGCTTCACCCAATATCACAAACTCAAATCCTGCCGGTTTTGCAGTATTAGCTGATTTAAAGGGTGTCGAGTGGATTCAGGGTGATGGTGGAGCTTTGCGATTGAAAATCCCCGCGGGGAAAGATGCCGTCAGGTTAAAAGTTCTTCACACCCAGGTAAAGAATCTTGAGGCTGTTTCAGCGGTTTCAAAACTCATCGCCACTTCGATTGCTCCGACATCCTTAAGTTCGAAGCTCAAAGGAGGTCGACGTCAGTGGTACGGTGAAATCACTTCTGAAATCAAGCAAGAGGCCGCAGACCCCAATAGTCCTTACGTCACTGAGAATTTCAGTTTGCCCCTTCAGAATCCTTACAGCTCTTGGATGCGAGTGGGGGGATTCGATTTCTTTAAAGATGCCAACAAAGCGGCCCTCTGTACTTGGATGGGTGATGTATGGCTCGTCGAAGGAGTTGCCCAAGAGAAGGGCAAGCTGAAGTGGAAGCGCATCGCCACGGGTTTATATCAACCTCTCGGATTGAAAATCCGTAACGAAGAGATCTTTGTTCTCGGTCGTGATCAAATCACTCGCCTGCATGATCTCAACGGTGATTTAGAGACCGATTACTACGAGAGTTTCAATCATGACTTCCAAGCCTCCGAGCACTTCCATGAATTTGCTATGGATTTGCAGACGGATAAGGATGGTAACTTTTACTTCATGAAGGGTGCTCGTCACGCTCTCGATTCAAATATCCTTCACCACGGAACTTTATTGAAGGTTTCCAAGGACGGATCGAAGTTAGATGTGATCGCGAAGGGTTTCCGCGCTCCTAATGGTCTTTGTGTCAATCCGGATGGATCGTTTCTGACGAGTGATCAAGAAGGCCATTGGACTCCAGCCAATCGAATCAATTGGGTCGAAAAGGGGGGATTCTATGGCTACATGTTCTCGTACTTAGAAAATCAGAAGAAGCCAACCGATTACGACCGGCCCCTGTGCTGGATCGATCCCGAGATGGATCGTTCTCCCGCGGCCCAACTTTGGGTGGAGGGTTCGAAGTGGGGGCTGCCCGATAAGAGCTTGATCAACCTCTCCTACGGAACGGGCTACATCTATCAGATTCTCCACGAGAAGGTCGATGGGCAACGCCAGGGGGGAGTCGTACGATTACCCATCAAAATCTTCCCGACAGGCATCATGCGAGGAAGGTTCCATCCGGAAAATGGTCAGCTCTATTTATCGGGTCTCTTTGGGTGGGCGAGCAACCGACCTTTACCCGGTGGCTTTTACCGAGTTCGCTATACTGGAAAAGATGTCCAAACTCCCCTTGGGCTTCACGCCACCGATCAAGGCTTAATCTTGAAGTTCAATTCGCCGGTCGATGCCAAGAGATCGGGTGATCCCCGCCGTTATCAAATCAAGCGCTGGAATTACAAATGGCAGTCTCGATACGGCTCGGATGACTGGAAACTCTCTGACGGTAAGAAGGGAAGGGATACAGTTAAAGTGGATTCCGTTCAGGTTTCTGATGATGGAAAGAGCATTTTCCTCAAAATATCAGATATGGCTCCCTGTATGCAGATGAGCATCAACTACCGTATTTCTTCGGCGAGTGGGCAGCGGCTTTCTCACCGGATCTACCATACTATTCATAAGTTAGGGAAGGCCGAGCCTCACCTAAAAGACTTTAAATAATCGATACTTAACTCTGCTGAGCTTAGGGATTTCACCGAAATGATTCTTTTCCGCCTGGGGGCGGGAAAAGGATTGCCCTAAGCTTCAGCTAGGGTTTAAGATAAGTGTTTATAGGGTACGCGCTAAGCGCTACACAATTCAGAAGGGGTTCTGGATTGCACTGCTGGACTAACTATTGGGATTAGGACCAGCATTCAAGATTCTTAGAACTTCAGAGCTCAGGGTTTCAAATCATTTTCGAGCTCATAATCAACACGGGTCATCAAAGATTTCTTTATAAATTGAAGTTGTCGTATTGAATCCTTAACTGCTCTGATCGCACGAAGAGTGTTACTTTCGTGACGGTTCAGAGTATGTCAATTCGTGCAACTTAAAGGTATTGGTTTGGGATCTCACCAGCTCGTTCGGGTGAATCCATAGATTTTATTTTCCAGAAGCTCTATGAGCTTCGCTAGGGAGGTCGAGGTATGCATAGAAGAATTAGATTCTCTTCTCTTCTGCTGGTGCTTGGGCTCGTAACCCTATTAGCATCTCCATCCTTCTCTCAAGAGACCGTTATTGTCTTGAGTGATATTGTGGGTGGTGGTGATGGTAGTGGTACAGCTCCACCTGAAAATACGGGTATCAATCCAGATACAGGAGTTTTTGAAACGACCAACATCTTCGGTAATGTTCCTAACACCGGAGATGCTTTACACATTGTCGATGACGATGTCTCTGAGTATATCGATAGTGTCTTTATCCTTACTGAAGCCACCATGCCGATCAACTCGGAGGAGGTGACTTTCGATTTCTTGCCTTCAGATACTTCTCCTCACACTTGGGACTTCATCCTTAAAGATAGAACGAACGATATCGATAAGGGCGAAGAGAGAATTTGTGCTGGAAGTGCCGGTGGACAGCCAAACTGTACCTGGTCAAGTGGAATCGGTCTTCACGCTTCAGCGGGAATCACCTTTGATCTCGAAGCACTCCGTGATCGTTATGGTCCTGAAGTGGTCAAGTTCTTCTCTTGCTTTGCAGGGATGGATAAATGTAACGGGACGATCAGTCTCTATGCGATCGCTTCTGACGACGTCGAAATCTTAGCTGTCGATTCAACTCAAATTCTCGGAAACAACCAAGGAGACTCCTTGGTCTTCGAGATTCCTGATGATGCTCTCTACCTCACCTTAGCAGTAGGAGCTCAAAACGGATCGATCGGTTGCGCACACGGTGTTTTTGCTGAACCCGTTATTTCTGAAGCTCCTCCGCTCAGAAGATTAACTAGCCCCAGTAATCCTGACTCTTGCCCTCCTTCTTTAGGTGGCCCGGCTTCAGGTCATATCGAACGTCAATTAAGAGGTGGCGAAGTAGCTGCCACTGAATTAGTTATCGTTGAAGAACTCTTTGGAAACTTTGGAGTCGACAATGTCGATGCTCCTGGTGCCACTAAGGAAGCTATCATCGACACCACAACGGTTGGTTTTATTCAACAGTGGTTGCTCTTAGGCCCCTACGGAAAAGATGGTGGTGCCGCTCCTGGTGAAGAACTGATCCGAATGGATTACCTCACTGATGGTGATGAAGATGAACTCAGTATTCTTCCTCGTGATGGTGATCAAATCGAAACCGATTTTGAGATCGCAGCCAGTAACGATATTCAGAACACCGCTTTGAATCCCGATGGAATTCCCACTTGGAACCTCCATGTCGATGCGGACACCCACATCAACTTCAACGAGATCCAAGGCGATCTCAATGAAATCATGACTTATGGGGTTACCTATATCCGATTAGCTGCCGATGTCGAAGATGTTGTCTTCGGAGTTGCGAGCGATGATGCTGTTCAAGTGCTTCTCGATGATGAAGAAGTTCATATCAACAACGTTGCCCGTGGAGTTGGCGGTGTGAATGCCGTTCAAGATCGTGCATTCGTAGGCGTTCTCGAAGCTGATCGCGTCTACCGCATCATGGTTAAAATCTTCGAAGGTGGTGGTGGCCACGGATTCCGTCTCCGTTTGGAAACAGATAATCTTGACGGAACATTTTCACCCCTCGCTGACGGAGTTGAAATCTGCTCCGATCCTGATGGCGAAAACTGTGTTGAGATGTCTCAAGGAACGCCGAATGGAGTCAAGTTGACTTACGAAACCACCCTCGGTGAAGCCGAAACTGGTTTTGATTATACGGTCAACATCGACGAAGGTACGGTCGATGCTAAAGGTCTCATGGGTGAAGAACTCATCCAAGGTGATAGTGCCGTTCGCGTACTTCCTCTCACTTTGACTATCGAAGATGATCTCGATATTGATGGTGACGGAGGTGCGGACTTCGAACACGCTCACCACATCGGGCCTGGATCTGCTTGTGCCGACACGGGTGTAAGCACTGAAGGTGACGGATCTATTTCTATCACCGGTTCGGGTCCTGATATTTGGACCAATGGTGATACTTTCCGTTACGCTTACAGCGAAGTCACTGGTGATTTTAGTGCTCGAGTGACGATCACCGATTCTGATTTTGCTCCGGGTTCACGTTGGGGTAAGCACGGAATCATGGCTCGTGAAAACTGTAACTTCAAAAGTCGTTACGCCTTTATTCACGATTCCGGTGAAAACCGCGAAGACAATGTTCGCTTGGCTTTCCGCCCCAATCACTTGGGTGCTGGTAACCAAGAGGTCTCTACTGCTCCTCCCGCAACCCACGCAAACACCTTGCGCTTGGATCGCGTCGGTAATGAATTCATCGCCTACGCTTGGGATGAAACCGGTGAACTGAGTGGCGTGACCTGTCAGTGGTTAGAAATCGGTCGCTATGAATGGGTTTCACCCGATGAGGGAGAAACTCCCGTTCCTGAAACGATTCAAGTCGGTCTCGCAGTCACCTCCCATACGACGGACTGTAGCTTAACTTCGATCGAGTTCTCGGATTGGCAACTCACTCAGGATGGAGTTGTCTCTGATCCTGAATGTAAGCCTCCAGTCCAGAACTTAGTTTGTGAAGCTGCCGATGGTGGCGGACTCGACTTATCCTGGGATAACGATCAAAATGCCGATGCCGGTCAAGATATTGTTATCTCGGTCAATGGCGAGGAAAAAGCGAGAGTAGCTGGAAGTGAAACTACTGCTTCACTTACCGCTGACGATCTCTCACCTGGTGTCAACGTCATCTGTGTGAGAAACTTCGGTGGCGACAACTCTCCCGCCCGCTGTTCTGCAGCCTTGCCCTTACCTCAAGGTGACTCGACGATCTTAGTTGAAGAGGATTTTGACGGCCTCAACGCTGGTGATTGTCCCGATGGTTTCGCCTGTAATGGTAACAATCACACCCCTGGTGCTACCGGTGACGGAGTTTTCCTTGGTCGGGATGGTCGTTTGAACATCACCGCGGAAACCACCCTCAACACTGCAGCAGGTGCAACCTTAATTGATCCCATCGATCTTACCCAGAACAGTGTAGAGATTGAACTCGATGTTTACATGTCCGAGATCGATCCCAACACTCCTGCTGATGGTATCGTGATCGCCTTCGTCGATGCTGATCTTCACGATGAGAATGCCCTTGGTGCTGCTGGTGGAGCTAATGCATTCCACGGTGGTCTCAATGGTTTCGGTGTTGAAGTCGACATTTGGAACAATGGCGGAGAACCTACTGGTGCCAACGATGCCACCGGGCCTCATATCGCCGCTGTTCGAGGAAGTGATCCTACTGGCGATCATATCCAAACGATGTTTGACTTTGATCCGCTCTTGGCTCCAGGCGTTCTCGGTGGCTTTGTCGATCCATTCGGTATCGGTAATGCGATGCACCTGAGAATCCTCTACTCCAACGGTAACCTCGAAGTTTACCTCACCTACACTGACTCGATCTCTGGCGCTGAATTCGATGATCAACTCATCATCGATACCTTCGTCGGAAATATCGACGGTTGTGACGGTGGTTCCGTGATGCAAAGCGGTCGAGTTGCTATCTTGGGTGGAACCGGTGGTGCCGGAATCGATGCCGATATCGATGATTTGACGATCACCACCATTTCGGGTGGCCCTGGTGGTGGAACGAACTTCCGCCGTGGTGACACCGATGGTAACGGTGCCTTAGAGATCACCGATCCGATCAACAACTTGTCATTCCAATTCCTCGGTACATTCACACCACCTTGTTTGGATGCTGCCGACTATGATGACAATGGTAAGGTCGAGATCACCGATCCTATCGCTAACTTGTCACACCAATTCTTAGGTACGGCTCCACCTGCTCCTCCTGGTAAGGACACTTGTGGACCGGATCCAACTCCCGATGATCCTGGATTGGAAGGTGCAGATCTCGGTTGCTTGAGTCCACCTACGAATTGTTAATCGATTAGCTTTTAGCTAACGATTAAAACCAAAAAGACGCTTGCAGGACATTTGTCCCGCAAGCGGCTTTTTTAATGTAGTCCGCACACTCGGTGTGCGGCCTTCCTGGGTATCGTTAATTATATTATAAAAATTCAAATTAAACTTTAATCGAGTTACCGTCTTAGTTGTTTCGCGCCG
>JANQLS010000003.1 GCA_028280485.1 Planctomycetota bacterium
TCAAAATCTGAGTGATTTTATGCGGTGGCTGAATCAGAATTCTTCAAGGTGTATTAACTTCTATCTTGGACGGCGAGGCCCTATTTGGGCCCCAGAACCTTTTAGCTCACAAGAACTTCATTACGATGAAGACATCTTAGATAAACTTGTTTATACAATTTGTAATCCCACGAAAGCCAAGTCTGTAGCTCAACCATCGGAGTGGATCGGAAACATTTCTCTTCCGGAACATTTTAGAAATGAACATGTGTTTCAAGCTCAACGCCCTAAATACTTTAAGGAAGACGGTGGAACAATTCCGGAAACCACTTCAATGAAGTTATCCATTCCGTCCATCTTTGAAAATAGCGAAGAATTCATTAGTGAATTAGAGAGAAAGATCCAAGTTCGATGTGAAGAAATTGCTGAAGAGCTAAAGTTAGAGGAAAAAAGTTTTGAGGGAGTTGAAAATATTTGCTTAGACCCAAACTACCGGCCTGAAAATCCATATATTGATTCTGAGATTGATCCCAGAATTGCCTGCAAGGATAAAGAGCGTAGGAAAGAACTCATCGAAGGTATGATTCAATTTTGGAAAGATCATGAAGAGTCTAGACAGAGAGTCCTTCGAGGTGTGAAAGATGTACGCTTTCCCTATGGCACAAACTGGTGGTGTAGGTATGGAGGGATGAGTTGTTCTAAGAAACCACCCGGCTTAGCTTGATAATAACTCTTATATAAATTTTAAAGATCAATCTTAGATTATTGATCGAATTAGTGTGCCCTATTTTTTCATTTATATGTTGAATGTTGATATCTATTCTGCAGCTGGCTAAGGGTCATATTTTTATTCCTAATTAGTGAACGACTCCGGACATTCTTAGGGAAAATTTTCTAATTAAAAAGTAGTTAAGATCAATTTTTGAGAATCCTCCCTCTCCCCTACCTGGTAACGGTTGATGAATACACCACACATTACCTAGTAAGGGTTGGGGAGATTAAAAACATGCCCCCTCCCCTTCATTACCGCACGTTTCGAATAATTGACATTCTGTTCCCAAACCATGAGGCGGGCCCTGCAAGAAAAGATATTTCATCAGATGTACGGCATCGGCGGGAGCAATCAGCTCATCTTGATTAGCATCAAAGAAAACAGCATTCTCACCGTCACCCGCATGATCACCTTCACAGGGAAGAGCTATATCTCCTGGCTGAAAAAGGAGTAATAGCAGGTAGATCACATCGGTTAAATCTATTCTTCCATTTAAATTAGCATCACCCGGCTTAAGCCCAGGCTCTGGAGGCTGACGAGAATCATTGAAACCTGGTGTTCCTCCTCTAACCGAAGAAGGAAACCAACTCTCTCGATTCGACCAATGTTCAACCGGTGTATGAGGATTTTTAATATTGAGCGAGAGCCCTTCACCATCGGTTTTTTCGTACCAGGTATCGGAATAGGTGAAATCTAATATGGGCACATTACCTGCAAAGTCGAGACGGATTCGTTCACCATCGTTGGCTAAGCGTCCGGAATACTGTCCGGCAATTAGAATTCCTTCTTCACCATAGAGCTCTTTGAATGCATCGAGGTTTTCGACGACCACCAAAATCTCTCCCTCACCTAACCAGGTAACGTTGGAATCTTCGAAGTTAAACTTAATACCTTCGGTAAACCGCACACTTGAAAGGTTCACGGGCTCTTGGCCGATGTTTTGTAGTTCAATGAATTCAAACTCTGAACCCCCTTCGGGGTTGTACATGATTTCGGTAATTCTTAAATGAGCGATAGCTCCCACCTCTTCACTGGGATTCGCAAGCTCGAACTGAATGGGTTCTGACCAGTGACTCCATCGACCTGAATTATCTTTTACTCGAGAACGTACTCGATAGGTCGCTCCCACATTTAATCCTTGGGTAGGAATTTTGATCTCGGGAACCATGACCTCAGATGATTCCCAATGCGCAGTCAACTCAAGCTTTACCGGACTTGCCCTCCACACCGGATCACTCAAGGGAACCGAACTCGGAGAAGAGATGGCGCTCACCTCTGAGATTCGCCACATGCGGGCTTCAAAGGAATCGGGACCTTGGGGGTCATTAAATTCGTTAGCTCGAAATCGCAAGTCATCGAGGGGAAACCCGTCTTTGCCCACAAACTCAATTTGGGGTGTTTCAGGCACCGCATTTCGATCTCGTCCATCAGAAAGATTCGTTAAAACCGAATTTCGCCCCCCAGCCCCTTCGGAACCACCGGGCCAACTCCCTCCCTGAAAAGCAAAACGAAGCATGTCACGAGCCTTACCCTCAGGAGAACTCTGGCTACTAGCAGGAAAATATTGTCGCCCTTCTCGAGAAGGCGCATTTCTCCAACGATCGACATCCGCTCTAAAAATTTGATCCATAAAGGAAGCGGTTTGCCGAATGACTAAATTCAATTGATCTTGTTGCCACAATAGATCTTGAACTTCTCGAATGTGATTTCGATATTCGATTTGGAAACTTAGTTTTCCCCCACCGGAATGTATCGCATCGTAAGGGCGATCGATACCTTGGTTCCAAGTAGGTCCCCAAGTCGCATCTGTATCGAAGGGAAGAGTCCACATTCGGCCCAAGAAACCATTCTCTTCTCGATAATCTGTATCAAAATACCAGGTCGCATTTTTATTCGCAGATGGCCAGTAGTCATAATGCTTCAAAGCCTGAGCGATAGCATGGTAGTGATACCACTTCTCGTAATTAACATGAGCATCTAACCACTCTGGAGGGCGCGATCCATTGAGATTGGATTCGATATTATTGTGATCCGATCCATTAGTCACCGCCCCAGGAGCTTGATACCTCTGTTGAGCTGAGGGATTTTTGGTTTGATTGACGAGCTTGTAGAGATTTCCTTTTTCTAATCCATGAGCTTCTAAGAATCTCACGTCGTAGTTTTCAAAAGCACGAGCGATGCCCCAAAAGTCTCCCATATATTGCCCTTGGTTACCCTCAGGAGCTTCTTCCCCCCCGTCGATCACTCTGAAGTGAAAGGGATGTCCAAAGGGTGCAGGGATCCCATAGGCTCGCCAAATGATGTCATTGACTTGGTCACCCAGTCCCCAATTACCGTCGATTCGGTTTCCAAACATACGGCCAGTATTGAGCACTCTCCACCGAGTGGGATACCGATTACCCCATTTATCTCGAACTCTGAGATGATTTCCCCGATTAAAATTAAATCGCCAATGTCGTTTTCCGGCCGTCCCTCCAGGATTTCCTGCCGGTACCTGATAACGCCCGTTAGCCCCTCTCAATCTAAAATGAATGTGGTCATAAACCTTCCCGTTGTAAACGAAGGCTCCTTCCCAATTTTCAACATGACGCGCATTATTTCCCTGTGGGATTTGAAGATTTCCAGTCGCCGCAACACAGTCGAGAATATCTCGGTTTCGAGCAATCAAATGGTAAACAGGAATTGAGTTTAAATCCTCAGCAGAGTGAATTGTCGCCCGACCTGTAATCGAAATTTCGGCGTGATAATCGGGGATCCCATCGTAAACGAAATACGCGAAGTTAAGGGATGGGTCATCCTTATAGGGAACTAGAATAGAATTTCCGGCTCGATCATTAGCAAGAATACGATAACGAATTAAAGTGCGATTTCGTTGGCCGGGAATCGTAGCGGTGTAAATAGAATCATCGGCAACGAGATCTCCCTCTTGCCCATCATCACGCATGGGAACACGAATCCAACTCGCATTATCTTCAAACTCTGGATTCGGCTCTCGAGGATCCAAAGGTCGGGCAATCAACTGTGAAACCGAATGAGGAAGCGTTGCCGGGATATAATTTCCGGGTTCAACTTCTTGGTAAAGTAGATCTACCAATCCCATTCCCTCAGGATCCGTAATCTTACAGGTGATCGAATTCACCTCGTCCGACTTAGGCTGTTCAATGGTATGTTCAACTTGCCTAATTTGAGGCGGAATTGAATTAGTAAAAACAGTATTAGGAGAACCGGGAGTGGCTACGTTTTCAGGAGGGCTATCTTCATCGGAAGGTCTAAACACCGTAGCATCCACACTAAAATCATTGCTCCTCGCGCTCAAGTTTAGAGCGTGGATAGCGATAACGTTTTCACCTTCTTTCAAAATGGATCGCGGACTCGAGACGATGATTTCTTCCCATTCCGCCTCATGGTTTCGGCCGCCATCATCAAAATTCTTTTCACCTTCGCTCACGTGTAAGCGACCCACTTCAACCCCATTGATCCATACGATCATTCCATCATCCACATACGAGCCGACCATCAGAAATTCAGGAACTTCGCTCACTGTAAACTTATGTCGAAGATAAACGGTGGAATAAGCCCCCCGCATATCATCGAGGATCGTGGCGTCATCATCATCGCCGTAGCCAATGGGGGTCGCACCCTCTAGCCAAGATTCATCTTCAACAAAATCGAGCTCCTTCCAGTCAGCCGGAGGATTCGAAAGCCCCTTGCGGTATTTCCACTCTGTACTTTGAGCATTCAAGTAAAAGAGACGGTCGTCGAAACCAAACTTAAGCCTTCCCGATGCTCTCCAACTGCCTCCCAAATCATTATCGATCTTCCAATGAAGAAGCTCCATCGAGCTTCCCTCCCCGTTAGAATCTAATGGCCAAGGAAAACCTACTCCGTAATCGACTTCATCGACAACACGATCTTCAGTATCGATAAGGCGAACTTGTTCACCATCATTTGAAAGCTGCCCTTCAAATGGGCCCACGACCTCGATCTCACCGTATTTCGCTTTGAAATGTTCAGGGCTTTGAACAACCACCAAAAAGTCTCCACTCTCGATGACTGTTCCTTGGGGGAAGGTGAAATCGATGCCATCGTCAAATCTCCAGCCGGAAAGATCTACCGTTTCTCGTGTGGGATTGAACAACTCAACAAACTCTTCTAATTTCGTATTGTCTTCAGGATCGTAGTTAATTTCATTGATGACGATTTGTCCCCAAGCAAAAGCAGAGCTTAAGAGGATGAACGAAAAGCTGAAGCAGACTATCGTTAAGAATTTGGGAATGGAATTGATAGAGTTCATTGTTCTCATCGGTTGAGCTCGTCTCGCTCCCGTATAAAAAAGAAAATGTTCAAGCGAAGGATTTACTAAAAATGAATCCCTATCTCGAGTCCAGACGGAAAAGAAATCAAGAAATCTTTAAATCCGTTGAAGCTGAACGATGGAAAAAGGGAATTGTTGTTATTATTTTACTGACTTTGAGGGAAGGGATCTATGTGAATACCCTAAGCGACTCTTATTTCAATAGCTGAATGGCCATGCCCAAACCAACAATTGAAGCCATCGATTTTTTCTACCTCAGTAATCCGCAAATCTTAGATATCGCGGATGGGAGTCAAGATGCTCTCCTCGTTCGGATACAAGGAGCCGGAGTAGAAGGCTGGGGCGAGTGTGAAGCCTCTCCCCTGGTCTCCATTGCATCGTGGAAGTGCCCGATGTCTCATTCTGCCTGCAAACCTCTTTCTCAATCTTATTTGGGAAAGATAGTTGGATCTCCTGAAGATATTAAAGCGCTCCATCATTTAGCCCGAAGTCAAAGTCTCGATTTACTTCAAGCTGACCACACCTTGTCGGGAATCGATATCGCCCTTTGGGATTGGCTCGGCAAAGTTCAAGAGAGACCCACTTTCGAGTTATTAGGCTTCAAACAATCCTTCAGTAAACGGGCCTATGCCTCCACCTTGTTTGGACAAACACCTGAAGAAACATACCAAAAAGCCTTGGAGATTAAAGATTCAGGATTTACTGCTGCAAAGTTCGGCTGGGGATCATTCGGTCAAAAAGATGTTCAATGGGACGAAGACCTCATTCAGGCCGCAAGAGAAGGTTTGGGCTCTGAGCATGATCTGTTTATCGATGCGGGAACCGTATGGAAAGAAAATGTTCAAGAAGCCCAACAGCGGCTGCCAACCTTAAAGAAGCATAATATCCGATGGCTCGAAGAACCTTTTGAAAACGATGCCCTGCTCGCCTATTCCCAGCTATCGAAATTGAATCCTCACACTCCCCTCGCTACGGGGGAAGGCTGCCACTGTTTCCTTCAGGCTAAAAACCTCATCGAATTTGGAGACATCGATTACATTCAAATCGATCCTGGAAGGGTTGGGGGTTTAACCAGCGCTCACCGAGTCGCCTTACTCGCTCAAAGTAAGGGAATTCAATTCGTCAATCATACCTTTACCAGCACCTTAGCCTTAGCCAGTGCCCTGCAACCCTACTTGGGAATTGAGGAATTTGAGCTCTGTGAGTATCCAGTTTCAAGGTCAGAAGTGGCTCGAGCGATCTCTCCTTCAACTCTAAATCTAAACGCGGGCTGGGTGACGATTCCGGAAGGACCAGGCTTAGGAGTGATTCCTGATCTAAAGGCTTTAGCACCTTACGAAAAAACAGTCGAAATCAAAATAGATCACGAATTGGTCTTTAAGTCAAAACCGATACTGTAGGGGCGTCCCTTGCGGGCGCCCGTTTCCCGAACACGCGTCACAAGCTTTAAAATCAATTTCGTTTGCTCGGGGATTGGACAGGGGCAAGCCCTGCCCCTACAAGCGTGAAAAATAAAAAAAGCCCACCTATCTCGTAAGGTGGGCTTTGAAATCTAATTTAACCTTCTATTAACATTTTACTTTCTCAAGTAAAACGTACCTTCTTTTCCTCGTTTGAATTCTCGGTTTCTGGTCAACGCAATAAAGACTTGATTATAAAGTGTCTTGCTTTGGCGATGAGGATGGCGATCTAAAATTGCGTCTTTGATTTGAGCGGCCGTTAAGCCATTACGTTTGCCCCGAAGCGCTTCTGCACACATGGCTCTCACGGTGGGACCATGTCTTTTTCGCTGTACGATTCCAGTGCCTTCAGTGATCAATTCATCGATCTGCTTCTGGATTTTTTCGGCTTCTGCAAGGTGGTGATTTCTGTCCTCTTGAAGAGAAAGTATTTCTTCTTCATTCTCTTTAAATGCGACGAGTCGCCTCAGATCACTGAGAGGTAATCCTTTTAAAAATTCTAAGGCCTTCGACATCTTGATATTCGTCCTTTCTACGTAGCTGAACCGGGATTCAGACTTGCCCATGTCCAACATCTATACAGTATAATATTCAATCTCAAATGAAGCTGAACTCTTACCGAACAGAACCCGTATATTGATCGAAAATAAAAGCCTTTTTCTGAATAACTACTTAATAAAAAGCGTTTAATTTCCTGCTAAAATCCAATAGTTTCTTAAAATTGTCCACAGACAATTATTATTGTAATTGATAAACAACTTAAACAATCAGCACAAGAAAATTATCTGAACTTATTCAATTTAAGCTTCTCCCTGACAAATGAGCGCATCCACCCCTTTGATGGCCCATAACTTTATGGCGACAAACAAAAAAACAGCCCTGAAGACTTTACTTGCCTTCAGGGCTGTTTTTACAAAGTCACCGTTGCTGAATTCAACTTCAGCAACTGCCGATCTCCAGAATCAATTCGAAACTAAAGTTGTCCCATTAGCACAACTGAGAGAATCGAAAGTCGGGTCGTAACCAGGAGTGTGATACGGCTCTGGCAAGGTCTGAGGATCCCCGAGGAACAGATTGGCCAAAACGGCAATACTGTCAGAGATATCCAAGACGCCATCATCGTTCGCATCCCCAGCATCTTCACAGGCCAAGGGATCTCCACCGAGGAAAAGCAATTCCAAGAGTCGAATCGAATCTGAAATATCTCGAACTTGATCGGCATTGGCATCGCCTCTTAAGAAGGGATCAACCGAAAAGAAGACCACTTCTTCTGCCGGTGGATTCTCATTCTGACACTCGCCGGTCAGACATTCAGCGAAGGCCGCTTGCCGTTCGTTGAAGCACTCCCCTTCTTTACCACCTAACTCAAAGCAGCGACGCATCTCGCGCTCAGCAAAGGAAGCACAATCGTCTTCACAAGTGGGTTCACAATCCCCTTCTAAGCATTCGCGAAGAGCCGATCGTTTCAGTTCTTCACACTCTTCCTCACCGTTGCCCTCGTCTAAACACGATTGGCGAACTTGACGAGCGTGAATCGAGCAAGAGACTTCGCAGTCCGACTTTGGCTCTTCTTCGGGATCTTCTTCACCTTCAGTACAGTGCTCCATGAAACATCCACGGGCCGTTTCTTCGTAAAGCTCAATACAGTCACGTTCAGAGCCACCATCTTCGAAACAGGCGTTCCTGACTTCACGAGCTTCCGCTTTACACTCAGCTTCGCACCGTTCTTCTGGATCAGGTTCTGGCTCGGGATCGTCCCCACATTCCTCAGAATCGAGGCAAGTTTCGAATGCGACATTGAAAGCTTCGCTACAATCCCGCTCACTGCCCCCTTCTTCAAAGCAGGCTTCCATGTGCTGACGAGCCTTACGCTTGCAAGCATGCTCACAATCAGTGGGCTCTTCACACTCGCCTTCTAAACAAGTTTCAAAAGCATTGATAAAGATTTCGTGACAATCACCTTCAGAGCCACCGTCTTCGAAACAGAGGTGCCTTTTCTCTTTAGCGTGATTTTCACAGCGATCTTCGCAACCGAGTTCAGGATCAGGCTCTTCCCTGCACTCACCCCGAACACACTCTTCGAAAACACCTTCAAAGAGTTCTTGGCAGTCACCCTCCGAGTCGCCTTCTTCGAGACATGCTGCTCGAACTTCTTTCGCGTGATTTTCACAACGTTCTTCGCAACTCAGCTCAGGTTCTTCTTTGCATTCACCGCGAACACATTCTTCGAAGGCATTTTCGAAAACTTCACGGCAATCACCTTCTGAACCGCCTTCTTCTAAGCACTGATTGCGGACTTCACGAGCGTGACCTTCACAGCGACTTTCACAGGTGGGCTCAGGCTCTTCTCGACATTCGCGCTCAATACACAATCTGAACGCTTCTCCTGATGCCTCATTGCAATCACCTTCAGAGCCGCCTTCTTCAAGACAACCAGCTCGAACTTCCTTAGCGTGATTTTCACAGTGATCTTCACAGGTGAGCTCAGGTTCTTCGCGACATTCACGATTTACGCACGATTCAAACGCTTCTTCGAAGACTTCATGACAATCCCCTTCGGAGCCACCCTCTTCGAAACACCTAGCGCGTTTTTCCTTCGCGAAATTTTCACAGTGTTCTTCGCAAGTGAGTTCGGGCTCTTCACGGCATTCACGATTCACGCACAATTCGAATGCTTCCTCGAAGACCGCATGGCAATCCCCTTCGGAGCCACCCTCTTCAAAACACTGAGCCCGTCTTTCTTTCGCGAAATTTTCACAGTGTTCTTCGCAAGTGGGCTCAGGTTCTTCGTCTTTACAACCACCGATTACACATTCTTCGAATTCACCGAGGAAGAGCTCATGACAAGCTTCTTCATTGCCCCCATCTTCCAAACAGTGATTCCGAATTTCACGAGCTTTATCTTCACAGTGCTCGATACATTCGGAGTCGTCAGCTTCAACTTGGCCCACAACAAGTTCGAGAATAAAGGAAGCATCTGAACTGGTTAAGGCGTGGTTGTGAACACTCGCCGCTAAAACATTTCCCCCTTCATTGAGGAGCTCGAGAGGAAGGATCACAATCGCCGGATCATTTCTCGGAGCATCACCGATGGCCTTGAGAGCTCTCATGGTGTGAGAAATGGATCCTTCTTGAGGGATATTGACACGGGTAACTTGCTCTCCATTGAGAAACAAGCTGAAACCATCGTCGTAACTGATTCGAGCGAAGAGTTTTTGCCCTTCGTCAATCTCAGGAGTTTCGAAAGAGGTTCGAAGGAAAAAGGTGAGGTAACCTCCTTCGACACACTCTTCACCCTCGCCCTCACCTTCCCCGAATCGACAACGCATGTCTTCGAAGATGGTTTCATCGTCGTCGTCTCCGTAGCCGAATCCTTGAGGACCCGAATTCCATTCGGAATCATCGAATTCAGACTGGGTCCATCCTTCACCGGGAGACTCCATTCCTTTGAAGTACTTCCAGGTTGAACCTGCGGTGATGAGTATTTGAGATTCTTGCGCGCTAAGGTTTAGGGAGAGAAGAAATGGAAGGCAAAAGAATAGTACCTTTGAGATATTCTTCATGGGTTCCCCTTTCATCATATGAACGGTCCTACGACCTTGAGAGCCCAAAAAGACGATAGGATCTCAAGGCGCCAATTAAATGGCTTTCGCCAACGTTGATCGAAGATGCGAAATTGAATTCACATCATACTGGCACTAATGTGCCCCCAGTAGATACGAAAATGAAGGAATTTCTGCAAGAGACCTGATAAAGAAATCATTTAAACCAAAATCACTGGCAAAGCCTCCACCGTCATACCTAACGATGTGTAGGAAGGAACCAACTCACCCCTAAACCGGTGCATCATAAGTACGATTGATGATACCCCGATGGTTCATTCATGGGCCCCTGCCTGACTGGCAGACAAGAGTTTGCGGCAATCGGGAGAAATTGCCTATAGCAAATGCAGCCGAAACGAGCCCAAAAGGACTCCTTTCATCTGTAGCGAGAAACAAATATGGAAGTCGAGGAAAAACGACCCGTTCAGCGCTCCTCCAGGAGGATCCTCAGCGTTTCGACTACCCTTACCGGCATGCTGACCTGGAAGAAAAACTGACACAGCTTTTGGCTGTCGATGGACCCCTGAGCCCAAAATGGACCCAAGCCGGAGCCAATTAAATCAGGATTGTAAAAAACCAGATTTATGACGACATTTTCGCTCAATACGCTGCAAAAAATAAGAGGTTTACCCTCGAATTATTCAGAATTGAAAAATATTTGCCCTCTCATGCCCTCCATAAATGCTCAATTTGAAAGGGGAAACATTGATTCTATCTATCTCTACACCGTGAAACTGTGTTAGCTTATTGAATACGGGATAGGGAGATTTTACCGACTGATTATCGTTCTGAAGGCACTTTGAGAGTCCGGATTTTCTTCTGGCAAACTCCGCTCTCAACCTTCAGCTCATCTCAGATTGGCAGATCTGAACATTGTATTAAGCAACAAAAGAGGGATGTGGTTATGGGTTACAAAACAGATACAACTTATTCAACGACACTACAAAAATACGCGTCACTATTGAGGGAGCTTGTCGAAGACGTCCTTCCTCTCATTGAAACTTCAGATGACCCTGAAATCCAAGAGCGCTTGGCTTTGATCAAACGCTTCCCTCAGGTCTTTATCTGCATCAATCCCAATCATTTCAATGATGAGCTTCTGTGGTCCTTCGATGATCAAAAAGTAGATGCCATCCATGAAGCAGCTCAGCTGGCTCGAAAACGCATCCAGCACATCCTGAATTTACTCGGCATCGGCGCCCTCATTCACTTAGATATCAATCCCGAAAGCTGGGAACCTCAAGGGCGATTCGACCTTCATTGGAATCGAGTAGGTCACCTCGCATTTACCCCGGGCCTGTTCCCGACGCGCTGGATTAAAGATTTAGAGAATATCTCGCAAGACATGGACAGCCATGTCGAAAAAGTTTGGATGGAATGCAAGAAGCGAAACGACTCGCCCCCAGGAAGCGATATGGATCGTGACAATCCTCATAACTACTATCGCTGATCACCAATCTAGGCGTAAAAATTCTGTTTAAACTCAACTCGAAGACGATTAGTATTAATCTATAGGTGAAGAGCTTTTTTAATCCTTCATCTATAGATGAACTACGATTCTTTTACGTTTTTTATTCCTTATTTCAAAGACTCCATTCCTTCAAATCGACAAAGAAGGAGTCACCTTTGAGAAAGTGGGCACTTATTTAATCAGCCATGGAAAACCATAAAATCCATACTTATCATCCCCGTAAATCCGCAAGCAATTTCCTCTCTATATTCCGTACAGCACTCCTTTTATTTAGTTTCTCCCTCAGTCTCATTGTCGGAGCTTCCCTCGGAGGCCTTCAACTTAGCGGAGAAACCAAAACGGCTACGGACCTCAACACTCTTAAACGCCAATTAACGGGGATCGACACTCCCTGGGAACAAAGACGTGAGGCAGCTCTAAAATTAAAAAAATCGGGGAAGGATGGAATACGCTTACTTCTCAGCGGCATGGCGAGTAGTCGAAAAGAGATTCAATTCGCTTCTAGAATCGGAGTTTTAAACTACGGTCCCAAAATCTTACCTTCGCTCAGAAAACTCACTCAATCTAAAAAATACAACTTCCAAGTCGGCGCACTTAAGTGCATCGGCGATTTTGGTGGCGAAGCCGAGACCTACATCCCCCACCTGGGAACTTTCACCAAAAGCAAAAATCCACAGATTAAAGAAGCGGCGGTGGAAGCTCTCATCAATATCGATGGTGAGCTCAATATCCCCTGGGAGACCATCTCCTTAAAATCGGGTGCGGTCTTGCGGGGGGTTATCGAGGAGACGACAAAAACCAACATCAAAGTGGCGACGATTCGCAACAACAAAGGCGAAGTCACCATCATGCACCTCAATCTAAATCCCGCCCAAGTCAAAAAGAAATCAGAAGCCAAACCTGAACTCAAACCTCTTCTTCGGGCCCGATTAGATTCCTATGCCAAAAAGTATCAATCTTTCGAAAAGCGAAGCCGAGACATCCATCTCGAAGAAAAGCTTTTTGACGGAGATGTCGTCAAGACTTATTCGAGCGAAACCATCAACCTGAGAAGCACGACCCCAGAACCTTTCCTCAAAGAAGCCATCATCAAGATTGAATCGATGGGGAAAGCCTACAACGATTTCCTCCAGGCTCCCCTTGTACCTCCAACTCAAGTTAAAGTGCTCATCGCGGGAAGCGTCGAAGAATATAAAGACATTCAGAGAAAGATTTTTGGATCTTACATCCTCAACCCAGCTTTTTATCTTCCCGCTCAAAACTTGATTGTGGCCTACAGTAACTTAGAACATTTCAAAGAAGAGGTAGCTAAGGTCAAGGGTAAGCACGAGGAGATCCAGGAAGAGATCCTCACGATCAAAAAGAAGATCAATAAGCATAAGAGCTGGTTAGCCACTGAAGTATCCAAAGCTAAATCTAAAATCACAAGCCAACATGCCGCACTGAGAAGGCAGATCGATCGAATTAAAAGTAGCTCGAGACGCCGACAGATGAAGCGCGACATCGATCGGCAAAAAAAGGCAGCCTTCAAAAATCTCGACAAACAAATCAAAGAGATTCGAGATCAACTTAAAGACGCCTCAAATCTCCTCAAAGAAAAAGACAAAGAGATCGACGAGGTCAATCGCCACAATCGAGCATTCTTATCTGAAATTACAAAAGACATGTACTCGACTCTCGCTCACGAGTACTTCCACGCCTTTTACAGTAATCAGGTCTTGGGAAAAGAATTAGCTCACTTGGATTTGCGTTGGCTCAACGAAGGTCTTGCCATGTACTTCGAGGCTTCACGCTTCAATGGTATTCAGCTCTTCCCCGGAGCCCCCGATGAGCGTTGGATCAAACTCCTTCAGAAAATTCAAAAAGAGGGAAAACTCTTTACGATCCACGAAATCTTAGATGCAAAACCCGAAGATTTCATTGTTCACGAACACTCTAAAAAGAGAACTGCCGAAGACATCGAAAATCCCGATGACTCAGCAGACATCTTTGAAGGCGATGAAAAGCAAAAAGACAACTTAGATGACATTCTCGACAACAAAGAAAAACAAGAAGAAGAAATCGAGGAAAACGACATCCTAGATGGGAAGGTCAAGAAAAAGAAGTCTTCGAAAACGGAAGAGAAACCCAAAAAGAAAAAACTCCCCGATATCGAATATGAAGTCGTTAACGAAGATGAAAACCATGATGAACATGAACACCAAGAGCCCAAAAAAGATCAACCGATCGACCACAACGATCCCGGATTTCGCTCGTTCTTGTTCTACACCCAATCTTGGTATCTCGTTCGCTTGTTAGCCGAAGACCAGAAGCTCGATAACTACGACAAGCTTCGAAATTTCCTCGTTGAAGTCAATGAGAGTAAAGATGTGAAAAAAGCCTTCGCCAAATTAGCAGGAAAGAGTATCGAGGAGCTTGAAAAGCGATACTTAGCCCGATTGAAGGCCGATGATTATCAAATCTATCGTTGGATTCGGTTGCGAGAAGGAGTAGGACCTCGAGGCAAAGATGTCATCTTTGCCCGAGTCACCACTCGAATCAATAAACAAGTGAGCCTTCGTACTCGGGATGGGAAAATTCTTAAGCTCAACGAAGAAAATGTGTTGAACTTAGATTTTTAATTCCAAGTTTTAATTCCAAGGGCTCATTAGTTAATACAGGTCTTTTAAGGGCCCTCGAGAGTCACCGAGCTCGCGACAAGGCGCCCCCATTCGATCAGCTAAGGACAAGAAAAGATTATTGAGGGGAGTGTTTTTAGGATACTTCCTGTACTTACCCGTCTTCAGCGTTCCTCCTCCTTTCCCCACCATCAAAATGGGGAGCCCACTGTGGCTGTGGCTGTTACCATCGCTAATCCCACTTCCATAAACAAGCATGGAATTATCTAAAAGGCGACGGCTTCCTTCTCGGGTCGAAGCGAGCTTGTTCACGATGTAAACAAACTGCTGCATGTGGTAAGCATTGATCTTTTGAATCTTCTCTTGCTTGTCTTGCTTCTTCCCGTGATGCGAGACATCGTGATGCCCATCAGGAACACCGATTTGACGATAACTGCGATTACTACCTTCATTAGCAAACATGAATGTAGCTACGCGAGTTAAGTCGGCTTGAAAAGCCAAGACTAAAAGGTCTCCCATCAGACGGATGCGCTCGCCGATCTCTTTGGGTCGACTGTCGGGTAATTCCTTGGCGAGTTTCTTGGCACCGGGAGGCGGTCTTCGCTTTCTCCCACTCTGTCGTGCCTCTTCTTCTGCACGAGCGATACGATCTTCGATATCAAAGACTGCTTCTAAGTATTCATCGACTTTTCTTGAATCCGTAGCTCCTAATTTTCCCTTTAGCTTTTTGGCATCCCCTAAAACGAGGTCGAGAATCTTACGACGATACTTGAGTTCCGCCTCACTCTTCTTGCCATCCTGAGTACTGGGAAACAAGCGCTCAAATAGCTGTCGAGGATCGGTCTCTTTCGCCATCGGAAGAGATTCCGTCTTCCAAGAAACATTGTTGGAATAGGCACAGCTATAACCTGAATCACAACTTCCTGATTGCCGTCCATTTTCCGTTCCCAGTTCCAAGGAAGCGAAAGGAGTTTTCTTTCCGATTTTTTGGGCTATGTACTGATCGATCGAAACCCCTACTCGAATATCCTTCCCTCCCGTCTTGTAGGGCTGAGCTCCGGTGAGAAAGGCAGAAGCCGCTCGAGCGTGATCACCGGGACCATCACCATTGGCTCTCGCCTTATCTTGAGTCAAGCCGCCTAGAAGCAACATGTCTTTGCGGTGCTTCGTTAAGGGGCGAAGAAGCTCAGGCAATCGCGAGGGTAAGTTACCGACCTTTTCGGGCTCCCAAGCTTTCATATGAATTCCATTGGGCACGTAGAAAAAAGCAACCCGGCGAGGATTCTTAGTTTTGGGAGCACCGAAGGCTCTACCCATCAATTCATTGTGAGGAATCATCGCTTCTAAAAAAGGTAGAGCTAAGGATGCGCCCACCCCATGAAGAAAAGTTCGTCTGGGTAATTTATTATCTGAATTCATCAGGATCGCCTCTCGCCACGGCGTTTCAAAAAGAGATCGGACTGAACAATTTGAAGGATTAACTCGGAGAACTTATAGTCGTTCCGAGCCAAGTTTCGGGCAATGCGCTCAACTTCATCCATATCGCTATATTCTATACCGCGACCCAGAGCAAAGGTGAGCATCTTTTCCACCAAGCAACGACAAAAATCATGGGAATAGTTCTTCAGAAGAATGTCTTTCAGCTCAGCGACGCTTTTAAAACTGCGCCCATCCGGTAACGTCCCTTGGGCATCGATCAAGGAATTCCCCTCAAAGCGCCTCCAGCCCCCCACCCCATCAAAATTCTCGAAGGCGAGACCGAGGGTATCCATTTTTTCGTGACAGGTGGCGCATTTAGGATCTTCACGGTGCTTTTTCAACGAGTCCCTTAACGTCAGCTCTCCGGACTCCACCTTTTCTTCGTCTAAACTGTCGGCTCCGGGAGGGGGCGGAGGTGGCGGAGAACCGAGGATCTCTTCAAGGATCCACTTACCTCGCTTCACGGGTGAAGTTCTGGTGGGATTGGAGGTGATCGTCAAGACTGTCCCTTGAGTTAAAACTCCCCCTCGCCGACCATCGTCGATTTGAACTTTTCTAAATTGATCCCCCGTTACACCTTCGATGCCATAATGATTCGCGAGTTTCTCATTGAGGAAGGTGAAATCAGAGTTGATGAAAAGAAGCACGCTGAGATCTTTCTTCATGATCTCAGTGAAGAACAACTGGGTTTCTTTCTCCATCGCCAGACGTAGATCATCATTGAAGTTGGGGTAGGAATCGAAATCGGGGGAAGCATTTTGAAGTTGGCGCACGCCCAGCCACAATGAGGCAAAGGATTCGACCATCCCCTGAGCTTTTTCATCTTGAAGCATGCGAAGAGCTTGCTTCCTGAGAGTGCTCCTTCGGCCCAACTGTCTTTTTTTGGCTAAGTCGAGCAACTCGTCATCCGGCATCGTACTCCAAAGGAAGTAAGACAATCGACTAGCGAGTTCATAGTCAGAAATTGCATGAATTTCTGTTGGATCATCGGGCTTCGAATCGATTTCGACTCTAAACAAGAAATGAGGTGAACTCAGAATAGCCTGAAGAGCCAACTTGATTCCAAGCTCGAAATCATCTTCTTCTTTGAGAGCGAGAGTGATGAGCTTATAGAGATTCGTATACTCAGAGGTCGTCATCGGTCGCCGAAAAGCCCGCCTGGCGAATTTACTCAACATAGCCCGAGCCGCCGCACGGTAATCGGTTTTCCTTTTTGGTTGCCTGAAATAGATCTTGTCTTTGGCTTCTTTGTTCTTCCAAACTTCTTCGACAATCTTTTCAGCAGTGGCGATGTATTTCTCCATCAGAAGGGGCGGGATGGACAGGATGTCTCCGATATTATCAAATCCATAACCGATCTCATCCGCAGGAAAATCTTTCGCCGGCTTGAGATCCAAACCGACGAGATCTCGAATGGTGTTGTTGTACTCGGTATTGTTGAGACGACGAATCGTGACCCGTCCCGGATCTAAACTATCCCCAGCCTTCTTCCCCAAAACCGCAGCGTCCACCCAACCCACTATGGCTTGAACTTCTTTACCACTGGGCTGAGAAGAATTTTCGGGAGGCATCTTTTTCTTTTTAAGCTGAGTAGCGACAAGCTCCCATAATTCTCGGTCTTCTAAAGTTGCCTTAAAGTCCGGGAATTCATCTAAAGCAATATCGCCCTCTTGCTCTTCCTCTCCGTGACATTTCGTACAGAAACGTGAAAGGAAAGGAACAACATGCCCCTCGAAATAAGCTTCACTGGCCGAACTTGCTCCCAATCGCTCTACGACCTTAGGAAGTCCTTCCTTACTGCCTTCTTGATCTATCTCAACTTCAGAATTCAGTTCAGGATCAGCCACACTTTCTGCTGACAATTTTGAATTTGTTGCGAGAGAATCCTTCTTCGACTCTTGCTGAGGTTCTGCCTTAGCGAGGGACGTCGGTGAGTTTTTCTTATCACCTTTTGAAGAACCATTTAACTTTTTAGAAGGAGACGTGGGCTTGGGAAGAGTGGTGATGACCTTAGAATCAGGCGGAGGTGAAGGTTCCTTCTGAGAGTTTAAGAAGATTAGAAATCCACCTCCGATGAGAATGGAACTGACCACCACAAGCGGCATCAAATAAGAGGTAGAGGACTTCTTATATCGAGGAACGGTAACAGAGATCTTGGGCTTTTCACTGGAGGTCGCTGGGGCCTTCCGCTTTGGCTTAGCCTTTTTAGATGTCTTTCTCGATCCAGCAGGTGATGCCTTGGGCGTCTTCTCTGGGTAAAGGAAGACTTGAAGCTTTACTCTTCCTAGCTGAATTCGATCTTCGTGAAAGAGCTCTGTTTCTTGGATCGGTTGACCCTGAACTCGGGTTGGATTGGAGCTACTCTCAGCTCGAATCCAAAGGCGATCCCCTTGAAGGACTAAGGCGGAATGAACTCTGGAAACGGACGTATCTTTCAATACGAGGTTGGAGTCATTCCTTCTGCCCAAAACGCTTCTTCCCTCAGGAATCGAAAAAACCTGACTGGGAGAATCATCTTCAGGCAGCTTGTAAACTAAGCAAGGGTAGCGCGTAGAACTCATATTTATTAATCGAGTTAAACTTTGCTCATCCAAGAGCAATGTGAAATGGGATCAAGAAATTGAATGTATCCAGTTTAAATCAGGCTGTTGGGCTGGGGGAATCCCTAAATTGTCGTGAATTGAACGGAGGGATAAGAAAATAAGGCAAGGCTCTCAGCAAAGTGAGGCGAATATCCGTAAGCCTTTTCTTAAATATGACTTAACGACTCACTTCTGAGGCCTCATTTATAAAAACAGCATCTATCGATCGACTCATATAGAAAAAGGGCGCCCCCGAGCTGGAGGAGCTCGAGGACGCCCAGGGGCAATTGTGGGCAAGAGTTAATATGTATTTCTTACGTAGCTAATCTACTGCGGGCAATGGTCTTTATTGAACGTTCTTCTGCTCCATCGAGTAAGGACTACAGGAAAAAACAGAGAGAACTCTGACCTATCATCTTTGGTTCGAGAAACTTCCGTAGATTCTCAGTGACACGGCGATAGTTTGAAAGAAAAATCTCTCAAAGATCCTGACATCTCACAAAATAGTCCGGGCGAACCTCTATCCGCCCCCAGGGAAAACCCTCATCAAAGACTAAGGGCGGAAAATGAAGTGAGATCTCAATCTCTGCTCGGTGAACTTTATGCTAAAGACTTTGTTTCTCTAAGACCTCTAAAGGACACTGTCATTGTTCCTTTTAGGCCTTCTTCCGAGCCGTAGTATTGCGATCTCAAAGGAGCGCCGAATCCATCACTGAACGCAGTGCCGAATCCAGTGCCAAATCCATAGCCGCGCCAAGTATTATCTATTTGTTAATAATAGATAATACTCTCATTTTTTCAATGATCAAGAGGAGGTAAATATTTTTCCCCATAAAAATGGTATTTTACCTTAGAGCTTTAATTGTAAAAGACCGCAATCTCTATTAGATAAAGCATTATCTCAGAAGAAGTTTCCTGCCTTCCCCCAGTATGTAGCGATCTAAAAAAACTCTCTACAACTGATCGTGATAAGCTTCTTCGTTATAACCAACAAAGAGTTTCTTACCTTTTTTTATCAAGGGAGCTCTCAGGTTCCCGGTAGGGCCGAGCATCTTTTCCGCCAACTCCTCTAATTTTGAGAAGTCTTTTACTTTATAGGTCTCTGACTTTTTTCCTTTAGAGATCACGACTTGGCTGGCTTGCTCTAATAAGTTCACCGCATCTTGAATTTTCAGCTTTTGATTCGCGGAAACAGCCTCTTTTGGTGACAGATTCTGATCTTCCAAAAACTTGGAAGCCTTTGTGCAAGACGTTCAGCCCTTCCTGAAGTAGTACCAATCGATCGACTTTCTGGATTGTGCCATGATTACCATCCCTTTCATTACATTATAGGATCAGCCTCAGAGTTATATCGCAGCTGCTAACAGTCCTTGAGCTCGTATTCAGCAAACTCAAACAAAGAGAGTACTGACTTCACTTATATTTTCAACCGATAAACCAGCTAACATCTTCGGCCGTTATCAAAACCTTTTTCGAGTCAGGAATAGGCCTTCATTTTGCCGATTAAATGAATGGTGCGATAAGTTGGGAATGAGGATCTAAAACGAGAACACAAATACGTTTAACTTAAGATGTGTTCCACTGAATCTATCCCCTTATAAACTCATCCACACTGGGCAGTTTAAGAGAGTCGCTCGATCTCAGATGCATTTCATTAGAGACCTTCCCCTAAAACGCAAGTTAACACTCATCATGGTGAGTGTTTCGTCGATTGTCGTGGTGCTTGCAGGGTTAGCTTTTATTACTCATGAATTAGATACCTTAAGGAAATCTAAGGTTAAAGGACTCTCCGTTCTCTCGAGCATCATTTCGACCAACACGATGGCAGCCTTGGAATTCGAAGAAAAAGAATCCGCCACTGAAACGTTGAGTGCTCTGATCAACGAACCTCGAGTAGTTTTCGGCGGGCTTCTCCAAAACAAAGAAATCTTCGCCTCTTACCTCCGCGAGGACCAACCCCGGAATCGAATTCAAGAACTTCCCTTTGCGAAAGCAGAAAACGTCCGAATAGATACTCATTTCTTCTCAGAGGAATATCTGCATTATTTCAAACCCATCAGGGTCGATCCCGAGAACACTGCGATACTCTACCTCTGCGCAGACCTCAAAGATCTGCAAGCCCAAGTCCACAATCACTTAGTTCTCAGTTCAGGGATTTTAATCGTTTCGATCATTATCGGGCTCATGATCTCTATCATTCTTAGTAACTTGATATCGAAACCGATTCTTGACCTCGTCGCGACCACCAAAGCGATCAACGAAAACCAAGATTACTCTAAACGAGCAGAAGTTAGAGGGAACGGCGAAGTTGGACAACTCGTCCAAAGCTTCAACACTATGATTGAAGGAGTTGAGGAGCGAGACAACATGCTGACTCAACACCAAGAAAACCTGGAGAGTGAAGTTTCTCTTCGAACTTCTGAATTGAAAATCTCCATGGAGAAGGCTAAAGATGCAGCTCGTATCAAAGCTGAGTTCTTAGCCAATATGAGTCACGAAATCCGTACCCCGATGAACGGAGTTATCGGTCTCACCGAGCTGGTTCTAGATACTCCGTTAGATTCCGATCAGAAGAACTTCATTCTAACATTGAAGGATTCAGCAGAAGCCTTGATGGGAATCATCAACAACGTTCTAGACTTTTCCAAGATAGAAGCAGGAAAGCTCGACATATCCCCAATACCCTTCGATCTAGCATCTTTGATCAGCAAGTCGCTTACTCCTTTGAACATCCGAGCTGAAACCGAGGACTTGATTATCCTCAGCTCACTGTCTCCCACCATCCCTCACAAGCTCATTGGGGATCCCGGCAGAATTCGGCAGGTGTTCACGAACTTAGTGGGCAATGCCATCAAGTTTACTAAAAAGGGCCACATCAAAGTTCGAGGTGAAATCAAAGAAGAAAATGATGATCTAGTTAAGATCCATTTCACCGTCGAAGATACGGGAATTGGAATTCCAAAAAATCGTCAAGATCGGGTCTTTAATTCATTCTCTCAGGCCGATGGCTCGGTCACCCGCGAATATGGAGGAACGGGACTCGGGCTCACGATCACCAGAGAACTCATCCACTTGATGGAAGGCGAGATTTGGCTTGAGAGCGAAGTGAATGTAGGGACCACATTCCATTTCACTCTTTGCCTTGAGAAACAAAAAGACGTGAGCCATCAGACTTGGGCTGAACTCTCTGAAAGCATCGTCGATTTAGGGGTACTCATCATCGATGGCTCAGAAGAAAGCAGAAAGATTTACGAAGAAATTCTAAAAACTTGGAACATTCGCTTCAAAATCTTATCTTCCTGCAAGCAGGCCAAAGAGCTTCTCTTAGAAGAAGGTTCTCAAGAATGTTCCTACCGAATGATCTTTATCGATGACCGTTTGGAGGAGAATAGTACCTCTGGATTTATCTCTCAGCTGAGGAATCAATACACTATACCGCCTAAAATGGTATTGGTGACCTCGGGTAAAAATCCGAGCAAAATCAGGAGCTATAAAAAACTGGGGGTCGACTTCTCTCTCCTCAAGCCCATCGATGCCTCAAGGATATTCGATGCCATACAGGGCAGACTCGATCAAGATCTCTTAGATGATCATCCCCCTCAGGGCACTGTTACGATTACTAAAAACGCTGACGCCGCCAATGAAAAGGCACAACAATCTAAAACTGAAGCGCAGGCAGAACAACAATGTAGCCAGGCCGTCGCTAAGATTCTTCTCGTTGAAGATAATCGTGTCAACCAGCGAGTTGCCCTTGGATTTTTAGAAAAAGTTAACCATCAGGTTGTCGTGGCCAACAATGGACAAGACGCCTTAGATCACCTGGACCACCAAGAGTTTGACCTTATTTTGATGGACTTACAAATGCCCATCATGGGAGGCTTGGAAGCCACCAAAAGAATCCGAGAAGAAGAGCAGCAATCTGGCAAGCATTTACCCATCGTCGCGATGACCGCCCATGCATTAGAGTCCGACCGAAGAGAATGCTTGGCGAACGGATTTGATTACTTCCTGACCAAGCCGATTCAAGCCGCATTACTTTATTCAACGATCCAGGGAATTCTAGACGGAAACGGCAATGATAAAAGTGAAGATTCAACACCAGGTTCGAATCTACAATCAAAAATAGAGTCATTTAAGTTCGACCAGGATCTCTTCAGAGATAAATTTTTAAGCGATGAAGATCTTCTGCATGAAGTGCTCCTGAGCTTCAGAGAGAGCTCCTCCAAGAATCTTCGAACGATTACAAAATCTATTCAAAATCAAGACTCAGAACAGCTCTCGCGATCTTCCCACTCTCTAAAAGGCTCACTGGGCCTCTTCGGCTGCGATGCACTGACGGAACTCTGCCAAAGGCTTGAAGACGTTGGAAGGCAATCTGACTTTGACCAAGCCCAGGCTTATTGCGACGAAATCCAGCAACACCTCCCGGAATTCATCAAAAAAGCTGAAGAGTTTTTAGAATCTCTCGAAGCCCAACTCTAAACACCCAACTTTGCGGGATTTAATCCCCCCCATTCCCTAGGCCTCCTGTCGTAAGCTCAGCAAGACTGGGAATTGAATTGTGCGTTTTCATAATTCCTAAGTTAAAATTTAGGGAGATCCCTTGGGAGCATCTTATGCTTGCTCTCCGATCCCTACTATCGAAATCCTACAGTCAAAATCCTACTGTCAAAGCCTAAGCTTCGTCAGCCTAAGATCTCTCCGATCCAAGTTCAAAGTCAATCACTCACGTAGTGAACATTTTCAGAAAAACAACCTCCGAAGAATTATGAACCGAGTCCAATCCTTCTCAATTCTGGGTCTTGTGGGTCTGAGTTTATCTATCTTCCTCATGGGTGATGTTCTTGCCCAGAAAAAGAGTTCCTCAAAAAGTAAGCCTGGAGATCCATTCGATAAAATCTTTAAGATCGATACTCAGGTCAAAGGGAAACCCATAACCTTCGACCAGCTCTCTCAAATTTTAGCTCGCTCAACGAGATCTAAAAAACTTGCGCCAAAGTCAAAGAAGAAAGCCATATCTTTCACCTACTTCAAAAAGGATGGAATCGTTCGGTGGGAGCCCACCGGAAAAGCTGGAATCGCCATTGGGCGAGCTTATCGAGCCCCCATCGCAGAAGATCGAGGGAAGGTCAAAAAATCTTTGAGTATTTCAGGCCAACACCCTCAACTGAAAGCCAAAGGTACTCGACACGTAAAATTCAGCCTGTCACTACAAGTGTCTAAAGGTTACGGAGAAAGAAAGAGGAAGGTCAAAAAGCTTGCCGAAGAGGACATCAGCTTCTGTATCGTTGAAAACCCCAAAACTGAAAAGCTGCACCTCATTTGCGATGAGGGTAACTTCTTTAAGAATCTAAAAAAGGTCAGCACGAATAAAGTACTGTCTGAATCCCAGGAAACGGGTGCTCTTGACTCTGAAAAATTTTTAGAAGAGGAGGAAGAAGAAGAAGGCTCTGTAAAAAAAACAGAGGGCAAAACTGAAGTCGTCAAAAGTAAACCCAAAAGAATAAAGGGAGAAGAAAAGATTCATTTCACCCGAATAAAATCTTTCACTCTTAAAAGCTCTAAAATTGAAATCATATTTCAACGCCCCTGGGAAAGAGCTGATAACCATTGGGTAGAAGGCACTCTTGAAGTCCGGCTCAATCCGACACTCGACACGACCCTCTATTACGCTCCTCTCAAAAAAGATGGCAAACCGGGCAAGAAGCTTAAAGCGGCTTATTTCATAAAGGGAACTCCTTCGAAGTAGAAGTTCTATACCTCGCCCAAAGTCTGACGAATTTGGCTACGGGCCATTTAAGTTGAATTCATAAACATAAAAAAGCCCCAAGATGGAATTCGCCATCTTGGGGCTTTTTTATACTCTGAACTTAGGAAGCTCAATTATTTTTTCTTTTCAACCTTTTTGGTGGGAAGCCTTTTAATTCTCAAATTCTTGAAGAGCACCTTACTTCCTGGATCGTGAGCTTGAATAGCAAAAGTTCCCTTATCGAGTTTACGCGTGAAGTTTTTACCTGGTTTTTTACCTTTGGGTTCTTCGTAACGCGTGATCACTTTGTCGTTCACCTTGATCACGACCAATCGGTCCTTGACGATGATGTGCATGGTGAACCACTCGTTATCCTTGGCGGGAGCTTTCTTGACATCCATCACTCCGTAAAGACCAGCCGTCCTTCGCCAGTCTTTCTTGTAACTGTTATTGACCTGAGCTTCGAAACCATACTTCGGCCAACCTTTAGGCTGGTACTTCGTGTGGAAATAAATTCCAGCATTACTGTTGGGCATTGTCATTACGTCAGCTTTAAACTCGAAATTGACAAAAGGCTTCTTTTCTTCTTTGACGTAGAAGAGATGGCTTCGAGGACCATTGGAAACGATCGCACCGTTCTCGACTTTAAAACTCTTAGGATTCTCGTTGTTCTTCCAACCTTTTAAAGTTTTGCCATCGAACATACTGACAAAACCTTTTTCGCTCTTATCTTTTTTCTTGTCCTTCTTTTTTTCATCGTCAGCTGATGCCATTGAAACGAATAATCCCATCATCATGACGGCGAGGACTAAAGTGCGCTTATGCATTGAAGTGTCTCCTAATAGGTGGATTCAAAAGCTAAAGTTTTACCGGGAAACTTTTGTTCATATGAAAATTCGATTTGAGTTGAGTTTGAGAGCCAACTCTGGGAACCACTTTGGGCAGCTATGAACTTTCATCTCCAAAGTGAAACCAACGGATTATTTTACAAGACCAGGGAATTTTGAGGGAAGGGAAAAGCCATGAATATTGCTGTCAACCCTGAGTTTCATGTCGGAGATGCTCAATATCTTAGTAAATTGGGAAGAGTCTGGTTAAGATGAGACTCATCAACTGGTAATCGATCCGATTTCATCACGAGCCCCAAACAGGAACTCTGTACAAAATTTCTGCCGAGGTGCTCTGATTAGGAGGTAGTCATGCTTGAAACGAATTGGGCAAAATTGAGAATCACACTTTGGGCCTCCCTTTTAACCTTCGGGGGATGGATTTTGTCGACTCACTCCATTCAGTCGTCAGAATCTGATACAGAAACAGTAGCTCCAGCAACGCTTTCAAACTCGGCATCAGCTAAAGACAAAGTTTCCCCTCCCCGAGTCGGACGTCTGGGAAAGCCTTTAAATTCAGCTAAAACTCTTTATGAATTCATTTACACATTAAAAGATCCAAAGAAGAAAAAGCTCGTCAAGAAAACGATAGCCATTCAAATCAAAAAAGGGGCCTTTAAAGCCTTTACCGATACCCCCGTTCGCCAATCACAAATCAAAAAAGGAGACCCTCTTAAAATCTATGCCGAGCGAAGAGTCTTCAGCGCTCGATTCGAAGGGAGGACACGATACCAACGCATCCTCCAAAACGCTCTTTTCATCCTTAAGGGAAAAACTTTCAAACCCAATCCAGATTACAAAAATAAAAAGTACGGTAAACACAGTTGGCACGATGCCGAGGCGATCACGGGAAAGGGCAGCATCACCGTTGAGCACGACGGTGAACGCTTCAATGTTTCATTAGTAAAAAAGCATCGCATCTTATTTCGGGCCACCGAGAAAAAACCCACAGCCAAGCTTAAAAAGAACACCCCACTCGTCTTAGAAGGCACGATTAAACGATCCCCCATCGATCTCGAAGACAGAGGCTTTGATACCTACATAGAGGTCAACTCTATCGTCTTCATTCACAAAAGCGCTGTAACCCTCTACCCCAACTTAATTAAAAGCTAAATTCAGCGACTTGACTTTTATTTATTATTTTTACTTAGATAAAAACTTGATTTTAGTTAATTTTAGTCCAAAATGTCTTCCGTCGCCTCCAAGAGGTGACAAGGCCTGATTTTCAAAACGTCCGTCAAAGCCCTACACTGGCGGAAAGCCGTCGTTGAGAATCAGCTTAATTCCACCATCATCGGGGGGAGGGCCTGGGTCTTCTTCTGGTGTGTCCTGCCCATCTGGGTTCCTACCTATCCCCTTTCTATTCCCTTCACCAAACCCAATCCATTCTAGGCCCTCCCCTACTTTCATCGAATTCAAGTTAGGACTCATGATGTCTCACCTCTCAACTTCCCCCTCAGCATCAAAGCAAGCGATCTCCAAGAAAAATGAATCTTGCTTCATCGCGCGATCACGAAAGATGAAGAAGATCCTCAACTTAACTATTAAATTAGCTCACTCCGACGTACCGGTGCTCATCGAAGGGGAAAGCGGGACTGGGAAAGATCTCATCGCTCGGGCGATCCACGAAAATTCCCCCCGACGCAAGCAACCCTTCATCAGTGAAAATTGCGCTGCCTTTCCCGAAACTCTCATGGAAACCGAGTTCTTCGGAGTTTCCCGGGGAGCATTTACCGGAGCCGAAGCTTCGCGCGAAGGAATTTTGGAAAGGGTTCGAGGCGGAACTTTGTTCCTGGATGAAGTAGGAGAGCTCAGTTTGTCGATTCAAGCAAAGCTCTTGAGAGCCTTAGAGGAAATGCGTTCTCGACGGGTGGGAGGATCAAAGTCACAAAAGCTTAAATTTCGATTAATCTCAGCGACTAACCGCAAATTGGAAAACGAAGTTCGAATGAAACGGTTTCGCTTAGATCTTCAGTTTCGACTTGAGGTGGTCAAAATTCATATCCCTCCTCTCAGAGAAAGGATCGAAGAAATCCCCCATTTGGTAGAACATTTTTTGAAAGCGCACCGCTCACCTCAATCAGGGCCGCACCCCAAACTAACGGAACAAACTCTAAAATTATTTAAGTCTTACTGGTGGCCAGGAAATGTGAGGGAACTTAAAAACGAAATTGCCCGTGCAGTGGCGTTTGGGCACGAAACGATTCAACCCGAGCACCTATCGGCCCGCCTCCTGAGTTCACTCACGAACTCTCACCCCCCAACGGAACAGCAAGAAGACTATTCCATTCACGATGCAGAAAAGGAACTCTTAGGCGCATTAATCGGGCGAGCCTTGGTGAATTCAAAAGGGAATTGCACGAAAGCTGCAAAGTCGGTGGGATTAACCCGCCCCAGTTTTTATCGGCGTCTTCACCGCTATGGAATCGTCCCCGAAGAGATACTCCGCTCGGGCCCAAAACCCATTCGCGAAACCTTGTTACGCTACGGATTTTTAGATTGATCCCTGAATGAGTTTCTGTTGAATCTTGCTCCTTCGGAGACAGCTTCAACCGTTTCGGCAATTCTTCGAATTGCCTTCACTCCGCAAAACGTAGGCTCTACGAGCCCACGTTCGCGGCCGAGCTGATCCCAGCTCGGCTTAGTTCCTGTTTAATCAACAGGAACTAATGAGCACTCAAGCGTCTTCGATACAGCCGACATACGGCAGTTCACGGTAGCGCCCTGCGTAGTCGAGGCCATAACCCACGACAAAACGGTTTTCGATGGGGAATCCTAAATAGTCGACAGAAACCATCCTCACCAAGTTATCTTTCTTTTGAAGGAGAGAGCAAATCTTGATGGACTCCGGCCCTCGGGAAATTAGATTGGCTTTTAAGTAGTCGGCTGTAATTCCCGTATCGATGATGTCTTCCACCAAAATGACATGGCGCTTAGCGATGGGAAGAGTGAGGTCGAGTAGAATCTTCACTTCACCTGAAGTCACTAAACTCTGGCCGTAACTGGAGACTCTTAAAAAATCGACCATCAACGGAATACGGATTCGACGCACCAAATCGGCCATAAAGACAAAAGCCCCTTGGAGAACACCAATCAGGATGGGATCTTTATCTCGATAGTCAGCTTCAATTTCTTCGGCGAGCTCATTCAACCGGGTTTGAAGTTCTTGCTCGGTCAAGAGGACTTCGACTTCTTCTCTTGGGTTCAACATCGTCTTAAGGGCATTAATCGGTTTATCTTGAGGGGCATAACAGAACGAGATCGAGGAACATTAAAATAGATTTCGTCGCTAAAGCCAAGCTGAGGTATTTAATTTTGTGGATCTATTTCAAGCCCGAAGCGTAAGCGAGGGTCAGCTATCAAATAAACTTAAAAATGCTCCTTTGTCAGAGAAATAATATGAGCATCAACCTCCAATCAATCCCTCGCTAAAGATTCGGGCTTAAAGGGCGTGATCCGTGTATACAGGAATCACTGTGGCTGGATCATTGTTTTAATCATCAATGAGCTATCAAGAAAATTACCAACCTCCCAAGCCCGAAGCTTTAGCGAGGGATTCTTCAGATCTGCAAGATCATCTCATTCTTCTAAATCACTCGGGTCAGATTTACGTAATCGTTTCATAAAACTCACGGAGCGAGCCTACCACTAAAAAAACAGCCTGACACTTATGAAGTGTCAGGCTGCATGTAGATGAAAAATGTTGATTGTCAGAAGATTAACTTGAAGAGCCTTCAGTCGAAGCCTCTTCTTCAGCTGGAATCGCTTCCAGACTAGGATCAGAGAGGAAGGACATTCCACTTTGATCATCAGGCGTCACGCTGGGGAAGCCCTGTTGGCGACTCTCAACCTCATTTAAGAGCTGGTCTGCAAGCTGGCGATCATGGTTTTGGTCGGCAGCGTCTTTCAACCGGAGAGCAGCACTTCCGGCACTCTCCAAATTGTCAGTATTGAGTGCGATGTAGGCCTGCAAAAGTTGAATGTCAGAGTTGTTCGGATCAAGTGTTGCTTTTTGTTCTAACAATTGTCGATCTTCTCCCAACTTGCCGGCTTGGGAAGTTCCGTACATACCGGCGATATCTACTTGAGTCCCGATCACTTGGGGATCCATTTCGATAGCCTGCTTTAAGAACTTCGCTGCGTACTCATACTCTCCCAGAGCGATCAGTGACAAGGTTAAACTCACTCGAGAATGAGCCCCACCTTCTTCCGCCAAGGAAGCGTTGTAGAAATAATCGGAAGCATCCTCGAAGTTTCCTTCTTGGAAACTCAAGTACCCCATTGCGAAGGTCATATTCGTTTCAGACATTCCTGAAAGAGCATCATCAGAGGCAACCGCACTGACAGGAACAACCTGAGCTTGCCCGGCTTGGGCTCGATCACCGAAGGTGGTGGGAACTTCGATATCGCTCGAAGCTCTCAAGTCTTCAGGATTGAGCTCTTGGGTAGACGTTTCTTCATTAGTAATAGGCTGAGGAACGACCTGAGGCTCAGGCTGAACGGGAGCCGTTTGCTGAGGAGGATTCTCCGATGGCGTCTGAGAGTCACCGTAGTAATGATTATTGATGACAGGAGTGTCGTTGTCGTAACGATCACCATCTCTTAAACCATCGTAGTAGCCACTTGAGTATCCCGAGTTGTAGCCCAAGGAATTGAGGCCCAGATAGAATCCACTGTAGTATCCGTAGTAAGGATAAGACCAGTACCAGGGATCACTGTAGTAGGAAGTATAAAAGTAACTTCTGGGATATAAACGATAAGGTGATCTCCAGCAACGGTAACGGTAGGGTCGGTAGTAACAATAATAGCGAGGCGTGTGATAGCCAAAGCCAATTGAAACACCTAAGCCAACACTGCCGTAATAGCTTGAGTAAAATCCGAATCGACCGTAGGGATAGTAGCTATAAGAGCGATGACCCCGGTAGGTAACCGTCGTCGTTCGTGACACCACGCCCGCAGAAGGGTAAGCACGTCCGTCATAGTGTGCAGTTCGACTGATCGAAGGAATGATTCCTCGTCGAGTTGAAGCATGGGAAGATCCCAATACAGCATTTCTGCGAATGAAGGGGCTTCCGGCTACGGTACTTCTTGTAATGGAAGTTCGACCGACCGGACTTCTACCGATATTCCCAGTGAAGGTCCCTCGATAACCGCTACTTGAAACGACGCGGGAATTCGAAGTACGAGTTAACTGCGAAGTTAAACTGGGTGGCGTAGGAGTTAAGCTCCCTGATCGGCGAATCGATAGCGAAGATGTTCTCGAGGCCGCTCCTAAACGACTGGTGGGTCGAGTGGATGTTGTCGTTGAACTTCGAGGAGTTCTCAACCACGGGGCTCGAGTTCTTCTCAAGGTGGAATTACTCAAACTCGTACGGGTGGTTCCAGATTGAACTCTTCCTCCACCCAAGCGGCTGCCGGACAGGGAGAGTGAGCTTCTTCGCAAATTCGTAGTCGAAGGGCGAGCTTGATTAGAATTCAAGGATCCACTTCTTAAAACTGAAGTTCTACTGCTTGAAGTTGAAGATCTTAAATTTAATCCGGAGTTGGTTGAACTTCGTCGAGCACTGAGGCCAGAACTCGATCTTAAAGTTGAAGTAGATCTTCTCAATGCCGAGCTTGAACTCGGAGTTCTCAGAGAGGAAGGCCTCACTCCCGTGCTTCCCGATCCACGAATCGATGACGATGAATTTGGGGAATAACGAGTAGAATTTCGGGTCGAGCTCGAAGTACCTGGCCGTGAATAAATACTGCTACTCGATCGAGAGTTCGAAGGGCGAATCGAAGATCCTCTCGTGCTACTTGAATTTCGAATCGATGGACTCGTCCTCGATGGATTCACTCGAGTGCTTCCGGAACTACGAATGGAGGGGCTGGTGCGGATCGTACCCGTTCGCGAGGGGCTACTTCGAGGCGTATAACGACTTCGGCTTGAAGATGAAGTCGAAGTACGGGGAGAAGTTCTCACTGAGGGTGACCTGCGAACGGAAGATGAACGATTGGTGGAAGAGCGAGTAGGCGTGACTCGAGAGCGAGAGCTACTCGTTCGTGAACGCATCGTTGAACTACTTCGCGAGCGTGAAGAAGAAGAGCGGATGGGGGAAACCCTAGATCGGCTCGAAGAACTCCGAATGGAAGAACTTCGTGAACGGGAGGAGGAGGACCGACTTGGAGTCGCTCGCGACCGACTGGAAGAACTTCTAACTGAAGAACTCCGCGATCGGGAGGGAGAAGATCGAGAAACGGATCGTGATCTTGAAGACCCACTCGAACGGACAGACGAGGACCGACTGCGGGACCGTTGAGCCGAAGTCTCTTCGGTGACTCCCATCAAGAAGAAGCAGCTGAGTGCGAGTACCCAGGCAGCACTTTTCTGTGGGGTAAAACGAAACAACAAGGCCGGAATGCGAAAAGAGTGACTCATTGGAATCTTCATCGCGGATTCCCTCCCAAAACCTAACGTGTTAATGCGGCCCATCTCAGAAAATTTCCAAAAATGAACCATCAGGGTGAATTGAATCTCGCCTCCCATCATCATCGTTTGAGAGCGATTCGCCAAGCTGAAAATCGATATCCTGAACGGAGTTCACAGATAAGGCCGGCGGCGATAAGGCAATTCATATTAAGCACTTACAGCTTCGACACCATTATCAGACGTCTCAATTCACCGTAAAAACGATTGGAGCGTGGATTGGATAGGACGATTGATAACGGGGATTATTCACAGAATTATAAAAAAAGGCCATTATTCCCCTGCTGTAGGGGCGTCCCTTGTGGGCGCCCGTTTCCCAATCCAAGGTGAATATAATTTTAATGATATTGTCAATCCAGGATTCGGGCAGGGGCAAGCCCTGTCCCTACAAGTTCTCCCGCCCCCGCCACCATTCCATAATAAATCCTAAACAATACGCCCCCGCTAAGGCCCCCAGAGAATCGGCGACGAAATCTAAAAAATCAGCGCTACGTCCTTTGACGAAGCTTTGATGGAACTCATCCGATATTCCATAAAGTGAGCCTAATATCGTCGCTACAACAATCACTTGTACCTTTCCCCAGTGCCTCCAAGTTCCCCACAAACTCAAGGTAGCGAGGCTCCCCCAAACGAAGTAAGCTCCAAAATGAAGAACCTTATCGAAGTGCTGGCCCTTGGGAAGCTTGATTTCAATCGGTCGATCGGAGATGAGGTAGATGATCGCTGAATAGAGGATCAGGCAGATCCAGGCAGGAAATTGCCACGTTTTTTCAGATCGTTTGCGCTTCACAAAGCCCGCAGTGACATCGGGTTTTCGATCGCTCTCTGAGGAAAATTGTGTCATGGAGCTCCTCTACAGAATCGAAAAGGGATTAGACGGAGGGCTCTCCCCCACGTACTACCGGTCGCCCCCCGACAAAGACATCGATCGCCTTACCCTGAACGGTCTTGCCATGGAACGGGCAATTGCTGCTCTTCGAACGTAGCTTTTTGGAATCAATTTGAAATTGAGTATCTAAATCAAAAACAGAGATGTCGGCCTTCGAACCGACCTTCAAAGCCCCACGTTTGGGGTAAAGGCCGAGAAGCTTTGCGGGATTCGTCGTCAGTTTGCTCAAAAGAGTGGAAAAGGTTAAGCCTTCTTTCAAGACGAGCTCCGAGTAACTCACTGAAAACAAGGTCTCCATTCCGATCACTCCAAAAGGGGCTGAATCGAACTCGACATCCTTCTCTTCTGACGCATGGGGAGCGTGCCCACTCGCGATCACCTCGATCGTACCGTCAGCCAAACCCTTTTTGATCTCTCGCACATCTTCCTCAGCGCGAAGGGGAGGAATCATCTTGAAACAAGAATCAAAAGATTTCACCTCTTCATGATTCAAGGTGAAGTGGTGAGGAGTCACATCCCCCGAAACGGGTAAATCTCGAGCCTTGGCTCTTCGCAATCCTTCAACACTGCCTTGAGTACTCATCTGAGAGATATGGAGTTGGGCACCAGTAATTTGCGCTAAGGTGATATCCCGAGCCACCATGATATCTTCAGCGGCGTTGGGGATCCCACTCAATCCTAACTGAACTGAAACCGATCCATTGTTCATGACCCCACCACCTCGAAGGTGACGGTCTTCGCAGTGAGTGATGACTACCTTTTTCAACATGCGAGCGTAGAGCAAGCCCCGTCGAAAGATCTCTGCTGATTCAATGGCGCGATCAGCATCGGAAAAGGCAACAGCTCCCGCTTCGGCCAAACCAGCCATCTCAGCGAGTTGCTCCCCCTGGAGTCCCTGGGTAACCGCCCCGACTGGAAAGACGTTGGCGCCGTGAGCTCTCTTAGCTTGAAGCACGACGAACTCGGCTCCTCCAGCATTATCGATCACGGGGTCGGTGTTAGGAAAGGCGGCTACTGAAGTGATTCCGCCACACACTGCCGCGAGAGCACCACTGGCGATGGTTTCTTCTTCTGCCTTACCCGGTTCTCTCAAGTGAACGTGCATGTCGATCAAGCCCGGGGTCACGGTGAGCCCCTCCGCGTTGACAACTTCAGCGTCACCGGCTTCCAAATCCGGTCCGATTTGAGCGATCTGTGATCCCTCGATCAGGATATCCATCACGCCGTCGAGTCCCGAGGCCGCATCGACAACGTGCCCCCCTCGGATCAGGATTTTGTTCTTCGCCTCACTCGAGCTCGCCATCACATTCCTCCGTTACTCCAGAGACGAGGTACAGGACTGCCATTCGTACGGCAAGGCCATTGGAAACTTGATCGAGGATCACTGAGCGGGGTCCGTCAGCCACACCCGGCGTGATCTCTACCCCTCGGTTGATCGGGCCGGGGTGAAGGACGATCGCATCTTCTTTCGCTCGCGAGAGTCTCTGCTTATTCAAGCCAAAGAGTTTGGAGTACTCTCTCAAGCTGGGAAACATCTTGTTGTCTTGACGTTCCAACTGAATGCGCAGCATGTTGAAGACATCGACTTCGGGAACGATTTCGTCGAGGTCGTGGCAAACTTTAACCCCTAAGGATTCTAAAGATTGAGGCACGAGTGTGGGCGGCCCCACGACGTAAACTTCAGCTCCTAATGTTCTCAGACCGAAGATATTGGAACGCGCCACTCGGCTGTGACCGATATCCCCGACGATGGCCACCTTCAATCCCTCGATAGACTTTTCTCTCTTTTGAAGGCTTTCACGAATGGTATAGATATCGAGAAGCCCCTGCGTGGGATGTTCGTGAGCGCCATCTCCCGCGTTAACCACACTGGCATTCACCTTCTTAGCAATCTGTAGTGGAGCTCCCGCACTGGAGTGACGAACCGTCAGGATGTCGACTCCCATGGCTTCGATATTTTTCGCGGTGTCGGTTAAGCATTCCCCCTTCTTCGCAGAGCTTGAAGAGCCCGTGAAATTAATCACATCTGCTGAAAGTCTCGCCCCGGCAAGCTCAAACGATATACGCGTTCTGGTAGAGGGTTCAAAGAAAAGGTTCACCATGACCTTGCCCCGTAAGGCAGGTACTTTTTTTACGCTTCGGGTCGAGACACTTCTGAATCCATCGGCAGTGGTTAAGATCGCGTTCAACTCATCGAGACTGAGCTTCTCTAAACCTAAGAGATGTTTTCGTTTCCACTCCATTAGAACCTCCCCCCCGCGACTGAGACCCCATCCTCAAATGAGACACTGGGAGAACGAAAGAAAGGTCTCCCTAGCGAATCTCGTTGTCGTTTCTCGATTTTAAAAAAACTCATACTCGGGGTAGATCCTTTTTGGAAAGAAGAACCTGGTCACCACCGGGATCGATCTCTTCCAAGCGAACTTGAATTCTATCGTTGCGATCCGTTTGGACGACTCTTCCTACGATATCAGCCCGAATCGGAAGTTCGTGATGGCCCCGATCGATCAAAGTTGCGAGTAAAATTTGCAGGGGCCGGCCGTAGTCGAGAATCTGCTCGATCGCCGCTCGAACTGTTCTTCCGCTAAAGAGGACGTCGTCGACGAGGATGATCCTCTGACCATCTACAGAAAATTCTATCTCAGTGCCTAAAACCCGAGGCTGATTGTGCTGAAGATGGTAATCGTCGCGGTAGAGAGAGATATCGACTTCCCCGTACTCAAGGTCCGTGGTCGTCGCCTTAAATTCTTCGAAGAGGCGTTTGGCGAGAACGGCCCCGCGACGTTTTATTCCCACCAAAGCCCAGGGCTCCCCCGGCTGGATGATCGCTCTCAATTGAGCCTGCCAGTCAGAGTAGACTTGGCTAAACTCTTCTTGACCTAGCAAAACGTCGGGCTTTGAGGCCGATTCTTTGGGAGTTTCACTCGTCATTCGAGTCTTTCTTTCATGTGTCAATCAAATGGGAAGTTCGCAGAAAAACCGAAGCATTCTATGAAAGCAGCCTGAACATCGTCAACCTCGTTCAGCTTGATTCGTTGAAAGAGGTGAGAATATTTGTCGCGAAGAGTTTGAGTAAATGGAAGCGGGGCTAAATCTTGCTCGTTCTGAGGACCTAACCAGTGTTTGAGAATTTTCAACTTCAGCTCGCGCAGTCCCTCCCCCTTAAGTGCCGAAACTTGGAGCTCTCCATCTGAACGGGAGCGGACTGGGGAGTCCTGATCAGATTTCGTCCAAATGGGCATCCAAACACACCGAGGTTGCTCATTCGAACGGAAGGGTTTCCAACTGTCACTCGAACCTTCGGGGTCACAAAGCCACAGCAAGGCATCGCATTCCGTCGCTTTCACTTTTGCGATTCCGGCCTGTTCGACGGGGTCGATTTCTCCCTCCTCACGAATTCCCGCCGAATCCATCCACAAAATGGGATAGCCTTCGATCTCACCCAATTCTTCGATGAGGTCGCGAGTCGTCCCGGCCTTCGGGGAAACCACCACTCGTTCTTCTCCTACCAAGGCATTGAAGAGAGTCGATTTTCCGGCATTGGGAATCCCAGCCAGAAGGATTCTCAGAGGTTCTCCCAGTCGAATCGCTTGGGAGGAAGCTTGGAGTTGAGCCTCCATAGCGTCCAACAGTTGCTGGCGATCGAGGCGCTTCTCCAAAAAGGCACTCAGCAAATCGCGAAGGGATTCAGTGAGAGCTCCCTGAATGATTTGATGAAAGTAGAGGGCAGCCCGTTCCGTCTTAGCTTTCAACAAGAGGGGATAGGCCTCAGGAGCGAAGGGGTCGAGTCGCCCCGCCTGCCTTCCTAAATCGAGGAGTTCTTCCATTGTAACTTGGCGAGCTCCCTTGCGAACAAAGAGATCCAAAATCTCTTCGGTGATCGTAACTCCTCCGTGACAACCGATGGAGTAGTGAGGCAGGGAGCACCAACTTAAGTGAGAATCGACCTGGCTGACGACGACATCGTCGAGCGGAGTGCCGTCTTCAGACTTAAGAATTCCGAGATGAGCTCGCTCGGGCGAGAAGTTTGCGTTCTTTGCAACTTTCAAACTTCTCTGAATGCACTCTCGGCTCTTCTCTCCATACACCTCGATGATCGCGATTCCTCCCATACCGGGAGCCGTGGATCGGTGAACGAGGAGGTCTGAGTTGAGATCAGGTGAAGAGTTCAAAGGTTAGGAATGAAAACGAAAGACGAGGTGAATTCTGAACTAATAATGATTATGTAATGGGATTATATCCTTTAGCACCCTGGCTTGCCCCTGGCCTTCGCTTAAAAAGAAGGAATTATTTCGAATATTAAAGTCGAAGGGGAATTTTATTGTGGCTCGTCTATTTCAAGCCCGAAGCGTAAGCGAGGGATCACTACGTCCTAATTGATGATATCGTTCTTTAGATTCGATTGACCTTTAAACACGTCATCGCTTCGCAAGGCTCGAAGGTCGAGCCTAGCACCATGGGAAATTGGATTTATAAATTTAATGCTTTGATTGCGAATGTAGATAACAAAGCCTTAAGCCCTTCAAAACTAATTCACTATCGACGCTATCAACAAGTGAAATTTTCGAAGCAAATTTATCAACATCTCCCCCTGTGGCCACAACTTTGATTTCTTCCCCTAACTGAGATTGAATGTTTTTAAGTATGGATTCTATGCCTCCCGCAACCTGCCAAAAAATTCCGGCTTTTAGTGCCTCTTCAGTTGAACGGGCAATAAAGCCATCGGCTATGGCTTCGGGATCGACTTGAGGAAGCCGGGGAGTCCACTCGTTGATGAGTTGACCCTGGGTGGAAGCCCCCATGAAGATCAACCCACCGAGGAATTCACCTTTCGACGACCCCACATTGATCGTGATGGCAGTGCCGAAATCAACAGTGACGACGGCTTGATCGGGAAATTGATTCAAGGCAGAGAGGATGCCGAGTAAGCGATCGGTTCCGACTTCCGAAGTGTCGTGATAGGCATTCGGGAGCGAGAGAGAGAAATCTTTCCCTAACTGAGAACAGGCTACACCCGATGCCTTTAAAAACGATTGAATTTTGGAATCCCAATCCGGGCGTACCGAGGTGAGGACGCAAGGTCTTGCTTCAGTCTTTTCCAAGGGAATCAAAGACAGATCTATATCTTCATCCAACGGCAACACGCCCCGATGGGTAATCGTTGCATCATCAAAGAGAGCGTATCTAAGATTAGAATTGCCGATGGAGAGAGTGAGCATCAATTGTGATTAAGATCCTGCAAATCCAAGGACGAGTTCGGTAAAGGCCTGAACAAGCCCAGTGATTCTACCCGATCAATAATCAAAATTGAAATCGGTGGCCATCGCGCCTTTGTAGATACCTTTGAGTTCGAGCTTGAGTTCTTCGGGGAAGTCTGAAGCTTTCAAAGCATCTTCCAAGGAGATGAGGTCACTCTGATAGAGTTTCTTCAAGGATTGGTTGAAGGTTTGACAACCGAAGTATTCGCCGTCTTTGATGACGTTGTAAAGCTCGACAGTTTTACCCGCAGCTAACAACTCTTTCACTGAAGGCGTGTCGGTCATCACTTCGATAGCGGGAACACGACCGGGTTCTCCCTTTTTAGGAATCAATCGTTGAGAGATGACTCCCTTGAGGATTAAACCTAATTGAAGACGGATCAGTTCGTGTTGATGAGGTGGGAAGTAGTTGATGATCCGTTCAACGGTTTGAGTGGCATTCACAGTATGAAGAGTAGCTAAAACCAAGTGACCGGTTTCAGCCGCGGAAAGAGCCGCTTCCATCGTTTCGCGATCCCGCATCTCACCGATGAAAATGACATCGGGACTTTGACGAACCGCGTACTTGAGGGCTTCCGTAAAGGTAGGTACATCGATACCGATCTCTCTCTGATCGATGATGCATTTTTTATCTTTAAACATAAATTCGATCGGATCCTCGATCGTCAGAATATGTTTATTGAAGTTGTCGTTGATGTAATTGAGCATCGCCGCGAGAGTGGTCGACTTACCACTACCCGTGGTTCCCGTCACCAAAATCAATCCCCGATTTTGAGATGACAAGTCGAGCATCACCTTATCGGGAAGCTTCAAATCATCAAACGTCGAAGCCTTACTTTGGATATGCCTAAAGACAAACCCCAATGTTCCCTTTTGACGAAAGATGTTCACACGGAAACGCCCAATCCCGGGAAGCTCGTAAGCTACATCCACATCGGTTTTTCCGTGAAAGTTTTCTTTCTTCGAGTCTTCGATGATCTCGTAGATCTCGAAGGCATCCTGAGGAGTGATCTCATCGGTATCAAGAAAGTGAACCGTTCCATCGATTCTCAACGATGGAGGACTTCCCACCTTGATGAATAGGTCAGAAGATTTCTCAATCACCATCTTGCGTAGCATCTCGTGAAGTTCCATGAACCCAGCTCCTCAGGGTAGTGTGTACACTCGGGCGAAGACCATCGTGTTCAAAAAACGATGATCGAGTTTTTAAGGAATTTAAGGGATCGATACACTCTGGGCGCATTAATCCGAAGAAGTATACAACAGGTAATCTAGAGCGACGAGCTATTGGGAAGAGGGCAAGATTATGAGACGGTATAGGAAGATGTAAGGCCAATAATGTGTCAGTTATTGGAAATGGGCTCAATTTTGGACAGTTTATAAGGTAGTAGGCACACGCTGTGTGCCGTTTTTAATACATATTCGAACAGCATTCCAAGCCCGAAGCGTGAGCGAGGGATGCTATTAACTAATCGACAATTTTGGTTATGGAATTTCGTTCGGTTTGAATGCGCGCTTGCGCGTGGCCTGAAGCAGGTTAGCGTTTTTCAACGGAATAGATGCCAGCCCCTCGCTGACACTTCGGGCTTGAAATGGGATTGCTTAGATTCTTAATGAATTTAAAGTACTTTAAGAGAGGTAATTCGTTTCGAATAGACGGCACACAGCGTGTGCCAACTACCCTGAACGAATTCTTGAATCGATGTAGTTTAAGAATTGATCGATGCCGTAGCCGGTGGCGGAGGAGAGGAGGAGAACCTCACAGCCGAGCTTCTCGCCGACTTCTTTGGCGAAGGATTGGGCTTCTTCTTCGGGTAAGAGGTCACATTTAGAGAGAACCACACAGCGAGGCTTTTTACTTAGGACTTCGCTAAACTGAGCGAGTTCATTTTCGATGGTCGTATAGTTTTTTAAGAGTTCATCGAGTTCTAAGGTTTCGACGGAAAGTAAATGCGCGAGGTAGCCCGTACGCTCAACGTGTCGAAGAAATTCGATGCCTAAACCTTGCCCCTTATGGGCACCTTCGATGAGTCCAGGGATGTCGGCGAAGACTAAACGCCGCAAGGAATCTAATTCGGCGATGCCTAAATTGGGCTGTAAAGTGGTAAAGGGGTAATCAGCGATCTTGGGGCGAGCCGCTGATAAACGCGAAAGTAATGTCGACTTCCCGGCATTCGGCAATCCCACCAAACCGACATCGGCTAAGAGCTTGAGTTCTAAGTAAATCTTTCGCTCGATAGAGGGGCCACCTTCTTCCGCTTCTCGGGGAACTTGATGCGTTGCCGTAGCAAAGGCTTTATTTCCTCGACCACCTTTTCCCCCTTTGGCGATAATCTGTCGTTGGCCTTCAGATGCCAAATCGGCAATCGGAGCAGCTTCTCGGGGATCGCCTTCGTCAGGAACGATCCGGGCGATCGTACCCACCGGAACTTTGATCACCAAATCCTCGCCTTGCTTTCCAGCCATGTTTTTACCCTGGCCCGGTTTCCCATTGGGAGCGAAGTAATGAATACGACGAGATAAGTCAACGAGTGTGGTCAACTGATGGGTCGCCTCCAGGATCACACTCCCCCCCACACCGCCATCACCACCGTCAGGCCCACCCTTAGGGATGTATTTCTCACGGCGAAACGAAACACAACCGTTTCCGCCTTTCCCGCTTCGAATATGGATTACGGCTTCATCGACAAACATGAGGGATACGCTCGATTAACTAACAAAAAAATTGGCCTCTCACTTTGACGTCACGACGTCAAGATGAGAAGCCAAGAGGAGCGGAACAAGGAGTTCTGCTAAATTTTTATTTCCCGTTGATTCAACAGGAAATATGCCGAGGTGGGATCAACTGCCTTCAACTGGCAATACGTTGATGCGACGACGAGTGTCGAATTGAACGTTCCCGTCGACCACACTGAAGATGGTGTAGTCTTTTCCCATCATGACATTCTTACCAGGCTTGAAACGAGTTCCACACTGGCGAACGATGATTTGACCGGGCTTAACCTTTTCACCACCGTATTTCTTGATTCCGCGATACTGGGGATTCGAATCGCGACCATTTCTGGTTGAACCTTGTCCTTTTTTATGTGCCATGGATAGCCTCTCAATTTGCTGGGTCTTACGTTGACGTTCCCAAAAAGTTGGAACAGATTCATATCAGCCCAGAAGTTTATATTTTATCTTCTAGATCCAGATTAACCGGCGATCGAGTCCACTTTGATACGAGTGTACTTTTGACGATGCCCGGTACGGGTGCGTGAAGCTTTACGTCGACGGAATTTGGCCACGATCAGCTTATCGCCTTTTACATCGCCAATCACTGTAGCGGTTACTTTCGCACCAGAAACAGTAGGTGTTCCAATCTTGGCTTCAGAGCCTTCTGAAGAAACGAGAAGAACCTCAGGAAATTCGAGAGTCGAGCCGGGTTCGGCTGATTCACGATATTCGATATCGAGGGTCATTCCTTCGCTAACGCGGTATTGATGGCCGCCATCTTTAATCACCGCTTCCATGGTGTCACCTTCTTTAACCTTAAAACTACTTTAACTACGAGCGTTCAACAAACTGAAGCTCAAATGTTTTACTGACTTGCTTCTACGTTTCAAAAGAAACAATTACCGAGTTGGAATCAACTCGGACGCGAGCGAGGCTACTTAGCCGAAGCTCGTCGGAGTGGAAGCAAATCGGAGATTTGCTGTAACGGTTGGAACCACTCCTTAGGAGCTTGATCCAACTTAAATAGGCACTGCTCCGTAGGGAGCTTGATTCCACTTGATCGAACTAGACGTATCTTATGAGGAACTCTTCAGGGTGTCGCCCTGGCTCTCCCAATACTGTGATCGTCTTCTTCGAACTATCTTCTAATTCTAAAATCTGCCGACGCCTATCGTTGAGCAGGTACGATTGAATCTGAGGATGGGCCACGATCTCGACCGTTTGCTTCTTTCGAGTAGCAAGTCCCACACGAAGCTGCCTCAAGATCGAAGTGGCGATCGTTCGTGCCGACTTATTCATCCCCGTGCCGTTGCAATGCTTGCAGGGCTCGTAAATCGTCCTTTCCAAACTGGGTCGAACGCGTTGTCGAGTCATCTCGATAATCCCGAATCGGGAAATCTTCGACACCCAACACTTCGCTCGATCTTTCTTCAAGGCTTGGCGGAACGCTTTCTCTACCGTTCGGCGATTCTCTTCGTTAACCATATCGATGAAGTCATTGACGATCACTCCACCGAGGTCGCGTAACCTCAACTGACGCGCCACCTCATCGGCTGCTTCGAGATTGATCTTCAAAGCGGTCTCTTCGAGGTCTTCTTCGTCAGTGTATTTCCCCGAGTTCACGTCGATAGAGACGAGAGCCTCGGTTTGTTCGACGATGAGAGAACCTCCACTGGGTAGTGGAATCCGCCGATTGTAGATTTTGTCGATTTCGTCTTCAACTTTAAATTTAGAAAAGAGAGGAAGTGTTCCTTTATAGCGCTTAACCAGGCTCATAGCCTCAGGCATAATCTCCCTAAGTACTTCCTTAGCCTTATGATAGGTCCCTTCGTCCGAGCAGATGACTTGGGAGACTTCAGGGCTGACCACGTCTCTCATCGCGCGAGTGATGAGGTCACTCTCCTGGCGAAGGAGCTGAGGAGCGGGATTTGAGAGCACTTTTTCGCGAATTTCGGCCCAGGTATCTTTGAGTTTATCCAAGTCCTTCTCGAAGAATTCCTTGGAGATATCTTTCCCGGCGGTGCGGATGATGAATCCGAGACCCTTGGGAGGATCTAACTTCGAGAGATTTTCTCTTAGCTGTGATCGGATCTCCCGATCTTGAATTTTCTTTGAAACTCCAAAGCGAGATACACCCGGCATCAAGACAAGATTCTTTCCGGGGATACTGACGTAAGTGGTCAGACTGGGCCCCTTCGCACCGATCGAATCTTTAGAGATCTGTACGAGGATTTCTTGACCCTTGTGAAGGATATCCTGAATTCGAAGCTTCTTGCGATCCCGAGGTCTCTTGGAGAGATCGTCGATGGGAATCGAGGTCGATCCTGCGTAGATCGGCAAGACGTCTGAAACGTGAAGGAAACCGTTCCTCCCAATTCCAAGCTCGACGAATGCCGCTTGAATCGCAGGTTCTAAGTTGACGATTCGACCTTTGTAAATGTTACCCAAATATTTCTTATCTTCAGTTCGATCGAAGTAAAGCTCTTGAAGAACCTCCCCTTCGAGCACTGCGATGCGAAGTTCTTCGGGGTCCATGCAATCGATCAAGATTTTCTTATCAGGAAGATTTTGATCTGCTTTCGTTGCGGAACGCCCTCTTCCGCGACTCGTAGTTTTCTTGCTCGTTCGGGTCGTCTTTGCGGTCTTCTTGACTGACTTTTTCGTCGATTTCTTCCGAGTTCTTGAAGTCGGTCTCTTCTCGTCTTGGTCTTCGGTACCCGTTTCGACTTCTGAGCCTTTTTTAGGCTTCGATCGTTTGAGACTTCGTCTTCGCGATCTTCCCTTGGGCTCTTCTTCGGGCGTTCCTTCAGAATCATCATCATCGGGAGTCAGCAGGAAGGGCTCTTTCTCGGGATCCGGATGACGCTTACGAGTTTTCTTGGATCTTCGTTTTCGCGTGGTCGGACGCTTTTCTTTTTCCTCGACGACTCCTGAAGATTCATCCTCATCAACTGGATCTTTCGAACGAACAGGTCGTTTGGAAGTTTTGCTGGTTCGAGAGGTCTTTTTGGTCGTTTTTCGCGAAGTACGCTTTTTTACCTTACGAAGGTTTCTGGGCCCTTCTTCGTCTGAATCTCGATCTTCGACTTCGTTTCCACCCCGAGAACTATTCGCTTCCCCCTCATAAGAATCGGAAGATGACACCGGAGGAATCGGAAGATCTAAATCTTCAGGTTGAAGCCGCCGTTGATTGCGCGAAGAGGAGGATGATCGAGATGTTCTTCTCCGCTTCTTCTTAACGGGCTTATCCACTGGAACTGCAAGCTCGGAAGCCTGCTCTTCCGTTGAATTGTCATCTACTTGAGGAGATGGTTCTTCCGCTCGAGAAGGACTCTTTTTTACCCTTCTAGTCCTCGTCGGTGATTTTCTTGAACTACTCTTCGTTGATTTTGAAGACGTTTTAGCACGTTTCTTTCGACGACGAGTGGTGGCTGAAGAACTCTCTGAGTCTTCGCCCTGAGTGGAAGTACTGGTGGGAGAATCATTGCTCGGCCCGAGGGGAGTTAGGCCGGCTCCGAAGGCTTGATCTGAATCAGAAGAAACAGATTGGGAATCAATCCCGGTAGCCTCAGCATCGGAAAATTGGGATGGGTCTATGTTCACGATAGATCTGATGACCCCCATCCGCTCTCTAAATCAACCCGAACGAGCTTCATGAAATGAACAGCTTCAGTGAAAGATTAGATCTTTCAGAAGGAGAAGGCGATGAAATCATTTTGGAATCAAAGTGAAATCAGCAAGCTTTCAAAGCCCTCTGCGCTTCAAGTTTCATGGAAAAGAATCACCTTGAGCGTTCTGGGGTCAACGAGCACTCCAGCGACATGAACTTGTCTCTGGACAGCTTTCGTCACCCTCCGACGGCAGCAAAACGACTCTTTTCGGCGCGTCATCGATAGCTACTGAATCTCAAAGGAATCTTTAATCCTCAGAACACGAATCGATTCAACGTACCGGGCAATTTAAGAGGCGAGTGAGTGTCAGCCTCTAAAAAATCCTTTTGTTGGGGAGTAGGCTAAGCTCGGTTCATTGAGTGGGCTCACTTGATGCTCCCGCGCATAAAGAATTAAGCCAGCAGCCATCGGATGGCTTTGTTTTTACTCAACGATAATAGAGAGCTTCCAGGCCTGGTTCTTCCCGAACCATCTCCCGTGTAATCAGTGATTTAAAAGAGATAAATAGTGTTTGTGAAACGGCCCTTTAATACCACTCTGATTAAAACAGAGTTCATCTTAGTAGCAGTCTGAGCACTCTCACTTTCAAAGAGCCCCTCTTAATTCTGGCTCATCAAAATAAAAGTATGAACTTCAAGCAACGGTTGTTTCCGTTGGCCGTCGGTGTGTTCGTTGCTTTCAAATCGGCCCTCAAGCGGGCGACGAAAGGAACGGCGAATGAAGCGTGGAGGGTAAATACCGATCCACCGCATCGATTTAAATCGCCAGACAAACATCCCTATGGGATATCGATCCTGACACACTTCCACAACACTATTGTGCTCTCAATTAAAAGCACTGTGTAAATCCAATAAAAACCTTATTCTCCTCGGCCGACCTCAGCAGTAAGAACCTCTAACGGTCTAAAAACTGTTAGAGAAGAGTTAAAATCTTTGGCCGAATGAGAACAGATAAGTAATTCAAGTCAACGATCGGGGTTCAGTGATTCTCTTCAGGTGAACCTGAGAGACTCGGAACTCCGAACACTAGTCCCAGTAAGAAAATAGGTCAGAAATTATAAAACTCTTTTACATCTTTCGGCTGTTCTCCCCAAGACCTGAAGTGAGATCTTTCGGGCAGACCAACGAGAGTTTCTCAGTCCTAAGGGCGAGAACCCAGGAGGACGAGCCAGTTGGTTTAAAGACGCATGTTTTAAGACGTATTCAGAGTAACTGAGGATTTTAGGCGATCCCCCAAACCATTACGAGTGGATTATTTAAATTGCGCTAAGTTCCTATAAAAAAAAGCCGTCGCCCCCCTGGGAGGCAACGGCTTTCACTACCTATAAGTCCTACTTTGATAAGACTTTATTCCTCTTTCGCTTTAGCTTCTTCAGCTTCTTTCTCGTAGCGGTGATAGAAATAATCTCGATCGCGGTGGCGAATCTCAGCCTTTTCAAAGAGGTCTCTCGATTCGCTGGTTGTGCGCAAGATATGAGGAGTTACCAAGATTAAGAGGCTTCTCACATCATTGTCTTTACGCTTCCAGGTGAAGATATTTCCTAAAATGGGGATATCTGAAAGAAGAGGAACCTTAGAGACGATTTCGGTTTTTTCTTGAGTGTGGAGCCCACCGATGACCGCGGTTTGACGATCTTGGACTCGCAGGTAGGTTACAACGGTTTGTTTCGATTCGCGAGGTAGATCGATAAACGCCCCAACATTTGAACCGTCTTGTTGGAACTGGAATCTTTCGAAACCAGGTACTCCTTCAGAGGTCGTACCCGAAAGGCGAGAGACGTTGGGAATCACGCTCAGCTCGATCATGTCGGTGTCGGGAATGACGTGAGGGATCAAGTAGAGGGTGAAACCAATATCGATCGGAGATCTCTTATTCTCATCGATCGTGACCTGAATGTTTCCATTTTGATCCTGAGAGATCGACTGAACCGCAAAGGGAACCGTGTCACCGACGAAGATCGTTGCTGGCTGATTGTTCACGACGGTCAATGAGGGTTCTTGAATGATTCGAGAATTCTCATCGTCCTTAAGCAACTTCAAGAGAGCTCGCAGGTTGGTGAAGTCTAAGATTCCCAAGGATTGGAAACCACCGAGGGGGCTATCAAAGTCAGTGAGATCAAAGGGGTAGGTCGCTCCGAAGAAGAGGAGGGGATCGATCGTGGTGTTTCCAGTCGTAGTAAAACTGGAGACTGGAGTTTGACCTCGGAAGATCACCTCAGGACCATCTCGCTCAGGAGTATCGGAGAGATCAAACTTGATACCATGCTCGAGAATGTCGGTCGTCACCGTGGAGATAAACTTCACCTCGACGTAAACCAATGGGGGTTCAACATCGACCAAGCGGATGATGTTTTCGATTTCATCTAGCTTGGGTTTGATATCTTTGATGATAAAGGTGTTGGTCATGCTATCGAAGTTGAGCTTGCCATCCGGAGAAAGAGCTTGTTCGAGAGCTGACAGAAGAGGGAAATTTGAGACAGTACCTTCACCACCGTCTCCACCACCAGCGCCACCGTCGGCAATATTAGCAGAGGCACCAGCATTGTTGTAAGGACTCGTAGCTTGCTGCTCAATTCCGGTGATGATCGCACGGTAAGGATCACTGGGTCGCACGTACTTTAAAGTGAAGTGACGCGTGATCAACTGATCTTTGAGCGAGCTGGGGTGAACGACCTGAATCAATTCAGCGTTAGCAGTCTTGTTTCGAACCAAGGTGTAACCGTTGGTTTTAACGATTGCATCCAAGGCATCTTGCCAAGGAACATCTCTCAAGCTGAGGGAGACATTTCCTTTGACGTCGTCAGCGATCAAAATGTTTTGACCACTTTGTTTCGCGAGAAGTTCCAAGACCACTCGAATATCAGCATTTTGGAATTCCATACTGATCGAAGGAGGTTGAGTGAAGCGAATATAGTTTTCACTCTCTTCGATAATCTTACAGTGGGCTTGACGCGCGATCGCTTCGAGAGCTTGACGCCAATGAAGGTTATCGAGGCGAATCGTAACCTTCTCTTCGATACCGGGATCCGGAATCACATTGACATTCACTTGGCGACTGATAAAGCCCAAGATCTCTCTGAGGTCTCGGTCCTTAACGTCTAAGTTGATTCTCCCCGACATCTGATTTTCCGTGAAGGAAGGATCGATGCCATCAGAGACCATGTAATCGTTGATATTTCCCGATGGTTTGCCCTCTTCATCTTGGGCATGCGAGAAAGTAGAAAAAGCGACGAATCCCAACAGGATTCCAAGGCTAATGGAGAATGTTTGCTTGCGGATGTTCATCTTTCCTCCGGGGACGACCCCTGACACATTCCAGGCACAGTGAAAGCAAGCTTGTCTCACCGTGCAACCTCAGCTCATGGAGACAGGCTCCATAGATCGAGCTGATAACGTACGGGTATATTGATCACTTCTATATAAGCAGTTGATCGGCTACCGAGAGAAAAAAGTTTTGGTAGCAAACGGAGGAATCCAGCGGACCCCAACCTCACAACTCACTGGGTTTCAAAAGCGAGTTATAAGAATCAACCTACGTTCCAAGTCCCCTCTACGAGATTGAAAACCGCTTAATACCTTCTAAAGATCAGAGGAATTTCTTCCCCTTTGTAACGGAAGGTAATTTTGTTGTTCTCAACCTTTTGTACTTTAAATTTTCCGATGCGTTCACCTTGAGGGATGATTCTCCCGTTGATGACGACTTGCTTCGATTGACTCGAAATGATGACCCCTTGAATTTGAGGCTTATTCGCATCGAATTCTTGTCGAACTCGGGTGCGTTCAATCCAGACATTCCCGGCTTTAAGAACTTGAGCGGCAACGGGCTTGTACTGGTCGTTTGTCTCTTCCATGTCCTCAGCCAGCTTCTTCACTTGAGTGAAGATGCTTTCGACTTGAGCGTACTCAGCATCGTAGAAGGCTTGCTTCATGATTTTGAGTTTGTCGAGGGCTTGACGGTAATAGTACTTCAGGCGGATACCTTCGATTTGAGATTCCAACTCTTCCATCATGGAAGCCAATCGTTGGAAGTCATGTCGAATACGAGGAATGGTGACGAGTTCCGATTTGGCTAACTTTGCATTGAGGATGCCGTAGTTTTCCATCGCCCCTTCTTCGTCTTCGAGCTTGATCAGCCAGATGACTTTCTCGTAGGCTTTCCGAGCGTCGGCGTAGAGTTGCTTTTGCCCTTCGATGGGGAGATCCGTCTTATCGTTCCCCAGTTCATCGGGTTTATCACCGGTACGATCTAATCTTGCTCTAAATGGATTGGTCATCGGATCCTGACCTCGCTTAGAAACGAGTTCGATCTTTTCCAATGACAAGGCCAACTTAATGAAATCGGTATCGGTGTTGTACTTTTGTAGAGCCTTGAGAATATTTACATCGTGGAAGATATTACGCGCCGTGGCGGCTTGCTCGAGCTCTTTAAAGATTTCCTTTTTGGTTCCTTTGCGAGTTCTCGCTTCAGCCATCAAAAGGTGAATTAAAGGCTTGGGTCCTCCGAGATCGATGACGTCTTGATATTTCTTCAAAGCATCTTGAGTTCGGTTTTCTTTTCTGAAGCAAAGAGCTAATGCGAAGTGGTAGTTCACCTCGTAAGGCCTCAAGGTGATGAGGTCGTTTAGATTTTTCTTCGCTTCTGAAAGACGATTACGATCGTAGTTTCTCAGCGAGTCTCGTTCGAGTTGACTCACTTTTCTCTGTACCTCGAGTACAGACTGAGATTCAGTTGACTCTTCGCCTGATTTTTTTGAGCGAAAGGCGCTTAAAAATCGATTGAAGACTCCTTTTTTCTTTCCCGTGCCAGCAGCGTCGGAGTCCGATGCCCCACCGAGTTCAACATCAGGGGCATTGGGAGATTCGGAAGCTGAAGAGGCATCGGAGGCGCTCTCTTCAGACACTTCTTCCTCCGATTCTTCTTCCTCAGTTTCTTCTGTGGCAGAGGAATCCTTTTTGCCCAATACGGGCAACTTGAGATTCTTTAGTTTTTCAGCAATCCGGTTACCGGTATTGAGTTCACCTTGTTGAGCTTGAGCCAACTGAGGATTCAACAGCAACCAAAACGCCGCCAAGACGATGGCGAGGAAAGCTCGAATAAGTGTATTGATACTTTGAGAGGTCGACATGATCAGGTCGTCTTCTTTTCAGTTTAGCTGATTAAAACCAGCTCAGTCTTTCTTGTAGGTGTAAGTACTGACTACGATTTCAATATTCTTGAAAGGTTTGGCCGCATTTTCGAGGACCGCGGAATCATCTTTACTACTCGCTCCGATGCTGCGCTCCACGCCTAAGGGCCGAATATTCATTTCGTCGATTTTCAAGAATCGAGTGTGGTTCTCAATTTTGTTGACGAAATTTCGGAAGTTAGGAAATGTTCCGACTAATTGAACTTTGTAGCGATGGCGAATGAAGTTTTGATCTTCCTTCTTTTTCTTCGCTTTCTTTTTCTTATCGTCGGGTTCTTCCTCTTCAATCACCGCGTCCACCTTTTGAATCACCACTTGGGTGTCTTTACTGTAACCATCGATGATTTCAGCGAAGGCTTCGTGCTGAATATGCTCTTCAGGAGGAAGAATGTTAGCGTATTGCGCCACGATGGCCGCTAAATCGGTTCGCTTTTGGCGAAGTTCGGGAATCTGCTTAATTTTCGCGTTGGCGGCTCGTTCTTCTTTTTCTAAAGAACTCATTTTAGCCAAGAGGTCTTTGCGTTCTTTGTACTTGAAGTAGTTCAAAGTCAGCAACCCACCAAGGAGCACTAAGAAGATCGCAACGGAGACAATGATTTTTTGTTTTTCATTCAGTTTCATGTTCGATCACCCTCCTTAAGATGCATCCGGTACTGTGAGCTCTCGAAGAGCCAACCGTACGGTAAACTTGAGGTTGTAGGGTTCTGCGAAGTTGCTCAACATCACCAATTGCCATTCTGGACGGGTGATATTGATAAAATCAGAGTAGAACGTTTCCATTCGTATCGGCTCATCCATAAAGTTCATGAAGAAAGCATCGGCATTCTTCAATCTCTTTCTGAAATCGGTGATCTTCTTCACCTCTTTACCGGAAGAGATACAAACGAGTTCCAAGTATCCACCGGTGCCTTTTAGTTCCTCAGCCTTAGAATCTTTTTCGATCTCCTCAGGCGTCATCTCCTTCATGTGGAGTTGCAGAATCCAAATATGCTTTGGAGTGATCTGAGTGAGGCGATCGAGCTTCCTCGACCAAAGGATACGATTGGTTTTAATTCCGATGATGGCTTGCTCACGACGTTTGTAATCTTGGATGTCTTCCAAAATCGAATCGACTTCAGCCGCGTTCGTTTTCAGATGAGCCACTTCATCTTGTTTACGAGTGACGCGCTCTTCTAAAACCATTCCGTCGACGAGTAAGTAAGCGTAGAGAACACCCGCCAAAATCACCGTTACGACTCCCGAAAGAATAGTAACGAAGAGCTTGATCGGCGTTCTGGCCGCTTGTTGAAGTTCTTCTGGTAAAAGATTGATTCTGATCATCTATTGAATCCTCGTTGAGTCTTTGACTCTGTGTTTCCGTAAATTCCTTCTGGATATCTCAACGATCTAACAATCGTGAAGCTAAGCCCACAGCAACGGAGAGTTGAGGGCCCTTGTCTTTAAGTTCTTGAATATTGATCCGATCACCACGGATCTCCATATGTTCAGTGGGATCCCAAGTTTCGATACGTCGATCAAAGATTCGCTCAAACGTCTCTTTCAGCCCGGGTAAAGATGAGCTACCGCCACTGATATAAATCTCATCGACTTCACGGTCGAATTGATTTTCAAAGAAGTCAAATGAAAGGTGAATTTCATTACCTAAGTCATCCAGCGCGGGAAGTAGGCTCTCTTCGATTTCTTCTTCGCGACCTTCGGGGTCCATCTTAAGTTGCAAGGCTTCGTTGAGGTCGATACTCAGTCGACGAGAGATCGATTCCGTGAAGTCGTTACCGGCGAGGTACACTTCCCGTGAGAAGTAGGAAGTATTGCCGCGAAGGATGTTGATGTTGGTCTTGACCGCCCCGATATCAATCAGTGCGATCACCTTCTCATCATCTTCAACTCGAGGACTGTTGAGCAAATTCAACTCAAAAGCATTCCCTAATGCGAAAGAGTCTACATCGACGACAGTAGGAGTTAGGCCGAGCCCTTGAATCAGTTCGATGTGTTCATCGATCAAATTTCTTTTCACAGCGACGAGCAAAACTTTCATTTCATCGTCACCACCCTCGGCTCCGGTAGTGAACTCTTCAAGCTTGGCACAATCGAGTACGACCTCATCCAGCTCGAAGGGGATATACTTGTCAGCTTCAAAACGAAGAGCGTTTCTTAGGTCTTCATCCGACATTTGCATCATGTTGATATAACGCACAATGACGGAGCGTCCACTGACGGCAGTCGCCACGCGACGAGACTTAATTCCAGCTTCCCTAAAGGTTTCAACGATGGTATCCGCGAGAGCTTCGGGTGAAGGGATAACCTTCGAACCAAAGCCAGTAATACACATCTGATCACCAAATTCGGTCAGCTCGATGGCTTTCACCACATTTGAACCAATATCAAGACCAACGAGGCTTTTCTTTCTCTTAAACATGTTCTTTCCCAAGGGACGTTTATGTAGAAGGCTTTAAACACAATCTAGCCTGAACAGCTTTACTCTTTTAATGACCAACAAGAGCCGCAACCTGTGCTTCCCCATGACCATCAATTGCCAAATCTTCTAAGAGTAAATCGGTTCAGTATTTCTCTATCGGTGGGAATCAACCTGAAAAGTATAGATTGTCAAATTGTCACCGTCGAACGAAGGAGGGAAATATCGCTAAAGGCCTTACTTATATAAACTTCGGCAAAACAGCCTCAAATTTATGAGAAGTTCGACGTTTTCGAGTGTTCCGGTATAAAAGTTGTTAATAGGCAGTTGTTAGTGATAGTTGAAAAAATATTTACAACGCGGGGCAGGTTTTGAACGGTAAATGCTTCGTAATCAGTCTGGCTTGAGGGGGGTTTCATTAAATTGGTGCAGGGGCTTAGCAGTCGTCCCGCTCCGCGGGCGATTTAAAGCAATTCAATTTAATGGTGGATAGATCGAAGGATCAATAGGAATATCACGCCAGGGAAGCCCGAAGCTTTAGCGAGGGATCAAGTGGTAGGCTACTACTATCACCAAGGATTCGGCAACCAGCGGCGAGTTTTAACATTTAAAAAGGATTGGCACTCATCGGCAGTTTTAAATTTCAAACAATCTTGAGCCGTCTCACGGGCTTGCTTCATCGTGATTTGCCGAATGACTTTTTTAATCATCGGAATGGCGACGGGGCTCACACTAAAATTCCTCAAACCTAAGCCCATAAGTAAAATCGCGTAAGCAGGTTCGCTACACATTTCCCCGCAGATTGAAACGGGAATTTGGCTCTTTCCCGCTTCCTCAATGATCATTTTAATTAGGCGTAAAACCGCGGGATGGCAAGGCTGGTAGAGATGCGCAACCCTTTCGTTCACCCGATCCACGGCAACGGTATATTGAATAAGATCGTTGGTTCCGATGCTAAAAAACTGAGCTTCACGAGCGAGTTGGCTGGCTGAAAGTGCCGCTGCTGGCACTTCGACCATAATCCCAACCTCAAGGTCTGGGTTGTAAGGAATCTCTTCTTTATCGAGTTCCCTTTGAGCTTCGATGATGAGCTTCTTGAAGCGCTGAACTTCTTCTAACTGAGCGATCATGGGAAGCATCAACTTCGCATTCCCAAAGTGAGAAGCCCGAAGAATAGCCCGAATTTGCGTTCGAAACATCTCGGGGTATTCGTTGACGAGTCGCAAGCTTCGACAACCCAAAAAGGGATTTTGCTCTTCGTGATCAAAGCCCGGGAGAGTCAATTTGTCGGCCCCTAAATCCATGAGTCTAAAAACTAAGGGGTGGTCGCCAACAAGACTCAGGGCACTTTTGTAGCTCTTAAATTGAGTTTCTTCATCCGGTAACTCCTTCCCGTCGTAAAGAAACTCCGTTCGGTAGAGACCGACGCCTTCAGCCCCCCATTCCATCGCTGTATGGATTTCATCGGGTAATTCGATATTAGCCGAAATTCTGATGGGATATCCGTCGATGGTTTGGGCGGGAAGACCTACATCCGATACCAATTCGCGATAATAGGTATCCGCAACTTCAGCTCGAGCTTTGTAGGTTTTTAAAGTGGCTTCATCGGGGTTGATGATGACTTCACCACTGTAACCATCGATGATAACGGTGTCCCCATCCCTCACATCACGAGTGATCCCCTTGACCCCGACCACGGCTGGAAGCCTCAAGGCTCTGGCGATAATCGCAGTATGAGATGTACGCCCTCCCACCTCGATGGCAAAGCCACGAACTTTCCCCTTATCCATCGAAGTTGTTTCGGTCGGAGTAAGATTGTGACCGATAACGATGACTTCAGATTCGAAAGAACTGAGATTACGACTGACGCTTTTCCCGAGAGCCTCGAGAAGGTTTCGCTTCATATCGTGAAGGTCGTGAACACGCTCTGATATGTAGGCGGCTTCCATACTTTCAAAGCGCTTCAGATATCCCGCCATCACGATATGGACTGCGGACTCAGCTTTGACGTACTGCTCCTGAATACACTTCGCAACTTCTTTTGCGAAGACGGGATCAGCCACCATGTTGCGATGGCTTCCTAGGATTTGGCGGGAAATTTCGTCTTGTTCTTCGAGCTTGTTGAGCTCTTTATCTAAGCGGGCAGAGGCTTTCTTTACCGCATCTTTGTATCTTTGAACTTCAGTTTCGATGCCATCTTTTTGAATGCTACGGGGTATCACGCTTCCCTCATCCAGGGAGCGCAACACAAATGCTTGGCAAAATGCAATTCCAGGTGAAACTGGGATCCCTTCGCAAACCTTCATAGCGATTCGTTAGAATTATTCCTCATCAAATTTTCGTTCGAAGATATCTTCGATAGCGGCCATCGCTTTATCAGCATCATCACCTTCGACGGTGATATGAACAGACTCTCCGCTTTCAGCCCCCATACTCAGTATCCCCAAGACACTCTTTACATCGACAGTTTGCCCGTCTTGATCTGAAACAAGCTTGAGATGAACAGAAGAACTGAATTCCTGAGCCACCTGACTAAGCCTCGTCGAGGCTCTGGCGTGTAACCCGTATTTATTGGTAATTTCTAATGTCTTTTCAATTCTGCTCATGAACCTGGCCTTCCAGGATATTACCTTTTGAAATCAATGCGTGACCTTAAAACAGCTAGCAACCACTTCCCCTAAGACTTCGGAATGGTGTTTCGCAAAGTCGCCACCGACGAAAAAGTTTTGTTCAATAACATCGACATCACTGAATTCATCGTGCTCCCCTAAGTCGTTAACGACCGGAGCGGCTCCTCTACGAGCGTATTTTTTTAGCATCTCTGGAGGAAGTGGCCCCTGATGCGCGATCACACAATCAGGGAAATCTTCTCCTCCGTGTAGGCGAAGAGCACTGAGGTGGTCACTCAAAGAGTAACCCACTGTTTCCCCGGGCTGAGTCATGATATTGCCGACGTAGATCCGAGGCTTTCCACTTTTCTTGATCGCCTCCATGATTCCGTCAACAAGGAGATGGGGAATCACGCTGGTATACAAACTACCCGGCCCGAAGACAAAATAATCGGCTTTTTCAATCGCCTCAGAAACTTCACTCGACAAAAGGACCGGAGATGGTCGCAATTCGATTTGCTGAATGGGTTTCCCACTTTTGGTAATTTGAACTTCGCCCGTACTTTTGGATCCGTCGGGGTGATGCGCGACCAAGGAGATTTTCTCTCCTGAAATGGGCAGTACTTTTCCCCTGACGTTTAATATGCTGTGAAGTTGACGAATGGATTCTTCGAAACTACCCGTTACCCGAGTCAATACCGTGATAAAGAGATTGCCGAAACAATGCCCTTTAAACTCACCTTCACTGAATCGGTATTGAAAGGCTTCTTCAACTAACGGACTCACATCCGATAGGGAGAGGAGGCAATTTCGAATGTCTCCAGGAGGAACAATATCAAAATCGTTTCTCAGTCGTCCCGAACTCCCACCATTATCCGTCACAGTGACGACTGCGGTGATCTCTTCAACACGCTCGTTCAAACCTGACAACAAAGAAGCCATGCCAGTTCCGCCTCCAAAGGCGACGACTCGCACACCTAAACGTTCAGCATCTTTCGATGCTTCACCTTTAGATCCCTCACCATTAGGCCCATCACCATTAGGCCCATCACCATTAGGCACAGTTCCAGCTTCTTGGCTCAAGCTATTCTCAGAATTCTGGGGCTCGTTATCAGCCCTCATTTCGCCAGACTCCCGCGGTACATTTTCCTCCTCATTCCCTTACCTCGTTCAAGGAAGAACATCGACGATGCTCAATCGGTCTAGATGATTCTTTCGGCCGTCATTATTGGCCCTTCTTCATGGGGTTGCCCAAAGCAAGACCCCAATGAATGGAGCAATTACATCGAATCGTCAATTTCCTTGAAGATCTCTTTGACACTGTTGAGCCGATCGGTCGACGAGAAGAACTTGATCGTTTTTTCGTCGCGATGAAGCGATGCAATTTTCTTCATGATCTTTAAGTGCTGATCCGCCTGACTCTCAGGAGATACCACTAAAAATAAGACATGAACAGCCCCACCATCGATCGAATTGTATTCAATTCCATCGGTAGAACGCCCCATAACTCCGATGACGGAATCGACAGCATCACATTCTTTACTGTGAGGAATTGCCAGTCCCTTACCTATACCCGTAGAGCCCTCAGCTTCTCTTTTATTAACCGCTTTTTCGATCTTCTTTCCTGTATCTTCGTCAACAGACCCACTGCTGACCAGGTGTTGAATCAATTCGTGAATAGCGTTGGTTTTGTCGCGAGCCTCGAGATTCACTAATAAGTGGGGCTCAGGAAAGACGTCCAGAAGGTTCATCCCTTCAAGGAGCTCCTTTCGAAAATTTGTAGGGACTCAATCCGCTTTCACTTCATTCATCTCGAATGTTCAAATCGGATGAGGGTGAAATCTTTGAGGTAGAACGAGTCGAAGACGTCCAGGATATAAATTCCCAGGAAATGACTTGTTCAATAGAGTGGATCCAGCTCCCGTTGAGAAGGACAAGCCCGAGAGCTCGCCAAGAATAATGCATGGAATCAGAAATCCTCATGAGGTGATGATTCCGGGTCCATACGGTGAGTATGCAGGGTAAATTCACTGCGCTATTAAGTTAGCACTAAACTAACCATTTAGACTAGCTTATTAACCTTTATCTCGCTTAAAAGATAGTGGGATAGAAAATAACGTTTTAGAAGACTGATTGCTACATTCCATCACAAAAAAAGCCGAGTAAGCGGCTCGAAATACCGCCTCACTCGGCTTTAGATTATCGGTTCACGGTGATCTTAGCTAAAATCGCGCGATTCGATCACATCTTCGTAACTCTCAAGGTTCTCGTCCTCCTCTTGGTAATCTGAAAAATCTTGATAAACCGGGGTCGAGTTCCTCCTATCTTGAAGTTTTTCTTTATGGCGAGTCAATTGGGTTTCAGCCTTGTCTAATACTAAATCGATCGCGGCATATAGATCTTTATGGTCGCAGTGCACCACTATGGACGAACCTTTTTTAACAGACATCACGAGTTCCGCTCTACAGCGCTCAGGGTGCTTGTCGAGGATCACTTCAATACGGGTAATCCCGTTAAAGTACCGTTCGAGCTTTTCAACCTTTTGGCGAGCGTGTTCTTTTTGAGCATGAGTAATTTCGTCTGTGCGTCCGGAGATGCTGATAGGAACCATAGAGACTCCTTCTTGTATAAAGGTTTGAACAAAAAACTCCCCTGAAGACCCAATTCACTCAGGTATTCAGGACTGACTGTACCCTGATCATCCTTTAACGATGATTAAGACACAGAACCCATCAAATGATAATTCTGTAGTTCAAGCTTGGGAAAACCCCGACGTACCTTGAGCACACTGTCTTGGGAGGCACTGTCTTGGGAGGCACTGTCTTGGGAGGCACTGTCTTGGGAGGCACTCTCCTTGACCTGGGAATCCAAACTTTGGTGACTTAAATTTTTGTTAAGGGGAAGTGAACCACTCCATTGGATTGCTCTTCTTACCGCTCTCGGTTGTTGCGAGCAATGCTTATGAAAATTGGAATGAAAGTTAAAAGAATATTGCCCCTTCAAAGTGAAAGAACTTGGAAGGCTCTTTTTAGTAACTTTCAAGTATGAATACTTTTTATGATTTGCTTTGAGCAAAGAAAACTTTCGGGTTAACCGTAAGCTAAAAAGTTTTGAGTGGTTTGACCTAAACTCTCGAACCCGTATCCATCATACCCATTCTGAGGACGACAGTCAAACGGGCCTTCGTTTCACGACAAAAAAGGTATAGGCAACCTTTGGGCCATAAATTGAAAAACGTCGACTTTATATGGCTAATTATAGAATCTCTTGCACAAGAAAAACGCTCCAAAGCTTGAATTTAGGGATAAACAAGAATCACAAGTACCTATTATCTAAGAACAAAGAGTAACTGCCGGCACATGAAAAAGGCTTCTTAATAACATCATCCTGCTTCAAAAAATCTCGTATCCGTTTTGAGGATGCCCTGTACAAAACTTCGCCGTAGATGCCTAACTGTGCGGAATCTTCCCAATGAAAAGTGAAATCTTCAGCATCGATCATCGGAATCGAATGAGAAGTAAAATTAAGCTAGAGTGAACTCACTTTCTCAAGGCAACCTTCAAGCGATTTTTCATCGTAAAACACGGCCATCAAACAGAGGCCTTTCGCTTCAGCGGTTGGACCTCCATCGCTACGCTCCCCCTGATTTAATAGGATTTTTAACCACTCAGGCTCTCGTTTTCCGCGTGCGATTTCTAGTAAATTACCGGCGATATTCCTCACCATGTTGTAGAGAAATCCCCGACCGATGACATCGATGAAAATGAGAGACTCTTCTGAATGGATATTAACTTTATAGACCGTTCTCTCAGTGGTTTCGGGTGGGTCCTTGCTTTGGTTGGCGAAGGCTTTGAAGTCGAATGTGCCTTCTAAAAATTGAGAGGCCAATTGGGCGCGTTGAAGATCAAATTCTCCTCTTAACCAACTTGTCGTCCGATAATTAAAAACAGAACGCCATCGATTTTTATAAAAGGTATACCGGTAATGCTTTCCTACAGCACTGAAGCGTGCATTGAAATCATCAGGAACATCTTCAACCTCGAGACAAGAAATGTCTGCAGGTAGTTTTCCATTCAACGCTCTTCTAAGATTTTCGACCGGGATGTCTAAGTAAGTTTTAAAATTGGCGACTTGCCCTTGAGCGTGCACTCCTTTGTCGGTACGACCGGCACCCTGAAGCACGATGGGATGTTGAACGATCTCTACTAAAGTTTGCTCAACTTCACCTTGAATCGTTCGTAAACCCTCAGGCTGAAACTGCCAACCGACGTAATCTGTTCCATCGTATTCGAGGGTAATTTTTATATTACGTTCGGTGCCTTTGGCAGTCTCTGGATTCATCTTACCTAAAATCAAAGATGAAGAGTTAACTCAGTAAAATCAATTCTTAAAAACTAACTCAGCAATCTGCACGGCATTTAATGCTGCGCCCTTGAGGATTTGATCTCCGGCGAGGTAGATATCCGTTGCTCGAGGAGAGTTATACGGCCGTCGAATTCTACCGACGAAAACATCATCTTGTCCTGTAGCCTCTAAGGGCGTGGGATAGATGTCTTTCTCAGGGGCATCGAGAACGGTTAATCCTGGAGCCTCACTCATCGCCTGACGAACGGAATCTAAACTCACTTCATCTCGAGTGATGACTTGAATGGATTCACAGTGAGTTCTCTCAACGGGAACTCGAACACATGTAGCACTGATGGGAGTCGATTCAGGAAGCTCCATAATTTTGATGGTTTCATAGACCATCTTCATCTCTTCCCGAGTGTAAGCATTATCTTGAAGGGTATCGATGCGCGGAATCAAATTTCCAGCCAATCGATGAGGGAAGGGTGAATCGCTGAGTTGTTCACCCGATAATTCTTTATTCAAAGCATCCATCCCTTTCGCCCCTGCACCTGATGCGGCTTGATAAGTCGAGACGATGATGCTTTCGATTGGAGACAATTGATGAATAGGTTGAATTCCCACCACCATGATGATGGTAGAGCAATTGGGATTTGCGATGATCCCATTGTGATCTTTAACCGCTTGAGGATTGACTTCAGGAACCACCAATGGCACTTCGGGGTCCATACGGAACGCCGAAGAATTATCAACCACGACCGCACCGGCATGACTTGCGATGGGGCCAAATTCTTTAGAAATAGAGCCGCCAGCTGAAAACAGAGCTAGATCGACTCCATTAAAGGAATCGGTTCCTAAAACTTCGACGGGAACTTCTTCTCCCTTGAAGCTGATCTTTTTTCCTTTGGATCGTTCCGAAGCTAATGGAATAAGACGACCGACAGGAAAGTTCCGGCGCTCTAAAACTTGGAGCATCTCCTGCCCCACCGCACCGGTCACACCAGCTACTGCTACAGTAAAATCACTCATCTTTCTGTGACTCCCGGAACCTCTGAACCCAAACCATGATAAAAGCCATCGCCGGAACCCCAAATACGAATAAGAAACATGCTAATAAAATCATGATCTTGGGGGCTGAGAAAAACATACGAGGCTCCGGGGTAGAGGATCCGCTTTAAATATAGAATACTTGCCTTAATGAAGTACTGAAATTATCACTCGCATTTCAATATGAAACGAACGGGCTGTTCTAACCAAATTCCTATATGAACCCAGGTCCAGAACTCCCGACGAGTAGATGCCAAAGGACGATTTTAACATTCTCGCCGTCGGGAACAAGCCAGAGAGTGGAGTCATTTCCTATATTTGTAGAATCAATTGTGGTAGTCAGCTACTTCAGACGTAACAGATCAGGCCTTCTCAAAGCCAAGGACTGAGCGATATGCTCAGAAGAAATCGACTGTGAACCGTCTAAATCAGCTACCGTCCTTGCTACTCGCAACACTCTTCCCAAGCCTCGCCCCGAGAGCTTAGCCCTCTCAACTTCTTTTTCTAAATAGCTTCTCGCTTCCGAACCCAAGCCTCCCTCTTTCAATAAAATCTCCTGCGAAATTCGCGAATTCAGGCGATTTCCCTGCCACCTTTTCTGCTGTAAAGATCGAGCGATCTGAAGCCGCTCAAACATCTCTTGAGTACTCATGCCCTCTTTTTGAAGCTCGAACCCGCCTAAAACATCCTTAGAACTTGGGGTCAGTACCTCTAAAACTAAGTCGATCCTCTCTAAGAGTGGACCCGAGATGCGACCGCGATAGTTTTGAATCGCAGTAGGTAGACATTGACAGGATTTAATCCGCGAACCGTAATACCCGCAAGGGCAAGGATTCATCGCAGCTACTAATAAAAAGTCGGCCGGAAAAGTGACTGTGGCTCGACTTCTAGCAATCACGATCTCCCGTTCTTCTAGGGGCTGCCTCAAAGTTTCGAGAACCCTTCTGGGAAATTCAGGCAATTCATCCAAGAAGAGAACCCCAAGGTGCGCAAAGGTGATTTCACCCGAGCGCGGAGGACTTCCTCCCCCCACTAAACCGGCGTAGCTCACGGTGTGATGGGGGGAACGGAAGGGACGATCGATAACCTGATTTGAATCGGTCAATAGCCCTTCAGAACTATAAATACGCATAATTTCTAGGGCTTCATCGATTTCTAATGGAGGCAAGATTCCAGGGATTCGTCGGGCTAACATCGTTTTGCCCACTCCCGGAGGCCCCACGAGCATCAAATTATGTCCCCCCGCAGCTGCTACCAAAATTCCGGCTTTGGTGGCTTCTTGGCCCCTGACGTCGAGAAAGTCGAGAGCATCTTCACTCGGATTCCGCTGGGTACTCCAAAACGGAGTTTGCCCCGAACTGACATACGGCTGAAGTCGACCCCGAAGAGCTAAAATAGCATCGTGTATAGAATGTGCAGCGTAGACGGTCACCCCTGGTAGGCAACTGACTTCGGCCGCATTTTGGGCGGGAACCACCACGCGATTGAAGCCAAATTCCGCAATCGCATGGGAAATAAGGAGAGCCCCGGGAACGGGACGAAGCTCCCCCTCCAAGCCCAATTCACCTAAAAAGCCAATCGACATCAACTTACCTGGGGGAAACTTCGGTAGCTTCAATTGACCGGAAGCCATCAGGATTCCAAGGGCGATAGGAAGATCGAACACCCCACTTTCCTTGTGCTGAAATGCGGGCGCAAGGTTGACGGTAACTCGCTCTCTAAACGGAAATCGAAAACCCGTACTTTCAATCGCTGAATCGATACGCTCTTTGCTTTCCTTAATCGAACGACCGGGTAGCCCGACAATATGAAACCCCGGTTTTAACTTTTTGGAAAAATGAACCTGAACTTCGACGGTGCGCCCCTCGATCCCCATAAAATCACCACTTAAAAATCGGGCGAAGGGATGGCGAGGAGAAGTGCTCATTCGGCCTTCACGTGGATCACCGAAGGTGTTTCCAAACAAAAACTTAGGGGGATCATCGGGGGATAATTCTCGCTTCATAAAGTTAGCTCCCAGAAAGAAGCTTCAGTTTCAGCGAAAAATGGAGATCAGGATCTGATAGGAGTGGAATATCGGAGTTTAATTGAAGCCCACGGTGGAAGGATGGCCTCAGTGAATTTTAGCTCCTCAAAGCGCCTATTTCATATTGGAGGTGGAATATTGGTTTTCTTTTGCCCCTGATCGCCATAAAGTGCCATAAAAAAAACACTTACAACAAAACCCACACAGACTCCGATTTAAAAACACAATCTTAAGCAGACAAAAGCCCCGATGGTCGATTCTTTAAGAGGATAACTAAAGCAGGATTATGAACTTGGCGACTGATAGTTTTTGGCCACTTATTCTAATCGGTGGTAGGATTAAGGGCCGGTTGTTAGGGAACTCCTCCAACCCTCATGCTGCATCTCCCCTAGGATAAGACCCTGAGATCATTCCCCGGGCTTAGACCCTGAGTTAATACTCTGAAAGAACTTGAGAATTTAATGCAAGAATCCCCCTTGAGCACCTCTTCTCTCCTTCGAGGCCTGATGGTTCTCGGCCTTGTTTGTGGATTGGCGATTCTAATATCCACATCATCCAGAAACGGGGAGCTCCAAAACTTAGCCGCTGGACCGAAGGTGGAAGTGGCTCTCAATGACTCTCCCCCAAGCCCGATTTCTGCTCCCCGTGATTCTGAAACCGGAACTCGCCGAGGGAAGGTCGTTGGAGACGCGGTTAAAACGCTAATTCAAAGCTTGGAAGCTAGTTCTCTTGAGAACCTGTGGAAGGTCGTCGAGAAACTCAAAGGCTTAGGAAAGGAAGGGGTCCCCCAGCTTGTTACTCAACTGAAGGTTCAAAAAGGAAAAGCCCTTCTCGGTTGTGCTCAAGCTCTTCTTCACTTAGGTGATTTCGAAACCCGAGAGCTGGCTCTCGATGCCATCGCCCAGCTCATTCGATCGACCAAAGACAAACCAGTTAAGTTTGCGGCCGTCGATACCCTGGTCGAAGAAGGGGAGCCTGAAGATGTCCTCGAGTTTGTGACCAAGCTCTACAAAGAGGCCAAGACTCCGGATGAGATCATTCCCTTAGCCAAGGCTCTCATCAATTTAGACGGAGTCCTCGAAGCGCAACAAAAACTCAAATCCTATCTCAACAGTCGAAACGCAGAAGTTAAAAGAAGTGCGGCCTTAGCTCTAGCGGAGATGGATCTCATCGACCAGAAGGTTCGTATCATTCTTTTAGATCTCAGACGTGAGCCCACTCCGCGAGGAAAACTAGCGGCGGCGCTTTACCGAAATGATCAACTTCTGCGCGAGCTTGAAAAAGGATCCCTCGGAGATTTACCGGGTTCCGATCCCAAAATATTACTCACTCAAGCTCAAAAGAAAATTCGTGAACTCAACGAGCAACTGGACGCTTTACGTACTCAACCCGGAAAGATTGGATATTCCTCCATTCCTGAGCTTGCCGTGCTCGAAGAAATCATCAAGTTGGTCGATCGTTCCTATGTCGACCCAAACAAAGTCGACCACCGGAAACTCATCGTCGCCGCGGCGAAGGGAATGGTCGAATCTTTAGATCGCTTCTCAGCATTTATGCCCCCTCAAGATGCTAAGGATTTCTTAACCGATATTTCAGGGGAGTACTGTGGTATCGGAGCCCACGTGATCAAAAGAGACTCCCAGTCGACTTTAGAGATTACTAAACCCATCTACGGCGGCCCTGCTTACGAAGCTGGACTCATAACTGGAGACCGTATTTTAGAAATCGATGGAATCCCCACCATCGCTCGTTCACCTGAAGACACTGTGAAGCTTCTAAAAGGCCCCCAAGATTCAGTGATTAAACTCTCTGTTCTTCGGAGGGGCTGGAAAGAACCCAAAGAGATCTCCTTCAAGCGGCGAACGATCACTGTCCCCACAGTGACCTACCACCTCTTGCCCCAAAAGATCGGCCTCCTCAAACTTTCTCAGTTTGGTGAAAAATCGATCATGGAATTTAAAGCGGCTCTCAAAGATCTTGAGAAACAAGGGCTCGAAGGATTGATCGTCGACCTCAGAAATAATTTAGGTGGCGTCTTACCCGCAGCAAAAAGTATCGTCAACTTGTTCGTCGGCCAGAAAGAACGCCCCATGTTGATCGTCCGGGGACGCCCCGACTTGCTGCCCACTCCAGAAGAACGAACGTTTACCGACAATATTGAAAAGCATGACGACTTCCCTTTGGTCATCTTGATCAACGAACGAAGTGCCAGTGCCTCTGAAATCGTTTCTGGGGCTTTGAAAGATTTCCATCGAGCCGTTTTAGTCGGGAAGAAAACTTACGGCAAAGGAACCGTTCAAAACCTCTACCCTCTCAGTAAAAAAGCCGAGGTATTATTGAAGGGGCGCTCGCGAGTTAAACTCACCGAGAAGCAATACTTTTTACCTTCAGGTAGAAGTATCCACACCTTGAGAGATGAGAATGGAAAGATTATTCAAAAGGGCGGGGTAGAACCTCATGTTGAAATCGAGCCCCGAAAATATCCCATTTGGATTATCGATGAAATCGAAGCCCTGAGAGACTCCAAAGAGCTCAAAGAATACGCCTACTCCAACTACGACCAACTTCGTAATCTCGTCATAGATGGAGATAGCGGAGATGCGAAGAGCTACCCCGGCCTGAAAGAGATCTTTGAAAAGATTGAAACTAAAGCCGACTTAGAAGCTGCTCGTCGAGTCGTACGATACCACCTTCGTAGAAAGTACGAAGACGAAAAGGGAAAAGAACTCGCCGGAGATTTCCAAGATGACTTACAACTCCAAGCAGGAATCTTAGAGATCATGAAGCAACTGGAGCTCGACCCCAAACAAGTCGCTGCTTATAAGAGTTTTAAGACTCAAGAAGAGAGCAAAACTCCTGAAACCAACAAGGAGTAAGTTCTAATCAACTCGAACCAACGAAGTTCGCTATCTATCGCAGATGGACGACGAAGAGATAAAAAAAAGCCGCCCTTATTCAATGTGAATAAGGGCGGCTTTTTTTCTTACGGAAGGGTGATTTGAATCTGAACGGATGAAGACTCTAATTAGTTTCTGTTGAATCAACAGGAACTAATTAGTTAGTAGCCGTTGCTACATAAGAAGCCGTCCATTCGTCACGATCTTGTCGGTAACTAAATACGGGTCGAACTTCGAAAGCATCTTCGAAGCAATAAACGTTTAAAAAGTCGAGCTTACTATCGCTGTCTTGCTTGCCCATCAAATCGAATTCAACGAGATTAAAAACAATCTCTCCAACGTCTGCCGTTGAACAGATGCCCCAATTCTCGAGAACCATTTTGGCCAAACAGCCGAATTGTTGAATGGCAAATCGGCGAACTCCCTCGAGGAGCTCAGGGCCTGAAACGTGCATGTTAGAGCGAGTGCTCTGACCGACCACGACCTTCAGCGTGTAATCGAGAGCTTCGTAGATAAAATTGTACGCCTCTGCATCGTAGCGAGCATCTTGGTTCAACAAGAGACGAAATTTTTCTGCGGCACTAAGGGGTGTAGAAGACATGATCTGTAAGTCTCTGGGAGGTCAACAACCTAACGATGAATCGAGGCCTCATGGCGTGAAGGATTCGACCATCAGCTTTAAATCTGTTCTATACAAAGCTCAGCCTACGAAAAATGATGTCGTAAACCTTGCTCTGACTCATTCTTCGGCCACAAAACCAGCAAAATGAAGCTGCAATTTCGAACAGATATCCCCAAAGCTCAAAAAAGATGACAACCTCTTTATTTCAAACACCTTACAACTAAAGTCCCTCTTCCCCAAGCCCAGCGATTGGGAGGGCAAATTAAAGCGATTTCTGTAACGATTTATGACGGTCTGAGGGAGGACGGAATCCCCCTGAAATTAACCGTATTAACATCGGGCTTGAGCACGAGAGAGCATTATCGGAACTACACTCATTCGATCAAGAGGAATCAGCATATCGCTTGGCTAACAACATCACCCCTGTAGCGCCTGGGCTCGCCCCAGGCCCATACCCTAGAAGTACAATCGATTTTCAAATTTTGAAAAGATTAGTTCGAAGCCAAATGACTTCGAATACTACGAATATCCCGCATAATGGCTTCAAGAATAAGGTCGGGGTTGATATTGCGCTCAATATCTTCCCGGGCGATCAGCAATCGATCTAATAGACCTGAGGGATCGACTCGACCATCGGGATACCGCTCCCAATTCACCCAGGCTCTTTGCATTAAGGAGATCAATTGATCGATAAAGACACTGAGAGTGGATTTGAAATTCTCTTGATCGGGAAACACCCCTTTAAGCCAATCACGGGGGGTCGTACGAGCATAAAAACCTTTTTCGCAAACGGTATCGAGGGTTGAGATCCAATCGATGCCAGCAAAAGAACTATCAGCGGTAGAAACGGGCCCAGCAAACGGAACTCGCTGGCAACGGGAAACGATGGTCGGCAAGATGGATCCCGTCGAAGGTGCCGTCAAAAGGAGCAAGGCGCCATCTTTGGGTTCTTCAAGTGTTTTCAGTAAGGCGTTGAGAGAAGCTTCGGCTAAAAGCTCGACCTCCTCGATGATCCAAACACTCAATCCCGATCGACTGCGACGATCCTTTTCTACGAGTTCACGAACTTGGGAGATATCCATCGCCGCTTTATTCTCGACGGGCGAAAATATTTCGACGGCAGCGTGATTGCCTCCTAAAAAAGCCAGACAACTATCACACGAACCGCAAGGCTCTTGAGTTTTACATAAGAGAGCTTGCGCTAAATCCCGAGCGAATGCTCCCTTCCCCGCTCCGCGAGGTCCCGTTAGGAGATAGGCGTGCCCCAGCCTCCCCTTAGCTTGGCAGCGTTGAAAATATTCAATCGTCCAACTGGGCGCGTCGACCCGAGACAAGAACTTAGATGAGGGTTGAGTTTGAGACTGAATCAAAAAGAACTCCGGACGAGTTTTAGTTTCCCACGTGAATTCATAAATACCATGAACCAGATGCCCCCTCTAAGCCAAAGCATGGTCTTTTAAGGCCTGAATAATTCGAGCGTGTACTTCTTCTTCTGATCCAGAAGCGGAGACCACGATGATTTGCTTGGGATACTTTTTAGCCAATTTTAAAAAGCCCTCACGAACTTGAAGTAAATAGCCTTCACCCTTTTGCTCAAATCGATCGTTCTCCCCGCGTTCGGAGATTCGTTGTTTCGATTCCTCCAAGGGTAAATCGAGAAGTATTGTAAGGTCGGGGAGAACACCCCCAGTAGCCAATTGACCCTGATCTAAAATTTCCTCGACTCCCAAACCTCCTACGATGCCTTGATAGACCACCGATGACCACAAAAAGCGATCACAGATTATATGTTTACCGATGTTTAAACTCGGCTGAATGACATTTTCAACGAGATGGCTCCTAGCTGCCATAAACAAAAAGGCTTCAGTCTTTGCGGAGAGGTCCCCCGAATTAGGATCCAACAAAAGCTTACGGATCTCCAGCCCCAAATCCGTTCCTCCTGGTTCACGTAGACACAGAACTTCAGACTCGGTGGAATTCAACAAGTACTTCTCAAGGAGTTGAATCTGAGTGGTTTTCCCGACTCCATCGGCTCCCTCAAGAACAAGAAACATCAGATGAGACTCTCCTCTTAAAATAGGTAACGCTCAAAAATTACGATAAGGAAGTGCAAAGTTATCCGAAATCTGGATCGAATACGAACTTAAAAATTCACGGCGTTCCGTCGCTCACGCGACAACCCAAGCAGATCAAAATTATTCAGCCGAATTGTACCCGATCCCTCGCTAAAGCTTCGGGCTTCCTGGGCGGGAGAGCATTGTGTGGTTGAACGGAGGACCTGATTTTCGACCTACAATTTGAGGCCGACGCTCAACTTCAAAATACCAATACGCCAGGGAAGCTCGAACCTTTAGGAGTGCGTAAGCCGTAGGCTTACTTGCACGAAGGAGCGGAGCGACCATTATTTCTGAGCGAGGGATCATAGTAGTCGGCTCATCCCGTGGGCCGGGAAGGTAACTCCGTTTAATTTAACCTCAGTATTAACTATGACCTTCGAGTAAAGCCTAATTGTTCTTCATGCTTTATGAACCAATCCAACTTAATCCCTTCTTACGGCTCGAAGGTCGAGCCTACCGCTAAAAGGCCCGAATCTTTAGTAAGTGCGTCTACTGCTGGCCTAACTTCCACGAAGGAGCGAAGCGACCATTAGAGATACGTCAGCCCAATTGGAAGCATTTTAATCTAATTGAATAATAAATAACCAGTTTCATAAAAAAAGCCCCTACGAGCCAATGGCTCGTAGGGGCTTTTTTGAGGTCAAAGTTTCAATGCTAAAGCTTAGCTGTCGAAACTACTGAACACATTCCTGTTGCGAAGAAGTCTCACAACTGAGATCTCCAGGAACACTGTCAGACTGAGGACCACAAGAGGGGAACGGAGCCGGAGGAGGCGTTCCTCCCAAGTAGAGGTAATGGAGTGAAGCAATCGGATCCGAGATATTAACTTTGCCATCTCCATTCGCATCCGAGGCTGCGCTACAGCAGGGTTTCTCACCGGCGAGGAAGAGATAGGACAAGGTCATGATCGGATCGTTCATTTCCAACGAACCATTACAATCGGCATCAGCTCTCAAGAAGGTAAATTCCGGTTCGGGATCTTCAGTGAAGGCCGTACCGATGACTTGAATTTCAGAGAGAGCTGCAGGGTTACTATTTTCAAAGTGACCCGAAGCCTTAAGGACTTTCACTTCGAGAGTTTCAGCTACGAGCTCACCGAGAGGAATCTTCATTCCCTCATGGGTCATGCTTCCAGTACCGACGCGAGAAGAATGAACAATTTGGCCATTCTCGTCTTTCGCCGTGATCTGAATCTCTTCGATTTGAGCCGTTCTTTGACCGGTGATGTTATTCACCTTACGAGGGCCGTGAAGAACGAGCTCGCTCATGCGAACCTCGTGGTCCCATTTCAGCTTCACAGTAGGATTTTGATCCGTTGGAGAAGCGGCCCATTCGGAGTTGAGAGGTGAAGTGCTTCGGTCAACTAAGAGCTCAGGACGGAACTTAACATTGGTTCGACGATCGCTGCGACTTGAAGTCGCCGAAACGACAGCTGAAGGAGCCAAGTTAAAGAACTGAGGTTTTTCGGGTACGTCGACCATCGAGTGACCTACGTGACATCCGATACACTTACCTTCTCCACCAGCGCGTGCGAAGTTCATTCCTCCAACGTGGAAGATCTGACCATCACGACCTTGAGCAATCGTTCCATCTTCTAATCGAAGCATTTCGAAAAGAGGAACACTGGCAGGAAGTTCTACCGAAACTCGGCCATCCTTAGGAAGCTCAACTCGTTCGAGAAGGATCGCTTCATCTGGCGTGTTCAACGATTCGCGTTGAGGCGCCATATAGAACTCGATGAAGAGTTTTTGGTTACCAAAAGTCGGAGCATTGGGAATCGGAACATCGACACCGGCGTTCGCCCAAATGTTTTCGACAGTAAAGGTGAACGTTCCACCCTCTTCGTGGGCTTGATGACTATCCATAGGAGAGTCGTCACGCATGAGGTGAGTATTTTGAATCTCAACTCGAGGAGGTTCTTTCCTCACATTGGCGGGTACGGCATCCAAGACGGAGTAAGTTCCATCACCTTGGTAAACGAGCAGAGGTGATTCTTTACCTTCTTGAACGAAGAGGTCGTAACTTTTGGGTAAAGGAAGGGCGTTACGTCGGTTGCCTCTTCTGGCGGCTGTAATCAATACAGATTCGTTTGAAAGAGGAACAGCACTCGAGTAAAGAAGGTCACGATTAGGGTTCTGACGTTCTTGGAACTCTTGAGATGCTGTTGTTTCGGATCCGGCGAAGCGTTGGGGGCCGCCCAAAACTTCAGGAATTGAAGGACCTTTTTCGAAACGACGCAAACCGAAGACTCCAGGTTGACCGATCAGAGGAGTCACGGGGATAAAGAGAGCGATCGCTTTTCCATCTTCTTGGAATGAAGGACGGTAAGCTTGAGTCGCTTCACGATCTAAGTGGAAACCCGTCAACATTTTCATGTCGGTTCCATCGGGCTTGATCGAAGCGAGGAACCAGCTGTTAACTCCAGGGAACTTCGCTTCGTCGATTTGGCGAAGGCGTTCTTCACTGAAATTCGAAGGAGGAATTTCGTCTCGCGTTGGAGGGCGAGGAACAGCGACGTGACCTCCACCATATCCAGGACTACCTACAGGAACTGAGGGGTTGTCGGCATCATTGGCACTTTGTTCTGGAGGCAGTGGATCGATCGTGGTGTTGTTAGGAAGTTCACTCTCTAAAGCGAGATCAAACTTGTTCGATCTCCACCAACGTGAGTAAACGATGTTTCCAGTTTCAGGATCGACGGTAGGAGTATCCGCTCCAAATCGCTCACTGGTGATCCGGCGAGCCATGGTCGAGCCGGCATCCTGAACGTAGAGGTTGGTAGCTCGAATACGATGATCCGGTGCAGTACCTACATATCGAGTTGAAACGAAACAAATCCCACCACCGGGCAAGATACAAGGATCGAGATCATCGAATCCTCTGAAATCTAAACCTGATTCTTCGTAGCGTCTGAAATCGATCACTCGATTGTCGAATGAGACCTGCTTGAAGTTTTGGCCGTCGATATCGACTTGGTAGATTCTCCAGGCACCTTCAGTGGGAGAGAAGCCCGAGAAAACAACCTTCTTACCGTCGAATGAAACATCCGGGTCCATCACATCAGAAGGTGCACCAACGGGAGCCGAAGGTGAGTTAGCATCGATCAATGCTTCAACGGTTCCATCGGTCTTCATCACCATCAAGCGACCGTGATTAGCCGACTCCACTGCGTCGGTCCTTCTTGTACGGCGAACGTCTTGGTGCATACGTTCGACAAAAACAATTGGGATATCCATGCGCAGTCTGAAATCAGCAGAGGGACGAACGCTACCACAGTATTCATAAGCACCGAGGTCGTTTCCTCCCCAACAGGGTCGCCCAGCGCCCGAGATATCGTGATTGGGCATGGCGATATTGTCGGGAGTCGTGGCGACGCCAGTATTGATCGCAGGTGAGTGAGAGTTCAAACGATAATCACCGGAGACCCATTGCTGAGTTCCCTCGGGAGTTTCTTCAAAGTGACCGGGACGAATAAAGCTAGGACGGTGAACAATTAATTTTTGTCCCTTTAATTCCCTATCACTATCTTCGCTGGAATGACGATCGATCAAACTGTTGAAGATTTCAAGATTGACGGATCTTCGGAAACGGTAGGCAATACCTGAGTTTTCGTTTTCCGCAATGATCGAGTTGATGACTTTAGCTGAAGAAGCTTCTTGAAGCTGAATACCCGATCCAGCCGCTGCTTGGTTGCTCGCGATGGTCGTATTCAGAATTCGAATGGAGGAGAGAGCTTTCAGCTCCATCGCCCCACCCACGCTCGCACGGTTTCCGGCGATCAGAGTGTTGACCACTTGGCTCGAAGCGCCTTCTTGCAAGCTCAGAGCACCACCTTGTTCGGCACGGTTACCTTCGATCTGACATTGTTGGAAAACAGCTTCGCAGTTTCCTTCGAGACCTGCAGCTCCACCATCTTTGGCGGTGTTACCGGTTAAGAGACAGTCCTGAACGGAAGGTCGGTCACTGTAAACATAAAGACCACCACCGAGTCGATCGGCATGGTTATTTTTGATTTCACAGCCTTGGATTCGGGGATGTGCTTCCCAAGTGTAAATTCCACCACCGAAGGTGGCTTGGTTGCCCTCGATCACACAATCACGGATGACCGGGTGTGCACCACGGATAAAAATTCCACCACCAAGGCGCGTCAGACTTCCGACACCTTTTCCACCGGAGATGGTGAATCCTTCAAGGACGGAATCGACATCTTCACCGTGGTTAAAAACAAAAATACTGAAGCCTTTTGAATCATCAGCTTCTTTCGCGCGAATGATAGTCAATTCAGCCCCATGGACTGAACGCACTTGAATTCGCTTTCCACCAAAATTGATGGAACTGTCGATTTCGTACTCGCCCTGTTGAACGAGCAGGATATCTCCATCGACACTCGCATCGATGGCAGGTTGAATTTCTTTGTATTGATTAGTAGGCCCCACGTGAATGACACGTGCTAAGGCGGGTGAGCTAATCACTAAGACCGAAATAAAGGTCAAGAGAACGGGAAGGCCACGAACGAGCCAAGGGAATTGACCCGAATTCCTCGAAGTAAAAATCATGAGACCCCCTCAAGATTTTTGCGCAGGTTTTACCCCGCAGGGTGGTATTTAAAGGCGGGTGCTCACCCCGAGACCCAACCAGGTAATTAAGTGCTGGCTAAAACGATCCTCGTCTCAGCCCCCAAGCCTAGATGAATAGGAAAGCTCGCGTCCTACTCATCTGTATGTTCTAGAGTTCCCACAATTTAGAACTCAAGAGAAACTCTGCATAAGTCTCACCCGTAAGTGCAGAGTCAAATTAAGAAAGATTTGTAATATTTAGAAAAGATCCCGCTCTGAAACAAAACGTCTCAAAAGCACAAAAAAGAAACGAAGAGAAATAGAACCCTCCTGGTACCCAAACCAGTTGTCGAGTCACTATCCCTCAGGAACCGACGAAAGGCGATTTCTCACCAAGTCTCTTTTTTATCCGTTTCAGGCTCGAAGAGACCGATCGTTCATTCCGTCGTAAAGTCAAAGAAAGTAATTACTTGGTGATCCGTTAGAGACCGAGGCGTCGCTAAGTTCGCACCAAGTCATCATTGGAGCTATCAGAAGAAAGTGTGCGATCAAATAATGATAAGGATCATGGATTGAGACCCCAAAACCCATCGCACCTAAAGAGCTATTATTAAGTAGGTTTTTGGTATTGGAAATTAATTTCTAGGAGAGTTTCCAGTAAAAGCCCCCATCAGGGCGAGTGGAGAGAATTTCTGGCTAAGTAATTGGGTCAAGAGATCTTAATAATTCAGAGCAGAAAAGAACTTAAACGAAGAAGGATGACTTAGAGAAGGGATGGGTCAAAAAGAGAAGAGGCTCAGGATGGAGGCTTATAAATGAACTGAAATCAGGCGAAACCGAGCCACCACGTCGAACATAAGACAATAAATAAAATACACTTAAGACATCTAACCCCCATTTAAAGTCAGCTGCAGGGGGAAGAGAAAAGTTCAGATTCTAACTAGCCGACGTTCCTCTGGCGACTTAAACCGATCCCGCCGATTTCCACAGCCGGGTGAACTTCTTCTGATAATAAAGCTCACGTACCTTGCTGATGTTTTCTTTCCCAGCTTTCAGCCCTTCAGCAACTAATTCGTCCAGATCGCTGAAATCTGACCAGACTTTATTACCCACCTCGGGCTGGATGACGACATCCGCTGCGGACAATTCCATGTCGTTGATCCTTCGGCCGGCGATGGCTTCCACTCGGAGGATGGCATCGAGACCGATGTTGATCTTCTCGACTCGTTCCAATTGGTTCGAAATATCGACCGCCGCCAAGACCTTCGGTTCAAAGGTTCGGCAGGCGCTGACCGGTACGGGGCTGATCACACCAGCATCCATCAACGACATCCCCATGTGTTCGACTGGGGGAAAGAAGCCCGGAAGAGAACAACTCGCCAACAATGCCGTACGCAGAGATCCTTCGGTGATCAAGACTTCTTCGCCACTTCGGATGTCGATCGCGGGAACGGCAAAGGGAATCTCAGTATCATCAAAGGTCACGTCTGGAACGAGATCACAGATGAGGTCGTAAAGCTTCTTACCGTCAAAGATAGATGGTTTTCTGAGTAAACTCGAAAACACATAACCTTTTTTGATGCTCATAACCCAAGAACGAATAAATCCCTGCTCAACATCTTCCGAGTTGAACAAGACCTTTCTAAAAGGATTGTTACTGAAAGCATCGCTTTTTAAATAGGAGAGACCTCGACGAGTGACTTCCAATCCATCGGGATGCAAGGCGTAGCACGCTCCTACGATGGATCCGACACTCGTTCCGACGATGACATCGGGTCGGATGCCTTCTCGGTCAAGGATTTGTAAGACACCTAAATGGGAAAGCCCGCGGGCTCCACCTCCGCCTAAAGCTAAGGCGAGTTTGACATCTTTTACTTCTTTGGCGTTCACCGAAATTCTCTCACTATTCTTCTAAATTCGTGTACAAACAAAGCAGCTTATTCAGGAGGCCTCTTCCGTGGAAGTCACCTTCTCACTTTGAGCCTGATTGGCGGTTTGGTTTCTCAAATCGACAATCCGTTTTTCTTTTAATTGAGTTTCCATACCCAATAAATCGAGGACTTCTGCTAAAGGTAAGATCTTCACTTCGTTGATTCGAACTTCACTCGCTTTGAATATTTGTTCTTCAACTTCTTTCGCGACCTTCTCAGCATTCTCAGGAGTCGTGGTGGATGAAACGGCGAGATTCAAAAGCAGCTCATCCATTCCAAACTCATCCCCATCCTTCTTTCGAATCACCAACTGCCATTCTTCAATCAAGGGATAAGAATCCAACATATCTTTGATCATATTGAGATTGACCAAAGTCCCCTTAACCTTTGAAAGCTGGAAGTTTTTCATATTGGAGACTCGTTCCAGTTGAGAAGCTATCCTCGGAGCAGATCTCCCACAATGCGGACATTGCTCATAGGTCATTCCTCCGATGATGAGATCTCCCGTTCGATAGCGAAGAACACTAGTTCCTCTTCCATCGAGGTTGGTATAAACCAATTCTCCGGTCTCACCAGGCCCGACAGGTTTCCCCGTATCGGGATCGACGATCTCCATAATTTCTAAGTCAGGGTAAGTGTGAAAACCAGCATCGGCTTCACCTTCACATTCAGCCCAACATTTCCTAGCTTCCGTGAATCCCAAGACACTGACGACTCTAGGGGACGTCGATCCCATATTCGTCAGGATGTCTTTAACTCGTTGGCGATACGCAGGAGTGACTTGATCTCCTCCAAGAGCTAAGCCCTTCAAAAAGCTGAGATCCATTTTGGCCTCGTGAGCTTTTCGAAGAAGGTGATAGATATAGCCGGGAATTCCCACTAAGTAAGCGGGCTTGATCTTTTCGATTGCTTGAAGGATTCCCTCTGAACCCATCACCTTTCCACCACCAGTGTTCAAGGTAAAGACCGTGCCTCCCAATCCCGCATAATAGACTTGCCAAAAAGCGAGGTGTGGGGCGAAAGGAAAAATGTTGAGGATACGATCCTCTTCAAAGTTCACTTTGGCGACTTCTAATATTCTTCTTCCGACTTCTTGGAGTAAATCTAAGTCATACCTAGTCAGGGTAAATGCCGTGGGTAAGGCACTTCGCCCCGTGGTGAAGAAGACGGATACCGGTCGGTACTCAACGGAGAGATCTCGAACGACTGACTCTTTTCCTAAAAAGAGTTTTTTAGCTAAGAGCGGAAGTTTCTTCCCGAGGCCCCAGTGAGCTCGGATGAGTTCCGGGTTGGGTTGAAGGACAAAATCACGAGGCCGATTTGGAGCTTCAGATGTGGGGGCAATTTCGTTCTTGGATGAGAACGGAATTTTGTCGAGATCATCGACACTTCGGATGGAATCGGGATCGATCCCGTGTTCCTTGAAGAGCTTACTGTAATACGGACTAAAAGGAACAAGCTGCTCCTTGATATATCTATGCAGCTTACGACCTTGCTCTTCTCGAATCTCTTCGGGGGACATCGAGTCCCATTTGTCTGAAGCTTTAAATGTCATCCACACTCCGTTCTCTTCTTTGAAGTCCAAGAGTGGCTCACTCAGACTTCAAGTTCAAATAATCCAATAGAATTATAACAGCAGGATGAAGACTTGGCATTTTTAGTATTGTGAACGGAAACCCGCTCAGCAAAAGCTCATTTCTTCAAATCTTGGTTACTCTCCCTGCTTTTAGACTAACTTCGGAGAAATCCATTCACTGGATCCTTCACCAGCATTGAGAATATTCGCGAAGAGATTCATTCAAGGATCATGCCATTTGAATCTCCGAGAGCCCGATCCCTTCTACACCCAAATTTCTGAGAAAAATAATCGTCCTAATAATACTTCGGCACGAATGACTTGTCTAAATTTTGGATTTTTCTAAAACGACCGAAAAACCATCCAACTTTTCATCCCAATATCACTGTCCGTCTGACTGCCTCTCGATTGGAAGGTATACTTTGAGCGCAGGTCCTTTAGATCCTGCGAAGATCCTTCGTATTATGAGAACTTCGTGACATGTAGTTCGCTTTGTCCAATTGAAAGAGAGAATGAAATGCGAAACTTGATATCGCTCACATTGACCTTGGTAGGTCTCTTCTCTTTATATCTGTTTGCTAGTGGTGCTCTCGCTCCTCAGGATGGCGGGCGTAGCCTCAAAGTACTTTTAGAAGCAGCAACCCAACCCTTTGGGAATGCTGACTCTTTTGCTTTACTCATCCTGAGTTTGGGAGTTTTCAGTTTTGCCGCTGGGGTTGTCATCTCCCCCAAGAGTGTCGTATTAACTTCCTCTAAAAATCCTGAGGGCACCGAAAAAGAAAAGAATCTTCACCTCAAGCAAAACGAAAAACATCGAGAACGCTTATTAGAGTTAGCCTTAGTGATCAATGTCTGTGTAGTAGCAGCGTTACTGATTCTCTTAAGTTACTCTATCGTTAAAAAGAATCCCGCTCCCCCAACAACCTTAGGCACGATCTTCTTTATCGCATGCCTTCAAGTCTTCATGGGAATTGTGATCGGGTTTATCCTGCTCAAAGTAAAGCGCAGTTGGAAGCAACGACGCAGTCCTGTCTTTCTTTTTTCATCGAGTCTCAATGTAGTTGAGGCGATATTTTTGATCACCGTTTTGGCTCTTGGTTACCTTTGAGGTCTGAAGACTAATGGAACTGAAATACTGTGACGACTGTGGCATTGTACTCACGGATGTAACGATGAGTCAGGGCTGCCCCGATAAAAATCCGAACTGTACTCACTGTCATTCGGAAGCTTGTTCGAAGCCTGAACCTCAAGTTCAAAAGGCTCCGAGTTCTCCGTCGCCATCGATGAACCATGAGGACGCTTTAGAGCTCTTTTCTGAAGACACCCTCAAGCTAAAAAAATCAGCTCCGGAATCTTCTAAAAAGTCCCCCCCCACAACGGTCATGGCACCGGAGAAAGGGGACTTTGAGCTTCCAGAGAATGAAAACTTAGAATTTTTTAGTGAACAAACATTAGCGTTTAAAAATTCCAAAAACGCTTCTTCAAAGAAAAAACGTTCTCAATTTAGTTGCGCTCACTGTTCAGCAAAACTTGAAATTAGACCGGTCACTAAATTGAGTAAGCTCATCTGCCCGAAATGTAGTCAGCAGATGTATGTCGATCCTGTGTTAGGAGTTTCGAAAACTCGTCCTCAGAACACTGAAGACCGCTCGATTGAAATCTCGGCTCCTAAAACAGAAGTACCGAACTTTCAAGTCGAAGAAAAATCGAGTTCCTATTTGAGCTTTGAAGAAAAGCTCCAAGAGTTCAACCCGCCTCCCCCCGTCGAGAAGAAACCGACAAAAGATTCGGAATCAAACTCCTCTCCAAGCTCTATCGGTGAGAATAAAAAAAATTGGGTTGGGGACCATACCGTCGAAACCGAGGAAAATAGCCCGGCTCCAGATTTTCATCTCGAGGAACCTCCTTCGAGCTTCCCAACTTCCTCGACTGAGAAGACTGAAAACTTTTTAGCGCAAGAAAACGCACCGAGCCCTAACTTAGTCTCCATCGAAGGGCAATTAACAGCTTGCTTAGAGGCGCCGACGGCCATCTCAGAGCCCAAAGGATCTGCGGGGAAACAACTGTTCTACGCCTTTTTCTTTGCGTTCAGCCTCACGCTTCCCATCCTGGCCACCACCCTCCTCATCGACTTAGGGAGCACAAACCAAACGGATTTAGGAACTTTCGATGCCTGGGCTGCCGAATGTTTAGAATCGCTGGGAAAAGCCTGCGAGAAAGCATTTGGTAAGATTTTTAGTTAATTTGAAGCTGAAAAGCCCCTTTCGGCTGAGAAAGATTCTTTCCTATCTCTTTACAATATAAAGACTTCTTCTTCGCTCACTTGACCTCTAGGGGAGCGAGTGTTAGCATTGGCCTAGCCATCATCTTAGAGCCTGGCTAAAATCTATCCCTCACCCAGAGATAGATACCCTTGAGTTAGCTTTCAGGTTTTAGCGAATCTTGCAAATTACTTAACGGCAAAGCTGATGGCAAACCTGGCTCCTCATCAATAACGAGAATTCATTTATCGAGCTCTATTGAGTGTTCGTTTCTAAATTCACTTGATCTAGATTCACTTAATCTAGGGACATTCAATGTTTTGTCGGTGAATTCAGAGAATTCTATCCCCTTGATTGAAGATCCAAATTCATGTCATTTCTCATTCAGAAGAACGGCAGAAATTCTTACACAATTCATCTCTTCTGAGGATCGACCCACCCGTTGGTGCATCTCATCGAGTCACTTTACGTCGATCATTGTGTAAGGGGTCTATGCTAATCTCTGATTTAACACCCTTTCCCGACCGTCTCTCAGGAGAATGAAGTACCGTGGGACACGATGCTGAACTTTTCAAAAAAGCTGAAGTTGCTCTGAAGAAAAACAACCATGAATACGCCATCGAGTTGATTCTTCAGGGACTCTTAATCAATCCTAAGGCTGCGGAATGGCGTGTTCGCTTGCACCAAATTGAATCTCGTGCCATCGAAGATAAGGGTGGAAATCCTGCCGGGGGTTTTGGAGTCAAATTCAAAGTACTCCCCCACGAGTCCAAAGCCAAAAAGCTTCACCTGCAAAAGAAATACGATGAAGAAATCATCGAATTGGAACGAAGCTTAAAGTTCCAACCCCAAAATACGGGAACGCTGGAATCCTTAGCCAGAGCTTTAGCACTCGCCGAGCATTTCGACTCTGCGATCGCCGTTCACGAAGAGATCATCAAGATCGATTCCGGCAAGGTGGAATCGTACCGAAGCTTGGGCAAAATGTACGCTGAAGAAAAAGATGACCCTGAGAAGGCTATCGAGTACTGGGAAAAGGTCAAACAGTACAAGCCCGATGACAAAGAAGCCGGAAAGGCCGTTCGAGACCTCTCAGCCGCCACGATGGTTAAAAAAGCTGAAGAGCGTAAAAAAGGCGGAGACGGTTCATACCGTGATATGCTCAAGAGTGAGGAAGAAGCAGCTGAACTTGAAGCCAAGGCTCAAATTATCAGAAACGATGATGACCGTAAACGCGCGATCAAACGAAAGATCACCGAGCTTAAAGAAGATCCTAAGAACGGTCGCCTTCTTCGCGAAATCGGTCAGCTTTATCAAGATCTAAAACTTTGGGATAAAGCGGAAGTCGCTTACCGAAAAGCCCTCCAAATCAATGCAAACGACTTAGCGGCTCAAGAACGCCTAGGAACATTGGCTGAGAACCGCCTCGACCAAGAACTCGAATCTTTAATTGAGAAAGCTAATGGTTCCGACGACCCTGCAGTTCAGGCAAAACTCGAAGCCAAACAAAAAGAAGTTCAGGTCTTCAAACTCAAAGAGTACAAGCGTCGAGTTGAAGCTCACCCCACCGATTACACTCTCAAACTTCAATACGGTAATCATCTAAGAATTGCCGGTGAATACGACGAAGCCATCGGCCTCTACCAACAAGCCGTTAAAGACCCGAAAAATAAAGTTTCCGCAAGAGTGGGAATCGGTGATTGCTTTCTCAACAAAGAACTCTTCGATATGGCTAAAGATCAATTTACTCAAGCCATCGGCGATATCGCCGACAAAGAGTCCGGTGTTTGGAAAGAAACCAAATACAGTCTCGGCGATGCTTGTGAGAAAAACAACGAGATCGATGAAGCTCTCTCCCATTTCCAAGAGATCATGTCGGTTGACATCAGCTACAAGGATGTCTCCCAACGCGTGACGAATCTAAGGAAGGCCAAGAGCTAATCGTTCATTTAAACGTAGATACAAAAAAAGCCTGCACGTCTTTGACGTGCAGGCTTTTTTTGTAGGAGGCTCGCTTAGTGGTAGGCTCGACCTTCGAGCCGTGCGCAACAGTTTGATATAGGTTTAACCGATTAAATTCCAACAACCAAAACGCTATACTAAATTCGAGTGTTTGTGCTTGTTAATCAAATCCCGTTAACTAGCCCGAAGCGCAAGCGAACGGACGGAAAGTGGAGGTAAGTTCAAATGAATTGAATCTACGTTGTGTGAAGGCGACTCAATTCAACCACTTAGCATCTTTAATACAGAATTATTCTTTCACCCTCGCTCACGCTTCGGGCTTGAAATGTAAGTAACAAACCCGTAACGATGACCTCACCCGCTAAAATTTAATAAGGAAAATTATCCAAAGCCCACCGCGCCATTTAAACTATTACCCTAAATCAAAAATACGGCTCGATGGTCGAGCCTACCACTAGGATCCCTCGCTGACGCTTCGGGCTTGAAAGGCGAGCCTACTACTCATTCCCCTTTAAACTCTTAGATATTTTCAATGCCCCTCGCTCAACCAAATCGCCTCCCCATCATCGGAGTCATGGGATCAGGTTATCACCCCCACGAAGATAAAGCTCAGACTCTGGGCCGTTGGTTGGCGTCCAAAGGTGTCCACCTTCTCACGGGAGGCGGTCAAGGAACGATGCTTCAAGTCAGCCAAGCTTTCTTCAAAACTGAAGGCCGTGCGGGTAAAACCATCGGAGTTCTTCCCGCTAATAAAGAACGTAACGGCCCCAAAACCGGATACCCCAACGATTGGGTTGAAATTCCGATCGTCACCCATCTCCCCCACAGCGGAAAAAAGGGGCAGCATGAACTGTCAAGAAACCATATCAATATCTTGAGCTCCGATTTAATTGTCGCCTTACCGGGAAGCAGCGGGACTTCCAGCGAAGTTCAACTCGCCTTAAAATACGGGAAGCCGGTGATCGCCTTCATCGATTTTCGCTTAGATATACCCGACCTTCCGGAGGACGTACCTCAAGCGAAAGATCTGAGCGAACTCGAAGCCTTTTTTAATTCCCATTTAAATTAAACTCCGATGCGAACCCCATTCCTCCACTTGGCCCTGCTGTATTCACTCCTTCTATTGTCTGGTTGCTCCACATTCCTGGCACAATCATCAAACTCCATGATCTACGGTGGAGTCCAAGTGAACAGCCAACTCCGAAAGGATTTCTTCAAAGAAAAACCTTCATTACCCAAGAAGATCTTCATCGCTCCTCTTTATTACTTCGATTTAGGACTTAGCGCCATCGCCGACACTGTTCTTCTACCCGGCACCGTTCCCATGGAACTTCTCCGACCGACTTTCAAAGACATCGATTACCGCGAAAAAGATGTCGTAGTCGTCGCCTCGCGCCCAGTATGGAGAAACTACTTAGGCTGGGCCCGTCACAGTATGATCAAAACGAGACGCTACAGCTCAAGGAGCAAAGAGTATTGGCTTCATGCGGTGTATCAGGGTGAAGAAGCTAAAAAGATCAAAAAACAACTTAAAGGTTACAGCCATCCTTACGACACGACCTATACGGCTTGGCCTGGCCCCAACAGTAACTCTCGAATCGCCGAGAGAGCTTATGATATCGATGGCTTAGCCTTTCACATGCCCCACAACTCACCAGGAAAAGATTACACTCCTTGGTTTCGTATCCGACCGACGACATCCGATACGGGATTTACAGTCGACACTCTTCCTCTTGGATTTGCCTTGGGGCTTTACGAAGGAGTGGAGCTTCACTTTTTGCAAATGACCATCGGAGTGTCTCTCTTTCCTCCAGCATTAAAACTTCCCGGGCTTCAACGCTTAGGTTTTCCTGCAGTCGTAATGGGGGATTATTAATAACCTTTAAAGCGCAATCACCCAAATTCTGGCGACTTTGGCTACAACTCGTAATCGGCCCTGTAGGGGCGTCCCTTGCGGGCGCCCTCTTCCCGAGCAACACCGATGGAGTAGGCTTTTAATGCCACTTCAGGGATCGGGCAGGGACAAGCCCTGCCCCTACGATTCGGATTGTTACCTTCCGCTGAGATTTTATTTTGTTTACAATGCATAATGCACGCGCCAAAAGGCTGGAGCATTTTGCTACGAGCACACATTTAAGCCGTTCATAGAACTGAAAATTGATGAGTTCCAATTCTAAAATTATCCATCTCCACCCATCCGACAACATGGTTATCGCTACGAGCAATATTCCGAAGGGTAAAACCATCTCAGTGGGCGGTGAAGAAATCACAACGACTGAGCCGATTCAACTCGGCCATAAAATTTCGACAAGTACCATCGCCAAGGGCGAGCCCATTTTAAAATTCGGACAAATCATCGGCTTTGCCACCGAAACGATATCTCCCGGATCTTGGATTCACGTTCACAACTGCGATGCTTCTTTATTCGAACGGGATCACGCCATCGCTCAGCATATTCCAGAAACTCCGAAGGCCGTTACCCAAGATACCTTCCAAGGCTATCGACGTTCGGATGGAAGAGTGGGAACGCGCAATTATGTTGCGATCATCAGTACAGTCAACTGTAGTGCTTCCACTTCTAAGATGATCGCTGATAGATTCCCTAAAGAGATTTTAGATCAGTACCCTAATATCGATGGGCTCCTCCCCTTAACTCACAAGACGGGCTGCGGGATGAAATATGATAGTCCCGACCACCATTCTTTGAATCGAGTCTTAGCGGGCTACGCTCGACATCCCAATGTAGGAGCTTATGTTTTAGTCGGCTTGGGTTGTGAAGTGAGTCAAATCCCCTTTCTCATCGACAGTCAAAAATTAGTGAAGATCGAGGGCATCGATGACAGTGGTACTCACAATCAGTCAGCCCCGCCCATGATTTCGATTCAAGAGACTGGCGGAATTAAAAAAACAGTCGATGCCGGAATTGAAGCTCTAAAAGACATACTCCCCCAAGCCAACGACGTCCAACGAGAAACCGTGCCCGCTTCCGAGTTGGTTTTAGGCCTTCAATGTGGTGGATCGGATGGAAACAGTGGGGTGACGGCCAACCCAGCTTTAGGCCTTGCCAGCGATTTCATCATCGCTCAGGGAGGAGCCGCGGTATTAGGTGAGACCACCGAAATCTACGGCGCTGAACATCTCTTAACTCGAAGAGCCATCAATCAAGAAGTCGGAGAAAAACTTTTAGAGAGACTCCGCTGGTGGGAATGGTACGCCAGTATTTTTAAAGCCGAGATCAATAACAACCCATCTCCGGGAAACAAAGAAGGTGGATTGACGACCATCTACGAAAAGTCGCTAGGAGCCATCGCCAAGGGAGGCTCTACCGCCTTGACCGCAGTATACGAATACGCCGAGAAGATTGAAGCAAAAGGCTTGAGCGTGATGGATACACCGGGCTACGACCCCGCCTCCTTAACGGGAATCATTGCAGGTGGTGCCAACCTTTGTGTCTTCACCACTGGGAGAGGCTCGGTCTTCGGAGCGAAACCCGTTCCTTGTATTAAAGTTGCCACCAATAATCCACTCTATGAGAGGATGAAGGATGACATGGATATTAATGCTGGGAAAATTTTAGACGGAGTGTCCGTTGAAGAAGTCGGACGAGAAATCTATGAGCGCATCCTCCAAATCGCAAGTGGAGAACCGACTTTAAGTGAAGCCCAAGGAGTGGGCGAAGAAGAATTTTGCCCCTGGACGGTCGGGCCGGTCCTTTGAGAAGAACTCGGAATTCAACGATGAAATACTTCTTCCTATTCTCATTCCTTTCGATCACCTCAGTCAGTTTTTGCGATGAGCCTTGGCCGCAAGCCAACGGCCCTCATGGAAACTTCACTCCGAAGGTTTACCAACATTCTCTCATCGATGATTTTAAGGATGCTCGACTCGTTTGGCAGAGTGAAGATCGTGATCTTGGCTACGCTAAAGGTTCGGTGTCGGGATACTATTCTCATTTAGCTCGTTGGGATGGGCATCCCGGTTCTTGTTCGGGACCCATCATCGCTGACGGAAAGATCTTCGTAACCAGCTTCAGACCATCGGGAACTCCCTGGGCAAAAAAAGCCCCAGGCCTCGACAGGATCAAAAAGTGGAAACGACCTCTCACTGCCCCTGAACGACGACAACTTCAAAGAAATTTAAGAATCCTTGCCGATGATCTCCTTGTAGCCATCGATGTTAAGACTGGGCAAACCGTGTGGAAGGCCATCGAGAAAGAGCGAGGCCTCAATCGCTATATGGGCAAGAGACAAGGTTTTTGCGTTTCCCCAGCATTTTCTGATGGAAAAATATTTAGCATGGGAACAACGGGAGCTCTTTATGCCTACGATTCCAAATCGGGAGATAAACTCTGGGAAAAGAATATCGGCAAGGCGTATCAAAAGGCCCTTGAACACAAAGAAAAGTGTTTGAATAAAGAAGAGCTGGCCGGCGGGATGGGTTGGGATTCATCCCTGATCGTCGCTCAAAAGACCTTGATTGTTCCTTTGTTTGATTCCAGCCCCGATCAGACCTTAAGGGGAGTTCGTCTGAAGGATGGCGAAACCCTCTGGGAAATTCCAAAGGCGTGTTCTCGTCACGCGACTCCTGCAATTTGGACTCACCACGGAAAACAATATTTACTCTCAGCTACTGTTTCGGGAGAACTTCGTTTAATCGATCCGCCTAGCGGGAAGGTTCTTTGGACGGTATCCAATTTAGGTCAAAACCATTTCTCTTTAAGCCCCAGTCAAACTCACGTTTTCGTCAACGGAGGCTCTCAGATACAAAGAAGACCCGGCAAGGATCAAAAATTTGGTTTACTCGCTGCGTATAAATTATCTCTAACTCAACCCGAATTGACCTGGAAGCATCCAGAACAAGAACAGTTTCTCTTTTCGACTTGGATGGATAACTGCGCACGCCGCTTTATGGTTCCTCACCAAAACCAACTTTACTTCTACTCCAGTGGACCGGATAAAAAACGTAAATGGCTTCATCTCCTTGATCAAAAAACGGGGAAGGCGATCAAGAGCAATCTTTTCACCACTCCCGGGCCCCATTTCTACCCCATCGAAGATCGCTTATTGGTGATTCGCGATGCTTCACACAGTAAAACGGAAATTGCTTTTTTCGATCCTCATTCTAAGGATCTTAGTTCGAAGGCCGACTTTCACTTACCTTCCCACCAAAATACGACTGCTTACGAAGTTTATATGGAACATCCCTACTACGACGGCCATCTCTTTTTAAGAACACGGGATGGTCGCATCGCTTGTTATGATTTAAGAAAGAATTAAGGTAAATACTTTTGAAACCTTTTCATCCCCAAGCTGTGACCCTGAAGGGTCAACGAGTCCAATTAGAACCTTTAACTGATAAACACACTGAAGATCTTTTATCCGTTGGCCGCGATCCCCAAATTTGGGCTTATATGCCCCGACCTCATTTTGAAGATGTAGAGGACGTCCAATCTTGGATTGAAGATGCTCGTTTAGAATTTGAATCAGGACAAACTATTTCCTTCGCTACGATCGACCTTGAAGGAGGCAAAGCTGTTGGTTCCACCCGAATCTATGATTTTCAGATCAAAGACCGGGGATTAGAGATCGGCTGGACTTGGTTGGGCCTTCAAGCTCAACGAACCGTAATCAACACGGAGTGTAAACTCTTATTGATGACTTATGCTTTTGAAGAATTAGATGCGCATCGCGTACAACTCAAAACAGACTTCAGAAATCTTCAATCGCAAACAGCGATCGAACGCTTAGGTGCAAAGAAAGAGGGAATTCTCAGGAAAACACGAATCTGTTGGGATGGGCACGTCCGAGATACTGTTTACTACAGTGTGATCCGGGAGGAATGGGCGAGCATCAAAAAACGCCTTCAATCTTTTACTGATAAGAGTTGAATGGCAGCAGAATTCAAGATTAGTTCCTGTTGAATAAACAGGAACTAAGTCGAGTTGGGATCAACTCGACCGCAAACATAGGCTAACTAGAGCCTATGTTTGGCGGAGCGTTTGAGACAGGCTCCGAAGGATCTTGTCTCAATAAAAACTAATTAATAAACTGCATATTTAGGAATGGGCGCTATGATGATAATCAGGTCGCCTCTATCAATATTTCGATTTTATTTCTAAACAAAAACTCATCTTGTCGGTCATTTAGTAATGCCCATACTAAATTTCAATTTGCATCTGAAGAGGCTGCTCCCCCTAATCATTATTCTATATATTTGTGGGCTCTCAACTCCCCCTCTCCAGGCTCAAAACGATAGCCCGCTTTACGACCTCAACACCATTCGCACTTTCAATCTTCAATTTGAATCCGACAACTTCTTCTCCCAAATCGATTCGATTTCTCGAAATAGCAATGGTTATCTCGTTGGAGACTTAACTGTCGACGGTAAAGTTTATACCGGAGTGGGAGTTCGATTTCGCGGCAACACTTCTCAAAGAAATGTGGGGCAAAAACGTGCCTTTAAAATTGCGGTCGACCACACCGACCCCGATCAAAAGCTCATGGGTTACGAAACTCTCAAGCTTAACAATGGCGCCTTTGATCCCACCTTTATGCGTGAAGTTATCTATTCACGGTTAACCAATCGTTACTTTGCCAGCCCTACCGCAAATTGGGTTCGACTCTTCATCAACGGCCAAGACTGGGGACTTTACTTAAACGTTCAGCACTTCAATCGTGATCTTCTCAAAGATTGGTTCGATAAAACCAAAGGGCATCGCTACAAATCCAACTCGGGTAGAGGAACGGGCGGTGGAGCCATCGGTGGGCCACGATTTCCCAACAAAGCCTTAAATTGGTTGGGAGAGAATCCCTCAAGTTACCAAACCTTCTACGAACTCAAGTCCGATCCGGATGACACCGATGAAAACCCCTGGGAAGTCTTACGCGACTTTTGCGATGTCTTCAACAACACTCCGATTCATGAATTAGAGAAGACGGCTTGGGAGATTTTAGATGTCGATGGCGCTCTCTGGGCCATCGCCTTGGAAAACGTTCTCTGTGATGGAGATGGCTATATTTCAAAGGGAGCTGACTATGTCATCTTTCAAAATTATGGCACGGGTCGCTTTCACATCCTTCAACACGACGGTAACGAATCCTTTAGAAACCCTACTGTTTGGTCACTCTTTCAAGGCTGGTCTGATCCTGCTCTTCCGATCATCAATCGATTATTATCCGTGCCGTCATTTCGTCTGCGTTATATCGCACACGTAAGAACCGTTATCAATGAATCCTTAAGATGGGATGCCTTAGGTGAAGATCTCACTGAAATTCATTCCCGTATCGCTCCGATCGTTGAGTCCGATCCCAAGAAGATCTTTTCGTTCGGTCTTTTTCAAAGCAACCTCGAATCCAACGTGAGTATCGGCGGTGGCCCGGGCGGGGGAACGGTACCGGGTCTCAGAACATTCATCAACCAACGTAAATCGAGGTTGATGGCTTTTGCTGAGCTTCAAGCCGATCCCGGTTCGATCGATCAAATTTCCTTAACCGCCTTAGATGATCAAGGCAACGATATCCCGGAAGCCTTACCCGGCTTCCCGGTAAGAATTCAGGTGGAAGCACGATTTTTAAATAGCAACAATCCCCCAGAACTCTATGTCTATCACACCGACACACCCGACGGCGTCTTCTCCGTTTTTCAACTCTCCGATGAAGGCGATACTGCAGGAACATTGGGCGATGGTATCTATAGCGGCCAAATCCCTGGCTATCCCGCGGGTAGTAAAGTTCATTACTACGTGGAGTCACGTACGAGTGAAGCAACGGTGTTCTCCCCGACGAAAACTGAAAAAGGGGCCCTCACCTATAAGGTTGGAATTACGGAAGCCGAATTCACCCCTATCGTCATCAATGAACTGATGGCGAGTAACGACTCTACCATTGAAGATCCACAGGGAGATTTCGATGATTGGGTCGAGTTACTGAACATTTCAGATTCTACCGTTGATCTAGGCGGCATGTACTTAAGTGATAAGGAAGGTAATCCCCGAAAGTGGCGCATTCCGGATGGAGTTACCATGGCTCCCGGAGAGTACTTGGTGGTCTGGCTCGATGAGGACGGTGGGGATAACACTCACGATGACGGAGATCTTCAACTCGATAACCTGCACGCGAACTTTAAGCTCACCTCCAGTGGGGAATCGGTTTTCTTGGTCAACAAAGATGAAGACCTGAACCAAATCTTAGATCAAGTCACATTCGAAAAACTCGAAACCGATACTTCTTGGGGCCGCCTTCCGGATGGTGAAGGAGATTTCGCCTTTCAAGACCCCCCCAGTCCGAGTTTCGAAAATGGAACCACTCGAACCTTCGGTTTCATTCGTGGTGACGCAGACAATTCTGGCGTTGTCGATATCTCTGATTCCATCTATATCCTCAGCTATCTCTTCATCGGTGATCTCACCTTAGTTTGTGAAGACGCTGCCGATACGGATGATTTAGGTGAAGTGGATATCACGGATCCAATATTTCTGTTAATGGCGCAGTTCTTAGGTAGCCGCACTATTCCGGCCCCAGGTTTTGAATGTGGTGTGGATTTAACTGAGGATGACTTAGAGTGTGAAGAGCAAGTCTGTGAGGAGTGAGTGAAGCTTGGACATTGACTACAAAGCTGTGTTCAGCAATCCCGATGTTTTATTTAAGCTTGCCGTCTTTTTCGGGATTATAACTTTATGGATTTCTTGGGGAGTGCTTTCGTTTTTCCTCGATCGCAAGGGGAAGCGAAAGGAAGAAGATATTCATGATCGATGGTGAGCATCAATTAAAGCGATTTCACCCAATCTCTGGCGAGATTGGCTACTGATCATCCCCACCCAAATCCAAACCCAACCAACCGAATATAAAATCAACTAACTGCCCGGGGCTCACCCGCGTTCTCACCCCAACTCCTAGCGCGACATCTAATTCTAAATCCAACCAATGGATGACCTCTAAGCGTTCAGAATTCGGGCGATCATCGAAGGGATAAAGAAGATGCGGAATGTGAGTTAAGGTCGCTGCGTAGGGAGGGCTAAAAGCTTCTAAGTCGTGAGGGTCACGAAGATCCGGTTCCGGATCGAGACCACGAGCGTGAAAGAGGATAACGGAATAGCCTAAGAAGGCCGATTGATCGGGATGGCGCGTTTGGTAGTTTCCAGCAGTCCCACCATAAGGAGGTCCGGCATACCACCAGTCTAACCCTGAGCTAATAAGAGGAGTAGCATCGACGTGCACACCCACCGCAGGCCAACCCACTTCGGTTCGAACGATATCTGAAAAGTCTTTGCCGCGGTTAGTGAAGTAATTACCGACGGAGTTGCATCCGCAGAGGAAGCAGATTGCGATGAGTAGTATTCCCCTCTTCACCGTTTAAATTCATCCTTCAAATGAAACAGATTTGCGGAGGGAGCTATCCCCCCCTCGCTAGCGCTTCGGGCTAGTTAATTTTTATCCAAAATGAGTCCTAAGGAATATAGCATTCAACTGAATCGAAAAACAATAAGGAAGCTTCCAGCTTTAACTAGCCCGAAGCGCTAGCGAGGGGTCTTGTGAAATCATAAATCATCCCTCGTTGACACTTCGGGCTTGGAATGCTTTACGCCCGCTCGAAAATTCCAGCGGCTCCCATACCGCCACCGATGCACATAGTGATCATGGCGCGTTTGCCGTTTCGTCGCTCCAGTTCATGTAAGGCGGAAACGGTTAATCGCGCTCCGGTGGCTCCGAGGGGATGCCCTAAGGCAACCGCGCCACCATTGACATTGATGCGATCAACATCCAAATCTAATTCTTTGATTACACTCAAAGCTTGGACTGCGAAAGCTTCGTTGAGTTCGATGATATCGATGTCGTCAGCCTTCAATCCAGATTGATCTAAGGCCTTGGGAATCGCTTTTACGGGGCCAATACCCATCACTTCAGGACCGACTCCGGCAACGGCGTAAGTTCTATAGTAGGCAATCGGCTTTAACCCGAGCTCTTTAGCTTTCTCTTCTGCCATGACAACGACCATCGCCGCTCCATCGGCCATCTGAGAAGCGTTCCCGGCCGTTACCGTTCCGCCCACTTTGAAGACTGGGCGCAATCGGGAGAGAGCTTCGATACTCGTATCTGAACGCGGGCATTCATCCGTAGCAAACTCGATAGGAGTTACATTCAACTTGCCACCTTCGCCGGGAAGTTTACGATCAAACTTCATCGGTACGATTTCATCAGCAAACTTTCCTTCTGAAATCGCCTTCGAAGCTAATTGATGGCTCCTCACCGAAAACTCATCCGATTGTTCACGTGAGATACCGTACTGTTCAGCCAAGTTTTCGGCAGTTAAGCCCATCCCTAAATAAACATCCGGCCATTCGTTCGCAAAGACCGGATTCGGGTGAGCTCTTCCGAACATCGCCACTCGGCTCATCGTTTCCGCACCACCCGCAATGATGGTATCCGCACCACCACAAGCGATACGCTCAGCCGCCAATGAAATAGCTTGCAATCCAGACGAACAAAAACGATTGATCGTCATCGCAGGCACTTCTTGGGGTAAGCCAGCCTTTAACGCTGCAATTCGAGCGACATTCATTCCTTGTTCGGCTTCGGGAATAGCGCAACCGATGATCACGTCATCGACTTGAGTGGCTTCTAAACCTTCAGTTCGATCGAGAGCTGCTTCGATACAAACAGCCGCCATATCATCGGGACGAACGGTTTTTAACGTTCCTTTTTTGCCTTTTCCCATCGCCGTTCGCGCGGTACTTACGATTACGACTTCGCGCATGATTTTATCTCCTGATCGGAATTAATTTTTTTATTATTATTATTAACTTGCTCGAAATCCTGTAGCAAAAGGCGCCAGCCTTTTGGCGAAGAAAACTTTAAATTTCCCTCCCCAAACTGCTAGTGAATTTGGCTACTAGTTTCTCAACGGCTTACCCGTTTTCAACGTATGCTCAATCCGTTCGTGAGTCTTAGGCTGCTTGCAAAGCTCAACAAAGACTTCTCGTTCTAAATCCAACAAGTAGTCTTCATGGACCCGAGCATCATCGTCGACTTCACCTCCACAGAGAACATAAGCGAGATTCCTTGCGAGGTAAGCATCGTATTCACTGATGTGACCACCCGACTCGTATTGATGGATGAGCACTTTTAACTCTGCTAAACCAGGCGCACCCGCCACTCGAACTGAAGTTCGTTTCGCAGGAGCACGGAAGCCTCTCTCGGCCAAATAGTTCACAGTGCGTTTCGCATCGGCTAAGGCTCGATCTTTATTCATCGAAATGTGATCGGTCTCTTTCAGGAAACCCAAATCGCTGGCTTCTTTAGCACAGGAAGACACCGATCCCATCGCTACTGTTTGGAAAGCTCTTTTAATGTAAGGGAAGATATCGGCTTCTAAATTTTCAGCCACCGCTTCGTGAGCTCGACAGGCGAGTTCACGGGTTCCTCCACCGGCGGGGATCAGACCGACGCCTAACTCGACCAAACCCATGTAAGTTTCAGAGGCGGCTTGAATACGATGCCCTGCGAGTGGGATTTCACATCCACCCCCCAGGGACATCCCTTGCGTTGCAACCACGACCGGTTTCGTCGAGTATCGCATCGCCAAAGCCGTTCGGTGGAAGGCGCGAATCATCTCTTCGATCGCCGGGTAGTTCTTAGCTTTCGCTGCTTCGACCAACATGGCGATGTTGGCTCCACAAGAGAAATGAGGAGCTTGATTACCCACCACCAAGCCGTTGTAGTTACCCGACTCAGCTTCTTCGACACTCTCGACGATGAGGTCTAAAGTCTCAGAAGTGATCGTGTTCATCTTCGAGTGATACTCTAAGCACAACACACCATCACCGATGTCCCACAGGCTGGCTCCAGCATTCGATTTGATCGGCTTGGAGCTGGCGCGAATATCAGAGAGCAGAAGAACTCCATCTCGCTCTGGGACCTGAGCCGCATCTCCCGTAGAGATATTGAAATGGGTGGGACGTTGACCATCGTGCCCGTAGAAACTATCTCGCCCGTTCTTCAACATGGATTCGACCCACGGAGGAACGTCGAGCCCATCTTTCTTCATTCTCTCAACGGATTCCTTCACTCCGATGGCATCCCAGATTTCAAAGGGCCCTAAGTCCCAGTTGAAGCCCCATCGAATCGCATTGTCGATGGAAACCACATCGTCGGCGATCTCTGGAATTCTGCGAGCACTGTAACAAAGGGTTCCGGCGATATGTTTCCAGGCAAACTCGGCGGCTTTGTCATCTCCCGAAATGAGAGCTTTGATTTTCTCGCCGATGGATTTTTGTTTTTTGGCATTCTCTAATGAATCAAAGGTGACTTTATTCTGTTCGCGATACTCAAAGGTGTCGCGATCGAGAACTAAGATCTTCTTGCCTTCTTTTTTATAGAACCCGGCTCCCGATTTTCGCCCCAAGCGACCTTCTTTCACCAATCGCTTGAAGATCTCAGGAGGTTGGAACACATCCTTACTTTCATCATCAGGGAGAAGCTTCACGACGTTTTCCATCACGAAACAGGAAACATCGATACCGACAAGGTCTTGCAAGCTAAAGGAGGCGGTTTTAGGTCGCCCCATAATTCTTCCGGTGATGGCATCCACTTCCTCAAAGGATAGATCAAGCTCTTCTGTGAGGTGAGCACAGTTTGCCATACTGTAAACACCGATGCGGTTACCGATGAAGTTGGGAGTGTCTTTACACTGAACCACCCCTTTACCCAAAGTTTCACTGGCGAACTTTTCGATCGTCGAATAAACCTCAGGCAAAGTTTCCGTGCCGGGAACGAGTTCGAGAAGGTAGAGATAACGAGGAGGGTTAAAAAAGTGCGTGATCAAAAAATGTTTTTTGAAAGCATCATCACACTTCTCCGTGAGAATTTTTAAACTAATTCCAGAAGTGTTCGAACTGACGATCGCATCATCACGTCGGAAGGGGGCGATCTTTTCGTAGAGCGATTGCTTAATATCGATACGTTCCGTGACGGCTTCGATGATCCAATCACAGTCTGTCAATTTATCTAAGTTGTCTTCGATATTTCCCACTTCGATGAGAGAAGCTTCGGCCTTAGTAAAGAATCCTGGTGGGCGAGCCTTACCTTGCTTCTTGAGAGCTTCGATCGAAAGTTGATTACGTTTTTTGGGACCATCTTCTGGCCCGACACCCTTGGGAACAATATCGAGAAGAACGCAAGGGACCCCTGCATTGGCAAGATGGGCAGCAATTCCACTCCCCATCGTTCCGGAACCGATTACGGCGGCTTTTTGAATCGCCTTCATACATCACCTTCTTTCGCGTGAAGGATTCACGCACTAAGCTAGGAGTTTAAAATCAATGTGTATGAAGGATTTATCGGCCATCCTGGGGGCAGAGGCCACTTTTTTTAGATGTGTTGTAGCCGAATTTGTAAAAATTTGGCTGGTTCGCTAACGCTTTCTTACCAAAAAGAAAGCCCCATGTCTCGGGCGATGAATCTCTTTACCCAGCAACTGTGACTCCACGATCTGCCGATAAAGTGCGATCTCATCGAGGGAAAGATGCTCACGCAACCGTTCTTCAAAGCTTCTTTTGCCATCAGCGCTCTCTTTTTTAGATGTCGAGAACCACTGAACGATCAATTCCGGAGTCACCTTAAGTTTCACCGATTCTAAGGAGCGTTCGATTTCTTCTACCTCTCCCCAATCTTCAAGAAGAGCCTTCAAGCCATCTTCATTCAAGGCGAAACGAGGATCTGAAGGGTCTTCTGAAATCGCTTTCTCAGCCGATCGAATCTTCTTTTGCGTCTTCTTATCGAGTTCACGCAGATCGACATCCTCAGAGAGAGTTCGCCCTTCACCCATAAAAGGCTCGTGACCACACCAAAGCCCTCCCGGTTTTAAGAGGCGCTTCACTTCTTCGAATATCGTTTCTCGATTTTCTTGATCGTAAAAACATCCCACACTCAAAACGACATCGACGAACTCATCCTCAAGCGAAACTTCAGAGCTAGATCCCACGATGGGATTAAGAAGTTTATCCACATTCTCCTCCGCAGCCATTTCATGAAGAGCTTCAGAAGCGATGCTGTCATCGACGACCACTTGCACCTTACCCAACGGAACTCGCTCCAAAGCCCCCCACGCAAGAAGCCCTTGAGGCTTACCCAAATCCAAAACTTGGTGCTGCGGTTTTAATCTTGCTTTATCCAATAACTTCTCTCGAAATCGAATCCGAGAAGGTCCGTAAATTTGGATCTGAGATTGACGTCGTCTCTCCCGCCCCGACTTTAAGTCTTCGAGTCGACGCTCGAGGGAAAGACCTTCCTGTTGTTTCGATCGAAGTTCTTCGATGCGCTCTCGAATCGGCCCTTCATAACCTTGATCACTCGGATGGTAGTATTCCGCACCTTGTAATTGATCGGGAAGGTATTGTTGCGCCACCCAATGTTCACGGTAAGCATGGGGGTACTTGTAACCCACCCCATGACCTAAACCTTCGCGATCCCGGCTCGCATCTTTAAGAGGATCGGGAACTTCATCGATGCCTTGTTTTTCGAGATCCCTCAAAGCATCGAAATAACCGATCGCACTGTTGGATTTTCTCGCTGAAGCCAAGTAAATCACCGCATGAGCCAAGTTCCATTGGCACTCGGGCAAACCCACAAACTCAACCGCTTGAGCGGCCGCGGTAGCGATGGAGAGAGCTTGTTGGTCGGCCATCCCCACGTCTTCACTAGCAAAGATCACTAAGCGCCGAACGATAAATCGAGGATCTTCACCCGCACGAATCATCTTCGCCAACCAGAACAGTGCCGCATCGACATCCGAACCTCGAAGGCTTTTGATGAAGGCGCTGATCGTGTCGTAGTGAGCATCACCATCTTTATCGTAGAGCAGGGCCCGACGTTGAATTGACTCTTCCGCGACCTGACGATCGATAAAGATATGCCCTTGATCATCGGGAGGAGTTGTCTCCACCGCGAGCTCTAAAGCATTTAATAAATTACGTGCATCTCCGCCACTCACATCGATGAGGTGTTCACGCGCTTTGGCCTCGATTTTGACCTTACGTTTACCGAAGCCTCGTTCAGTATCTTCTAAGGTCGATTGAATAATTTCTTCGAGGTCTTCTCCATTTAAGTGACGTAGCTCAAAGATACGAGATCGACTGACGAGAGCTTTGATGACTTCGAAGTAAGGATTTTCGGTAGTCGCTCCAATAAAGATGAGTGTGCCGTTTTCGACGTGAGGAAGCAGCGCATCCTGTTGAGCTTTATTGAAGCGATGCACTTCGTCGACGAACAGCGTGGTCCGTTGGGGCTTCTCAAAGATCTCTTCGGGTTGACGCAAACGTTCCTGCGCTCGAGCGACGACTTCACGAATATCTTTCACTCCTGCGAGAACTGCATTCAAGGTTTCGAAATGGGTTCGCGTCGCTCCGGCGATGACCCTCGCTAAAGTTGTTTTCCCTGACCCGGGAGGTCCCCATAAAAGAATAGAACTCACTCGATCGGCTTCGATAGCTCTACGAAGTAACTTCCCCGGACCGAGGATGTGTTGCTGCCCCACATACTCACGAAGCGTTCGTGGTCGCATGCGCGCCGCTAAGGGCGCGTCGTTCTTCCACGGCAAGAAGAGACGATCGACATCTTCGGATCCAGATGGATGAGGGGAATTGGGTGAAACCATACAGGAATCGCTCGGGTGGTTGTTAGATTCAAAAGTTTGGAATTAAATTTCAAAGCGAGGGACATTGGACACAGCAACCTATCAGAACCAGCCCGCATATTCCAAGCCCGAAGCGTAAGCGAGGGACAGCCGCCCCATCAACCCAACAGTGCCAAACCACACATTTCAAGCCCGAAGCGTAAGCGAGGGACAACCGCCCCATCAACCCAACAGCGCCGAACCACACATTTCAAGCCCAAAGCGTAAGCGAGGGACATCCTCCCCATCAACCCAACAGCACCAAACCACACATTTCAAGCCCGAAGCGTAAGCGAGGGACAGCCGCCCCATCAACCCAACAGCACCAAATCACACATTTCAAGCCCAAAGCGTAAGCGAGGGACATCCTCCCCATCAACCCAACAGCGCTAAACCACATGAGGTCTATGGAAGAAGACGCACAAAATACCTCTCAATCCCAAAACAACTTCGTGCCTTAAGCTCAAATTCAGCACTCGCTGACGCTTCGTGCTTGGAATGTACGCCCTTTCCGTTTTGTATGAAGCGAAGCCTCTCATCCCAGATATCCTCCCCCAAAATCTGGAGCTGAACCATGAGAACTTGAATCCACCCAGCAAAAACAAGCCATAAGATACTACCCAATAACAGCTTACAAGAAATCCCCGAGCCGATGATCCAGCTTCACCGAAGACAAAAAATCCCTAATTTGCCATCTTGAAACGATCGTTGACTCAGGTAGAATAGGCTCCTTCGCACTTGGCTCAGGGAACGCTCCGGGCCGAGTCTAAATTCAATAGCAGTGAGCGAATAGACAGCGTAATAAGCATTGGGCATTAGCACAGAGCAAGAAGCGCTGACTCAACCCAAGTTCACTTCAATCAACGACTTTCAGTATTGAGAACTGAATACCTATGCCACATTCAGCATCCGCCAAAAAACGCGTTCGCCAAAACGAGAAGCGGCGTATCTATAACAAAAGCCTTAAGAGTGAGATCAAAACTCGCTCTAAGACCTTAGCCGAAGCGGTCGAAGCCAAAGACGTCGAAAAGTCGAAGGCTTTGTTCCGAGTTGTCGTATCGAAGATCGACAAAGCTCGTAAGAACAATATCCTCCACAGAAATAAAGCAGCCCGCTTAGAAAGCAAACTCGCCCGTTTGCTCAATCAAGCCAGTAGTTAATTTCCCAGTATTTATATTCACTGGGTCTCTTCTTTTCTCACTTCAGAGCGAAAACCTCTAAGAAGTAGAAACGCAGAGACACTGTGGAAGAGGTTCGAAGTGAATTCCCCCAGAATCGAAATCCTCTTGATTTCTTCTCGAGAATCGCTTTAATCACCTCCCAACGCTTTGGCGACTCAAGGTCATTTCCAATCCTGCCGAAATACCCATCACCAAAGATAATTAAGAATACACGACGGGCAGATAGCTCAGTTGGTAGAGCACAGGACTGAAAATCCTGGTGTCCCCGGATCGAGCCCGGGTCTGCCCACCATATAAAAGGACTCACGACGTAAGTTGTGAGTCCTTTTTTTGTGAATTCTTTTAGGCATGGACATATATTAATAATACCTTACAGACAGCGTAGACATCCTAATTATTCGAGGAGCAGTTTACTTGGCAGATCTAATTGAAATCCCGAATGAAGCGAAGAACAGGAATAAGAAAAGGACTTCCTTTTAAACGAACGAGCAGTTACGAATTAAAACTTTTATTTAACAGGGGTATCGATTAATGAAAAAGGGCAGCAACAACAGACTTAAACTTCACGAGATCATCTTACTCATCGGGTTGATTTACTTCTTTGCTTTGATCTTTGTACCTGCGCTTCAACCAGATGGAACAATTCTTGATGAAGAAAAAATTCCGCCTGAAATAAATTGGGCAGGTGGAAAACTATGCTTGTTTAAAACGATTTATAAAAATAAAGAGGGAGATATATCAAAATATGCCGTCTATTGGTATTCCCCTGGGAACGATACGGACTATACATTTTCATTAGATTATAGTGAGGCGCCCATTTTCGATATCCTTCCGGATGGAAGATTTGGAATGGTTGTAGGAGGCGATGGGATAGCTTATAACCTAAAAATTTATGATAAGAGCTTCAGTGGAAAAGCTTTTTACATGGAGACTCGAGAAAAAGCAGAGAGTATTCTGTTTGCATTAGCGAATGGTGAAGAAGTCGTCCTCGAAGACAATTCAGATATTGTTGATTGCTCATCCGAATCAGCGACATATTGAAAACTTTGCTTTAGCTGCCTGAGTAATGCATGAAGAAGGTCAGACACAGGCCTTACGCCTTCAGGCTTAAATCCTTAGTCTTCATTAACCTCCCAATAATTCTCAGGTCCAAAAAAACCCCACCCTCTTTGTCCTGATTCCTTATCAATGTAAAAATAAAATAGTATTAGAAATACGAAAACTGAAGCGAACATCAAGCTTGATATGATGAAAGAAAATTTTCTACCCCCTGAAAAATCAGATTTAGATAAAGTTGCACGGATCAATAAAGCTCCGCCTAAGCACCAAAGAAATGGGGCGAAAAGCCCTATCCAAGGGAGTCCATACACATCTAAGTAGACTAAGTAGGTTGAAGCTCCACTTTTATTTAGCCATCCCTTACTTGGGTTGGGAGTTTTTGAAGCTGCTGCTGGTTCCTCAAGAGGAGTCTTAATGTAAAACTCAAGAAGCGGCAACAGCCAAGCAAAAAATAAGAGTATGCCCACCCAAAACAAAACCTTAGAAAGACCTTTCGTTCGGCATCTATAAAAGAGCAGTAGCAATGGTAAAGGTAATGCAATTCCAGCAAGTAGAAAGAGCGTTGTCATGTAAGTACGCTTCGAATGAATTTAAATTTTCAATGTTATAAATCGCCGAAGGTCACCTCTCAGAAGAACTTCAACTGGAACTTAATCCCCCAGTTTTTTAAGTGCTGATCGTGCTGAATCTATAACGCTTCCTGAATATATTTCACAATTCTTAGAACTATACCTCAGCCTATCCCAGTTCCTTCCAATTCTGAACTTAAGAGAATTATCATCGCAGATATCTTTTAAAAGTGGCTTAAGGGACGGCGGTGAGATTTTCACCTCGTCCCAAGCCCATTTATTTGAATTAAAGCCCGATATCTCGATCTTTTGCTCCAGGCTGGCGAGTGGAGCAAGAGAAGATTGAAATGAAGCTTTTGTGACGAAAGTCCTCTTTGTGTTCGGCCCCGGCTCTAATATTTGGTAAAGCATTATCGAGCGAAGAGGGTCATTGACCTTTTCTTCATCCCCATAGATGAGAAGCACCACAATGATTACTATTTTTTCGAATCTTTGATCATTGTTAGTAAGTTCGTTAAAGAGGAGCGGAAGTGAAGATTCACCAATTCCAGATAATGCTTGAATCAGCCCATGATCAAAATAAATGGTTTTCTTGCCATGAACATTAGAACCCAAAATTGCTTCACTTTTCCCATCAACTTGGAGTTGCTTTTTATATTCTAAAATGAGTTGAGGAACGATCTCTGCCCCATATTTTGCAAGGTCATCAGCCGCTTGTTCACGAACTTCGGCATCTCTTGAGTAGAGTCCCTCAAGGCTATCCTTAATTATATAGTGATCAATGATGATAGGAATAAGTAAAGCCATTATCGCCACGACGAATATCGCTAATATGATCACAACCTTTTTCCCCATTCCAACCTCAATGTATCATTTGAAAAACTTTTTGAGCTTACCGGCCTTAGACTCAGTAAATACCTCCCCGATCTCCCCACAGACTTCAACAGGATAACAAAACCACCTCATTTCAGCATCGAGCGCAAACTTCAGATGTGAGCGAGGCTCCAGTGCTGTATATGGACGAAGTTTGTGAGTCACTTAAAACTCCATAAAATAGGCTGGGCTTGTGGGTCCGCCCAAGTCAAGCTTTGCGCGACCCACAGACCGAAATCCCAACGCACTTAAAGCCACAACCGAGCCACTAACATCAAAAACTCTATCTCCAACCAGAGTTTGATTCCGAATCAATGACTCCGAAAAAAACAACCAAAACGTTCAAATAATCATCGCCCCACCCGACAACCCAAAAAACATAGCCCCCGTAAACTACTTAATTTCAATATCTTAAGATAAATCCCTTCTACGCCATAAATATTTTAAAAACTTAAATTGTTAAATAATAACAATTTTGGAGGTTTAACCCTCGAACACCTCCAACAACAAACTCGGAGGGGGAATTCTCGAGAAAATTCGTTCTATTCGTTCAAAAATCACTCTACTTCAACTCTACTTGGAATAGGTTTAGAAATGAAAAGTCATATCAAACTACTCTCTACACTCTCACTTCTCTCACTGGTAGCCCTGGGCGTCAATGCCTGCAACACCAGCCCCAAAGCCCCAATCAGCAGCGAACAAAAAACGATCGTTCAAACTGCCATCAAAGCTGGCCAATTTAAAACGCTCGTCGCGGCCCTCAAACACACCGGCCTCGATGCCACGATGAACTCCGACGGCCCCTTCACCGTATTCGCCCCGAGTGACGAAGCCTTTAGCAAACTTCCCGCAGGTACCCTGGAATCACTCCTGAAGCCAGAGAACAAAAACCTCCTGACTTCAATCCTGACTTATCACGTCGTCAGCGGCAAAGTTCCCGCCAAAGAAGCAATGAAGCTGCAATCAGCGGGCACTGTGAACGGCCAGCGTTTGAATATTAGCCTAAATGACAAAACCTTAAGTATCGGTAAGGCTAACGTTGTCAAGGCAGACATCTATTGCTCAAACGGAGTCATCCACGTGATTGACACCGTGATGATCCCTTCTTCAGACTCCATCATCAACACAGCAATTAAAGCAGGATCCTTCAACACCCTGGCCGCTGCACTGAAAGCCGGCAACTTGATTGAAGCATTAGAAGGAAAAGGTCCCTTCACCGTCTTCGCACCCACTGACGAAGCCTTTAATAAACTCCCAAAAGAAACTTTGACCAGCCTTCTCCAACCGGAAAACATTTCCCAACTCCAAGCGATCCTCAAGTACCACGTTGTATCCGGACGAATCTACAGCCCCGATGCATTAAAGCTTAAGGAAGCCAACACCCTGCACGGTTCATCAATCAAAGTTCATGTCAAAAATGGGGCTGCCATGGTGAATGAATCAAAACTCATCAAGACAGACATCGATGCCAGCAATGGCGTCATTCATGTCATTGACACGGTTCTTATCCCCACGACATAGGCTGCAGCAGTCTCTTCCCCAGAGAACTCTTAACGCAGCCTTTTGTCCCTACACTCTGAGCCCCTGAATCCCCAGTTCGGGGGCTCTTTAAATCCAAAAAGAAAAACATAAATCCTGGAACGTGAGGAAAACCCATGTTTAAAAAAATTAGTTCGCTCTTTTGCGCTCTCTTTCTACTTAGCGCCTCTTCTCTTTCGGCCTCCACTCAATTAAGAGTATTACATCTCTCACCCGATGCCCCCGCAGTGGATATCTGGGTGGATGGAAGCGTTGCACTTAGCGATGTGCCTTTTCAAGGCGTCAGCGATTACCTTGAAATTGAGGCCGGCGAATACCGCATTCAAGTGACCCCTACCGGAGAAACAGAACCGGTCGTCATCGATGCCACAGTCAACCTCGACGACAATACGACTTATTCAGTAGCGGCTACGGGCTTGTTAGCTGATGAATCCATCAGCCCTCTAGTCATTGTTGATAACACTGAAAATGAATCGGGGCTCGCTAAAGTTCGATTCAGCCACACCTCACCCGATGCCCCACCTGTTGATGTGGCACTTCAAGGGGGAGATGTTTTATTTCCAAATCGCGCTTTTGGCGAGACTTCAGATTACATTTCTGTTCCTGAAGGAACCTATGACTTAGAAGTTCGCTTGGCCGGAACTCCTGACGTAGTTTTAAATCTTCCAGGAGTCGCGCTCAGTGCCCAAACCAACTACCACGTTTTTGCGATCGGCTTGGTTGGAGATACAACTTTGGCAGCCCTTCCCACGGTGATCTCTGAGGCCGGCCCCGCGGAGGTACGAGTAGCTCATTTATCTCCCGACGCGCCTTCTGTTGATGTTTGGGTGGACGGCGAGATTGCTCTAGCGAATGTGCCCTTTAAAACCGTAAGCGAATACCTCAACCTCTCCAAAGGAGAACACCAAATTCAAGTGACTCCAACTGGTGAAACCGAACCTGTAGTTATCGATGCTGTAGTCAACCTCGATGGCGATACGGCTTACACGGTAGCTGCAACCGGATTACTATCTGAAAATGACTTACAGCCCACCATCTTTGTTGATGACCGAACACCAGTTGAAGGCAAAGCAAAGGTACGGGTGATCCACACTTCTCCAGATGCCCCAGCAGTTGATATCAATGTGGCTAATGGCCCCACAATTATTAGCGACCTTGAATTCAGAAGCGCCAGTGAAACCCTGATCCTCGACTCAGGAGTGGTCCACCTAGAAGTACGGGTTTCAGAAAATTCTGCTCTCGCCCTAGAGGTACCAGGAGTGGAGCTTGAAGCCGGAAAAATTCTCACTGTATTTGCAGTAGGAACTTTGGCAGAAGAGACTCTATCAGTACTTCCAGTATTTGATTTCGAAGAACAATTTGTTCGGGCAGACGCCAATGGTGATTTCTCAGTCAATATCTCCGACCCCATCTTCACCTTGAGGTATCTCTTTTTAGGTCTAAGTAACGATGAGGTCATCTGTGGAGATGCTGCTGACTCCAATGACAATGGTCATATTCAAATTTCTGATGCTATCTACACCTTGACCTATCTTTTCCTTGGAGGCTCAGAACCACCATCACCCTTCCCCATGGCTGGCGCTGATCCGACAGGTGATGCGCTTAGGTGCAAATCTTGAGTCAACTCCTAAATTAGTAAAGCTAATTGCATCTTATAAATGTGCGCACCTAACCTCCAAGTGGCCCCTGCTGTTTGTTAACAGCGGGGGCTTTTTTTATATCGAATTACTCAAAGGGCCCAAAAAAATCCCACTTGCTTTCGCCTAATCCCCAATTTATCAGGTAAAAATAGTAGGCCAATAAGAAGATCACTGAAACAAACAACGAGCTGGCAATGATCAGGGAAGGCTTCCTGCCTGGTGAAACTTTATATTTAGCAAACGAGGGATAGATTAATAGTGCTCCGCCGAGGCCCCAAAGAAAAGGAGAATAAATGATTGCCCAAGGAGCTGCATGAGCATCCAAGTAGAGGATGAAATTGGATTCTCTCATTTTAGAAAAGAATCCTTGTTGACTTGGATTCGGAGTTTTCGATGCTGAGGCTGGCTATTCAAGCGGGGCCTTTTCGATAAACGCTATCGCAAGGACTGGCGAGAGTACACCACCGAGAACTAAGAGAATACCCACTCCGAGCAAGCCCCTTGAAATGATTTTTTTGGGCCACTTGTAAAAGAGTAAGAGCAAGGGTAAGGGTAAAAGAATTCCTGCAAATAGAATAAGCGTTATGATGAAATGTTGCGACCCAGCTTTATCAAAACGACTGGTGGTGGGCTCTATTTCTCTGTTGGGGTAAGTGCAATTTCTTGAGATGTTGGGTTGGCTGAGCAATTCATTATTGAAGGCATAATAGTAAGAATCAAACCCAAGAATCGATGATTTAAGTTAGAAATCATGAATAGATCCTTACGATCTTAATATATGATCTTCAATAAGATAAAGCCCTACTTAGCCGAAACCGATCATCAGTATAAAATACGCGGAAAGCCCTATTACCCAAGCAAAAATCCCGTTGAGTGAACTCATATAAGAATGAACTTCGCAAATTACCTCGATCGATTGATAACAAATTTGATCATTCTCATGCTGGTGGTCTTTCCATGTGTTTACCTCTATTTTTCAATCTTTCCAGCAGAGGGGCAGGTTATCAACCAAGACCAAACTTACCTCAACATCCCGTGGCAAGGTGGAGAGATATACCTCGACGAAACTATATTTCATTATTCAGAAGGCCAAAAATCAGACTATGCCGTCTATTGGTCGAAAGATTCTACTCCCTCCAAAAACGACCCACTATTAACTTCCAGCGTTGAAAAACCAACCGTAAAGCTACTACCAGGGGATCGTTTGGGAATGATCGCTGGTGATGAAAGAAATAAATACAATCTCTACATTCTGCATTCGGATGGCAAAAACGATAAACAAGTTTATATCGAATCGCGAGAGAAGGCTGAAGCTCTATTGAATGAAATGGTTGAAGGGAAAGAGGTAGAATTGTCGGAGTGATTGTTATCACGACACCAGACCTGAGAGATATCAAGGGGAAAGCGCGGGACATTGTTGCTGGTTGTTGGTTTGACTGAATTGTCAAATCAAAGCTTTTTGTAACCTATCCCTCGCTTACGCTTCGGGCTTGGAGGGCTTATTAACATATTGAGTTCGATCCACTATTTCTTTCTTGGATCTTCTTTATAGGATTTACCGCATGTTCGACAGATGACGACCCAAGGTAAATCTGGGGAAAAACTCGGAGAAGTATCATCAAACTTGAATTCAATTCCGGAACAAATGGGGCATTTAAAATTGGTTTCTCGAATACTCTTAAAAAATTCTAAGCACTCTAGATTTTTAATTCTCTTAAGAGCTTTTATTTCTTCTGGTGTTTTGCCGTACCACTCAGATTTCCGCGCCTCTTCCTTGATTTTTTCATGCTCTAATTCAAAGAATCTCTTATAGAATTTCAATTCTAATTGAATACAGAATAATATTCTTTCCCAAGGATCGTAAACTGCTTCATCACTCAGCATCGGCTCCAACCGCATTGAGGCTTCAGCTAATCCAACCTTGTCACCGGGAAAGCTTAAATAGAAATAATCGAGAACCTCCTCAAAATAGAGTTTAATCAGCTCGGTTTTTAATAATTGACTTAAACAATCATTCAATCCTTCATCACAACGGGGATCAGCTTCTTCGATAATTTTGTAAATCCCGGCAATACTCTCAACCCATTCAATAGGATCAAACCTTAATTCCAAATTCCGTTCGGGATAAACTCTTCCAAAACCCTGCCTCGAAAAATAACCAAGAAAATTATTCAAAATAAAAAACAACCCCTTACTTGGATCAATCCACTTGGAACGATCAAGTACAATACGCCCAGAAATAAGCGGAATGTAATATTTCACCCCAGATCTTCTCCTCCCCATACAAAAATAAAAATCACCATGCAAACAGCAGTCGCCAGAAATTGATGGGTCCGTGTCATAAATAAAATGATCCCTTTCAAATTCCACGAAGCCCTTTTCATTAATAGTGAATCCTCCAATATGCCTGGGAGAATATGTTTTTGTCCTTAATCCTTGTTCAATTAAGAGATGCTCGACCTGGTGCAACCAAACATGAGAGAGGAGAGGGTTACTTCTATGCACAGCCAATAGGCTTAGATGCTCTAAACAAATATTGGGGTTTTTATTCCGAACCCATAATCGATCTTCCATATTAAATTCTCAATTTCATAGGTGAAATTATTTGGAGTTTTCTTTTCGCCCATAGAAGAATACGTCACACACTACCTACTTCACTTCAGCTTTCACAGTGATTTAATTGACAGTTGTCACTTTGACTTTGTGCCCCAACGAATTGAATAATAAAAATAAATCTGAATTCCATCCCTCGCTTACGCTTCGGGCTTGAAATGGATAGGCTAATTCATCGCCCCTTCAATCGCCTTGCTAATTTTTTCGATCAAGGCATCTCTCATCACGGGCTTCTTGACGAACCCGGCAACACTCTCCCCTTGAAATCGATCGAGAGACTCTTCTTCAGAATAACCACTCGTTAACAAGACGGGGACTTTCGCATGGATCTTACGGAGCTCTTGGAAGGTGGCCTTGCCATCGAGTTTCGGCATGGTCAGATCTAAGAGGATACAATCGATATCCTCTTCTGTTGAAAGAATGTTGATGGCTTCCAATCCCCCACTGGCTTCGCGAATATCGAGGCCACTATCTTTTAAAATCTCGACGATAACTTTTCGAACTTCCTTCTGATCGTCGACTACGAGCACTTTTTTATTCTTTAAGTTGATTGAGATTTCTTTCCGCTTTTCAGCTTCGGGGCTGAGCTTAGATGGTTCCTCAACCCTTGGGAAGTAGATGGAGACGGTAGTTCCTTTCCCCAGCTCACTTTGTAATGCGATCGCGCCCCGATGGTTTTTAATAATTCCCTTTACGGCCGCTAAGCCTAATCCCCGCCCCGTAAATTTGGTGGTAAAGAAAGGGTCGAAAACTTTATTTTGGGTGGCTTCGTCCATCCCACTTCCATTGTCGGAGACCGTGATCTTAATATATTTCTGCTCTTTCAAAGTCTTTAAAGATCCAAAACAATACAAGCAATTGGGATCAACATCGTCGACCTCAATCTTAATTTGAATCTTTCCATGATCATGGGTGATCGACTCCGAGGCGTTACTCACCAAGTTCATGAACACTTGTCGTACCTGAACTTTGTCGGCTTCGGTAAAAAGTTCTTTCCCATTGGATTGAAGCTCAACAGAGGTCGTTCGTGGAAGCATGACTTTCAGCAGGTCTAAAACCTCTTGGATCAACTCATCAATTTGAGCAGGTTCTTTTAAATAGACTCGCCTTCCAGCGTAAGCGAGCATCTGGTTACAGAGGTCGGCAGACTGTAGACTCGCGCTCTTTATCGCCCCTAAATATTCCTGAGTTGCGGCAAGGTCAGTAATCCCTATCGATTTCTCAGCTAAATGAAGGTTGCCCAATATCGTTGTGAGCATATTGTTAAAATCATGTGCAACCCCTCCAGCTAAAACCCCGATGGCTTCCATACGCTCAGCCGTTCGTAGTTTTTCCTTAAGGGATTCTTCATGATACTGACGACGTTGGCTATCGAGCATTAAACTCCCCGCTCGACAAAGATGTTTAACAATATGTAGATCTTGCTCTGAGTAATTACTTTCAGGTTTCCCAATCAGAATAACAGCCGCGATTTCATCTTCGATGAGAATAGGAACGGCTAAAATCATCTTGGAAACTTTGGATTGAGTTGAGACTTTTGCCACCAGCAATTGGGTAACATCAATCTCCTCATTTAACTGAAGCCCTCGTTCTTCACTGGGATCGTTCTTAGCAAGCTCTCCTTCCCGAAGGAGAAGATAACCGTCTTGCTTAAATGAATTCTGTACGATTTTAAAGAATTCAGGCCCCTCAATTCCCTTGCAAACATCTCCTAAAGAAGAGATCAGTTTCAATTCTTGTTTCTCAAAAATTCCAACAAACCCACACTCACTCTTTGTTAAGTCAATCGTCTTTTCTAAGAGCAACTCACTGACTTGTTCCCAATCATTTGAATTGACATAGGCCGAAACAACCATGGTCACAGCGCTCAACAAGTCACTTTCTTGATGGGCTTTTTGTTCGCTCTCTCGTAAAGCTTCTTCTGCTAAACCTCGCTCCACCGCGAGGCTCACCATCCGGGCTGCGGTTTCTAACGACTTGAGTTCTTGCTGGGTGGGCACTCTGGGTTCAGGATTGTAAAGAGCCATCGCGCCACAGGCTTTGTCCTCAGCGTCGGTAATCGGGTGCGACCAACACGAAGCCACCCCTGCTTTTTCGGCATAATCTTTTAAATTTCTCCACAGAGGATCGGCTTGGATGTCCTCGACGACGACTTGAACATTCCAGTAGGAAGCTGTTCCACAAGAACCGACAGTAGGCCCGATGTGAAGCCCCTCCACAGCGCTGTTATATTCATCCGGCAAGCTGGGGCCGGCACCGACCGAAACCCTTTGAGTTTCTTCATCCACTAAGAGGATGGAACATTTCATTCCGGGATTATGATCTTCAACAATCCAGGCGATATCCCTTAGGGTTTTGGCCATCGGAGAAGGAATCGATTTGACCCCTGTTCTCTGCCCTCTACCATTCTTAGAAATCGAATCGGAAACGAGACCTAAAACGATGGAAGGATCCTCACCCGGCTTCAATTCCCAAGTCAACGGAACCCAATGACCTTCCTTGTGAAGATGTCGGGCCTCAATCCTTCCACTGCCCTCAGAGAGCATCGATTTAAAAGTTGCTCGATCCTCGGCGTGGATCCATTCCAAAATCTCACGCTCTTGTAATTCCGTAGAATCAAATCCTAGGTTTTCGGTGAAGGCATGATTAACCCGAATAAACCCACCTTTTTGAGCCTCTCTCAAAATCATGGGAGCATCTTGGCGCCTTGAATCCATCACTTCCTCCTAGTGAATTCAATTCAGAATCAAACTGATATCTATATGCTGATCAATAAAACATTCAGACCTGATTAAAGATGAGAACCAGGCCCATCTTAACGAAGCTATCGAGGGATCATCGTTCGGCTTTGCTGATCTAACCAAAGGCAGGCTTTAATTAGTAAACTTCGTCCCTCTAAACCCAATCCAGCAACTGATATATCAACAGTCTCAGTGGAAAAGATCAACTCTCAGAGAGGGTGTTTTTTTAACGGGTCTAAAAAATAGATCAAAAGTGCATCACTAGAGGCGCTCAGGGGCAGGCAATTCGATCAAATCGTTCAAATCGACGACGGAAAGGGCTGAATCACATTGAGAGCTCCCACCATAAACCTTTTCATTAAAAGGCCTTAAGTTCGACAAACTGTTTTAAGGCTTTTGCTTATAGTAATCGCTCCAAGATCTTCATAACTTTTCAAATCAAAATACGGCTTTCGTTCAAAACACCTAAATATTCATGTGAGGGATAATTCCAGCTGGGAAGTATCAATACACCAATGAACAGGAAGCACGACTAAGTTTGGCAGGTCGAGAGCCACTAACTCGATTCTGTCATTGCCCCGGATAAGGCTGCAACTGGTTTTCCGCGTTCAGGAACTCAGCAGCCTTACGCCCCTACACCATGAGCCCCTGAATCCCCAGTTCAGGGGCTCTTTTATGAGACCGTACTCAGGTGGATGATTTCACCACCGGCATCAAAAACCACGACTAATCGATAGTAAGTTATCTCAGTACTTACGGTGAAGTAGAAGCGAGCTCTCTCAGTTTCCTCATCAGGGGAAAGAACAATGTCGAACAACTTTAAGTGATTAAAAAATGTTTCATCTGAGATATCTCTGGGATCTTGGGTACCAAAAATTTTTTGTAACTCCGCTTCATTAAAAGCTTCCAATACGTGATCCTTGTAGAGCCTTACGGGATGTTCATCGACATTAGAACGCTTCTCAGTTTGTGATAGATTTCTTTTAATTTCACTCAATGCGAGTTGCTCAAATTCTTTCTTTTTAGTAATGAAGACTGCAACTTGATCTAAGAGTTCTTTCGCCTGAGGGATATTTCTATTTTTTAGAAAGAACGTGACACCGATAGGTTTCTCAAAAACTTCGTATTGAATTTCAGAATCAGAATTTGGTTCATATTTCAGCCCAATCCATCCAAAGACAGAATGATTAAATTCAATAGACTTTGATTTCGATGCACTGATTTTTGAATCCCCACTGCATGCGATTTGTAGACATAGAATCAAAACTAATGAAATTACTTTTAAGCTCATCATGATTTCCTCCGAGCTGCTTTCAAAACGATTAAAATAACTACAAGAAGAGCTACTCCTACCCCGATGGGAATAAATGGAATGGGAACTATGAATTCGTGATAGACCTTTGAGTTTGACTTTGGGTTAGAATAATATTTTTCCGTAAAAGCGGCATCGACATCTCCCCCCTGCTCGATCCATTTCTTTTCATCCGCAACGACGTTTTTGTACCAGGTTTCAGCACCTAAGAGTTCGATTTTAAAGGTTTTTTCAAGTCGCTCTAAGCTCAACTCATCTTCAGTCGTCTTGCTGACAGTTTGCATACTTAAACTACCCGATGCCATAGCCCGCAGTTTCTTTTTCTTCAACGGATCTTTGGTTTCGTAGGAGGCCTTCAAGTACGCCCGAGCCGCGAGCCGACGAGCATTCGACTGAAAGTGATGCGCCATAAATAAATTCCCCAAGGCCTCTAAAAGAACTGGAGATTTATAATTTCCGAACCGCATCATCCCTAAGATGCCTTTGACAGCTTTTTTAACCTCTTCGCCACTAAGGCGATTTTCCTTTTTCTTTGATTGAGAATCTTGCTTCTTATAAACAAGAAAATAGGCGAATCCGGTATTAAACTCAATCGAGTTGGGTTTCCGACTTTTATTAGCCTTTGAAAAGTCAGACTCTTTATTCCTTATAGCAATGAGATATTCGACAAGAAGTTTTTGATATACCTCGCGTCCAAAGTGGGCATCCGGATTGATTTTTATAGCCTTATCAATCTCCTTAAGCCCGTTTTCAAAATCGCCCTTGTGAATATAGAAAGTACCGAGATTCGCATGGGTTTCATAAAGGCCCGGGAAGAGCTTCTGTTTCTTGAGGATCACCTCGATGGCTTTATCCTGATTTCCCAGTTTCTCGTAGGCGACCGCCAAATCATCGTAAAGCTCAGGAGTGCTTTCAGTTTTTAAGCGATTTTCACGATCTTCCACTCGCCATTGATAAAACTCTTTGGAATGCCTTAGGAACTTACCTGTAATCAGCTCTAAAGCAGAGGGAAATTGTTGGCGCTCTTCTAAGAGGGTGTCGCGATCCCAGAGGCAGGCAAAACTTGTTGCTGATGATAAGGTGAAGAAGACAAGGAATAGCTTTACTTTCATTTTCATCACAGACCTATTTATAGCCAACATTCAGGGACTTTTCAGATATCGATCATTCTAAAGCTTGCTTCTTGTTTTCTAAAAATCTTTTAGAGGAATCTATCACCAATTCAATCCAAATGGGGAAATGATCTGAAATCTGATTCTTTTTCCAGGGATGCTTAAAGTAACTCAACAGATCACCGGCATCGTTTTCAAGGTCTTTTGAAGTTCCAGTGTAATCGTCGATCATGTGTTGCTTATAAATCGTATGCTCAGCTTCTTTGAAGACGTAGTCAAAGGGATTAAAGACGCCCCCAACTTCATTATCCTGATCATCTTTTGCTACTTCAAAGTAAGAATTGCTTTTTATAAATAATCGATCGTAAGCTTCAGTTTCTGAGGCATTGGTATCTTGACCCAACAAGGATTCAACTTCGCGATAGCCGGCATCCTGAATCAAGGCGATCGCTTCATCATCTTTGTCTTCGTAGAAATTAAAGTCCCCAGACAAAATCAAATTTTGAGTCCATAAATTCTTTTCTTTTTTATCCAATGCCTTTAGTAATAAACGAACCTCCTCTTTACGATAGGCAACATGAGCATCATTTTTATTCGGTTGGAGATGGAGATTAATCATCGCAAAGGACTTCCAACCCGCCTTAAACCCAGTGATGTAGGGAGTTCGTTTGAGTTGAGTTATTTCCGATCCATCAGTGATCTCTGGCCAGAGCACGATTTCACCCGCCAAGCCAGATAGTCGTACTCGTTTATTATTAAACAAGTACGCACTTCGTTCCGAGTTCCCGTCGTCACCATCGGTGATATCATTGATGATGTAATCCCAGCCACTCCCTAAGATCCGCATCACGATCTCTAAATCTTTTAGAGTCGACTTCACCTCTTGGACCGCCACGAGATCAAAGTGTGAAATAATTTCTGCGATATAGAAGTAAGACTCGTTCAACCGTTGCTTCGTTTGACCAAATTCTTTGATGTTCCAACTAGCGACCAACAAATTGTTGTCGGTCTTCTTTGGAACAACTTCTTTGGCTAATCCATCTTTAAGGCGAATCAAATTCTCGATGGTGCGAACCTTTTCTTCGTCCGTCATCTCAGGAAAAACAAGAGCGTAATCTCGATGTTCGTAATCGGATTGAGGCCTTAAATCATTATAAAATGGCATGTACTGCCTCCTCTTCAAACCAACTCGGGAAATTTAATCTGGCTGACTACCAGCGCTGGTATCTATGAATATTAAATACTTGTTACTTTAATAGAACCCGAAGGATCAAAAGCTAACGCAGCTTTTAGATGAATTGATCTAATCGAGCCAAATTAAGGCTTTACTAAGGCTGATAATTCTTTAGCTCTACCTTGAACGTCAATTGAATAATACTTAGATAGAACTGAAGAAACACGCTCTAAGTCGACCTTTAGATCCTCTCCATATCGCTCAAGATTTTTCTTTCCTTTCCACGCTCCTACGATGGAACCTAACTGACTAGGGATGGTATCTGAGTCTCCCGGACTGATAGCCAGAAGCTGGACGGCCTTCACTCCATCAGATTCATAAGTCGTCGTGGCGACCATATACTTCAATACGAGTAGCGGGTCGAAAACGATATATCCCTTACTCGATCGCAATTCCGCAAGGGGTGATCGAAAGGACTCATCGGCGATGGCATTTAATAATTCCTTTGGCGATTTCCCTCGGTAGGAAACTCCAATCTTCCGAGCGCTGATAACTTGCTGATGGATCGCCTGAATATGAGCCTCTTCACCAAGTGCCTGAAGCAGGTGATCCAATTCCTGATTAAACCAGACCCCAAATCCCAAAGGTGAAGGCTTTGCCATGACCGCCTTCGACAAGATTGCACTCAGCAATCCCGCCACCGAACCACTGTAAATTTCATCTAATCGGCAAAACTGACGGTACTTCTTAAAAACGTCTTTAGGATCCTCTCCCACGGACAACGCCGCCAGCTCCAAATACATGAACATCCCAAACATGACCGGGATATCTTTTCGATAAAAGTAATTAAGAGGGCTAGGCTGATCTTCCCCCATCGAAAATCGATCTAAATCTTTATACATGTCGAGCCAACAGCGAATTTGCTCGTTTCGATTTTTTACTAAACTCTTCGGCTCAAATTCACTTTTTAATTGAGACCTCATCCAAGCTTCAAAGGGGGCATCGTTGGCTGCCTCTAGATTCCCCACGGAGATCATCCAAGGATGCAACAGAGTTAAACGAAAGGATGTGTCATCCGTCGGAATCCCGATCACGTTATCGAGTTCCTCAGAGAATGGGACCCATATCCCCCAGGGATTATTGGAAATTTCATACTCTGAAAAGGGCAGAAGGCGCTCACTTCTTTCTGGATCTCCCACCTCCCAACGCAATCCAGCGGGTTCGTGTGGGGCGCCTAAGGCATCACCGTAAACTCCCAATAAAAGCATTCCTTGTATCTTGTCTTCAAGGTAAGACTTACTATTTGTACAAGAGCTGGCAACAAAGAGAACCATGCTCAAGAGTATGAATTGAAAATGAAACCCCTTCACCCGATTGTTCGTTTTGATCATCGAAATTCTCTTCAACCCTTTCTTCTTCGCTCACTCACTTGCTCTCTTGCTCCATCTTCAAGAGGATCCTCATAACAAAATGAGGAGAGACGTAAACTCATGAGGAGATAACATTAATATTTAAAATTTAACCCTTCAATCCTTACTTCTAAAGGTTTTTGGTTTACAATTTTGACTCCCTTTAAAAGTGCTTTTTGAATCGTTTCTTCCAACCCGCTAAATTAGCTAACTTAAACGACGGCCTTAATGAGTGAATTGAAACCTGAGCAGTGGGTCGATGAGTACGGAGACTATCTCTACCGCTATGCCTACTCTCGATTAAGAAATGCTGAAGCTGCCGAAGAGGTGCTTCAAGAAACGTTACTAGCCGGATTGAAAGCTCAAAGTCAGTACGAAGGCCGTGGCTCCGAGCGAGGTTGGCTCTTAGCTATATTAAAACGAAAAATCATCGATTTTGTTCGAGCTCGTTCCCGCACTCAATCGGCAAGTCAATTAGGCGAGGAAGACATCGAAGAAGCCTTTTTCTCTGCGGATGGCCGCTGGAAGGAAGATCCCAGATTCTTAAAAGAATCACCTGAAAAAGAAATCGAGAGACAAGAGTTTTGGCAAAAGCTTTCCTCCTGCTTAGAGGGCTTAAGTCAAGCCCAGCAAGATGCTTTCATTCTTCGCGAACTCGAAGGACAATCGACTGAAAGCATCTGTGAGGCTCTTCAAGTTACGACAACGAATCTAGGCGTCCTTCTTTACCGCGGACGCCTTAAACTCGCTCGTTGTCTTCGTGGCCACTTTTTCCAAGAAGCAGAGGTTTGATCTACCATGGGAAAAAGTTGCCAAAAATACGCGAAACTCGTTTCAGAGTCACTGGATCGCCCACTCAATCTGGTTGAAAAAATCAAACTTCGAATCCACCTTTGGATGTGTGCTTACTGCAGTGGCTTTCTCAGAAATGCCCAGAAATTACGCAGCTTCCTTCAGGAAGACCAAGAAGTTAGCCCACCGCTTCCACCCCAAAAGCAGCAAGAACTCAAAAAGCTCGTTCAAAAAAATATCGAAGAGGGGACGGACTCAAATCCCCCACCCGATGAATAGGCTGTAATAAATTCAGTCTATCCACGTCCACCAGATTCAGATTTTCATTTTACAGCTCCAATTTGGTTAAGAATTGAAGGGTTAAATCATGAAAGCGTCGGACCGTTTCGTACAAGCCTTAGAAAATGAGGGTGTCGAATTCATTTTTGGCATTCCCGGAGAAGAGAACCTCGACATGTTAGATTCTCTCTCCCGCTCTTCGATTCAACTCATTCTCACTCGGCACGAACAAGCAGCTGGTTTTATGGCTGCAACTTATGGACGTCTCACCGGTAAAACTGGGGTATGCCTTTCAACTCTAGGCCCGGGTGCCACCAACTTCGTTACGGCTGCCGCTTATGCCCAACTCGGCGCGATGCCGATGATGATGATCACTGGGCAAAAACCCATCAAATCGAGCAAGCAAGGACATTTCCAAATCGTTGATGTCGTCGACATGATGGCTCCGCTTACCAAATTCACCCATCAAATCGTCAGCGGGGACACTATCGCTTCGAAAATAAGGGAAGCCATTCGCCTGGCAGAAGAAGAACGTCCCGGTGCTGTTCATATCGAACTCCCTGAAGATATCGCCCGTGAAACAACGGATGTAGAACTGATTCCCGCCAGCCAAGTGCGTCGCCCCGTAGTCGAAGATAAATCAGTAAAACGCGCCGTTAAAATGCTCCAAGAAGCGAAGAGCCCTCTCATTTTGATCGGAGCTGCTGCTAACCGTAAGTTAACAGCTAGAATGCTTAGAAAGTTCGTGGAACAGACTGAGATTCCATTCTTCACCACTCAAATGGGAAAGGGAGTCATCGATGAACGTGACCCTCGCTTCTTAGGCAATGCCGCACTGTCAGATGGCGATTTTGTGCATCGTTCTATCGAGGCTGCAGACTTGATTCTAAACGTCGGTCACGACGTCATCGAAAAGCCACCCTTCTTCATGAAACCAGGCGGTGCGAAAGTCATCCACATCAATTTCACTTCTGCTAAAGTCGACCCCGTTTACTTCCCGCAAGTCGAGATGGTCGGTGATATCGCCCATAGCATCTGGAGATTGTTGGAAGACATCGAGCCGAATCCCAACTGGGATTTCTCCCGTTTTTGCGAAGTTAAAAATCACTTGAGCGAGCACCTTGAAGTAGGGACTGACGATCCTCGATTTCCCATCTACCCTCAACGTTTGGTTGCGGATGTTCGAAAGGCGATGCCTTCCGATGGAGTGATCGCCTTGGATAACGGGGTTTACAAAATTTGGTTTGCCCGAAACTATCCGGCTCACCAACCGAACACCGTCTTACTCGACAACGCTCTCGCTACGATGGGAGCTGGCTTGCCTTCAGCGATGGCCGCGAGTTTGATCCATCCCCAAAAGAGTGTCGTCGCCATCTGTGGCGACGGCGGATTCATGATGAATTCCCAAGAATTAGAGACTGCAGCTCGGCTCAATTTAAATTTAGTCGTTTTGATCCTCAACGATAGTGCTTACGGCATGATCAAGTGGAAACAGTCTCATATGGGCTTCGAGAATTTTGGCTTAGATTATAAGAATCCCGATTTCGTGAAGTACGCAGAAAGTTATGGAGTGAGAGGGCACCGCCTGGAAGCCACCGAAGACTTCCTGCCCCTCCTGGAAAAGGCACTCAAGACGGAGGGAGTCGATCTCATCGATGTACCGATCGATTACTCTGACAATGACCGAATTCTCAATCGGGAAATCAAAGAATTAAGCCAGAAGATATAAGGAAAAAATAATTTATAAAATTTTACCCTCAGGGTGTAACAATGGTCCCAGTCCCTCGTCTCCCTTGCGAATTCAAAAGGAACAATTTCCTTTGAAAGGGCGTTAATACCCAATAGACGATTAGCATGAATTCGCTACCCAGGAGCCAAAATGAACAGATTCATCCGATACACCCTTCTCTTCAGCCTAAGCCTGCTCCCTACGATCAGTTTCTCCGAAGAGAAAAAACCAGTTTTCGACCAATCCGATTGGGACAAATTTTTAAAAACCTATGTCGATGACCAAGGCTGGGTCGATTACGCGGCAATCCAAAAATCAGGCCAAACTCAACTCAAGAATTACCTAAAACGCTTGAGCTCTGCTTCTTTGAGCAAGTTCAAAACTCAAGCGGAGCAAGTCTCTTTTTGGGTGAATGCCTACAACGCGATCACCATTCAGAAACTTTTAGATCACAAGCTCCCCAAAAAAGTGCCTAATGCCGTGATCTTTGGAAAGAACATCTTCAAAGAAAGAACTTACAAGGTAGCTGGCAAGATTCGTTCTTTAGATGATATCGAGCACGGTATCCTTAGAAAAAAATACAAAGAGCCTCGAGTGCATGCCGCATTGGTCTGTGGAGCTTCGAGCTGCCCTCGCTTGCGACCGGAAGCCTATACGAGTCAAGCTCTCGACAAGCAACTCACTGAAGAAGCTCAACGTTGGATTCGATCCGGGCGCACTCTTAAGGGTGATCGCAAAAACTACCTGAATCGAAAAACTAAAACTATGTATGTTTCAAAGATCTTCGATTGGTTCGACGATGACTTTGGAGGGACCAACAAAGGGATCCTGCAGTTCATCAAAAAGTTTGCCAGTGAAGATGATCGAAAGTTTCTGAATAGCAATAAAATCAGAATTCGCTATTTAGATTACGATTGGACTCTCAATCGTAAGAAAGGTAAGAAGTGATGACGGAAGAAGCTCAATCCCAAAATTCAGGCTGGATGAAGCGAGTCATCATTTTGCTACTTCTATCAGCGGCAGTGGGTGCTTACCTAAAATGGGGCGACCACCTTTCGCTCAAATCCTTAGCCCAACAAGAAGCCAATCTCACTCAACATCTCGAACAAAGCCCCGTTTTAGTCTATTCCATAGCTTTTTTAGTTTACGTTGCCGTAACGGGCTTTTCACTCCCGGGAGCTGCTATCTTAAGCCTGGTGTACGCTTGGTTTTTCAAGTTTGTTCCCGGAGTTATCTTGGTGAGCTTTGCTTCAACTCTCGGCGCTTGCCTCGCCTTCTTAATGAGTCGGTACGCTTTAAGAGATCTGATCCTAAAAAAATTCGGGAACCGCCTTCAATCCTTCAACGCTGCTTTAGAAAGAGATGGTGCCTTTTATCTGTTCACCTTGAGATTGATCCCTGCTGTTCCCTTTTTCGTGATCAACTTAGTTATGGGTTTAACTCCAATTCGACTAGGGACCTTTTGGATTGTCAGTCAAATCGGGATGCTTCCCGGAACGGCCGTGTATGTCTTCGCAGGAAGTCAAGTGCCTGATCTCAACACTCTCAGAGAAGAGGGAGTCGGCAAAGTCTTTAGCCCTCAAGTCATCATCGCTTTTGTTGCATTGGGAATCTTTCCCTTCATAGTTAAATACCTCATGAAGAAGTTTCGGCCTCAAACTGCGACTACTTCAGATTCCCCTTCAACCGAACAACCTGTCAATTCAGATTCATAAACCATGAGCGAACTCGCCCAACTTCAACCTCTCGACAGTCATAACTTAGAACTGGAGAGAAACGTCAAACCCCGAGACTGGCAAAACCCCACCCCCTCAGGCCGATACAATTTAGTGGTGATCGGAGGAGGAACAGCGGGCTTAGTCACAGCCGCTGGCGCTGCCGGGCTCGGCGCCAAAGTCGCCTTGATCGAAAGAGAGCTTTTAGGTGGAGATTGCCTCAATGTCGGTTGCGTACCTTCGAAAGGACTCATCTCCGCTGCACGCGTGATGCGCCACGCTCGCTATGCCGATACTTTCGGAATCGATATCCCTGAGGCCAAAGCTGACTTCCCCAAGGTCATGGAAAGAATGCGAAGGTTGAGAGCACAAATCAGCCCGAATGATTCGGCGGATCGATTCAGCTCTCTCGGAGTTGATGTTTATCAAGGTGCGGGAACGTTCATCGATTCCAATCACATTCAGGTGGGCGACCAAACTTTAGAATTTAAAAAAGCAGTGATCGCAACCGGGGCGAGAGCTTCTGCTCCTCCCATCCCTGGCTTAGACACTGTCGATTACCTCACGAATGAAACCATCTTTTCCCTAACGGAACTTCCGAAACGCTTAGGCGTCATCGGTGCAGGTCCCATCGGCTGTGAGCTGGCCCAATCGTTCGCTCTATATGGTACGGAGGTTTATTTAGTTGAAGCGACACACGGGATTTTGCCTCGAGAAGATCCCGATGCGAGCGCCATCGTCAAAGAATCGATGATACGTGATGGAGTAAACTTACTCTGTTGTGGTCGCCACACTCAGATTCAAAACCGAGACGGCAAAATCCATCTCACATTAGAATCCGAAGGGCAAAAATACGATCAACAGGTCGATCAACTTTTAGTCGCTGTAGGGCGTGCTCCTAACGTTAACGGCTTAGGATTGGAAGCGGTTGGAGTTGAATTCGACCCTAAAGTCGGAGTGACCGTCGACGATAACATGCGCACAACGAACCCCAATATTTTCGCTGCGGGTGATATTTGCTCAAAATATAAGTTCACCCATTCAGCTGACTTTATGGCGAGGATCGTGATCGGAAACGCCTTGTTTATGAGTCGATCGAAAGCGAGCGATCTCATCATCCCCTGGGCGACTTACACTTCACCCGAAATCGCTCATGTCGGCCTTTATCCTAAGGAAGCGGAAGAACAAGGCATCGAAATCGATACCTACACTCAAGAGTTTCACGATGTCGATCGTGCTATACTAGAAGGTGACGACGATGGATTCGTTAAAGTGCATACCCTCAAAGGAAAAGATAAAATTGTGGGTGCTACCATCGTCGCTTCGAATGCCGGCGACATGATCAGCGAGATCACCTTAGCGATGAAACATGGTATCGGCCTCAAGGGAATTGGAAGTACAATCCATCCCTACCCGACTCAAGCCGAAGCCATTCGAAAATTGGGGGATCAGTTCAATCGAACTCGACTCACCCCCACCGTATCAAAGCTCTTTAAAACGTGGTTATCTTGGACTCGATAAATTAAACGGAATCAGCATGTCTAAAAACACTTCTCCAAGCGTTCAAAAAGAAATTAATGCGTTCATGCGTGGGCTCAAAAAACGAAACCCAGGGCAAAAAGAGTTTCACGCTGCTGTCCTCGAAGTGGTTTCAAGCTTAATTCCCTATGTCATCGAACATCCAAAATATCGAGATGCGCAAATTCTTGAACGACTCAGCGAACCTGATAGAACAGTCAGTTTTAGGGTCACCTGGGAAGATGACGCAGGTAATATCCGAGTCAATCGTGCCTGGAGAGTTCAGTTCAATAATTCGATTGGTCCCTACAAAGGTGGGCTCCGATTCCATCCCACCGTGACCGAAAGTGTTCTCAAGTTTTTAGGTTTTGAACAAGTCCTAAAAAATAGCCTTACCGGTTTACCCATGGGAGGCGCTAAGGGTGGAGCCAACTTCAATCCCAAAGGCAAGAGCGACCGTGAAGTCATGCGCTTCTGTCAATCGTTGATGATTGAACTCCATCGTCACGTTGGTGAAGACACTGATGTTCCTGCCGGAGATATAGGAGTCGGGGCGAGGGAAATCAGTTACCTATTCGGTCAATACAAACGATTAGAAAATCGCTTCGTCGGAATCCTCACCGGAAAGGGACTCTCTTTCGGTGGAAGTCTAGTCAGAACAGAGGCTACGGGTTACGGCTGCGTCTACTTCTGCCAAGACATCTTGGATCAAATTGGTGATTCTCTCGAAGGTAAAACTTGTGTAGTTTCGGGATCCGGAAATGTCGCTATCTACACTGTAGAAAAAGCTACAAGCCTTGGAGCCACCGTCGTTGGGATGTCCGATTCTTCCGGATTCATTCATGATCCCGATGGCATCGATCCAGAAAAGTTAGCTTACCTTAAAGACTTGAAAGAAGTTAAACGAGGCCGAATTTCGGAATACGTCGAACACTACCCTGAAGCTACTTTTCATGCCGATAAACGCCCCTGGAGGATTCCCTGTGATGTCGCCTTTCCCTGTGCGACTCAAAATGAAATTTCACTCTCGGACGCCGAAACTTTAATCAAAAACGGAGTTCAGGTCGTCTGCGAAGGGGCTAACATGCCCACTGAATTAGATGCCATGAATCTACTCCTACAATCCAAAGTTCTCTTCGGCCCGGCCAAGGCGGCCAATGCAGGAGGCGTTGCGGTTTCTGGATTAGAACAAAGCCAAAATGCTCTTCGACTGTCATGGAGCCGAGAGGAAGTCGATGAACGGCTAAATGGCATCATGCGCTCCATCCACACGAAGTGTGTAGAGTACGGGCAAGAACCGGGAAGTGATTACATCAACTACGTCAACGGCGCGAACATCGCTGGTTTCATCAAAGTAGCTGATGCGATGTTGGCTTATGGAGTGGTTTAGTCATCTCAACTCTGAAGACGAATTATTGACCAAGTTCCGCTCTCAGAACTGACACTTTAGTTCGAATACACTCAAGCGACCTCATTCGTCCATATTGTGGACGCTAAACTCTATCCCTAAATCAATACGTCGAGCCGAATTGGAACATCCATATGGATCACCTTTTCGGCTATCTCTTTTTAAAATCGAACCTATACCTTCCCCAGGGAATAACTTATAATTTTAACTTCTGTACTGATCTCATTTTTGCAGCTTGAATCCCCGCTCAAGCTGCATTTCAGATGCTCAATTAGGTGCATATAAGTGATTGCAGTTGGCAAATTTGAAGCAATTCGCGGGAGAGCTGATCTCCTGTGCTCCCAAATTATTCCTTCGCATCCGGTCTTGGGTTGAGCCCTTAGCGAGTTTCTTGAAGCAACCTGCTTCGATTCGACTTCAGTATTAAAACCGTCTGAAAGTCCCCGTTTGGGAACTCAAATCAAATTCGTGAACTTGGGTGATAGATCATAACTGTCACTCAACGGATCCCTTATGCCCTCGATGGCTCAAAATCTGTTGTTATTTTTCTATTTAGCACAGTTCTTGCAGAAAGTCTGAGTTGAAGCACTGAAAAGTTATTACAACAGACCGATTACAGGAAAAGATAAGCATGTCAACCCGCCTTACCCGCCAGGGTTCAAGTCGAACTCCATTGAACTTAAAAAGTTTCCTTTGGTTGATTCTGTTCGCCGCCTTTACCACAACTGCCACCTGGGCTCAGGATGCGGATGGAGATGGTATTCCCGATGCGAGCGACAATTGCCCCACGATCTCTAATGCTGACCAAGCGGATGGCGATTTAGACACCGTTGGGGATGTTTGTGATAACTGCCCCGATGATAACAACCTCTCCCAGCAAGACACTGACTTCGACGGTTTAGGAAATCGTTGTGATGACGATTTAGAAAACGATGGAGTCTTAAACGTCGATGACAACTGTACGCACGATTACAACCCTGGCCAGGAAGATACAGATGGAGATGGTAAGGGTGATATTTGCGCCAATGACGATGACGGGGATGGCATCACCGATGTGAATGACAACTGTCATGTCGTTCCGAATGCTGATCAATTGGATGCCGATGGCAATGGTGTTGGAGACGTCTGTGAAGATCCGACGGATACCGACGGGGATGGAATCACCGATTCTTTAGATAACTGCCCGTCCGTTGTCAATCCCGATCAATCCAATGTCGATGGCGATCCTCGCGGCGACGTGTGCGATGAAGACCCTGACGGCGATGGTCAGGGCGATGGCTGGGACAACTGTCCTCGAGTCGACAACCTCGATCAAGCTGACAGTGACGGTGACGGAGTTGGAGATGCCTGTGACGACGATGCCGATAACGACGGAGTCTCTAACGATCTCGACAACTGTGTTCAAGATGCTAATGCCGATCAAGCCGATGTCGATGGTGACGGTGCTGGAGACGTTTGCGATGTCTGCCCCAACGATACCGACGATGATATCGATGCTGACGGAGTCTGTGGCGATGTCGACAACTGCGTCAATGATGCCAATTCAGATCAAGCCGATGCCGATAGCGATGGAACCGGTGACGTTTGTGATACCTGTCCCAATGATCCCGATAACGATATTGATGATGATGGCGTTTGTGGCGACGTCGATAACTGCCCCGTAAACAGAAATCCGGGTCAATCCGATGACGATGCCGATGGCATCGGAGATAACTGCGACGCCTGCCACCTGGATCCCAATAACGATGCGGATGGCGATGGCGTTTGTGGAAATGTAGACAATTGTCCCAACGATGCCAACAGTGATCAAGCCGATACCGATGGCGATGGAACAGGTGACGCTTGCGACGCTTGCCCCAACGATGCTAACAACGATTCGGACGGCGATGGGGTTTGCGGAGACGTCGATAACTGCCCCGTAGATTCCAATAGTGATCAAGCCGATAGTGATGGTGATGGAACGGGTGACGTTTGTGATACTTGCCCGAATGATGCTAATAATGATGCCGATGCGGATGGAATCTGTGGAGACATCGATAACTGCCCGGCCAATTCGAATGCTGATCAAGCCGATGCTGACGCCGATGGAACGGGTGACGTTTGCGACTCCTGCCCCAACGATCCCAATAACGATGCGGATGGGGATGGCGTTTGTGGAGATGTCGATAATTGTCCAGCCGACGCCAACAGCGATCAGGCCGACGGCGATGGCGACGGCCAAGGGGATGCTTGCGATGCTTGTCCCAATGATGCCGCCAATGATGCTGATGGAGACGGGGTCTGTGGCGATGTCGACAATTGCCCCAGCGACGCTAACAGTGGTCAAGCCGATAGCGATGGCGACGGCGCTGGTGACGCTTGTGACGCTTGCCCCAATGATGCCGATGACGATGCGGATGCTGACGGTGTTTGTGGCGACCTAGATAATTGCCCCATCGATGCGAACAGTGATCAAGCCGATGCTGACGCCGATGGTTCGGGTGACCTTTGCGACGCTTGCCCCAATGACGCTAACAACGATGCCGATGGGGATGGCCTCTGCGCTGACGCCGACAACTGCCCCGAAGATGCTAATGCTGATCAAGCTGACGGTGATGGTGATGGAATCGGTGACGTTTGTGACACTTGCCCCAGTGATTCAGGCAACGATAGTGACGGAGATGGAGTCTGTGGTGATGTCGACAACTGCCCGGATACAGCCAATGGTGACCAGGCGGATTCCGATGCCGACGGAACGGGTGACGTCTGTGATACTTGCCCCAACGATGCCAATAACGACGGCGACGCTGACGGCGTTTGCGGGGATATAGATAACTGTCCTACCGACGCTAACAGTGATCAAGCCGATGGGGATGCAGACGGAACGGGTGACGCCTGTGATACCTGCCCCAACGATGCCAACAACGACGTCGATGCGGATGGTGTTTGTGGAGATATCGACAACTGTCCCAATGAAAGTAACGCAGATCAGGTAGATACCGATGGTGATGGTCAAGGAGATGCTTGTGATCTCTGCCCCAACTCCAATGGTGACGACAATGACTCTGATGGAGTTTGTGACGACCTCGATAACTGTCCCAACGATGCGAATGGTGATCAAGCAGACGCCGATGCCGACGGCACTGGAGATGTTTGTGACGCTTGTCCCAATGATGCGAATAATGATGCCGATGGTGACGGCGTGTGTGGTGATGTCGACAACTGTCCTAGCGATGCTAATGCCGACCAAGCAGACGCCGATGCCGACGGAACAGGTGATCTCTGTGACGCTTGTCCTAACGATTCCGGTAACGATGCCGATGGTGATGGCGTGTGTGGTGATGTCGACAACTGTCCTACAGACGCGAATGCCGATCAAGCCGATGGCGATGCTGACGACCAGGGCGATGCTTGTGACGCCTGTCCGGCAGACGCCAACAACGATGAAGACGCTGACGGAGTCTGTGCTGATGTCGATAATTGCCCTAATGATGCGAATGGCGACCAAGCCGACGCTGACGGTGACAGCCAAGGTGACGTTTGTGATTCCTGTCCTAACGACGCTGAAAACGATGCGGATGGAGATGGAATTTGTGGAGACTTAGACAACTGCCCCGCCGATTCTAATGCTGACCAAACCGATGGTGACGCCGATGGAATTGGAGACGCTTGCGATACCTGCCCCAATGACGCGAACAATGATGCCGATGCCGATGATGTTTGTGGAGATGTCGACAACTGTCCGGATGACGCCAATACCGATCAAGCCGATGGCGATGCCGACGGAACGGGTGACGTTTGTGATGCCTGTCCCAATGACGCCTTAAATGACAGCGATGGTGACGGAATTTGTGGTGATGTCGATAATTGCCCGGATGACGCCAATGCTGATCAAGTCGATAACGACACGGATGGAATTGGCGATGCTTGTGACCCCTTGGTCGACACTGACAGTGATTCGATCGATGACAGTATCGATAACTGCCCCGAGAACTTCAACCCGGGCCAAATCGATCAAGATGTGGATGGACTCGGCGATGCTTGCGACAATTGCCCCGAAATAGCCAACTCAGAGCAATTCGATGCGGATGCTGATGGCCTGGGAGATGTTTGTGACAACTGCCCAACGGTCGCAAATCCGAATCAGGAAGATGACGATGGGGATGGTGAAGGCGATGTTTGCGATTCCGACTTAGATAATGACGAAATCGAAAACAGTGAAGACAATTGCCCCTTGATCGCAAATGCTTCTCAAGAAGATGCCGATGCGGATAATGTGGGTGACGTCTGTGACAACTGCCCCTCGGACTCCAACGAAGATCAACGAGATACCGATGGAGATTTAGACGGCGACGCCTGTGATGATGACGACGACGACGACTCGGTGTTAGACCTCGATGACAACTGTCCTCTGATCAGCAATGTCGATCAGGAAGATCGAGATTTGGATGAAATCGGTGACGTTTGTGATAACGACAACGACAACGATGGAATTCTCGACGTCGACGATAACTGTCCATTCGTCGAAAATATTCAGCAGTTGGATACCGATGGTGATCTCACCGGTGATCTCTGTGACGAAGACGATGATAACGATACTGTCTTAGACGAGACGGATAACTGTCCTCTTGCCGCAAATACGGACCAAGTCGATTCGGATTCGGATACTCTCGGAGACGCCTGCGACAACTGCCCCGGTACGAGTAATCCTTCTCAGACGGATACCGATGGAGATGAACAAGGCGATGCTTGTGACGACGACGACGATGGAGACACCATCTTAGACGGCGATGACAACTGTCCTCTCCACCCAAACACCGATCAAGTCGATGTTGACAATGACTCTATTGGCGACGTCTGCGACCCCAATGTCGATCGCGATGCGGATGGAATTTCAGACGGTGAAGATAACTGCCCCGTCGATTTCAATCCCGGTCAAAATGACCTCGACCAAGATGGCCTCGGTAACATTTGTGATCCTGACAATGACAACGACGGCGTCCTCGACGTCGATGACAACTGTGCCTTGTTATTCAATGAAGATCAACTCGATAATGATCAAGACAATATCGGAGACCTTTGTGATACTGACGATGACAATGATGGCATTATCGACGATGCTGACAATTGCCCCTTCGATCACAATCCCGGCCAGGAAGACACGGATATCGACACCATTGGAGATGCCTGTGACACCGATGGAGACAATGATGGAGTCGACGATGAAATCGACAACTGCCCCAACATTCACAATCCGGATCAACTAGATTCCGACAACGATGGGCAAGGTGACGCCTGTTCGATTATCGTGGTTCTCTTCATTCGTGGTGACGCCAACTTTGACGGTCGAGTTGATATCTCTGATACAGTCTTCATCCTCAACTACTTATTTAGAGGAGAAGTGACACCTCGTTGTGATGATTCAGCCGATGCCAATGACGACGGCCGAGTCGATATCTCGGATGGGATCAAAGTGGTAACGGCCTTGTTCTTAGGTGAAGGTCCACTCCCCGAACCTTATCCCGAACCCGGTACGGATCCAACGGAAGATGACATGACTTGTGATATTCCGTTCACGGCGCCGTAATCCTTCGTTCGAACTGAACCCTATGAGGGCCTGGGACAAGCCCAGGCGCTACAGACGGCCCTTCTATCCAACTCCACCCCTGTAGCGCCACCCCTTTGTGGGTGGCCTCCCTATAATCGATAAAAAAAAGCCCTTGAAGGCCTCACGCCTTCAAGGGCTTTTTTAATTTTAGTTTTATTAATAAACTACTTCGCGAGAACTTCTTCTTTAATCTGAAGCCTTTGATTCGCATCGATGTTTTCAAGAACTGTGACTTCGCCCGAGGGCCAACGCACCGTCAAACGATCGATCTTTGCTGCTTCGCCTAAACCGAACGAGGCGATCAAGGATTGCCCCGCTAAATAACCCGAGGTTGTTCCCAACTCGCGGAGTTGACGTTTACCGTCGATCTCGGCGATGAGACGCGCACCGATCGCATCCCGATTACTCACTGAACCCGTGAGTTGAACTTGTAACCAGTTGGACTTCTTTTTAGGATCATTATTGAGATAGACCAAGGGTTGCGAAAAACTTTGTACGACAAGATCGAGATCTCCATCGTGATCAAAATCGGCGGCAACCACTCCTCGCCCATCTTCGATTCGATCGGCTCCAGTTAGATAACCGATTTCATGAAAGCGAGGCTGACCTTCTCCCGTTCCATAATTTCTAAATAAAGTGTTACGCTCGTAACCGTTTAAGGATTTATCTCCTAAACTTACCCAATGCCCCATCTCGCTGCCTTTTTGTTCTTGGCGTCGACCGACACCTTCCACTAAGAGCAGTCACAAATCATCTTTATCTTTACCGGATTTAAAGCCATTGAGAACGTAGACATCGTCGAGGCCATCATTGTCATAATCGAAAATAATGCCTCCCCAAGCCCAACCGGAATCCCTCATTCCGAGTTCAGTAGAAAGCTCTTTGAAGCTTCCGTCGCCCTGATTGACATAAAAGCGATTTCCGTGAAGCATCTCTTTCATCACTTCTCGAATACGATCGCTGAATAAGAGTTTTAAGACCCAATTCCCCGGCAAGGGGTATTCAGGAAGATCGAGCATCCAACGGGCTCCTGAAGCCATCCCAGAAACGAAAAGATCTTGGTCGCCATCCCCATCGACATCACTAAAGGCGGCTCCCATACTCGATCCGAAATGAGTTAAACCGGCGTCGATGGTGACATCTTCAAACTTGAAGCCACCTAAATTCTTATAAAGCACATCGCGGCCGAAGTCATTAGCGACAAAAAGATCGAGGTCTCCATCATTGTCGTAATCAACGGTCGAAGTACTCAATGCCCAACCGGAGTCGGCAATACTTGAAGTCGAAGAAACTTCCTCAAATTTTCCCTGACCTAAATTTCTGAAAATTTGATTAGGGGTTCCATTCTTTGCATTAAAGATGGGATCGGGAGTAGTCTTGAGAAGATTCATTCCGTTGGCGACATACAAGTCTAATAAGCCATCTTGATCGAAATCAGCAAAACAAGCACTGGTGGTTTGATTCGAAGAAATAATGCCAAGTTCATCGGCTAACCGACGTTGGAATCGCCCATTTTCGTTGATGTAAATGTAATTGGATCCCTCAGTCACCCCCACGAAGAGATCGGAATCTCCATCGTTATCGATGTCTCCGAAAATCCCAATTCGAGATTCACCTTTAGGAGGACCTTCTAAACCAACCTCTTGAGTAATCTCTTCGAAATGCCCTTTGTTATTTCGGTACAAATGAAGAGAAGCTCCGTTGACGACCAAGACGTCTTCAAAGGAATCCCCATCAACATCTCGAACGGACAGGCCTGATCCCGCGAGGTAATCCTGGAAGAAGCCCCATCGATCTTCTACTCCACGAGACTTGTGTCTTTGGTTCAATCCACGGAGAGTTGCTTCTTCATTAAAAACGTGAGCTTCTACGGGAGAAGTTTCTCCTTCACCCACATTCCAGTTAACTATCTTCCACCCCGCTGGTGTTTTTTTCGTGACGAATGAAACCAGCTGACGAGATACCTTGCGGTTCCCATTTTTATCCTTACCCTCTAAACAAACCATAGAAGGAATGTTTAAAAAACCGTCTTCAACCTCGGCAACTCCATCGATTCTACAACGAGCAAACTCAACATTGCTGAATCCCTTAACCAGGGCTTCGTTAAGTTCACGAGCCCCATCCTGGTGAGCCGTGATCACCAGACGAGCTGTCGCCTCTGGATCCATGGCCTTCAAAGATTGAGGAAACTCTTTGTGCACTAAAACATTGATCGGAAGAGCTAACTCATCGCGAGTCTCTTCCCAGGTCTGACAACCGCTAAACATTCCCATGCTAATAAATAGCAAAATGAGAGGGTAAGCGATCGACCTCCATTGAAAGTGAAATTGATTATTCATCATCAAATGCTGATCGAAGTGATTGAATTAAGTTGATGAAGCGATCAACTGCTAAGATCGCTAAGTGTGAAATAAGTACATAGAAAAAGAGAGTCGAAGTTGGAGATTCCTAGATCGGAATGTCAAACTTCGACTTCTCTTCTCTCAGAAGCCTTCTCTACCTGAGAAAACTCCCGTCTTCAACCGAGCATTTATACCAAAACGCATTTCTCAGCTCTAAACAAAACCCCGGTGAATCGGGGCTGAATTCAAGATTATCGGATGGGAGAGTAATCGGTCGACTTGAGGAATTGGCTGACAACCTTGGTCACGACCGGGCCATCTTTCTTGGAATCCGCCCAAACCTTCTTCCAAACGGGGTCGTTCATAAATCCCTTCCAGGACTTTTCCCGAGCCTCTTTGCTGGGATAAGCCAAGATGTAGACTAAAGTTTCAGGTTTGTCAGTTGGCGTCCAGTAACCGATGAGAGACATTCCATGCTTCACAAAAAGGTAGTTAGTGTGCTCGCGAAATCGCTTGTGAAGAACCGGCAATCTTCCCTCAGCCGTGTAGTAGGTCCGCATTTCAAAAATGCGGTCATCCATGTCGACTGCGGCGGTAGCTGGATCTTTTCCAGCGAAGGAAAATCCCCCAATTCCGGCGAGAAGGGCGACGGCACATAGTGATAAGTAGAGTTGGTGTTTAGACATAATTTCCTCTCAAGGTAGTAGGCACACGCCGTGTGCCGTACTTCGAATAACCAAAATTTTCAATCCCAATAGCTCACGGGAAAATAGTAATCATTAACTAACCCGAAGCTTCAGCGAGGGATCAAGGTAGTAGGCACACGCTGTGTGCCGTACCTCGAATAACCTAAATTTTTCAATCCCATTAGCTCACGGGAAAACAGTAATCATTAACTAGCCCGAAGCGCTAGCGAGGGGAACAAAGACCCAGTTCAGCCTAAATGTTCTTTTAACTGAACTGGGCCTTTATTGATAATTTGTTTCAGACGGCTCACGGCGTGAGCCTACTACCCTAAATTTCCCAACCTTTACGCGCGGGTGGATTCAAGTACTCATTCGCCTTTTTATTGTTGGTGAATTTACCGGCTTTACCGTCCCATTCGAGCTTTTGTTTGGGGAAGTTCATCGAAATGATTCCGATCATCGCTAGTTCGGTTAGCGGCGCTCCGTAGTCATGGAAGTCGGAGCCTGCTTTGCGATCGTTTCTAATCGCATCGAGGAAATCCACGTGGTGATTGCGCACTCGAGGGATCGTTCTAGCTGGTCGCTTGTAGTCTTTATTCTTGGACTCGGGCACGAGGCGAACTCCCCCTCCACCGTGAGAGCCGTGCTGAATGATCCCCTTGTCACCGATGATGACGGCACCGGTTTTAGGTGCATCCCGATCAGATCCATCGGGTCGAGGAATCCGAAGATCTCCACTGTACCAATACATGGTGATCGGCCCTCGTTTATCCGTAGCGGGAAACTCAAATCGAAGTCGGTCCCCACGGGCGAAAGTATCGGTGTGGTTCACGTGATCAAAGCCTTCCATAAACTCTAAAGTTTCGACAGAAGTCGGTGAGCCTAATTCAAGAGCCCAAAACGAAGGATCGACAACATGACAAACCCAATCCCCGATGGTTCCATTACCGTAGGGACGCCAGGCCCGCCATTGACTGGGTAAGTACATTGGGTTGTAGGGACGCATCTCTTGAGGTCCTAACCAGAGATCCCAATCGAGCCCCTTGGGAATGTCGTGCTTATCCTTGCGGTGCTTCAATTGGCCGACCCGAGTGTGAACTGCACTACAAGCAGCATGAATGGTGTGGACTTTACCGATGGCTCCATCCCGGATCCATTCGACGCAATCACGAATCGAGCCGAACGAGTGACCTTGGTTTCCGAGTTGAGTGACAACTCCGGCTTCCTTTGCTGCTTTCGCTAATGCGCGACCTTCATGAACGGAGTGAGCGAGAGGCTTTTCACAATAAACGTGTTTTTTCCGTTTGAGAGCCCCCATACAAGCTGCCGCATGAGTGTGATCAGGGGTAGATACCGAAACGACGTCGATCGACTTGTCCATCGAGTCCAGCATGACACGATGATCTTTAAATTTTTTCGCATCGGGGTACTTGTTAAAGTTTCCCCCAGCTCTTCGTTCATCGACATCGCAAAGAGCAACCACATTATTTCCCCCTGACAATCCCCCTAAGTTTGCTCCCCCACGACCTCCGATGCCGACGAAAGCGATGTTGAGTTTGTCATTGGGTGAAACCCCATTTCCGATCAAAATCGAAGGAGCCGTAACTGAGCTTCCCGCCGCAATTACCGCCGAAGACTTGACGATAAAATCACGACGGGTTGTTGAACTTTTTCTTTGCGCCATCAGTTTTCCTCTTTGTTATTTTCCAAATCGTAAACAATAAATCGGTGGAAGATGAGTGGAGATTAATTCGAACTGATCTCCTTGATTCTTCGAAACCCACAACCCACCCGTGGTCGATCCCAGTGCGATGGAGTCACCACTAAAGTTTACATCTAACGCATGGCGATAAACCAGATCAAACGCCGGTGACGGCGGTAATCCTTGGCTTAAAACTTCGAAGGATTGCCCACCATCGCGAGTGCGAGTGACGACAAAGTCTTGCTCGACAGGCACTCGACACTCATCTTTTCTCGCGGGAACAAACCAAGCGATGTTTGGGTCTTGAGGATGCGTCGCGACCGCAAAACCAAACGTTGAAGGCCCCGCCTCCGGCACGTGTTGCCAGGATCGGGCTCCGTCAGATGACTTAAAGATTCCATTGTGATGCTGAATCCACAGGGAATCGGGATGTTCGCGGCTCATCACCATGCGGTGAGGGTCTTGAATGTCAGGATTTTCACGTTGATCGGGCGGCATGTATTCAGCAAAAAGCCCCTGTGAACACTGTGACCATGTCTCACCCTTGTCTTTAGATTCCCACGCTCCACCACAAGAGACACCGATCAGAAGGCGGTTCGAATCGCGAGGGTCGACACAGACAGAATGGATGCCTCCATTGTCAAAACCTCCACCAAACCACTTCAAGCGCTCGGGGCGATGCCAGAGAGATTCATTGAGCTCCCAACTCTCACTGCTATCAGCAGAGAAAAACAAGCCCCCAGGAATCGTTCCCGCCCAGAGACCATCTTGGGTATCGTTACCGGCGGCTTCGATAATCCAAACTTGTTCTGTATTCCACTCGGCCTTAGTTCCCGGAAGCGATTCATCGACGACCCAGTCTGACGGACGCTCGGGATAAGTCGGAACGGCGACCTCTTCCCAAGACTGACCTCCATCCTCACTCCGATGGAGCTTGACTCCAAAATGTCCATGATTTAGCGCGACGTACAAGCGACCATCTCGAGGATCGGGAAAGACCGCACTGACTGGAACTCCTTCAAACGATAGACTGCTTAATGACCAAGTGTCTCCCGCATCGGGAGTAAAAATGAGTAAGCCTTTTCTCGATCCGACATAAAGCTTTTCCATGAAAGTTAAACTCCTCCTGAGAGAGCTTGCATGATGAAAATTTCACTTTGATCGCTCACCCGATCAGTAAAACACTCGCGATCTCTTATGAGTTGCCCATCGACAAAAACCTGCATGTGTTGACGAAGTTGACCTTGATCATCGACCACATAAGTCTTTAATTTGGGGTATTGTTGGAAGGCATCAGTTAAGGACTCCATCAGCGTCTCACCTCCCACAAGGACCTCTTTCGGACATGTGAGATGGCGCGATAGAGCTGATGTGAATTTTACAGTTGGCATAATAGTAGTCGGCTCACCCTTCAAGCCCGAAGCGTTAGCGAGGGATCAGGGTAGCAGGCACACGCTGTGTGCCGTTTCCTTGTTCCTACGCAAGAATACCTCATTCGCTTCGTTCAAAACTCTCTTTAGCCTCACCCTACCCAGGGCGACGCTTCGCTTTGCCCAGGGCTATAAAGTGTCGGGCTTACAGCCCTGGGTGATTTGAAAACCGTAAGGCTGACCTGAGAAGGACCATCCTTAACTAGCCCGAAGCTCTAGCGAGGGGATGTGCCTCAGGCAACCTTCAAGATTTAGTAAACTTCTCGTGATAGATAAAATCGTCAGCGTTCCGAACCGGCTCACGGGGTGAGCCGATTACTATGAACTACCTTAAATGCTTATCCGCAAAGTTAAGGTATTGATCCCAATCGTAATTATTCACCTCATGTTCACCGGTTCGAATGTGGTAACCGACGGTTCCGTGAAGAGGAGTGTTTACTTTGGGAAATCCATCTCCAGGTAATCCCGGTAGGCCAAAGAGCTTATAAACTGGACCCGCTCTTTTAGCCGCTAAGTACTCACCGCGAGGATCCGCCCAACGATCTTTCTCGGCACTGGCGACGTAAACTGGGCGCGGAGCCATCAAGGAAATCAACATGTGTTGATCGAAGGGCAAACTCTTTTCATTCCCGTTATACTTTTTAAAATTACCGCAGAACCAATGAGGAAAACTGGTATTGATTCGTTTAACGGTTTCACCGAAAACCCGTTTACTTAAAGCCGCTCCGCCGCAGCCCGAGTTGTTCGAAATCACCAAAGCGAAACGTTGATCGGTAGCTCCCGCCCAAAGCGCCGTTTTTCCAAGTCGGGAATGTCCGAGCACCGCAACTTTCTTAGCATCAACAAGGTCTTCTTGTTCAAAATAATCTAAGGCGCGACTTAAGCCCCAAGCCCAAGTAGCGATCGTACCCCATTGATGAGCTTCGGGATGGGTTTGCCCTTTTTTGTAATAGTGGGGATGGATTCCGTTTTTAAATTCATCGTGATAATCAGGATCGATGTCTCCACAGTAAATCGTTCCTAAAGCATAGCCTCTTTTTAAAACCATCTCGGCAGGCCATCGATAAGCGAGGACTCCTCGAGTCTCTTCGGTAGCTTTGTTTTTAAAATATTTCCGCTTCTTATCATTTCGCATCCACCCGCGATTCATGAGTACATCTTTTTCATTAGTCGCGGAATGATTCCCGAAAAAATTGAGACCAATAAATGCTGGAACCGGACCTTTCACTTTCGCCGGAATATAAAGTAAAAGAACCATCGAAGGCCCCCCAATTCTTTCAGTGAGGGAAATCTTTATTTCTTTGCGAATAGCCAGACCGTTGAGGGCATCATTTTTCTTAGTGAGAACTTCAAACCGTTGGATTTTGGGCCGCCCCACGGGTGCTTCACCAAACATCTCTCGCGCGATCATCTTTAAGATTTCGGGGCGGCGAATCTTCATCCATTTTTCTTTGGTGTCGATTTTTTCACCCTTAGAGGAAACTAAAGGGTCGATGGGAGTGTATTTAGGAACCTTACTTTCGTCGTAATTAAATTGAGCGAATAACGTCGAGTTGAAAGAGACGAAAAGACATGCCACCAATGAAAACTTAAACTTCATACTCCCAATCCATTCTTCATTTTGTTTGTCAATTTGAATTTGCTGTGATGCTTTAACGAGACTCATCATTTTACCTACAAGTGTCTTTCGACTGCAAAACGAATGCTTATTTCAATTCAACTAAGACTGTATTTTTTCCTTTCCATTCGTCAAGGAATCTCAATTATTAGCTGTAGAACCAAGGCTTCAATTGCTTTTCGGTATCGATCCCTCGCTAAAGCTTCGGGCTTGGGGAGCGGTTTTTACAATTATGGATTATTGGTCGATAGCATGATAACCCCTTGCCACAGTGAACGTATTAAAGGCATTTTAAACCCTCCAAGCCCGAAGCTTTAGCGAGGGATAATTAAAGCGCCTAATCGTATAAAAATTGATTTCTTCTTAAAATTCCACAACCTCAATTGAGAACTTATAGATCCAATTTTATGGACACGTAATCGAAGTATTTTGAAGTAATTGAGCCAATTTAAATATCCTGAAGGCTCTACCGTTCCCATCTGGATCAGAATCCGCTATAAATTAGCGTTCATCTGGATCCAGAACCCCCTCCAGGTTCACGAATCCAAAAAGAAGCGGTCAATGAAGGCAGTTCGAAAAACTGTTCAATCACATTAGTTACTTTTTTCGGGAGTCTGACATGAAATTCGGAATGAATCTCCTCCTGTGGTCTGGCGAAATCAGCGAAGATCACTTTCCACTGTTAGAAAATTTGAAATCGATGGGTTACGACGGAGTCGAGATTCCTATTTTCAATTTAGATGTTTCTCTTTACGAGAAACTCGGAAAAAAACTCGCTGAACTCGGCTTGGAAAGTACTGCCGTCACTGTCAGGAATGAAGAAGACAACCCCATCAGCCCCGATAAAGACGTTCGCGATGCCGGCGTTGCGAACAACAAGAAAGCATTAGATTGTGCGGCAGCCGCCGGATCCCAAACGATCGTCGGTCCCTACCACTCCGCTCTCGGTATATTCAGTGGTCAAGGAGCGACCGAGGATGAATTCAACTGGGGTGCCGACAGCATGCGCCAAGTAGCCGAGCACGCCGGATCCTTAGGAATCACCTTGGGAGTAGAATATTTGAATCGATTCGAATGCTACTTCCTCAACACCGCCGCTGACACGGTTCGCTTCGTTGAGAAAGTCGACCATCCCAGCTGTAAAATGATGTACGACACCTTCCATGCGAATATCGAAGAGCGAGATGAAGCCGGTGCCATCAAGACGGCTGCTCCCCATCTCTGTCACGTTCACATCTCAGAGCACGATCGAAGTACTCCCGGCGTAGGCCACGTTCCTTGGGCTAAAACTTTCGACACTTTAAAAGAAGTCGGTTACGACGGCTGGATGGTCGTAGAAGCTTTTGGGCTCTCACTCCCCGAGTTAGCTGCTGCTACTAAAATTTGGCGTCGGATGTACGAAACCGAAGAACAACTCGCATCCGATGCCTTGGCCTTCATGAAGGCTGAAGTCGCCAAACGAAGTTAATTCACTAAGTAGTATCTGTTGAATCTTGCTCCTTCGGAGGCAGCTTCAACCGTTCCAGCAAATCTACGATTTGCTTTCACTCCGCTAAACATAGGGTCTTCGCCCCTATGTTCGCGGCCGAGTTGATCCCAACTCGGCTTAGTTCCTGTTTATTCAACAGGAACTAAGTAGGCTTTGGTACTCAACAGAAGCTAAAGCGATTAAAAAACTTATATTCTAAATTCCAAACGATATGGCCTTCAACGTGAAGACCATATCGTTTTTTATTTTGCTTCAATTTAGATCTCTATGCAGAATTTAAGATCAATTAAATACACTCTAAAAAAGGGAGCTCATAACCCCTAATCAGTGAGAGGCGAGAGGCTCCTTCGAAGGAATTATCTTTAATGAACATTAAAATTTTAAATTCTAAACCTAATCCATTTTCTGAATTCGCTTCCCGTCTACATTTAAGATCAATATTAATGATCGGTTTTATTTTATTACCGATCTCAGATGTTAAAGCCCAGGTTTTTCAATTTGCGGCTGAAGCTGAAACTAAAAAAGGACCTCGAATGGCCTACCTTTGGGTCCCCCCTCAGTCGGCAAAAATAAAAGGTGTAGTCATAGGCGGGATGACCTTAATCGAGCGAGAGCTTGCCAAAGATACTCAAATTCGAGAGGCCTGCAAAAGGAATGACTTAGCCATCTTATTCATCAAGAGCGGATTAAAAAGTGTTCCATTACAGGACGTGCTCAATCAGTTTTCAACATTATCTGGATATAAGGAGTTACGAGACTCCCCCGTCTTTTTCATCGGACACTCTGCCGGAGGCCCCCAAGCCAAGCACTACGCAATTGAATGGTCCAAGCGCTGCTTTGGTTTAGTTCAATATCGTGGGGCTGACCCCGGAGGGGACATCGCCGTGCCACCTGGAATTCCCGCTCTAATGATTGTGGGCCAATTCGATGAGTTCGGAAAAATTGGGCGTAATTCTGAAGGTGTTGAAAACTGGGAAAAAGATCGCGACAAAATGGTCGCTTATCGAAAAGCAAATCCTCGTAATATTGGAAACTTTCTCGTCGAACCTGGAGCAGGCCATTTTGCATGGTCAAATCGATGCGCGAAATATTTAGCGTCCTTCATCGAGAAAGCAGCCCAAGCTCGAATCCCATCCAATTGGCCCCAATCTCCCCTTAACGAAATCGAAATGAAGACGGGGTATTTGAGTGACTCTCGTCTTGAAGAGTCAGAGAAGCACGAGACGACTTCTTACTCAGGATACCAGGGAGATAGAGACTCTGCCCTTTGGCATTTCGACCAAGAGATGGCAGAGTTAGCCAGAGAATTCCTAACGGGATTAAACTTAAAGGATCAATTTATTAAGTGGGAAAACCCACACTGGGTCCAAGCAGGAGCCAGAAATTATTTAACAAAAGTCCAATGGGAATCCAACGACACCTTTAAAGTGATTCCAACTTATAGGAAAACTTACCCGACTCAAATTAAAGGAAAAGGATCCCGCTGGGGAAAAGCGGGCGAGAAATCCGGCAATGCCGAAACTCCCATTTTCGTCAAACCCGTTTCAGGCCCACTTAAAAGGGTCGGAAACGGGCGCCTAAAAATTCAATACGACGCATTAGCTCCTGCAACGGAAAACAAACGAATATCATTCATGGCTTGGAGTAATGGAAATTCTAATTATCGATACACCGAATGCGTAGGGATGCTCAACAGCAAGGAAATTTTAATTCGAGATGGAGCGGAACAGAAAATTAAATTCGAAATCCCAAGTGCCCAGGAATTGACTCAAAAAGGTTACCAGCTTCAAGCACAAAGTGATCAGGGTTTACCCGTTCAATTCCACATCGCTTACGGTCCTGCAATCATAAAAGATAATAAGGTCTATCCCGCGGAGATCCCGATAAAGGCAACCTTCCCCATCGAGATAAAAATTATCGCGTATCAAATAGGGAACCGAACTCAACCCAAAGTAAAAACAGCTGAACCCGTCCTGCAATCGTTGTTGGTAATAAAAAAATAACCCAAGGGTTGCGACTCAGACGTCTCTCGCGAAACGGCTTAATCGCAACCGCTGGGTTTTTCATTTCTTGATCTTATAATACGCAACTCATCGAGATGATCTTGCCTAAGTCGAAATCTCTTTCAATAGAGTTTTCATCAAGACTCTTCCCCCAAGATCGACGCACGAGCATACTCACGATTCATGCGGGCGATATTGCTGACCGAAATCTCTTTCGGGCAAGCACCTTCACACTCTTCGTAGTTTGTACAGTTTCCGAAGCCGCCCTCATCCATCGCTTTCACCATGGCGAGCACCCGTTTATTACGTTCGGGCTGGCCCTGAGGAAGAAGCGAGAGCTGAGAAACTTTAGCGCTGACAAAGAGCATCGCTGAAGCATTAGGGCATGCTGCGACACACGCTCCGCAACCGATGCAAGAAGCCGCATCCATAGCGAGGTCAGCATTTTGCTTGGGAATGGGAATCGCGTTGGCATCGGGAGCACTTCCGGTTCGAACGGAAATGAATCCACCCGCTTCGATGACATTATCGAAGGCAGTGCGATCGACGACGAGATCTTTGACCACGGGAAAAGCGTCTGCGCGCCAGGGCTCGATGTAGATCGTGTCGCCGTCTTTGTAGTGCCGCATGTGAAGTTGACACACGGTCGTCCCTCTTTCGGGGCCGTGAGCTTGTCCATTGATGACCAGACTACACATTCCGCAGATTCCTTCACGACAATCGTGATCGAAAGCAACGGGGTCTTCGCCCTTTTTCATCAATTCCTCGTTGAGAACATCCAACATCTCCAAGAAGGACATATCAGGCGAGACATCGCTTAAGGGGTAAGATTCGATACCTCCCTTATCTTTGCCGTTTTTTTGTCGCCAGACCTTCAGGGTTAAGTTCATTGTTGCCTTGCTCACTTGTAACTCCTTTGGACCAATGGGACCTCGACAAAGTCTAATTCTTCTTTATGACGAACCGATTCTTTTCCGACACCTTTGAATTCCCAAGCGGCGACGTGAGCGAAGTTGTCATCATCACGTTTGGCCTCATTGTCTTCAGTTTGGAATTCTTCTCGGAAGTGTCCCCCACAGGACTCACGACGTTGGAGAGCGTCTTCCACCATCAACTCGGCAAATTCGAGGAAGTCAGCCACTCGAGCCGCCTTCTCTAAGGTTTGGTTGAGCTCTTCTCCGGCTCCCGTGACGATCACGTTTTGCCAGAACTCTTCCCGAATCTTTGGAATCTTCTCTTTCGCTGCCTTTAAGCCTTCTTCACTTCGGCTCATTCCGCAGTTATCCCAGAGAAGTAAACCCAGTTCACGGTGGAACTCGTCGACCGTTCGACTTCCTTTGATGCTTAGTAATCGCTTGGTAAGCTCAGAAGCTTCTTGAGAGACTTCTTTAAAGGCATCGTGATCCGTCGTAACATCGTCTAATCCGCCGCCGGCAATGTAACCACCGATAGTATAAGGAAGAACAAAGTAACCGTCGGCAAGCCCCTGCATGAGAGCACTCGCTCCTAAGCGGTTTGCACCGTGGTCAGAGAAGTTGGCTTCCCCTAAGACGAACAGACCCGGGATCGTACTCATCAAGTTGTAGTCGACCCAGAGACCTCCCATCGTGTAGTGAACCGCTGGGAAAATCCTCATCGGAGTCGAGTAAGGATCTTCACCGGTGATGCGTTCGTACATTTGGAAAAGGTTGCCATACTTTTCACGGATCGTGTTTTCACCATCGCGTTTGATTGCGTCAGCAAAATCTAAGTAGACCGCTAATCCCGAATCCCCTACTCCGAAACCCTCATCACAGACTTTCTTCGCTGCCCTTGAAGCGACATCACGAGGAACTAAGTTTCCGAAACTGGGGTAACGTGTTTCTAAATAATAATTCCGCTCAACATCGGGAATCGATGAAGGAGCTCTTTCATCCTTAGCCTTGTCCGGCACCCAAACTCGACCGTCGTTTCTCAAACTTTCACTCATGAGAGTAAGCTTGGATTGGTATTCCCCATGAACGGGAATACAGGTAGGGTGGATTTGAGTGTAACAAGGATTGGCAAAGTAAGCTCCGCGACGGTGAGCCCTCCAAGCGGCTGTTACGTTACACGCTTTGGCATTCGTCGAGAGATAAAACGCGTTACCGTAACCTCCGGTACAAAGAGCTACGGCGTGACCGGCATGCGTTTCAATCTTTCCGTCAATCAAATTACGGGTGACGATCCCTCGAGCCTTGCCATCGACCAAAACGACATCGAGCATTTCGGTACGAGGATAAAGCTTAACTTTCCCAGCATTGACCTGTCGCATCAACGCACTGTAAGCGCCGAGCAAAAGTTGCTGACCCGTTTGACCCCGAGCGTAAAACGTTCTTGAAACCTGCGCTCCACCGAAAGATCGGTTAGCTAACATACCACCGTACTCTCGAGCGAAGGGAACACCTTGAGCCACACATTGATCGATGATGTTGACACTGATTTCAGCTAAACGATAAACGTTAGCCTCACGTGCGCGGTAGTCTCCACCTTTGACGGTGTCGTAGAAAAGACGGTAAACGCTGTCACCATCACCTTGGTAATTTTTAGCGGCGTTGATGCCTCCCTGAGCGGCGATCGAGTGAGCACGGCGGGGGCTGTCTTGAATAAAGAAGCATTTCACATCGTAACCGAGTTCCGCCAAGGTAGCGGCAGCCGAAGCACCAGCTAAACCCGATCCGACCACTAAAATTTCAAACTTTCGTTTATTGGCAGGATTGACGAGCTTGAGATCGAATTTGTGTTTTTCCCATTTGGCCGCCATGTCGCCCGAAGGAATTTTTGAATCTAATTTCATTTCGAAGCCTCCTGAACAACACGTTCGAGTTCTACTCCAAACTTACAATAGAGGGGTAGAATCGAATAACCAATCGCGATGATGGCGCCCAAGCCAATACTCGTCCAGCGGATCATCGGAGTGTAACGATTGTGGTGAATACCCAAAGTTTGAAAGGCACTTTGAAAGCCATGAGTGACGTGGAAACTTAAAACAGTGACCGCAACTACATACCAGACCACCGCAAGGAAACTTTCTTTGAAGTAGAGAACCACCGCAACATAAAGTGATCCCTCCAGCACAGTGCCGTCGGGAAATCGTCCTACGGGGCGTTCACCGAACTTAAAGTGAATCAAGTGTAAGATGAGAAAGATCAAGGTGATGATTCCGGTAGCCACCATCGTCGAGTTGAAGAAGTTTTTCTTCCCCGTCGAGCCACTGACAATGTAAGCCTGACTTCGAGCGGATCGGTTCTCGAGGTTAGTTTTGAGCGCGAGACCCACGTGCACCAGAAACATACTCAAGAGAATAATCTCAGCGGGAATTAAGAGTGGATTCTTCTCCAGCATCTGGGCGTATTCATCAAAAGCTTCGTGGCCGATTAGAAGCAAAAGGTTTCCAGCGAGGTGCCCCACTAAAAACAACACCAAACCGAGACCAGTGATAGCCACGATTTGCTTTCTCCCAATCGAAGAACGGAGCGTTCTTCTGAGCAATGACATAGATTTGAGACTCCTATTTACACACGCAGGTTCTAAGTAGCTTGAAAGTTAATGAGCGAAGGATACTCGCGAAGCTACTTGAATCCAGCGACAGGCTTCTTGTTGTAGAGGAGGATTTTAGAATTCGCGGGGAACATTCCCCTTAAGAATCATCTCTGAGGAATTCAAACTGAAAGTATGGATACGGCTCTATGAGGAAGGAAACGAAACCGACAACCCTTTGAGGTTAAACAACTTAAGATCTCTATCCGGCTTTCTCCAAAGTGAGAAAAACAAGAATTGAGATTTGGAGTCGGTCATAAAAATAGGTAAATCACTTCTGATGAAAACCTACTTAGCGCTCTCTACTCCGTTAGATATGAGCCAAATATAAGCCTCTCAGCTCCTTTTCTAGCAAGTTATGATCTACCTAATTTAAACTTCTAGCCCGTGGGATCAATACCCTAGGGCGAATAAAATTGGCTATTCACTTTAAGATGAAACGAGATTTCATTTCACGACGTTCCACGATGGGTTTTACTCAACAAATCAGAGTTCCAAAAAAGAAGAGCCCCTCCGGCAAACCTTTTCCAGAGAGGCACTTACGTTTACATTCGAATTTCTGAGGAGCTGAATCCATCCGATGCTCCTGCGACACTGAACCTCAGCTCAGGAAAATGCTTAGAGCATAGAATAATCCATCTATATCGAGGGACGGAACTCCGATCTATTTTCCGCAGCCCACCTCACAACCAAAGTCAGAGGAATTTACCGAAGGTTCGACTCCACATTCAAGGGCCCCGGGCGCCGGAGGGGTAAGCCCCCCCAGATAAAGATATTCGAGCAGCCCAATGGGATCCGAGATATCAAAATTACCATCGTCGTTGTAATCACAAGCTCGCTGACAGGGAGGGCAAAAGGTTCCCAGGAACCTCGTTTTTAACATCACCACGACATCGTTGATGTTGACAATGCCTTCACCCGAACAATCCCCTCTCTTAAATCGAGCTTCAGGATTGAGCGATTGATCCGGGCAACCCGGAAACTCGGCATACCCTACGACACCCCATCCGGAGCTAACAATGAACATCAATCCCACCATTGCTATAGATAGAAAGTTCAACTTCATACCTGAGTTCGTCCTTTCAAGGAATGCTCTAAACTTGAACATATATTTTTAAGCCTGGCAGCCACGAACACAGGTGAGATGATCCACTGAGGGATCGGGACCACATTCTAAAGGCCCGGGAGGTGCAGGAGGCGCTCCACCTGCAAAGATATAGGAAAGGAGCATAATCGGATCTGTGATCTCCAGAGATCCATTGTCATCGACGTCACAAGCATCCCGGCATGGAGAACAATAACTACCTGTATATTGCATCAATATATTCGCCACAGCATCGGTGAGATCTACCACTCCATCGCTAGTACAATCGCCCCTTAAAAACTCGGTATTGGGATCTACCTCTGAAGGTCGGTCACAAAAATCGATTGCGATTTGACCGATAGCGCTATCGGACTGTAATGGAGTTATAAAAAAGGATAAAAGGCTGCCCAAGGTGAGTAATGATAAAGTGATTGCCCTAATACGTGTGCGAAAAACAATTGGACTTGAAGCCATAGTCCTACCTCCCTCTGTTTAGCTCCTGAACGAGGACTGGAGCTAAGAGTCAATAAAGGTGTCACTGTGTCGTTGACTCTGTTTTATTCTCAAAATACCAGCTTGAAATCAAACTGGCCGCAAACTTACGACTCAGTGAGCCGATGTTTGCGGAGTATAGGCAACTCGATGAACTACCGGTACGGTTGAAACATACTCCGCAGGAGCTTGTTTCAACTTAAACTCCACAGCAACGTTTTAGATGCCTCCTTCAAAAGGCACCTCCTACCCAGATTTAAAGGAGTTGGCGTTGTGCTCGAATAAGTTTAAATCGATGAACCAGTATTGATGGAACGAGACCCTGGTTGATCGACCAAACTTTGATTCAAAAGGATTCAATAGAAACGATCTTTTGATTGAACTCCATCATCCTACCTATGGAGCCTATCAGCGAACCCTAACGCTCATGACCTTTGAATCTGCTTGGAAACTCTCGATGAACGGAACGATCTTCAGAGAGTGTTCCTTAATAAGCTCCTGCTAAAGAACAGGACTCTTTAGAAAGACGAGAAAACTACGAATATCTTTGCAGGATTTATTTCAGAAATTATTAATGTTATAAAAGATTTTCTCATCGCTAATTTTAATTGCATATAAACGGAGTACGAATTAATTACCTGAATTCGTACTTAAATATAGTAAATAATTGAGCCAAATTTGATTCTTCCCAATCCTCATTCAAAGCATTAGATAGGTAAAACCGATCGCAAATTTTTTTACTTTATCTCATTGTTAACTATAAAGAATTCATTTTGATTAGGCGCGTTCCCCATGCGTTCCCCGACTTTTTTTGATGAATCGCGAGTTCCCCAAGATTTCCATTGAAACCGAATGGCGAATCAGAGAATCTTGGGGGTTTGCAAATAATTTTGCGCATCTGGTGAATGCCCCCTTCAAGATTAATTTTGTACGTTAAATAACATGCTGACATTAGGAATTGAAACCTCCTGTGACGAAACCGGAATTGCCCTGGTTCGAGATGGCCGAGAAGTTATCAGTAACCAAGTTCTCTCCCAAATCCCGCTTCACGAAAGATTTGGAGGAGTTGTTCCCGAAATCGCTTCGCGAGCTCACGTGGAAGCCATCACCCGCGTCGTTGAAAAATGTCTCGCGGATGGAGACTTAGATTTTAAGTCGGCCCCAAAAGCTTTAGACTGCATCGCTGTTGCGCATCGCCCCGGCCTCGTCGGATCTCTTTTGATTGGAGTCACTGCTGCCAAGTCCCTGTCATGGGCTTGGGGAGTTCCCCTCGTGGGCGTCGATCATATCCACGCTCATATTTACTCGGCAGCGATGACCGCTAAAGAACCAGAGACCGAAAGATATTACGAAGATCACGAACTCTTCCCTGCGGTATCCTTGGTCGTTTCCGGAGGTCACACTTCCATCTATCAATCTTCAAGCTGGGTCGACCATGAACTGATGGGCGCCACCTTAGATGACGCGGTAGGCGAAGCCTTTGACAAAGCTGCTTCGATTCTCGGCTTGGAATATCCAGGAGGCCCTGCTATATCCAAACAAGCAGTAGATGGAAACGAGAAAGCATTTCCCTTCAAAAAAGCGAGAATGAATAACAAGTCTTTAGACTTTAGCTTTTCAGGAATTAAAACCGCCGTACTCTACACCGCCAAAGGGCAAAACGCTCGTAAGGATGCTCCTCTTCTCGATGGTTTATCAATTCCCGATGTTTGTGCTTCATTCGAAGAGACCGTCGTCTCTACGGTCGTTAAAAAACTCCAGTGGGCTGCCGAGAAAACTCAAGCGAAGACAGCCCTGGTTGGAGGTGGAGTTGCAGCGAATGGCAGACTCCGAAGTCAACTCGCCCAACTCGGCCAAGATCTCGGCATCAAAGTTTTGATTCCTCCTTGGCCTCTTTGTACCGACAATGGAGCGATGATCGCAGGCTTGGGTTATCGATTATTCGAAGCCGGAAATCGATCAGACTTATCTTTAGACGCAGATCCCATCACCGCCCGTTGAGATCCTCCACACTTTTTATCGAGCCCTTCTTTATCAAGAGCAAAAACCATGAATTCCGAACGAACTCGCGAGTTACTAGAACGAGTCCAAAAGGGTTCACTCTCGATTGAAGATGCCTTGAGCCAACTCAAAAACGCTCCCTTGGTCGACCTCGACTTTGCTAAGATCGATACTCAACGGGAATTGCGCTGCGGTTACCCTGAAGTCATTTATTGCCAGGGTAAAACTCCCCTACAAGTCGGCGAAATCGCTAAAACCATCGCTAAAAACTCGGAACGCTTGCTGGCAACTCGAGCAAGTTTTGACGACTACCAAGAGATCAAAACGCATATCGATCAAGCCGTCTTTCACGAAACAGCTAGGTGCGTCACTTACGAAAAAGATTTAACTGTCAATAAAAAGTCAGGTGTATTAGTCGCCTGCGCAGGTACTTCTGACTTACCCGTCGCGGAAGAAGCGCGAGTGACAGCCGAGATTTTTGGTAGTCAAGTTGAAACGGTTTACGACGCCGGAGTCGCGGGAATTCATCGTCTTCTCAATCAGGTCGACAAGATTCATAAAGCGAACGCGATCGTCGTCGTCGCCGGAATGGAAGGCGCCTTAGCGAGTGTGGTAGGTGGATTATCTGCCGTTCCCGTTTTCGCCGTTCCCACCAGTGTAGGCTACGGAGCTAGCTTCGGAGGAATCGCCCCACTGTTAACGATGCTCAATTCCTGCGCCGCCGGAGTTTCCGTCGTCAACATCGACAACGGATTCGGCGCAGGCTACTTGGCGAATATGGTCAACCAAAGTAGTCGGCTCACCCCGTGAACCGAGACGGCAATTCATTTAGTTTATTTCCATATTATCACTCTACTCAGAGCCGCTTCGATCAATGCTCTCCTGAGCCTCAAGCGACCCAGGGCGGCGCTTTACTCAGCTCTCGGCTAGAAAACCTCTAACTAGCCCGAAGCGCTAGCGAGGGGAGGTAACGTAGAAATGACTCAATCCCATCATTTAAAAGCTTTAATGTCGAATTATTCTTTCACCCTCGCTCACGCTTCGGGCTTGAAGCCCTTGGCGAAAGAGCCGACTAGGGTTATAAAGAAGAGATACCATCCCTAACTTGCCCGAAGCGCTAGCGAGGGATGAACGGCCAAGTAAAACTCTATTGTTTTTTAAGCCTCTCCCCATCGAAAGAATCAGTTCGTTCCCCACGACTCGCGGAGCGAGCCTACTACTATGAACCGCATTCAAAGTTTACCTTCACTTCCACCTCGCCCCAGCGATGCGCACAAGGGGACCTTCGGCCGCGCATTGATCATCGCCGGATCAAGGCTGATGCCCGGTGCGTGCGGCTTAGCAACGCAAGCAGCATTTCGAAGTGGCTTGGGGCTGGGAACAGTATTGACCGAAGCTGAGGCGGTCCCAAGCGTAGCCTCCCACATCCAAGTTGCGACCTACTTAGACTGGAACGAGGCTGGGCGAAGATTAGCCCTCGAAGACAACTTGGGATTTGACGCCCTCCTCGCCGGTCCGGGCCTGGGGATGGATCCTCCTCTACGTTTGCTTCAGGATATTCTCAACTCTCATTCAAGACCCGAAGTTCTGGACGCCGACGCTCTCAATCTGATCGCAGAGAAAAAGTTGAGCGTGGGCAAAAAGGCCGCGAGGATTTGGACGCCTCATCCCGGTGAATTTCAGCGCCTCACCGGGATTCTTCCTTCGAGCGATGAAGAAAGGCTTCACGCTGGAACTCAGTTTGTAAAGGATCGAGGCGGCGTCTTACTCTTAAAAGGACCTCAGACTCTGATCATCGATGGTGATTCCCGTTACGCCCTCAATCCAACCGGGAATGCCGGCATGGCTACCGGAGGATGCGGAGATGTGCTCTCTGGAATTCTGTTAGCTCTTTTGGCACAAGGATTAGACGCATTTGACTCAGCTGTTTTAGGTGCGCATATCCACGGCTTAGCGGGAGATTTAGCTAAAGAAGTTCACGGGGAGATTTCACTCATCGCCACCGACCTGATAGACTACCTGCCCCAAGCGTTCACCACCCTGAGTTGAGAACCTAAAGTTAGTTTCGAAGAGAAATTGAAATCCAATTCAACAATGAGCCAAGAATCACGCCCTACCACCAGTAGCTTAGTTGTTCCCGAAACGGGACTCTCCAAAATCATCAGCAACTATCAAGTGGGTCCCGACTGGTTTGTCCTTCGCCTCGAAGAACCAGCGATCGCCAAGGCTTCCAAGCCCGGCCAATTCGTGCAAGTCCTATGTAGTGAACCGGGATCAACAGATCCCCTGCTTCGTCGTCCCTTCAGTGTGTACGACGTCGATAAAGAAAAAGGGACATACGACATCCTCTACACCACCGTTGGACGAGGAACTCGTTGGATGGCTCAGCTCCCCGAAGAGGGCGCTCCCCTACCCACAGAAGAAAATCGGCGGGGCGAAGGCCTCGCCGTCGATGTGATCGGCCCCTTCGGAAATCATTTTGCTCTTCCTGAAGAAGACGATCAAGTCATCCTGGTAGGAGGAGGAGTGGGAGTCGCTCCCCTTTACTTCTTCAGCAAAGAACTCTGTCAAAAGTTTAAAACTCCCCCGTCGATCACCATGCTCATGGGGGCTCGTCGAAAGGATCTCCTTCAAGGTATCGATGCCTTTCGTCAACTCCCGATTCGCAATGAAGTCGCAACAAACGATGGAAGTGAGGGATTCAAAGGATTTGTCACTCAACTATTAGAAGAACTGTTAGACGGCCCCTACAAAACGACCGACCCTCAAAAGATCAAACTTTATGGCTGTGGCCCTACTGGTATGAACGAAGCCTTGAGGCAAGTGGCTTTAGGGCGCGGAATCCCCTGCGAGATTTGTTTGGAAGCCCGCATGGCCTGCGGTTTCGGAATTTGCTTCGCCTGTGTGGTTCCAATCAAGAAGGAGCTAGGGGGTGATCTTTACAATCGAAGAATTTGTTTAGAGGGTCCGGTTTTCGATGCTCGCCTCTTAGGGGAAGGACTGGGTGAGCGCCCCTTGGATGGGAAGATGCCTCAAGGGCCGATTTGCCCCACGATTTCATAAGGGCTCATTCCAAGACTAAAAAGATGAGCAAAATCAATTAATTAGCCCGAAGCGCTAGCGAGGGAAGAATCCCCTCGCTAGCGCTTCGGGCTAGTTAAATTTGGTGCTTGGCGATTGTGAGTGGATTTTAAACCCAACGAAAACTAAAGATTTACAGCTGCTCCGAATGATTCTCGGCATCGATCACTTCAAAAATATAACCGTTGGGCTCTCTGAAAAAGAACCGTTGGAACGGTGTCGGCCGTAGGGCATCGATCAATTCGGCCCCGTTCTCTACTAATCGCTCCTTCAAAGCTGGAAACCCTTCTAAGGGGTGGAACAGCGCGATATGACGCCCGTACTCCCTCTCAAAGGGCGAAGGTTCAAACTCCGGCACTTCTAACAAGTGGATCTCTTGCTCATCGGCAATCGAGAGCCAAGCTGCTTTTCCATCGATATTTCCCGGTCGCTTGAGGGGCTTCCAACCGAAAACCTTTTCGAAGAAATCGCTAGATTTTTGAACATCCCGAGTAGCTAAGGTGAAATGAGCGAAAGTCACGGTCTCTCCGTCTTTAAATGTCTGTATGAATTTGAGAGATATTTAAGCTCGTGAGCTTGGGTAAAGTTTGAAAATACCTTCAGATATGCCTTAAAATCCTGGTTGGAATTTAAGCGACCATCAACAGGTTCACTCTCCCAATAATTCTTACTGGAATCCTTACGGGATTCTTAAGCTGGGTCTTTCTAATCTATCAAAAAGATCCTTCGGTAAGATTTTTGGGAATTGGCGCTTCACACAAGAGCCAACGATAAACCTATTGCCCAACTTTACCTGATTCACCGTACAAACTGAAAGCTTCATCATGAAATTAAAACTTCACTCAGTATGTTTACTTTCATTAATTGCCTTCTTCTTTGGATCCTCAACGGCGTTCATCTCTGCGGATGACCACGGCGAGATCACCGTAAAGAAAAATGGAAAAAAGGTTACCGTCAAAATCGATGGCAAGCTCTTCACCGAGTATCTCTTTGAGGGAAACAACAAGCCCATTCTTTATCCCATTATTGGCCCTGGTGAAGTTCCGATGACTCGGAACTATCCGATGAAGAAAGATGTTCCCAACGAAGCTAGCGATCACCCTCACCATCGCTCACTTTGGTTTACCCATGGAGCCGTCAATAATATCAGTTTTTGGCATGAGGGAAAAAACGCAGGAACTCAAGTTCACTCCGGATTCGAAAAATTGGCCGGAGGTAAAAAAGGGATCATTAAAACTAAGAATCTTTGGAAAGGCCCTAAAGGCAACACTGTGCTGACGGATGTACGAACCATCACGATCTCTAAAGATGGGGACTCTCGGGTTATCGACTACGAAGTTACGATGCACGCCTCCAACGGTAAGGTCGTTCTCGGTGATACCAAAGAAGGAACGATGGGTATACGAACCAACTCCTTACTTCGCTTGAAAAAAGACGATAGAAGAGGGGTTAAAAAAGTTACCGGTAAAGCGCTCAACTCCGGTGGGCAAAAAGATCGTTCACTTTGGGGTAAGAGAGCAGCTTGGGTCGATTATTGGGGTGAAGTTGATGGTAAGACCGTAGGAATTGCTATCTTTGATCATCCGAAAAACCCCCGTCACCCCACATGGTGGCATGCTCGTGATTACGGCTTAGTGGCTGCCAATCCCTTCGGAGTTCATGACTTTGAACGAAAGAAACCCGGAACCGGAGATATGACGATCGAAGATGGGAAGAAAATCACCTTCAAATATCGTTTCATCTTCCATAAAGGGAATGCCGACCAAGCGAAGATCGGCGAAAAGTATAAAAGCTTTGCTAAAGACAAATAAGTTTCTAGGAACCTTTATCAACTGATAACGTTCTGAGAGTAGCCTCCTTCACCTCGAAGGTGAGCTAAGATGGTAAACTACCCTAGCTTGATTCTGCTCGGACACAATAACAATCTAACCAACAAGCTCGTATGAGGTTATTGGTTAATATTCACTTAACTCTGACGTAAACTTCCATGCTTAAAATCAATCAAAAGTCTCTCTTTTTCACTTCATTAGTAGCACTGGCGTTCATCCTTGAGGGAACTCTTTTCGCACAGGCACCCGGCAACCTTTTCGAGCGCGATAAATTTCGCCAACTCGAAGAAACTCTACCGACTCCAAATGCTTACCGCGCCGCTTCTGGGGCTCCTGGTAATGAGTATTGGCAGCAACGAGCTGACTATATTATCGATGTCGAACTCGATGATGAAAAACAGCACTTAACGGGTAGTGAACAAATCCACTACTTCAATAACTCTCCCGATACCTTGAAGTACCTTTGGGTTCAAATCGATAACAACATCTTCAGCCCGGATTCCCAGGCCAATAAGATTTCACATCCTCCATCGGATCCTCGACGCCTGTCATTTCGAGGTCTCCAACGTCTCCTCCTGCAAGATAATTGGGATGGAGGCGTAAAGATCACCTCCGTTAAAGATGCGAGAGAGAATGACCTTCCTCATACCATCATCGGCACGATGATGCGCATCGACCTTCCACAACCCCTGCGTTCGGGAGAGAGCGTGAAGTTTTCCATCGATTGGAATTACGCGATCAACGATGCCACGATGATGCGAGCGAGAACTGGTTACGAGTACTTCGAAAAAGATAAAAACTACATCTACGAAATTGCACACTGGTTCCCCCGTATGGCGTCTTATACTGACGTCCATGGTTGGGCGAACAAGCAGTTTTTAGGAAGAGGAGAATTCACCTTAGAATTCGGTGATTACCTCGTTCGGATCACGGCTCCTTCAGACCATGTCGTCGCCGCGACCGGAGTGCTTCAAAACCCTGGTGAAGTTCTCACTAAAGCTCAACGCAAACGTCTCGAGGATGCTCGAACAGCAAAAACGCCCATTTATGTCATCACTCCAGAAGAAGCTTTAGAGAACGAAAAAAGCCGTTCAAAGGAAAAGAAAACTTGGGTCTTCCACGGCCAAAGCGTCCGCGACTTCGCCTGGGCTTCTTCGAGAAAATTTATTTGGGATGCACAACTCCATTCGGTCGATGGTAACGAGACCATGGCGATGTCTTACTTCCCGAATGAAGGGGACCCCCTTTGGAGTAAGTACTCAACTCATTCGATCATTCACACCCTCAACGTTTATTCTCGGTACACCTTCACCTACCCCTACCCCATCGCCATCTCGGTAAATGGACCGGTGTACGGTATGGAATACCCGATGATCTGCTTCAACGGTCCTCGACCCGAAAAAGATGGAACGTATTCAGCCGGAACAAAATACGGCTTGATCTCGGTGATCATACACGAAGTGGGACACAACTACTTCCCCATGATCGTCAATACCGATGAACGTCGTTGGACGTGGATGGATGAAGGACTCAACACTTTCCTCCAATACCTCACCGAACAAGAATGGGAAGAAAAATACCCCTCGAGAAGAGGTGAACCAAAAGATATCGTCTACTACATGAGAAGCACGAATCAAGTGCCCATCATGACTCACTCCGAAGCCATCCTTCAATTCGGTGCGAATGCCTACGCCAAGCCCGCAACCGCCCTCAATATTCTTCGAGAGACGATTTTGGGACGAGAATTGTTCGACTTCGCCTTTAAAGAATTCTCTCAACGTTGGAAGTTCAAACGACCTCAACCGTCGGACTTCTTCCGTACGATGGAAGATGCTTCGGGAGTAGATTTAGATTGGTTCTGGCGAGGATGGTTCTATTCGACGGATCATACCGATATCGCGATCACGGACGTTCATCACTACCAAGTGGAAAAGAACGATCCCGTCGTCAAGAAGACGAATGATCGCAAGGAGCGAGACGCTCGCCCCAAAACGCTATCGAATCAAAGAAACAAGCCCCTTCCCAAGTACGTCGACAAGTTTCCTGAGTTGAAAGATTTCTACAACTCCTACGATCGCTTGGATCTTTTACCGGAAGATCAAAAGGCATACGAAAAGTTCACCAAGGATCTCAAAGATTACGAAAAGAAGATCCTCGATAAGAACTACAATCTCTACGTGGTCGACTTCGAGAATATCGGAGGCTTGGTGATGCCCCTCATCGTCCAGCTTCATTACACCGACGGTTCAAAAGAAGAAGTTCGGATTCCCGCTGAGATTTGGCAACTCGATCCTAAGGAGACCAGTAAGCTTTTCATCCGGGAGAAAAAGTTAAAATCAGTCGTTTTAGATCCTCATTTGGAAACGGCTGATATCAACTTAGACAACAATACCTATCCTCCCCAGATCACTCCTTCTCGCTTCCAACTCTTCAAATACAGAAGACGAGGAGGATCCAATCCGATGCGCGCTCAAATAGAACGTGATCGAAAAGCCAAAGAGGCCGAAAAGAAAAAAGCGAAGCCGGCTGATAAAAAGGCTGGAGATAAATCTTTCTAATTCGTTAATTCCGTTTGTGACGGGTATCCGGGAGAGAAAAATCTCTTGGATGCCCGCTACAATGCCCCCCTCGATCTGAGCCGCATTGAGTTTATGAAACCCGCTCGATTTCAACCTTTTTGGAAGCTCAGCATTGTAAGCTTATTTATTTTAAGTTTACCGGGGACCCTCACGGCTCATCCTTTCCACCTGTCTCTCGCCGAAGCGGAGTTCAATCCGCAATCCAAACATTTAGAAGTGGCTCTAAAGGTTTACCCACCCGACTTGTTGAGGGCACTCAAAGCTCGAGTTTCAGGAGGAGCCCTCCCGAAAGAAAAAGTCTCTGAGGTCACCACCAACTATTTAAAAGAAGTCTTTCGGGTCCAACTCGCGAACGGAAAATCCAGCTCCCTCGATTGGGTGGGCATGGAAGAAAATTTAAAGGCTACATGGCTCTACTTCCAGTTCCCTCTCCCCGATGGATTGAATGGCGTTAAAATCGAAAATCGAATTTTCTTTGAATTCGAAAGTCGCCAGATCAATACCATCAATCTGAAGAAAAACGGCCGTTGGGAATCGCTACGCTTCAGCCCGAAGCCCAGTGATTCAAAATTCGCTCGACGAGAATTGAGCCCCAGGGAGTCCCTTCAGCGAGTCGGTGAAGTTCTTCGTTCCTCTTGGACAACCCTCAACCGTGATCTTCGCTTCGGCCAACAATTCTGGGTTCACGGCTCGCTCCCTGAAAAAGCTAAGCCCGAACCGACACAAGGGGATCTCAAATCCGAAACCCAAAGGCTTCTTAGAAGCATCGCTCAGGTCAGCCTTCGAGACAAACCCCCTCCCTCCCCGAAAGAGTCTCAAATCGCCGCGAACTTACAAATCACGACGATCTCCCTCCTTGAAGGGAAGCATGAAGAAGCTCAATCGAGACTTTTAAAAAGCCTCATTTTGCTTAAGAAAACACCCTCTTCAGTGTTAGAGGAAATTGCCCTGGAGTTAACATCCCGATTATCTCTGAGAGCCGAAAATCCAAAACCCGCTTACGTCTTCCTGCTAAGCCTCAAGGATACCCAAAGCGTCCCTCAGCTATCTGAAGCTATCTATAACAAAGTGAGCAAGAGAGAACGACAAAAAGTGCGTACCGCCACTCAGACGATGACCTTAAAAGATCGTTTGGATTACGCGCGTAGCTACCTCGTCAATTTAGAGTGGGATTCTTAATCCTCTTTACTGGGGGGATATGTTGATGAGTATAATGAAGCTCGCGGATGCTAAAATCCTCCCTGACTCATATGTTGAACCCAAGTAAACCGGAACTCATGAAACCCAAGATGTACAAACGTCAATTCAGCCTGCTTCTACTAACGCTATTCCTATCGACAACCCTAACGACATTGTCCCAAGCCGCAGACTGGCCTCAATGGATGGGACCCAAGCGCGATAATGTCTGGTACGAAACTGGAATCCTAAAAAGCTTTCCCAAGGGTGGTCCCAAAGTTTTATGGCGAACTCCCATTCAAATTGGTTACGCGGGACCGGCGGTGGCTCAGGGAGTCGTCGTAATCACTGACTACGTCACCAGTGAAAACATCAAAGTAGAGAATTGGAATCGTAAGAAATTTAGTGGGATTGAGCGCACTCTCGGGCTGAATGAGAAAACGGGTGAAATCCTTTGGACTTATAAGTATCCCGTTAAATATGCGATCTCTTATCCATCAGGACCTCGCTGCACTCCGATCATCGAAAAGGATCGGGTTTACATACTCGGAGCTGAAGGCCATCTCGCCTGCCTCAACCTCAAAGACGGCAAAGAGGTTTGGAAGAAGGAGCTCACGACGGAATACAAAACCAAAACAGCTCTTTGGGGTTATGCCAACCATCCTCTCATCGATGGGGATCGCTTGATCTGTATCGTCGGTGGAGAGGGAAGCCACTGTGTTGCGTTCAACAAACTTAATGGGGAAGAAATCTGGAGAACCCAGACGGCACAGAAAAAAGGTTACTGCCCTCCAACCATCAAAACGATTCATGGTGTTCGCCAACTGCTCTTAATGCGCCCCGATGCCTTGACTGCCGTCTCCCCTCACGATGGAAAAGAACTTTGGAGCGTGCCTTATTACGCAGACAGTGGGTCGATTATCATGAGCCCCGTCGCTTGGAAAGATTATGTGTACGTTGCTGGGTATAACAATCGAAACATGCTGGTGAAAATCAAAAAAGACCCACTCACTGCTGAGATCGTCTTTAAAGATGTTAAGAAGAAGGCGATGTCTCCAGTCAACGTTCAACCCTTCCTTGTGGATAACATTCTCTATGGCTTTGATCAAAAGGGATTCATGCACGCCGTAGACTTACCCAGCGGGGATCGCCTGTGGGAAACAACAGCCCCCATCGATGGCAAACGTCGCCCACACTATACAGCGACCGCTTTCATCGTAAAAAATAATGATCGCTTTTGGCTCTTCAATGAACGAGGAGAGTTGATCATTTGTAATTTGACTCCTAAGGGTTACAAAGAAATCGATCGAGCTAAAGTCATCGAGCCCACCAATGTCGCCAGGGGACGAGACGTCGTTTGGAGCATGCCCGCCTTCGCAAATAAACGCGCCTACATTCGCAACGACAAAGAAATCATCTGCGTGGATCTGGAAGAAAGGTAGTAGGCACACGCCGTGTGCCGTCTTAGTGGTCGGCTCACCCCGTGAGCCGGGACGGCATACAAAAGAAGTTTCAATTAACCCATCCCACTCAAGCAATCCATTTCAAGCCCGAAGCGTCAGCGAGGATCAGGACATTAATAAACTTAAAAGCGCGATCTCGCTTCAGGCTTATCATCCCCACCGCTGCCAAAACGCATCCTTCGTCCTTGACCGATAACTCAATCAAATCAATCGTCGGCACTCGCTAACGCTTCGCGCTTGGAATACCTTTCCATTTCAAGCCCGAAGCGTCAGCGAGGGTTAGGACATAAATAAACTTAAAAGCGCGATCTCGCTTCAGGCTTATCATCCCCACCGCTGCCAAAACGCATCCTTCGTCCTTGACCGATGACTCAATTAAATCAAACGCAGACACTCGCTAACGCTTCGCGCTTAAACTTTTTATATCACTAACAGGGAAAATACAGCTCGCGGAGCGAGCCTACTACTAAGCACCCAAGGCGGCGACGTAATCTCCTTTAGGTCTCAAGCCAACCAGGGTTTCCTTGAGTTCTCCTTGATCGAAGATCAATACCGTGGGAATGGAGGTGATTCCAAACTTCGAAGCGACCTCGGGATTTTGGTCGATATCGATTTTGGTGACTTTAGCTTGCCCTTCAAGCTCCTCACCAATCGAATCGATGATAGGCGATAATGCTTTGCAAGGGCCGCACCATTCTGCGTAGGCATCGACGAGGACGGGGCCTTGATTCTCAAGCACTTCAGTTTGAAAATTGGCATCGGTGATATGAGTTACAGAATCACTCATGACATTTCCTTTCTTCTTAAATCGTTAAAATCTAAGATTCACTGTTTACTGGCTTAGACCATTCAGCAGGACTGAAAGCAGGATCTAAGGGGGTTTCAGCGACGTGGTTTGTAAAATTACTTATCGTTTTTAAAGCCGCTCCCAAAATCACTTCTAAAACGTGTCGAGATTCGTATCCCGCCTGTAAAAAGGCATTCAAATCATCTTCAGGAACGAATCCTCGATGGGAAACAACGGATCTCGTAAAGCTTCTAAGTGCTTCTAACTTGGGATTATCGAGAGGGGTGTTGTCCCTCAAGGCCGTGACGACTTCTTGAGACACTCCCGTCATCGAAGAGATCACCGAATGAGCTGCGACACAGTAGGTACATTCATTTTCAAAACTGATGGTGATCAGTACCACCTGACGCTCCGTCGCGTCGAAGGCAGATTCTTTTTCGAAATTTTCTGATAAGGCTAAATAAGATTTCAGCACAGCCGGTGACTCAGAAAAAACGCCGAACAGATTAGGAACAAATCCCAAAGACTGTTGAGTTTGATTCAAAATCTCTTTAGATCCCTCAGGGGCGGAATCCATCGTGTGAACTTTTAAAGTACTCATTGTGGTCTCCTTCACAGAGTGACAATTTTTATTTTTGACCGATCGGTCATCTATTTTCCAAAAAAAGAGAGAGCTTTACCGAAGTGAGCTCGTTTGTTGTTAGCTGAGTAACGGACGGAGATCCCCCTCAGTTCCTTACACTTAAAATTTAATCTTTCTTTTTAACGAGAATCGCCAAGAGCGAATCTACCAAACCTTCAACTTCAACTTTCGCAAACCTTTGAGCCTTAGCCCTAACGTAAAGACCAGAGATAAAGCTGACAACAAAGCGGGCTGAGTCTTGAGGGTTTTTAGAAGCACCAAACTCACCGAGATCGATTCCCCGTTGAATCAAATCAGAGACGAGCCCTTCCATTTTTTTGAAATGTTCGCGCATCACTTTACGCACATCATCATCAGAAGAAGCCAGCTCCACGGTGGCATTAACAGCAAAACAACCCTTCTGCCCCTCTTTTTTACAGCAACGATTCGCCGTAGCCTCGACCCATTCCGTCAGGCAAGATTTCGGCGAAGGCTTCGAGCTGAAACAATCTAGGACTTGATTTCGAACTCGATCGAGATAGTGCTCGAGTGCTTTCAAATAAAGGGATCGTTTATCCCCGAAGGTATTGTAGAGACTCCCTTTGTGAATTCCGATCGCCTCCAACAAATCCTGAGTAGAAGTCGACTCATACCCCTTCTCCCAAAACTGAACCAAGGCTTTTTCTAAAGCCGCATCGATGTCAAATTCGCGAGTTCGGGCCATGAGATATCTTAGGCTGGAGTTCAAATTACATTCTGACTGAAACGTGATTGTAATAAGCATACGCTATTTTGACCGATCGGTCAAATATTTAGTAAATATATTCCTTGGGCAGAGATTGGGGGTTTTCGTAAGCTCCTAATTTAGGTTAAGATGAGGCCAACTCCCCCTTCCTAATTACGGGTCTAACATCCGGCCTAATCAGTTTCTGTGGAATAACAGGAGCTAATTACGGGCTCGATGCTAAAGATTGAAAAAATAACAGTTTCGGTCTCAAACTCGGTCAAAGTATCGAGTCTATCAATGGAATGAATTTGGGAATGAACCATCAACACACGATCAAGAACAGAGTTCACCGCTCTTTTGCCCTGACCTTCATTTTTGGAATTTTTGCTTGGAGTGCCTCTTTCAATCTCCTTTTAAGCCAAGAAACGGCCACCGTGGTGGAAGACCAAACGGAGATGTTGTTCTTCAAGGGAACAGAACCTCCCCAAGCAGACTGGCGCATGCCCGAGGCGGTTATGGATGGATGGACGGCCGCAAAAGTCCCCGTGGGTTACGGTGAATCCTTCGTGACAGAGCCTGATTGGACCGTCATCGAAGACATGAGAAACAATTACGCCACTTTGTATATTCGAATCCCCTTCGAACTTCCGGCTGGACGTCGATTCGATGCTTTAAATCTGAGCGCCAGATTCGACGATGGATTTGTCGCGTACATCAATGGAGTGGAATTAGGTCGAGCTTCCATGCCCGATGGGGATGTGAACTTTGAAACTTTTGCAGACAGCCACGAGCATTCCGATGACCGAGCTGACTTGGACGCTGACGATGAAGTACTGAACGCACTAAAAGCCGGCCGAAACATCCTGGCTGTAGAAGCTCACAATACCTCCATCGGTTCGAGCGATATGATCTTCGACCCCGAACTGACAATCGATATTTCAGGTCCCATCGGGCCCCTCTTTATCCGTGGTGCCGATTGCGACGGTCAACCTCGACTCAACATCAATGACTTGGTGTATTTACTTCAATGGAAATTCGGTAACTTCACTGAACCAGGCTGCCAAAAAGCTTGCGACCTCAACGATGATGGCACGGCCGATATCTCTGACGCCGTGACGGGTTTGGAATATTTATTCTTAGTAGGTCCAGCACTCCCTGCTCCATTCCCCGAGGTCGGACCGGATCTCACCGAAGATGACCTCACTTGTGTCAGTGGCGAGCAAGAGGATTAACCCAATTGAGCTCAGACCCTGAAAAACCCTACCAGCTTGAAGAGGGTGAAAACAATTACGTGGTCGTAGATGAAAAACAACGGGTGGTGTGCACAACTGCAGATAAAATGACTGCCGGTCATTATGTCAGCCTACTGAACGAAGCCCATCAACGTGGTTACAAAAAGGGATATCAACAAGGAAAGAATGCCTAACATGAAAATAAAATTCCCCACACAATTAGCTCTTGGACTCTTAGTAACATCTCTCCTTGCCCTCAATTGGGGCTGTGGTTGTCCCGGTCAAGCTTCAAAAATGGCGAGACTCTCATTAGATGGAATCGACAAACGAATGGGGACTCATCAAGAGAGATTAAATCAAGCCTACGAAAATTCTCGAGCGGGTGTATTGGCCGTCGAGGAGACTCAATACCGCCGTGATGTTCAGCAGATCTTAAAAGAAGTCCAATGGCTGAGAGAAAGAACTTTAGAGGCGAATTTATCTCCTCAACCCACTGACGAAGTCGCTACCCTTCTCATGCGTGAAGAAAATCGTATCGAAAGAATGATCGACCAGCTCTCTCGATGAAACTTCATTGTTAAACGGCTTCTAAAAAAAAGCGCCGGTAGCCCAAGTGATTCACTGGGCTACCGGCGCTTTTTTGATGAGCTCAACTCTCTCGCCTATTCCATAGTTGAAGCGATAATGCTCGAACTTAAAACGAACACACGTTTTCACAACCTTCGAGGAAGAGGCAGTCCGTTCCTGCGGCGGGAGGCTCACCATCGAGGTAGAGGAAAGTCAGCAAGCTGACCACATCGGTATTATCAAGGGTGTCATCCCCATTGATATCGAAGATCAACAAGTTGTTACCTTCGGTCGGCGCATCTTCAGGACAGGGCAACTGATCGGTTTTTCCTCGGTAGATTCGAAGTAAAAGTGAAATGGCATCACCGACATCTAAATGTCCGTCTTGATTCGAATCACCGGGACGTTGTAAGCCACCATCTCCACATTCTGAATCGGAGAGGCCCGGTGTCCCATCGATACAACTACTGGCTCTCCAGCTCGTCGGATGGAACCAAGAATCGGGGTCAGCAAGCTCATCGACGATGGTTAACGAAGGTCCTTGGCCATCGGTAGCGGGGAACCAACTGTCTGAATAGCTAAAGTCTAAGATGACTTGCTCATGGGGAGCTTCCAAGATTAATTGCTCAGAGCCATTACTGAGTCGGCCCGAATATTCTCCGGCGATCAAGATCCCAGCTCCCCCATTGTATCTCTGCTCAAAGGCCTCTAAGTTCTCTACGAGGACCACTCTTTGACCTGGGTTGAGAGTGTCGACTAAAGAATCCTGGAAATCGAATTCGATCCCTCCCGAGAGGTGGTAAGCAGTGAGATCGATCACTCGGTCACTCGTGTTGATAAACTCGATAAACTCATATTCTGAAGGAGCAAAGGATCCGCTTTCGGAGGGCCGTGGATGGTAGTGAACTTCTGAGATTCTCAAATCTAAATGTGAAACATGATAGAACGTGCTTTCGTTGAGAGCACTCCAATCGTTTCCATTGAGCGATCTCGATTTGACGTTAAGGCCACTCTCGAGAACGATTGCACTGGGGTCGACGGCTTCAGTGAGTTCTAATCGAGGCGCGATCAAGAAATCACTACTGTTACTGCTTGAATTTAAGCCGTGAATCGCAAGGACGTTTTCACCATCGTTTAACAGATCGAGGAAATTACTGATGTCAAACAATTCAAATGAAGTGGCATTCGAATCCGAGTTACTGTTAGTGGCTGAAGAATTCCATTGCGGATTGTCAGGATCATTCATAGCAGCGACTTTTTCTCCATTGAGATAAGCGATGAAGCCATCATCGTATTTCATCAAAAGTCGCATACCGGTGAAGAATTGAGGATCGTCGACATCAAAGGATATACGGAAGTAAAGAGAAGATTGAGTTTGGTAAAGTAGATTTGAATCGTCTTGGCCTAACTCATCTTCGTATCCAGATCCTTCTTCGTAACCCACTCCCGTAGTTCGGTTGAGCCAGGAACCATCATTGAATCCGACCTCCGTCCAATCGGTTTCTAAACCAGCATCACCAGCGTCTGGAACTAAAAACTTCACTTGATCTCCCTGATCGACCACCACCGTGATGATGTCACCAGCGAGGGCTTCCGCAGTAGGATGGACATCTCCGCCCTCTAATCGAGGATCTTCTCCATTGGTGGTGTAGTAGATGGTTCCATTTCCGGAAGAGATAAACAGGTGGGTTTCAGTATCGAAATAACCGTCCTGAACGTTAAACTCGGGCACCGATATATTGGGATAAAGACCAGCGCTTTGAAATTGACTGAGAACGATTTCTGATCTACGAGGGAAGTAGTTAGCTAATAGATCATCACGCTCCCGCGCCCAGTGCTCATCTCGAGTGTAGGGAGTGCTGTTGTGTTGATCTCCCCAGCGAGCCGATTCAGCCACGACAGCCAATTCGATTTGTTCAGCTAACTCAACAAATCTCGCTGCGGGTCGATTGCGCTCGGGATGATCCGTATCCCAGTTCTTGTTGCTGGGATCAACGTAATAAGTTCCACCCCGAGAAAATGCCTTATGCAGCCGATCCGCAAATTCCATCCTGAATTCGAGGTTCGGTCGACAAAGAGCGTAGGGTTCGGCGGCCACATTGTCGACATTGACTCGATTTTGATTCAATCCCGAACGAAGGTCTAAAGACCACTCCGAATCCCACATATAAAATTTAAACCCTGTACTTTCAGAGCTTCGATCCCGCCCTACCCAGTAGTTTTTATGCGGCCAGTCGGAATTTCCAAGGTAAAGATTACAAATCATGTACTCGATCATATTGGGGACATCGAGATAGTGAGGCAAATTCGGATTCGGGCTTCCATCCGGATTGCGACCTTGAATCCGCATGTAGTTGGCGTGATTTCCTAATCCCTGTCTGCCGAGATTGATCATTTCATTCCAAGCGGTCATCGAACCTTGTGAAGCGGAACGATTACTGATGGCATCCCAGTTTTCTTTGTCACCGCCAAAGTAAGTGGCACCGAAGGAGTGATCAGGCCTTTCAACCGGATTGTAGAGTCCCCAGTAAACTCCATTGAGGTAAACATGACAGAAGGTTTCATGAGATGACACTCCACCTTGATCTAAGTGGGACTGTCGGCCGAATGAATCACGAATATAAAGAGGTTTATCTCCTGCGGCACTCCATTGCCAGCCATCATTCGAGTTCGCTCTGAGAGTCAGAGTATCGAACCTTTCAGTCGAACCTTCTTGCAAGAGAGGGTAACGTAATTTGGTGTCACCGTAGATTTCTTTGAACAAGACTCGCAGTGAGTGTTTCTTCGTCAGCCCATGACTGCGAAAGGCTCCACCCTGTAAACGCAAACCACAGTTTTCTTGAGTTCCACGAGTTCCGTCGGGATGGATAACTTCGAAGGAAGCGGCTCGTTCCCAAGATATTCCCCGAGAGCCCGAATTGGTATAGATTCCATTACCGGCAAAAAGATCATTCGTAGGCAAGACGATGGAGATGGTGGGAACAGCTAATAATGAATCTTTGATGATGGCCGTGTATTTACCTCCATAGTCATCCGAACCATTTTGGCCGATGACATCAGGATCCATACCGTAATCAGCACTTGTGCCTCCCCAAGAAGCGGGGAAACCGCGCGCTAAAGTAGCGTTGTAATCTTGAACGATGATGTCATCTAAAAAGATGTAGGTATGGGTGTCGACATTGGACGAACGATCTCCTGGACGGTACGCGATCGCCCTGAGCACTGTGGTTTGGCTGATTTGGATGGAATCGGTATAAAGAGTTCCATGCGACTCCGTCGGCCAGGTACCATCCGTGGTGTAGCGAATCTGCGCATCGGGAGTATCACTAGTGATCTCAACTCCGATGGGATTATCATAGAATCCGCGATCGATCGAAAATTCGGTGTCGGCCACTTGGTTAAAGAAGTCATCTGAATTGACTTCTCCCGGGGTGGGAGTCAAGAAATGGCGAGTGACACTTGAAACCGTTGCCTGCCCGCGAAGGCTCGCTGCGATTAAGAAATCATCGTCAGAGGAGTTCAGGTTTAAGCCTTGAATAGCTAAGACATTGTCTCCTTCGAGAAGCGACCCTAAATGAGCCGAGATATCGATGGCTTCAAATTGAACAGCCTGAGCGTCGTCTCTCTCTTGAGTTGCTGAAGAATTCCAAGCCAAACCCCCTGGGGCATTTCGGCTCGCCACTTGAGTTCCGTTGAGATAGGCAACAAAGCCATCATCGTATTGCATTCTCAAAACGAGCTGATCGAGGACTAATCCAGGATCAACAGTGAAGGGAATACGAATGAGCGCACTTGAGGTCACTCCGGGCATCAGGGCTGAAAGATCGGTAGAGATCAATTCATTATAAGTTTCAGGAGGAGGCGCGGCGAAAACTTGCACTTCACCCATCTGAAGCACATCGGCTTCGTCGTCATTTCCGGTTCCACCCGTTCCTGAAAGATCGGGATCAGGAGTACGAACGACTCGGACATAACGCCCAAGAACGGGATTTCCCGTAAGAGCTACAAGGTTGAGAGAAAGTTCATCCGGTCCTGAAGTACCTCCCCCACCCAATTCATTCTCTTCATTAAGAAGCTCGGAGACGAAGACAACCTCATCATCATTATCGATAATTGAAACGGTGATGTCTCTCAATCGAGAAGTACAACAGTTATCTCGATTATGAATAACGACGCTTTCAATTTGAAAATTCTCTTCTAAATCGACTTCCCAAGTTGAGGGGAGATTCTCTCCGGCGTCGGTGTGAGTAAAGTTGCCAAGATCCCCATCGACCGCGTTGCCCGGCCCGAAGCCAAAACCCGTTGAAGATTGTGATGTGGGTTTTCCTATCGCTACGTTTTCAGCAGCTAATCCTCCCCCACCCCCTTGGACATCGAATCCAAACCCGGCAGAACCGACTTGCCAACTCGTATCATTGAAACTTAATGTCGCCCAATCACTGGGGCGTTGATTGGGAGCAAAGGGAACTCGCCAACGAGCAGAGACTCCTTCGTTAAACAGAACAAAACTTTCGCCCGCGATAGCAATTCCGAAAGACTCATCATCAGCATGAGATTCAAATGGATCGTATTCAGAAATGACGGTGGAACCATCGGCTGAATAAAGCCCGAGATATTCACCATCCCCAGATAACTGGAAATTGGTGTGAAGCTCTTGCCCGGGCTCCCTTAGATCTTTGCCCGAAGCAAAGACGACTAAGAATCCACCCGCTTCAAGGGAAACGGCAGGAAATCTCCATTTATGGGGTTCAGATGAATCATCGGTAACACCCAAACCCTCTAAGTCGATCTCGGTTGGACCTGAATTGAATACTTCAAACCAATCTGAAAACTCACCATCTTCATCGGCGAGAGTGGAATCATTTCTCGCTTGGATCTCTGTGATCAACAGAGATTGGGCGAATATCGAATTTTCGAACCCTAAACTGAGAAGAAGAATGAATGTACTGACAATAAGAGCAATCTTACGCATTCGTGTTTTCCGCTAATCAAGTGATGAAACTCTCAACACTTCTTTAATGCTGGAGTTATTTTTAACTTCATATGAAAAAACTATTAGCAGAATCCCAGACCCGCTAAATCGTTTTCGATGAAAGATTCAAAATTCCCCCCAATAGGAGGGCTATGAATAAAGGCTGTGATAGGGGGAGATAGGAGATAAACCCAAACCCATAGTTTAAGCCTTCAAAGTGCCCTTGTCTCTATGTTCAGGGGCTAAAGCCTTAATTTATTTATACTTCTACCTCCTTTTTGCTCGGGTTATCCCAAAATCTACCGTAAAATGCCCGATTCTCAATTTTGGCCGACTTACTGAACTCACCCCTCCTTCTTGAGAAGATCGAGAAAATTAAGGACCTTGGGGAAGCTCAGAGCAGCAAATTTTTAATCTTGGGTGGATTTTTCTAGGCACCGGAATCATGAACAGCACTCTTCGATCCACAATTTCAGTTCTGTTATTCAGCCTTATCGCAAGTTTAGGATTCGGTTGTCAGAGTTCTCTTGCTCCGGTGAATGATGCTTTAGCTAAGATAGACGCTCTTCCCCCCACCACGGCCCTCGATGCCTACGTCAGTAAGCCCGACCCAACATACGAGTGGAAACTTCTCGCTTCTGTTCCCAAGGAAGCTGGCACGATTCACGTCTTGGAACTCACATCCCAAAAATGGCGCAGCAAGGAAGAAGTAAATCGCACTCTCTGGAAGCATTGGCTCTACGTGGTCGTTCCCAAGAAATTGGTGAGCAACAAAGCGATGCTTTTTATCAGCGGTGGCAGCAATCGAGATAAGAAGCCAGGTTCACCTTCAGGTCAAACGCTGGGGATCGCCGTAGCGAGCCAAGCCGTTGTCGCTGAGCTCAAAATGATCCCTAACCAGCCTTTAGCTTTCGCCGACGACAATCGAGATCGTTACGAAGATGACCTCATCGCGCACACCTGGAACAAGGCGATGGAAACGGGAGACCCGACCTGGGTCGCTCGTATGCCCATGGTGAAAGGCGCCGTTAAAGCGATGGATGCCATTCAAGAGTTTTTGAAATCGGAAGCGGGCGGCAAAGTCACGGTAGATGAATTCGTTGTTGCCGGAGGTTCGAAGCGAGGTTGGACGACCTGGCTCACTGGAGCGGTGGATCAACGAGTGGTCGCAATCATTCCCATCGTGATCGATGTCCTCAACATGATCCCGTCGATGGAACATCACTATGCCGCTTACGGATTCTGGGCTCCGGCAGTCGGTGATTACGAACGTAATGGAATTATGGCAAAGAAAGATGATCCCAAGTATCAAGCCCTCGCACGACTCGTGGATCCTTATTATTACCGCCATCGATTGAAGATGCCCAAGTTCATTGTGAATGCCAGTGGAGACCAATTCTTCTTACCCGACTCTTCACAATTTTATTTCGACGATCTTCAAGGTGAAAAGGTTCTTCGCTACGTTGCGAATGCTGATCACAGCCTGAAAAACTCGGATGCCGGTGAAAGCATTCAAGCTTATTTCCAATCGATCGTAACGGATACTCCGAGACCCAATTTCAGTTGGCATTTCACAAAGGATGGTGGAATCAAAGTCACCCTGAAGACAAAACCCGAAAAGGTGACACTTTGGCAAGCCACGAATCCCGATGCGAGAGATTTCAGACTGGACGTCGTCGGCCCCATTTGGAAAAGCAGCCCTCTTCAATCCCAAGGACAAAACAACACTTATATCGCAAAAGTCACTCAACCTGAAAAAGGTTGGACCGCCTTCTTCATCGAAATGGAATTCAAAAGCGGTGGCCCCAATCCTTTCAAATTCACCAGCGGAGTGAAAGTGACTCCTAACGTTCTTCCGCATTTAGACAAATTAAAAGCCCTCAATAAGAAGGCCGGAAAATAGATCTCAAACCTCCGGCCTTCGATCCTGAAACAGGATTCGAAACTTAGGCCGGACGAGAGCCCCACCAAGAAGCTCTTCCTTCCTCACTCGACACCTGTTTTAGGGCTCCAAATAAAAAGCAGGTGTATCGATGTTTTTACAAATATTTAATTCGTACAAAAGTTCTTTCGGAGGATTGCCCCGAGAGATTTGGTATCTCAGCCTCGTCACGTTGATCAATCGTGCGGGGACTATGGTTTTAGCTTTCCTCGTTTTATATCTCACTGAAGACAAAGGTCTAACGACTGTTCAAGCAGGCTTTATTTACGGTCTCTACGGCCTCGGCGCCATCGGAGGTAACTTTCTTGGTGGATGGCTATCTGACCGTACCGGTCCTCTCATCACTCAGGTGATTAGCTTGGTATTAGGCGGATCAGGATTCATCTTTTTGAGTCAGTTGGAGAGCCCTACCGCGATAGCCATTACTTTAGTTCCATTAGGAATTGTCAGCGAAGCCTTTCGCCCAGCCAACAGTACTGCCGTAGCTTTCTTCAGCCCTCCCGAACTGCGCACGCGGTCTTTTGGTTTGCTGCGCATGGCTTTAAATTTAGGTATGGGAATCGGACCCGTCGTGGGTGGATTCCTCGCTGAACATAGCTATCAACTCTTGTTCTTCGTCGATGGGGTTACGTGTATCCTCGCGGGTATGACTCTTTGGGCCTTGTTCGCAACTCAAGTTAAAATGAGCAATACTAAAGAGGAAGAGGCTGAAGATTCTCTGCCAAGAAAAAGCCCGTGGACCGATGGTATTTACCTTCAGTTCGTTTTTCTTTTTGCACTTCTCATTATCGTTTTCAGCCAATTGAATAGTACAGTGCCTCTTTACTTTCGAGATACCTACAAGTTCAGCAAGAGTACAATCGGCTTAATATTAGGGCTCAATCCCATCGTGATCGTTTTGTTGGAGATGCCTTTACTCGCATTTATTCAACGATTCCAAGCCCAAAAGATCTTAGCTTGGGGAGCCCTCTTGATTTGTATAGGATTTGGATTGCTCCCCTTTGGAAGCGGAACCACATTTGTGATTCTAACAGTCTTAGTTTGGACTTTAGGAGAGATGCTTAATTTCCCATTGGGAATGTCAATTTGCTCTCAACATGCCCCCGACCGAAGTCGAGGTAGCTACATGGGATTATTGAGCATGAGTTTGTCAGCCGCTCACGCCGCTTCACCTTTACTAGGAACATGGATTTCCGAAAAGTTTAGCCCTGACACCTTGTGGTACGTCATTGGAATCGTTGGTTTTATTCTGTTCGTAGCGTTCTGGACCTTCCCAAAGAAGATCTTTAGGCAGTCATAGGGGTTGGCACTCGCTAACGCTTCGCGCTTGGAATACCACTCATTAAAAAAGACCCAGTTCAGCTTAAACATTATTTAAGTCGAACTGGGTCTTTTTAATTGAATCGTTTCATACGACTCGCGGAGCGAGCCTACTACTGAAGCTCAGCGTCGTCGGGAATCAAGCGTGAGTCGTTTAAATCTTCTTCAGTGAAGTTTAGTTTACCTTGAACGAAGGCTTCCGCTTCTTCAACATCCTGTCGACTACCGATGAACAGGGGTACTCGTTGATGAAGTTCAGTAGGCTCGACGTCTAAGATATCCTTAAATCCCGTCGAAGCTTTTCCACCCGCTTGTTCGACGATAAAGGCTAAGGGAGAAGCCTCATAAAGAAGCCGTAGCTTACCGTTCGTCGCATTACTGTCGGCAGGATACATGAAGATTCCACCGTAGAGTAAGTTTCGGTGAAAGTCAGATACTAAAGATCCGATGTAGCGAAGGGTATAAGGCCTTCCTTCAGCTCTGTTCTCAGAGGTGAGGTACTTGATATAGCTTGAAGTACCTTCATCGAATCGAGAAAGATTCCCCATATTGATACTGAAGATCTTTCCCTTCTCGGGAGTTTTAATGTTGGGGTGAGAAAGGAGGAATTCACCAATACTGGCGTCTAAAGTAAAGCCGTGAACTCCATTTCCCGTCGTATATACCAGCATGGTCGAAGAACCGTAAACCACGTAACCAGCTGCAACTTGTTCATAACCGGGTCTCAGGAAGTCTTCAAGTTCAGCCTTATCACTCACTCGACTCTTCTTGAGAATGCTAAAAATCGTTCCCACGCTGACATTCGCGTCGATGTTAGAAGAACCGTCTAAGGGATCGAAAAGTACGATGTATTTACTGTTGGGATGAGGATCCTCGACCGAAATCACATCCTCTTCTTCCTCTGAAGCGAGGCCGGCCAAATAACCGCTCTGACGAAGTACAGCAATCAATGTTTCATTGGCATACTCATCGAGCTTCTTAACTTCTTCCCCTTGAACGTTCGTCTCTCCCGTCGCTCCGGTCAAATCGACCAAGCCAGCTTTATTCACCTCCCGTGAGATAATTTTCGCTGCGATGGCAATATGCTCAAGGAGATTAGAAAAGGCACCCGTTGCTTCTGGGTGACGGCGTTCGTCTTCACGAATCTTTCGGGATAAAGAAGTCAAAGTTTTATTCATTGGAGGCTCTCTCTCTCTTAATGATTAGATTTTTTTCAGGCGTTAATTGACGCCTCCTTCAACAATTGAATAATCTGCAAGAGAAATACCCGCTTTATGAATCTTGTATAAATCCAGTAGAAGATGACATAAAGAATGGGTTAAGAGGCTCCATCGGCCGTCAAATCGGAGAGATTGGGTAGATTCCTCCCTGCTTTTCTGAAGCATGTAATAATTACCCAAATGAGCAATCGTCCCATCCTTTGACAGAGCGGTCATTCTTTGAAAATCAACCGGGCTCCTATCAAGTGCTGTACCGATGATGACTTCCTTCAGCTCAAAAAATTCAACTTACGATATCGCCATCATCGGAGGAGGGGCTGCAGGATTGATGGCCAGCTACTTTGCCGCCAAAACAGGCAAGAAGATCGTGCTCTTAGAGGGATCCAAACAGTGCGGTCTTAAAATATTGGTGAGTGGAGGAGGGCGTTGTAATGTCTTACCCCAAATCAATGATCCTTCTGATTTTTATACTGAAGGTTCCCCCAACATTCTCAAGCGATTGTTTCGTACTTGGAGGTTAGAGGATGTTCATCGTTTTTTTGAAGAAACCCTAAAAATCCCATTAGTTGATGAACCCGAAACGGGAAAGGTCTTTCCTCGATCTCAATCCGCAAAATCGATTCGGGATGCTCTCGCCGAGGCTTGCATGAGCCGAGGGATTGAAATCCAAACTCAATCACGAGTTCAGGCGATACAGAAACTCTCATCAAACTCTTTTTCAATCGAGAGAGAGAATCAGCCCAACATTCACGCTGAAAAAATCATTTTGGCAACCGGAGGCCGCTCGCTACCCAAAACCGGTTCAGATGGCTTAGGTTACACGCTAGCCGAATCTTTAGGTCACTCACTCCTAAAAACCTACCCGGCTTTAGTCCCCCTCACGACATCATTAGACGAGTTTAAAGAGTTATCTGGGATCAGTCTCCCGGTGAGATGGCGAGCCCTGAAAAACGGGAAAGTTGTGGAAGAACGAGTACGTGAACTCTTGTTCACTCACCGCGGATTCAGTGGACCCGCAATTTTAGATTGCTCTCACTGGTGGGTTCGCGAGGGAGCCCAAATTGAAATTTCTTTTGGAAATGAAAATGAAGAAACTTGGGAAGAGCGTTTTAGCGCCTATAAAAGGCAGCGCCTGTTCACCACGATCTCTCAGTATTTACCTCGCCGGCTCAGTTCGGTTCTCATGGATCAAGCCGGGGTCTCTAAAGATCTAAAAGGTGCTCATTTAGACAAGGTGTCGAAGAAAAAACTCTTAACTCAACTCACTCAATTTCCATTACCGATATCAGGTGACGAGGGATTCAAAGTCGCTGAAGTCACCGGGGGTGGAATCCCCCTTTCAGAAGTTTCACCCTCGACCTTGGAAAGTCGAAAAACACCAGGGCTCTACCTTTGTGGGGAGATCCTCGATGTCATCGGAAGGATCGGAGGCTTCAACTTTTTATGGGCGTGGGTCACCGGGAGATTAGCTGGCGAGAGCGCCGAGGGCTCTTTAAACCCTTAAAAACAAAGCTCAAACGACAGAATCCGACAATTCTCAGCTTGGATCTGAACTTCCTGCGGTAAAATTGAAGGAGATTAGGTCTGAATCTCCTTTCTCGATAATTTCATCCTTCAATTCACTACTGATTTCACTAGTCACTTATTGTGGAAGAATCCCATGAAGCACGGCATCTCTGTCCTCACTTTGTTCGTTTCGCTGATTAGCATGCCTCATCTATTTGCTCAGGAGGATACGCAATCCTTTGTACGAGGAGACTCGAACGTGAGTGGCAGTGTGGATCTCAGTGATTCCCTTCATGTCCTAGGAAGCTTGTTCGTCTTTACCGATCCACTCCCTTGTCAAGATGCCACCGATGCGAATGATGATGGTCGCATCAATATCAGTGATGCTATCCATCTCCTGAGATACCTCTTTCAGGGCGGCCCTGCTCCTGAAGCCCCCTTCATGGATTGTGGCTTTGATGAGACAGAAGACAATCTCGCTTGTACGGAATTTCCCTTTTGTGATGTGATCGATCCCACTTGTATCGATGATAGCCAACTCGAAGGGCTCTTGGGAGATCCCATTCCAGGAATTAGCTTTTGCATTCCCTCAGGGCTTTTAGATTTACCCTTGAGTGACGATCTAAGTATTTCCGTATGCCCTGAAGATGAAGCAGAGCCCTGCGGGATCGGAGACCTCAACGGTTGCGAGATCACGATCGAAAGTATTCGTCCGATTTATGATCCCGAACAAACTGCGCTTCTCATTCGCATCGAAGGTCGCATTGAAAATCTCCCCATTCGTGTTGCTACCAGCGGAATATTTGCAACCGAAACCACTTGTACTTCGACCTTCCACGGGGAGGATGGAGAAGACACCCCCTTCTCCTTCGACCTCGCAACCGTTCTTCTTACCGATCAAAACGCCGCCGGTGACTTAGATATCGTGGGAATTGAAATTGGGGAAATTACCAATGTCAATATTGAGATGTCTTCTTCAGGAGGACTTCTCTGCGGATTATTTGATGCGGCTCAGGAACTCGTGATCGGACTCTTCGTCACCACTATAGAAGAACTCATCGCCGGGGTTATCGGGGAAGCCGTTGAACAGTTCGGACAGAACTTGGTGGGTATCTCCATCTGCCAGTGAAATTGATTTTTAATGCTCAGTGATCTAAGGTAGGGTCTCGTAGGATTAGTGGTAGGCTCGACCCTCGAGCCGTGCGAAGCAGAGACGTAATATTGAGTCCAAAGGACTTAATTAGTTTCTGTTGAAACAAGCTCCTTCGGAGCTCGCTTCGGGTTAGCTAATAAATACTGATTTTACGATGGATTGATGCCCTTCTAAATCTTTGCCCCCTCTACAAAAACCGAGCACTCTCATGAAAATTGGCTTCATCGGCTTAGGTCATATGGGATTCCATATGGCCTCCAACCTCTTAAAATCAAAATTCGATCTCACTGTATTTAATCGCACATTATCTAAATCAGAGGAGCTTCAATCTCAAGGAGCTAAAATTGCACCTTCTATAAAGGATTTAGTTTCTCAAGTGGATTGTGTGCTCACCTGCCTGGCCGACATCCCCATCACTCAAGAAATATGGTTGGGGACTGATGGCATCATCGAAAACGTAAAAGCCGATCAAATTTTAGTAGATCACGCTACCGTCGATCTCACGACTTCAAATCGCTGTAGTAAAGCCGCGGAAGAAAAGAGCGCTTCCTTTTTGGATGCTCCGATAAGCGGTGGACCAGGGGGAGCTGAAGAGGCGACCCTCTCGATTATGGCTGGCGGAGAAGAATCAACGTTTCAAAAGGCTCTCCCCGTTTTTGAAGCCATGGGTAAAACGATTCTTCATATGGGCCCTACTGGCTCAGGTACCACCACCAAGTTAGCTAACCAGTTACTGGTCGGAGTTCACACCTTAGCCACTTGTGAAGCTTATACCCTGGCCCGTAAGGCTGGAGTGGATTTAGAAAAGCTGACCTATATCTTGGAACGTTCTTGGGGACAGAGCCGGATGGTTGAACGCAATGCTCCAAATATCATTTCACGAAATTTTGGACCTTCTTCGGCTCCCCTGAGGAACCTCCTGAAGGATCTCAAGATCATCAATGAGCTGGGGAACCATCAAGGTCTCGAACTTCCAGAAGCACAGATTGCCGAAGCATTTTTTAGGAAATTAAGTGAAGCCGGTAAAGCAGAGTGGGATATTGCCTGTGCTTGTCTACTTCTTGAAGGAGAGGATTAATTAGTTTCTGTTGAAACTTTCTCCTTCGGAGACAGCTTCAACCGTTTCGACAATTCTTCGAATTGTCTGCACTCCACTAAACATAGGCTCTACGAGCCAAGGTTTGCGGCCGAGTTGATCCCAACTCGACTTAGTTCCTGTTTAATCAACAGGAACTAATTAAAACTTCTTTAGCGGCACTCACTGAGCTCAGTGAGTGCCGCTTTTTGTTTAACAAGGAATGCTTACTATTCCCTTTTTTACCTGAAGCAGGAAAAAGAGGGTGGGCACTGCTCATTCTGAGCACTCTCACACCGATATCAGCAAACACTCAAACTTGTTACAAAATAAGGACTTAATAGATAATTTTCCTCTATCCCTCCCTCGGCCCATATTTTGCCTACCATTTCCTTGTCACTTTTTGAGTGATCAACGTCAACTGGGTCTACTCTGTTTCTATTTGAGGTCGTTTGTGATGCAAATACTGGGTCAAGATTCCCATACCCAAAACCGGGTTTTTCAGAAGCGAAATACGGGATTGAATCTACTTGAAGTCTCGGTCTCTCTCTCGGTCATCACGTTGGCTTGTCTCGGGGTGATGGCTTCTCTTTCAACGGGAGCCTTCGCTTTCAGAGAATCGAATGAGTTTCATGAAAGTCAGCTTCTGGTTCAGGAAGTGATCGAAGAGCTCAATACGGTGAGCTTCGACACCCTTCTCTCCTTCGATGGTCAATATGTTAACTCTGAAGATGGAGAGTACCGAGCTGACATCGGAGTCGATTATGTCTCTCAAGACCTCATTCGAGTTCATGTTTCTTGTACGTTAGTGGGGAATGGGGATTTAGAGAGCGAAGCGGTTCGCTTGTTTTCAAATCGAAGTTAAGGGCCAAGCAATGCGAACGGACTTTCAATCAACAACACTTACTCCTTCTCAGAGGAGGGTCTCTGGATTCACTCTCCTCGAGGTGGCCATCGCCCTTTTGTTGCTTTCGATCATCACAGTCGCGATCGGAAGCCTCCTGGGCTCAACCAACGATGCGGTCGCCGAGATGACTTCCAACGTTCACGATGAACAATCGTTGAGAAGAGCCCTCAATCGATTGTATGACGATGTAAAAACGAGTGCAGTTTCGCGGGTGACAATCGACAAAGATACCAGCAATGACACTTTGACTCTGCAAACGGCTGACCCCAGTGGTTCCGGAGATTGGGGGGCGATCGGTGGGGATGGTCTTTTCAGGGTGAATCATTTCGTTCGGTATCAAGCCGTCAACGGTCAGGTGACGCGCTCGATTCTCGATGCGGTGGGAGATCCCCTGAGTTCACCCGGGGCTCAAGTGATTCTTTCGAATGCGAATTCCGGGGGAGTGCAAGGGGCTGAAAAAGGATTGGAAGCGACATTGAACGGTTCAGTGCTCTTACTTGAACTTTCGACGATTAAAACTCTTCAAGGATCGAAGCACTTGAAGAGCTTTAAAAAGACATCTGTTTTTATTCCTTCAACTTAAAACTTGAAGGGAAACGTTGGTATCGGGGACGGAACACCAATCAGGTGTTGAATACATTCGGGTACGTTCTCACTCAAGGAAAGCTCCATGGCGACTCTCATTACCGAAGTAAAAATCAATAACCGGAATCATGGAAGCATGTTGCTGCTTTCGATGATTTTCTTGACGATTATCCTCGCAGGAGTCGCGACGATGCTCTCGGTTTCAAGAATGAATGTCCAAGATGTTCGTTTTGAAAACCAACGACTTCAAGCTCGTGTCGCTGCCGAATCAGCTCTCGAGGCGGGAATCGCGTTTTTAAAAGAAACTCGGGATAAAGCAACTGTCGCCTATCCCTTTGCTGGGTTTGATGCCTTAGATTCCAACTCGACAGTTGGTGAAACGGGTTTTTCTCGATTTCTCTCTGATCAAGTCTTAACCGATGCTACCGGAAGAAGAGTTGCAGAGTACGACGTGTTGATCGACATGGTGAGCAGTGATCTCACTTCACGTCAGATCCGCTTGGCAGCTTACGCCTATGTTCCCTCCAAGCAGGCCTATACCAACAACGTATCTGCCTCAGTGCGTAAAGAAGCCTACGCGACATTAGAGCTCAGCTTCGACGTGTCGGAAGTTTTTAACTACGCTTATTTCATCAATCACTGGGGATGGTTTTACGGACACTCCATTTTCGCTAACGGAAACGTACGATCCAACGGTCAGTTCGACTTTGGTAATTACGGAGCGACGGTGAATGGTAGTCCTCGTTATGAGAGTACCGATGGGACAAATCTTCAAAACTACATCGACGACAACCACGATGGAGTGACCGATGGAAGCGATGGAGGTGTTTACTCTGGGCTCCAAGTAGTAAATTCAGGAAACGTAAATGGTATGGGTGGCTTATCTCAGAACCAGCACTCTCTGCAAGAACAAGTCAGCATGCCAAACTTGTCAGATTTAACCTTCTACGAAGCCCAAGCGATCAACCTAGGAAGTACCGTCAAAATCGGTTCGACTACCTATGTTGATGGGGTTTTAGGCGATGACTCGGGTGAGAAGAATCATCTTTACTTAGAGGGTACTGCCTCTGATCCCATCGTGCTCGATGGACCGGTTGTCGTTAAGGGATCTGTCATTATTAAAGGTTATGTGACGGGGCAAGGAAGTATTTACTCTGAAGGAAACGTCTACATTGCCGATGACCTTCAGTATGTGAACCCACCTAGTACCAATCGCCCTTCGGGAAACGATGAGGCCTCGACCGAAGCCTGGTTAGAAGCAAATAAAACTAAAGACTCACTGGGCTTGTTCGCAAAGGAGCACGTCGTTGTGGGGGATTATGAAAATTCCACTTGGCAGTATTACGTCAACAACTGGTTGAACAACTCTGCAAATAAATCAGCTGAGGATGCCGGAATCGACGGCGTTCAGAATTCTAAAAATGGTCAAGACGGGATTCAAGGAACAGCCGACGATGACCTTCTCGAAGACGACGGCGAGTGGACGGTGAGTTATTACACTCAACTCGATGCCACTTTAGGTTTACTTCCTCCCGGTAAGAGCGTGGGGGATGTGATCCCCGGGTCGGGTGAAGACATCGACGGTGATGGTCTTCAGGACGGCCCGGTTCAAATGTCGGAATTTAATCTTCCCAGTTCATTAAGTTCAACAAACTGGGCAGGAAACATCGATTGGACGGGTACGAAAAACTATTCAGAGGTCTCGAGTATTGAGTTCGCCAAGATCGAAGCTTGTATGTACACCAACCACACCTTCGGTGCCTTGATGCTCAATTGGGGAGGAGACATCGAAATCAATGGTTCGATCATCTCAAGAAATGAATCGATCATCTACGGAGCGGATTCGATCAAGATGGCTCACGACTCGCGACTGCTCTCGGGTGGGGGGGATAACTACGGATTCTACGCCCCCAAAGACTGGGAAGCGATTTCAGTCCTTCAGTGGGATATGAAAATGGACTTCAACGTCGCCGAACACCACCTTGCTGATCCTGATCAAATGATCGATTACCTCACGGGAGTATGGAATCCCCAAGGCAGTGTATCTCCCTAGTGCTTTAGAGTAAGTTTCAACAATTGACCTGAGGCGTCTGATTTCGACTGGATTTACCTTTAGAGGCTAATTGAAATTCTTATGTTAAATTACGACTTGATCACCAAAGTTAAAAAAATAGATTCGATCCATAAAAGGATAGGGATCGTTTTGATCTTTGGATTTTTCCTTGGGTTGAGTCCTCTGCTGAGCCAGAGCTCTGAAAAATCTATTAAGCAGCATGATCAGGAATTAAAGGCGGTCATTCTCAGTGAGCATCTTAAGAAGTCGAAGAGGAAACAATTAAAGCCTGACTTAAGCCCTGAGCAACAACGAAAGATTGTTGATAAATCGAGATTCGTCGAAGGAAAAGAAATTCGATTGGTGGGCCTTCGTGAGCGGGGGAATCCTCACATCCAGCAGGGATTGAGGATTGAGCAAATTCAGGAAGATCGCCAACGAATGAAAGTCGATTCTTCTACTCGAAGGAAAAGAATGATCGCGATGGTGGAGAAGGGAAAAATTCCTCCTGAAGAATTTAGTTACAACTCCAAACGCCTCCCTCCTGGGCGTACTCATTCGATCGAGAAAAACCTTGAGGTCAAAGAAGATAAAGCCGTTTCTCAGACCCAGTATTCCTTCTTGGTGACCCTGATGGCCGCCGTGCTTTTGATCCTTGCGATCAGTTTTGGGAAGTATTTTGTCCGATTAGGAGAGGATTGATCCTTATGCAGTGCTTTTCTCGAGGATTCTATCGATCATTTCACGGTGGGGTTTGATGGAAAAATCTCCACCGGCTCGATCGAGGATGACTCCCTCGGGAGAGATCCAGTAACTAATTCTTTTAACGTAAAGTTTTAAAGGGGCGAGGGCATCATAGGATCGAGCGACTTTTTTATCAGCATCGATCAACAGAGGAAAATCTAAACCTAACCAGTTTTTAAATGCGGTATGACTTTTGGCTCCTCGCGCATTTACTCCCCATATTTGAACCCCATTTTCTTTGAGGCTCTGGCTCTTATCCTGATACATACAGGCTTCTTTAGTGCAGGTCGGAGTGAAATCAAAGGGATAAAAATATAGAAGAATCGAACCCTCCTTGAGGCCTTCTGCCAAGCTGTAAGACTCGCCATCCCCACTTGGAAGTTCAAATTCTGGAGCTTGAGTTCCGATCTCTAACATACGTTTTTAATATTCCTAGGTTGAAACTACGGTTTAAGTTCGCTTTTAACTTTTTTTTAGACCGCCATATTCGCTAACATCGACGGCTTAAGGGGCTCCTCTTCGAGGAGTAAATCGAAAACAACTCTATCTCCCCTCTCTTAAAAACCGAAACTGGACTCATGATGCAACAAACTCTTTGTAAACAAAAGTGTTCCCGGCTCGTATTCTCCCTCCTTTTCCTTATTCTCTCCATATCGATTCAGCCAGCCTCCGGGCACGAAAAGAAAATTCAAACGAATCGAACCAGTAAAAAAGTGCTTCCGCTTCCTAAGGAAGAGGATGTTTTTCATTTCGTGATCTACGGTGACCGAACGGGGGGCCCGGCTGAGGGAATTAAGGTTTTGGAGCAAGCCGTCAAAGACACAAATCTTTTAGATCCTGATTTGGTGATGACGGTGGGGGATTTGATTCAAGGCTACAACCAGCACGATGAGTGGATGAAACAGATGAAAGAGTTTCAGTCCACGATGAAAGGATTGAAGATGCCGTGGTTTCCCGTGGCCGGAAATCATGATATTTACTGGCGAGGGCCTAACAAGCCCGAAGGCGAGCACGAAAAAAGCTACGAGATTTACTTCGGTCCTCTTTGGTATTGGTTTGAACACAAAGGGGTCGGTTTTCTGATTCTATATACCGACGAGGGGAATTTAAAAACCGGTCAAAAAGCATTTGGGCGCGAAGGTAACGATAATTTTTCGGACGAACAATTGAAGTGGCTGGACGGAGCTCTAAAAAAGCTCAGTAAACTCGATCAAGTTTTTGTATTCATGCATCATCCCCGTTGGATTAAAAATCGATACTCCAAGAACAATTGGGACGTAGTGCACAAAAAACTCGTCGAGGCAAAAAATGTTAAGGCGGTTTTCGCCGGGCACATCCATCGGCTTCATTTCGATGGTAAGAAAAATGGAATCGAGTATTACGCTTTGGCGACGACTGGAGGGCACGTCTTAGGAAATTATCCTGAGATGGGATTCGTTCATCACTTAAACGTGGTGACGGTGAGAAAAGAAAAATTTTCGGTGTCTACCATTCCCGTAGGGCAGGTCTTCGATCCCAAAAAGTTTACTCCTGAATACCTCGCGGAGGTTGATAAGGTTAGACATATCAGCCCCAGATTGGTTTCTCAACCTCTCAAGATGAGTCTCGAAGGATCGGTCGCCGGCATAGTGAGTTTGGAAATTAAAAATCCAACTCCTATTAAGGTCGAAGCTTCGTTAGAGGTCGAAGACTCCACGAAGGATTGGGTGATTTTTCCGGACCACACTCATGTGACCGTGAAGCCAAACTCCGTACAGGAAGTTCAATTCGCAGTGGCTCGCGATGCCGGTGGAAAGATCGTCCTTCCCCAATTGGTTTATACCTCCGATGCGGTGACGGAAGAGGCCCGATTCACCTTACCTCCTAGGAAAATCAGGTTGTCCCTCGAAGCTCAATCCGTAACCGATGCTTATTTTCAGGGAACTCCCGATGCTCAGCTGTTAGTGAGCGATAGAAATTCTGCGATAGAAGTTGCTTCAAATAGCTTCAAGCTGCCTCAGGGGGCTCTCACCCTTGAAGCATGGGTCGAGCCTAAGAGCCATCCCGAACGCTCAGGTATCGTGAACAAGACCGAAAATTCAGAGTATGGATTTTTCATGAATTCGGGACAGGTCTACTTCATGGTGTTCTTGGATAAAGACTATATTTCCGTCAATTCGACTCAAAGACTTCCTCTCAACAAACGATCCCATGTCGCTGGAGTTTTCGATGGGGCTGAAATTCGACTTTATATCGATGGGAAATTGATCGCGAAGAAAGCGGCGAAGGGAAAAAGGAAAACGAATGGTCATCCATTGTTCATCGGGGCCGATACCTCGGGGCGAGGGCAGCCGGTCGATGCCTTTCCCGGTTTGATCGATGAAGTGAGGCTTTCGAAGGTGGCCCGTTATCAAGGTGAATCGTTCACACCCAAAAATCGATTTGAGCCTGACACCAATTCTATTTTGTTATTTCATCTCGATCGAAGTTCAAACGGTTTTTCGTTTGATCGCATATCGAAGCGAGGCATCGGAACTCACCGAGGGAAGGTTAAGATCGTACCAAAGTTGTCGAATTGATGATTTCGTCCTGTTGTGCGATCCCTTGCTAAAGCTTCGGGCTTGGAAGGTTTGTTCTTTCGTTCATAGTTTATAAAGAAATGAGGCGAGGACCTTAAATGCGATAATTTCTTTTAAGGTGCTTTACGCCCCTCAAGCCCGAAGCTTTAGCGAGGGATAATTAGGGCCCCATTTATCTTTAAAATTAAATCGAATACTTGAGAACAAAAAAAGCCGTAGGAATGAAACTCATTCCTACGGCTTTTTTATTCTAACGATATTCTCGTTTTATCCACCGGACCGATTCGCTTTAAACGATTCGATGAGATCAGCCAAAGTAGTGGCATCTTGCATTTGATTAAAGGTCGCTCTCAGTAAGACTTGGTCTGCCGTCCCTCGAACAAAGACGACATTGTTTTCGTAAACTTCTACTCTCGAAATGTTGTTGAAGTAAATTTGGATTAAGTTCGAAATATGATGCGATTGGTACCAAGCACCCATGACCACTCCAGTTTGATTCGTTTTGAAGGAATCTTTCAAAACTTCAGTTCCCTGGTAATTCGGTTGGGTCGAACGGTTCAGCGTTTCGGCGAATTTAGAAACAGCAGCGGCTTCTCCCAATTCTTCAATGAGCTGAGTATTGGGTTGATGGGGAACGAGAGCCACACAACCTGAAAATCCGACGAGCGACAACGCAATAAGAAAGAGTCCCTGGATCGTTACTAATGATCTCTTCATGATTAAGCATCCTTTGATAACAGAATGAACTGGAACAAGCCGTAGAAGTTTTTCAATTCGATTGGATTGAATTTAACTTCAAATACTAAAAAAACAAGCTCCTGAATGAGATTGCTTCAATAGTCCCTCAGTTTCCCGAGATTCTTAAATCTTCACGAGCAGCTTTAAAATCCCTTAGTCAGTCCGAAGCGTAAGCGCGGGTAAACAAAGTAATCGTTCTAAAATTATTATGTAATAGAAGCTATCACATCATTCCGCTAGTTTTTCTGGTGATCCGGTCCGAATACGATTATCAGATCCAGTGGTCTACTCGAGGCAGTTTCTACCCCATTTCATCATGATTATTGGTAGAAGCCAAATGGAGGCTGGGGACGTGGGACAAAAAAGTGGGACAAAAAAAAAGACATTCCAAGCATTTGGAAGGCCTTCAGAAGTGTTCATTTGTTCTTTAATTAAGCCCGGAAATAAAGACAACCCAGGGAGCAAACTAAGGGGGGAACTCCCTGGGTTGCGGTTCCAGTTGGCATTAGTATTGTCGGCTATTCCGGCACCCTTTCATAGAACTAACTTCTCTTAAACTGTAATAGGGGCTCTGACTGGGAAAATTAGTAAAAAACCTTAGAGCTTAGTTGTTGAGATAAAGTGCAGTCACTTAACTACTAAGCTCAGTCTAATGCCGTGATTCTTCAATTCGCTCCTTAAGTATTCAGCTTTTCTGAGGGACCTAAAAGAGCTTTCTTCCTTACATTTTTTCGGCCCTTAAAGACCTATGCAGTGATACCCACAATCGACATGTAAAACTTCTCCGGTGATACCGCTGGAGAGTGGGCTCGCGAGGAATAGGCCGGTGTTTCCAACTTCCTCGATTTCTACATTTCGTCCCATTGGAGCTTTTTCGGCTACGACATCTAGAATCTTCGAGAATCCACCGATTCCCCGAGCCGCCAAGGTATTTATCGGACCAGCTGAGATAGCATTAACTCGAACACTTTGTTTTCCCATATCCACAGCCAGGTAGCGAACTGAAGCTTCAAGGGCGGCTTTGGCGACACCCATGACGTTGTATCCGGTTACGGCTCGTTCGCCTCCTAAGTACGACAAAGTGACGATGCTGCCACCGTTTTGCATGAGCGGGGCTGCTTCCCGAGCCAGAAGGGTGAGTGAGTAAGAAGATATTTCCTGCGCGAGGAGGTATCCATCCCTCGAAGTGTTGAGGTATTCACCTTCGAGATCGTCCCTCTTGGCAAACGCAATCGAGTGAATTAGGAAGTCTAATGAGCCAAAATCTTCTTTGAGCTGGGAAAACACTCCCTTTACTCCGTCTTCGTCGGTGACATCCAAGGGATAAAGGGGGGATTCGCCGGGAAGATCCTTGATCAGAGGTTCTACCTTGCCTTTGATCTTGTCCCCCTGGTAGGTGAACGCTAATTCGGCACCAGCATCGCTACAGGCCTGGGCGATCGACCAGGCGATACTGCGTTTATTGGCGACTCCACAAACGAGGCCTTTCTTACCTTGAAGCAGATTAGAAACCACGGTAATTCTCCCAAGTGTTTATAGATATTTAGTTTACGATTATTTGTTGGAGCGGTTGCTCCCGGGAGCATCGAATTTCTCCCTGAGATTGCGCGAATTCTACCCAGTGAGGGTGAAGCAATCCTTAAAATTCTGGTGTGGCCTCTCAGATTCACTTCTATTCTAAGAATTCGTTTAAATTGCTTGTTTCGAGCTCGCCGATTTGGTAGCAATAGAAGGATGCAAACTTTAGCCTACAACCTCAACAGCCGCTTCACAGCCGGTGAATGGCTTCAACCCGGTCGTTCTAGACCCCAGGCCCACGAAGGGTGGGCGGGAAGGCTAGAGCTACCTGAATAGACAATCCGCTGAAACATCGAGGTTTCAGAAATGAACTCGCATTCTTTTTATTTGCGAGCTTCTGATAACAGGTAAATCGAATGCCGACCCACGGAAAAAACCGTGGGTTTTTTCGTTTTTGGACGAATTGAATGGTTCTTACGAAGAAACCCGGTACTCAAGCTTCTATTCAAACGCGGTTTTCGAGTTCATGAAAATTAAAGATTCACTTATTCACCCTCTCCTAACATTGACAGATACGGAGGAACGAGGCGTGCAAGATATCAACATTCTGAAACAGGCCCTTCCCTACCTCAAGAAGTACCGAGGAACCACCTTTGTCGTCAAGTTAGGGGGCGAGTTATTAACAGACCCTGAACGTTTAGATCGTATCGCGGCGGATATTTCGTTGCTCTACCAGCTGAACATCAAAATTGTCATTATTCACGGCGGGGGACCTCAGTTATCGCAGACGGCCGAACGTCTCGGCTTTGAAGCCAAGAAGGTCAACGGTCGCCGTATTACTGACGACAACACCTTAGAGGTGGCCAAAATGGTCTTCGCCGGGGCTATCTCTACGGACCTTCTCGCCAAACTTCGACGACACGGTTGCCCTGGCGTAGGGCTTTCGGGAGTCGCGGGTGATCTCATCAAAGCCCGTCGTCGACCGAAGAAAAAGATCATCGATCACGAAACCGGCAGTGAGCAAGAGGTCGACTTCCAAAATGTGGGAGACATCCAGTCCGTCGACACAAAGGTGATCTCCATTTTGATGGAAAATCAATTCGTCCCCGTCATCAGTTCGCTGGGGGCGGATGAAGATGGTCAAGTCTTCAACATCAATGCCGATACGATCGCCAGTGAACTCGCGGGAAATTTAAAAGCCGAAAAGCTCTTCGTCCTCACCAATGTCGATGGTGTTCTCAAGGATGTGAAGGATCCTAAGAGCCGTTATTCTTACCTGACGGTCGAGCAGGGACGAGAGATGATTCAAGATAATAAAATCGGGGGCGGTATGAGCCCCAAATTGACTTCGGCTTTAGACGCTGTCTCTCGCGGAGTTTCTCGCTCTCATATTATCAATGGGATGACGGAAAACGCCTTGCTTTATGAAGTCTTCACCTTAAAGGGTTCAGGAACTATGATCGTCAACGAAGAAGAGGAGGCGGCCTACTTAGACGAAGGTTGATTTTCTTTTGAAAACAACGGTCGTCAAAGTGGCACGAATTCGCCATGCGACAAGGACGTTTTGAAAAAGGCCTCGATGAGGCCATGAGTCGCCTCAATGCTTCGATCGGTTACGATCAGAGGATGTACATAGAAGACATCGAAGGCAGCATCGCGTGGGCCAAGGCCTTGGAAAAAGCGGGCATATTGAATTCTCAAGAAAACCAAGAGATTCAAAAGGTGCTCAAAGAGATCGAAGAAGAAATTCGTTCCGGCGAGTTTCAATTTTCGATTGAGCTCGAAGATATCCATATGAATATCGAGGCTCGACTGATCGAACGTTTAGGTCCCACTGGAGCAAAGCTTCATACAGGGCGAAGTCGTAATGATCAAGTCGCCACGGACCTTCGTCTCTATTTGCGAAAAGCCTGCGATGCTACCATCGACGGGATCGAAACCTTGATCGAAGCGGTTGTGAAAACCGCCGAGCGATCATTGGGTGTGATGGTTCCAGCCTATACCCATCTGCAGCGTGCTCAGCCCGTGCTGTTTTCTCATCACTTATTGGCTTACGCCGAGATGCTCTTGCGCGACCGACGTCGTTTCGAACGTGCCCGAGAAGAAGCAGATGTTTGCCCTCTCGGAAGCGGCGCTTGTGCGGGAAACCAATTTGGTATGGATCGAGAATTCCTGCGGGATGAACTCGGGTTCAGTGACCTTACCCACAATTCGATGGATGGAGTCAGTGATCGAGATTTCGTGGTGGATTACCTTCACGCCTCGTGTCTTTTAGCGACTCACCTTTCTCGTTTTTCTGAAGATATTATCCTCTGGTGTTCTTCAGAGTTTGGCCTCGTTAAACTTCAAGATACGGTGACGACGGGAAGCTCGATGCTTCCCCAAAAACGGAATCCCGACGCCGCTGAACTCGCGCGCGGAAAATGTGGCCGTTTGGTCGGCCACCTGATGGGATTGCTCACGACTCTCAAAGGTTTACCTCTCACTTACAACAAGGATCTTCAAGAAGATAAAGAGCCGGTTTTCGATGCGATCGATACATTGGAGCTCATCCTACCGGTCTTCAAGGTCATGGTTGAAACGATGGAGGTTGTTCCTGATCGTGCGGCTGAACTTCTTCAAGGCGGCTTTCTCGATGCGACCGCCCTGGCGGATTATTTAACCCGCAAAGGAGTTCCCTTTAGGGAGGCGCATGATCTCGTTGGACTGGCGGTCAGAAAGTGTGAGGAACTTCAAACCGATCTCGCTAACTTACCCCTTGAGGAATACCAAAAAATCTCAGGCGAATTCGCTGAAGACTTGTTCCCAGCCATCGCCTTGGAGGCGACCGTTAAAGATAAAGATGTCATCGGGGGAACTTCACCGAAGCGAGTCGAAGAGGAAATTAAAAGAATCAACGGGCTGATCGCAGCCAGTAAAAAATAAAACTGTCAGCTAAACAAATCACTCTTCATGTTACCTCTCAATAAATAATGGGATTTCACTGAAAGTGAAAAAAAGAGATCCAAAACGATGAATCAAGCTAAGAAAATTGTCGTCCTCGCTTTCTCCGGCGGCCTCGACACTTCCTACTGTGTGCCCTACCTCAAAGAAACCTACGATTACGATGTCGTGACCGTGACCGGGGATACCGGAGGGTTCAGTGAGCAAGAAGTTAAGGAAATTGAGGATCGTGCTAAAGAACTGGGTGTTTTAGAGCACCGTACAATCGATGCTCGTCAAGAAGTTTACGATCGTTACGCCAGTCACTTGATCAAAGGTAATGTGCTTCGGGGAGGAGTTTACCCTCTCTCCGTTTCCGCAGAACGACTTGTTCAGGCTGAAATTGTCGCTGAGGTCGCTAAAGAAATTTCGGCTGATGCCATCGCCCACGGTTCAACCGGAGCCGGGAATGACCAGGTCCGTTTCGATGTGGCTTTTCAAGTACTCGTACCGGGGATCAAGGTCTTAACTCCCATTCGTGACCTCAAGCTCAGTCGGCAAGAAGAGTTTGAGTACTTGAAAGAACGAGGCGTTGAAGTCGATCCCAGTGTCAAAGAGTACTCCATCAATGCCGGCCTTTGGGGAGCCACGATCGGTGGAGGGGAAACCCATGATCCTTGGGCTGAAATCCCTGACGATGTCTTCGCTCAAGCCGCAGGCGAATCTCCCGTCGAAGGTCGCGAGTATTTAGAAATCGGTTTCGATAAGGGTGAGCCTGTTTCTTTGAATGGCGCTGATGTCCCGGCGATTGAGATCATCGAAAAAATTGAGTTGGCCTGTAGAAAATACGGAGTGGGACGTGGAATTCATATCGGTGACACGGTCGTCGGAATCAAGGGGCGTATCGCCTTTGTCGCCGCTGCAGCCGCCGTACTCATCAACGGGCACCGAGAATTAGAGAAGATAACAACGACTCAGTGGCAAAGATTCTGGAAAGATCATCTGGCTGACTTCTACGGCAAGATGCTTCACGAAGGCCAAGTCTTCGATCCCATCATGAGAGATATCGAAGCGATGATTACCTCCTCTCAAGATCGCGTCACCGGACTGGTGAGAATTCGACTAGAGAAAGAACGTTTCGAAGTAGTCGGAGTCAAGAGCCCTCACTCGATGATGGATGCTGCCAGTGGAGTTTACGGTGAAATGCCCACGCTCTTCACCGGAACGGACGTCCAGGGATTCAGTACGATCTCAGGAATTCCTTCTCAGCTTTACCGTGGTGCGAGTCCAGAAAAAGACTGAGATGCTTCAAGATATTCACGCTCACTTGATCGCCTCTGTGGCTTACCGATTGAATCTGAAGCGCGACCTTCAAATTCGAACTCAGGGTCTAACTCCCGCGAGTGGCCAGGTGATCGCCGGAAGAATTCTCACGGATAAGCGGGTGTACAACGAAGTGGAGCTGGCGAATGGCCGACTGGCTCCAATTCGACCCGGGGAGATTCTCGTTGGAGCCTTAGGCGCACGTCGAGCGCTTCGAGGTTTTTGCGGAGAAGTACCGGAGTCGCTTCGAGTCGGCGATATCTTACAGCTTCTAAATTTGGGGGGAGTCATCGGGATCGCTTCGGCTCCCTATCGAGATTTCGGGCCTCCCGCTTCGATTGAACTTCTAGGCGTGGTGACTCGAGACGGACGGGCGCTCAATATCTCAGACGGCGCTATTCCGATCGTTGAAAAGCCGCCCGAAAACTTGCCACCCGTCGTTCTCGTTTCGGGAACTTGTATGAATTCGGGGAAAACTTTCGCTTGTTCTCAGATGATTCAGCAAGTTCAAGCGAAGGGCTTTAAGGTTCACGGAGGCAAATTGACGGGGGTTGCTTGCCGGAGAGATTTGATTTCACTCGAAGATCAAGGTGCGGCGAAGACGACTTCTTTTTTAGACGTCGGGCTTCCAACCACTGCGGGATTCGATGCCGAAGCCCTAAGGTCGATGACTCAAACGGTTTTGAGTGACTTAAGTGAAGGAAATCCCGATGTGATCTTCATCGAACTCGGAGATGGCATCATCGGAGATTATGGTGTGATGGCGATTCTTGAAGATCCCTTCGTTCGTGACTCCGTAAGCTTCCATCTACTTTGCGGACAAGACATGGTGGGAGTGTGGGGGGGAGTGAAGTATTTAGCGGAGCACGGTATCGAGGTCGATGGGATCTCGGGGCCGACGACGGATACCCCGGTTGGGGTGGAGTTTGTTGAAAATCAACTCCAGCTCCCCGCGATCAATGCGAGGTTAGAGCCCGATCGGTTAGCTCAACTCGTTTTGGATCACCTCAATTTAAAAAAATCATAAGAGACAATCATCATGAGTACTTTTGAAGTCGGAGTCATCGGTGGGTCCGGATATATCGGAGCTGAACTACTGCGTTACCTGAGTGTGCATCCTCAGCTCAGAGTGCGCTGGGTGACCGCGAATTCAAAAGTCTCCCTGAGAGTCGATGCAGTCCTACCCAATCTTTTAGGATTCAACGACCTCACCTTTCAAACTTTAGAGGACGGTTTGAGCGACCTCGAAGGATTAAGTGCTGTTTTTGTTGCTCTTCCCCATAACAAATCTCAAGAAGTGATGCCTGAGATCCTTAACACGCATCCCGATCTACGCGTAATCGATATGGGCGGGGACTTCAGAACGAATGACCTTGAGGGATATCAAAAGTACTATGGGCGTGAACACGCGGCTCCTGAACTTTTAGAATCTTTTTGTTACGGATTTACTGAGTTTCAACGCGATCGATTGAAAGCGACAACTCGAGTCGCGAATCCTGGCTGTTTCGCGACTTCCTTAGTTGTCGGTTTGTCTCCCTTGGCGAAGAAGGGAAGCCTAAAAGGAAGAGTTGCGGCGACTGGAATCACCGGTTCTTCAGGATCGGGAAACGTGCCTAAACCGACGACTCATCACCCTGAGCGAACGAGCAATCTGAGAGCGTATAAAATTCTCAATCATCAACATCTATTAGAAGTCACCTCGTTCCTGAATGGATTGGGAGCGCAAGAACTTCAATTAGATTTCGTTCCTCAGTCAGGTCCCATCGCTCGTGGAATCTTCACAACAATTTTTCTCCCCGGTTACTCGAAGGAAGAGTTGGCGGAGATTTATGATGAAGCCTACTCAGAAGAACCTCTGATTCATGTTCAAGACGGATCGCCCGATTTGAGATTGATTCAAGGCACTCCCCAAACTCTCATCGGGATCAATAGCGTAGAAGGAAATTCTGTTGTTATCGTCGCCTTAGACAACTTAGGCAAAGGAGCGGCGAGCCAAGCGATTCAAAACCTCAATCAAATGTTGGGACTGGAAGAAACCGCAGGTTTAAAACTGCCCGGTGGCTTCGTCTGATGTCCCTCCGAGACGAACGAGTTGATTTGTTCATAAAATTAAATAGCGATAAAAATTATTAGAGAATTCGAATTAATAGAAAACGAGAATTGAAATGTCTGATTCCCTCTCACCCATTCAAACTGAAGAAAAGTACGTTTTACCGACTTACGCGAAGTTTCCGTTTTTACTCATCAAAGGTGAAGGATCTCGTATCTTCGATCAGGATGGAAGAAGCTATTTAGATCTCTACGGTGGCCACGCGGTTTGTGTTTTAGGGCACAGTCATCCTGCACTGACCGAAGCGATTTCTAAGCAAGCCTCTGAATTAATCTTCTATTCGAACGTTTGCCACCATCCGGCTCGTGCCAGTGCTGCAGAGCAAATTGTGACCCATAGCTATCCCAGTATGAGGCAGGTCTATTTTTGTAATTCTGGTGCCGAGGCCAATGAAACTGCTCTCAAAATTGCTCGAAAAGCGACGGGCCGATCACGAGTGATTTCTATGAACGATAGTTTTCATGGAAGGACGATCGGGCCCTTGAGTGTTTGCGGTCGAGATAAATTAAGAAGTGACTTCCCTGATAATTTAGATCACCTCACTGACTTTGTTCCCTTTGGGGATATGGATGCCATCCGGGCATTGAAGGCTGAAGATACGGCAGCTATTATTTTAGAGCCCATTCAAAGCATGGCTGGGGTCTTCAAGGCAACTCCCGAGTACTACAAAGAATTACGAGAGTACTCAACTGCCAACGGAATCACCCTCATCTTTGACGAAGTTCAAACGGCGCCCGGGCGAACCGGGAAATGGTTTTTTGGGCAAGCCGAGGATATTCAGGTGGAACCCGATCTCGTGACCAGTGCCAAGGGTATCGGTGGGGGATTCCCCGTGGGAGTCGTAATTGCGAATGAGAAAATTTCGCAAACTGTCGTTTCGGGGGATCACGGCTCGACTTTCGGGGGAGGACCTTTAGCGATGGCTTGCGTCGACGCGACGTTTAAGACATTAGAATCTGAAGGCCACCTTGAAAGTGTTCAATCCTTGTCGCAAAAGGTTGAGCAGGAGTTAAAATCTTACCAGGGAGGTGGCCTAATCACGGACGTACGAGTCGAAGGCTATCTCATCGGAGTTCAGGTCAGTATCGAAGCGCGAGAGATCACCAAGCGTTTACGCGAAAAGGGGATTTTAGCCGGTTCATCTTATCGGCCCGATACTTTCCGTCTTTTACCTCCCTTAACCGTCTCAGAAAATGAGTGGGAAGAATTTTTCAAAGCATTCGGAGAGATCACTCAAGAAATCTGATCTCTTAAGTTCCGGAAATGGATCACCGATAAAACAGTAAGTTCCTACTAACCGGAATCGATGCATAACCTCGTTACTCGGCTTCGATAAAAGCCAGTAACTCACTTCGTCGGACAAACAAAAGATGAAGCACTTTTATCACCTTTCTGAATTTAACTATGAACAAGTTCAATCTTTGGTCAATCGTGCCATCGAGTTGAAAGCCAATCGAGATCTGGTTGATTTAAAAAACCGCCAAGTGGGTCTACTCTTCTTAAATCCTTCATTACGGACTCGCTGCTCTTTCGAAGTGGCGCTTCGACAAATGAATTGCGGAGTTTCAACTCTCGACGCTCAGAGCTTGTGGAAGCTTGAGACGGAACTCGGCGCTGTGATGGATCAAGACAAGTCGGAGCACGTACGGGAAGCCGTAGGAGTCCTCTCTCGTTATTTCGATGCCATCGGAATTCGCGCCTTCGCTCAGGGAGTCGACCGCGACCAGGATCTCCTCGATCAAACCATTCGAACGTTCATGGAGAACTCACAGTCGCCGGTCTTCAATATGGAATCAGCGATGTACCATCCCTGCCAAGCGATGGCCGATCTGATCACGATCCAAGAGCTCCTAAAGACTTTCTCTAAAAAGAAAATCACGATCACTTGGGCTTACCATCCCAAAGCGCTCCCAATGGCTGTTCCTAATTCGATTCTTCTCGCTTCGACTCTGATGGGAATGGATGTCACTTTAGCTCACCCTCCGGCGTTTGAAATTCACTCGGGAATTCTCGATATGGCTGAAAATCACGCCAAGAAATCGGATGGATCACTCCGAATTGTCAATGATAGATTGGCGGCTGCTGAAGATGCCGATATCATTTATGCGAAGGCCTGGGGCGGCATGTCTTCCTACGAGGATAAAGAGCAAGAAGAAGCTCAGCGTCAAGCGCACAAGGATTGGATCGTCGATTCTGAACTGATGTCGAAATCAAATCGTGGCCTCTTCATGCATTGCCTTCCTGTTCGTCGGAACGTCGTCGTTTCCGATTCTGTTTTAGACTCCGCGCGTTCAGTTGTACTTCAACAAGCAGAGAACCGATTACACGGTCAAAAAGCCATTCTAGAGTGGATCTTCTCATGATGAATTTGCTAAAGCCTACGCTCTCATGTTCCCTTTGGATTTTTCTGATTTCACTTGCCGTTACTCCTCAGGTGAAGGCAGATCAGAAGACGGTCGAGCTGGGCTTTGGTATTCCAGAATCTTGTTTGGGCTATTTTCACGCCCAACGGGATGGAGGCTGGGCTGAGTTGGGAGCCGGATTGGAGAAATTCGGTGATGGCCTCAAAGAATCATCTCTTTTAAAAATGATTCTCACTCAGATGGTCACGAATCCTCAGAGTGTGAAATCACCTGAAGAGATTTCTGAAGATGTTGAAGAATTCGAAGAACTCCTGAGTGAGCTTCCGTGGAACGACTTTATCAAATCGGAAGTTGGGATCGGAATTCGTTTTCAGTACCCTCGATTAGATTTGATCGGGCTCTTTCGCCTCGAACCTAAGCAACGCAAAAAAGCATCAGGCACTCTGCAGGAGATCTTCGATGCAATCGCCTCGTTAGAAGACGATTATCAAATTGAAGAGATCGCTCACGGGGGACAGGTCAATGTTTTGATTCGTTCTCGCCGTACTCCCGATGTCGAACTTTGCTTGGCAACCAAAGACGACCTCATTATTCTGTCGACCAGTGGAGCTTTGGTGCGAGAGTCGCTTCAGCTTTTAGAGGGGCGCAGTCGGGGAAAGAGTTTCTTACTCTCCGATGTCGGAAAGAAAAAATGGGCTCAAGCTGATCAGCAAAGCCATCTCCAATTCTATCTCGCGCCGTCAAAGTACTTTGAAGAACTACAAAAGGTCATCGATGTGCTCGGATCGGGTGAGGACGATAGCCCTACGGCTCTCCAAGCAGCTCGACTTAAGCATCAGCTTGAACATTATGTGAAGTCCTTAAACGTTTTGGATTCTCTATCGGGTTCAGCTAATTTAGTAAACGGGAAGCTTGAAAGTCAATTTCGCGTCGTCTTACCCAGTAAAGATAAAAGAAGTGGATTGGCCAATGTGTTCAAAGGAGTTGAGGCCTTAAAGAGCTTAAAGTCTCTTCTTTCCGAACCGGCTAAGCCGATCATCCTATCTTCCGGATTTCGCATCAATGCTCTCATCGAGGAAGCCATTAAAATTCTCGCTGGAGATGCCGTTGAAACTGAAGCGATTCAAGACGCCTTTAATGATTACAAAAAGAAGAATCCCGAAGTCAATAGGAGTATCGATGTTCTCAGGTTGGTTGATGGGCCCATTTCACTCATAGGTACTTCCGACGATGAAACGGATGTTCTTTTGACTATGGGTTGTTCTAAGGTTGATAAAGCCAAGAAAGCCGTTGAAGAGCTGGCCAAAGCCTTAAAGCCTCAGGCACTTTATAGTCTCGCCGAAGCCGAGGTCAAAGGCGTTAGGGTTTATTCGATCAACTTTCCCGGAGGCAAGGCGGGGAAACTTCATTTTGCCAGTGTAGCTAATTATATTGTCGCTTTTGATGGAGAGAAGCCTCAATGGATCACAAACCTTGACCCTCTCCAATCAAAAAAACAAAACGCAAAAGATCATTTCTTAATTAAAGACGCTAAGAACCCCAAACACCTTCAAGTTAATCTAGATATAAAGTCCTGGATTGAAATGGGGAAAACGATGGCGAATCAAGCCGATGCCTTAAAGAAGCTTCTGGGGCAAGAGAAAGATAAGAACGAAAAGAATTCGATCGATTGGGCGAAATTTTTAGATTCTCTTTCTTTCCTGAACTCAGGATCGCTTTCGCTTTCACCTTCTGAAGGTGGATTGAGCGGGTCGGCAATTATTGAATTTCAAGGCGCTAAGAAGAGTACTCAGGATTTTTAATTCGAACTGAATTCCGTCGCGCCAATCCTTGTGGTTGGCCTTTCTCTTTGGATGTAGTGAATCTTGAATAATTTTACCACTTCGAGAAAGCCCCATGTATTACTGGTAATAGTGGTAATTGGGTATTGATCGCCTTTGCATTGAATTTCATTTTAAGACTACAATCCCACCAAGGGCTGAAAGCCCGCAATAGCTTAGCCCAGGGCAGAGCGAAGCGTCGCCCTGGGTTTTTGAATGTAAAATGAATTGAGCCCTGTAAGGGCGGAATAATAATTTTAGTTCGCGGGTCTAATTAAATTAACATCGGTTTTAAGTGTTCGGATCCTTAGGCGAGTCAGCGCTGTCCCACCCGCATGATCCTCAAGTTCGGAGTTCGCTGAACGCTCGCGTGAGGAATCCGCGTCCCGCCGCTTCTTCCTCACACTCCTTCTCGGCGGTCCCATCCTGCCT
>JANQLS010000084.1 GCA_028280485.1 Planctomycetota bacterium
CTGCCTCCGAAGGAGCAAGATTCAACAGAAACTAATTAGACGAACAAGATTTTAACGATCTAAGCTAAAAAACCCAGACCTCAACACCGTCATATTAGAAAAATTCTCTTTCTCCCTAGGTTTTGAATTTGTAAGCTGAGGCACAAAATATTTTTAGTCTCTAAATCCGCAAAACTAAATTTTAAGCATCCGATATGATCCCTGAAGAGAAACTCCTCAAAATCCTAGATGCATGCCTCAATATTAGCCAGAAATCCCTCGCAGCCATCGGGTCTGGAAAAGGCACTCAAGCCGCTGAGCCCACTCTCGTGGAGGCTTATACGTCACTCATTCAAGATCTTCATTCTGAGAAGAAAAATGACACCATCTTGGCAGACGAAACCTGGGAGTGGATATGGAAGATTCAACCGGGTTTGAATCCCATTCAAATCTATGGACGCTTAGCGTGGATCAATTACACGATCCTCGATCTATTATAATTTTTCTAAACGCTGAAGACGGTACGCTAGAGGGCAAAGTGGGCGAGCCGTCACTTTACACCCCTACCCATTTCACTCAAGCCCACTTCACACAAATCCCTCTACCGCCTTGGTACTGAACCCAAGGATGGAAGACCGATGATTTCGGGCTCAGTATAATAATTAGGTCCTGTTGAATAACTGGAACTAATTATTTCCTCTTCCTCTTTTTCTTAGCCGATTTCACTTCCTTAGGATGGACTTTAAAGGTGGCCTTACCTAAAGTTTTCCCAGCTTGAGCGATCAGCCTCAGCTTTTTACCGCCCGAAACAGCTTCCAACTTAAAGGTGACTTTAGAGCTAGATTTGACGGCTCTAGGAACAGAGAAGAACACCCGAGCTTTTAACCAAGATTGCCCTTTAGTTTTCTCCTCTTGGGTCTTCGGATTTGATGAATCCTTTTTTTTAGTACTCTTTATCTTCTCTGAACTTTTCTCTCGCTCTGCGAGCCCCATGGTTTTTCCTGTAGCCTCCAATTTCTTTTCAGTAGATTTCCTTCTCTTGGAAGGTTTTTGATTCACTGCCTTTTTAGGAGGAGTCCCCAAGATGAAGTAATACGATTTTTTATCTTGAACCATTTTTACGGCATGCTCGCCGGCCACAATTATTTGATTTCGATATTCTAATGGGCGATCGGTTTTTATTTTTGCCACGGATTCTAACAAGCATTTAAGTTCAGTTGCCGGGGTGACCTTTTTTGCCCCCTTTGGTGGGGATAACGATTTAGGACTGTAAGTAAGAACGAATGTACCGAGCTTTTGAACAACTGGTTTAATCTTGCTACTCGTTTTCCGAGAATTGGGAACACCAAACGCCTCCCCAGAAATCAATATGCCCGAAATCAACAAAAAGGCGACCCATCCAGTGACCGCACCCCTGCTCGCCTGTTTTTTCCGGTTCAAGTTTTTAACTTCTAAAAAATTTCTATTGATGAATTTCATTTACTAAATTCCTCTCTTCTTCTTGTTAGTGTCTATAACTAAATTCCAACCTTCTTTTCTAAAGGCGTAGAGATTTAAAACGCCCAGAGGAGAGCTTCCACCGATTTATCCGCATTCTCCGACAGATTCCTGAAGCCATTTCATTCGGCTGACTGAAGTTGTTTGTTGAAACCTATCTCCCGTAAAAAACGAATCCAACCCCGGTAAAATTAGATCCTTTATGAACAGGAGAATTGTCAGTACTCCTGACAAAACAATATTAAACCGTTCTCTCTTCTGGGCGTACGTACTTTGAATTCAATCTTTGGCATCACCTCCTTTAGAACTAAAAAATAGGGAGTAGAAACCGACGTCGATGAAACCGGCCTCTATCGTTTATTAGGGATCGATCGTTTATTTGGGATCGATTAATTGGAAAGGATTGGAAGGAGAACAACTCGCTTACAAGACCCATGGAGTTGTTCGTACTCGTCGAGCACAAGAGGACTTTAACACCGTGAACTCGACTCGCCACTCGAGTTCAAAATATTTTCAAGCGAACTTAAATTTGAAGACGATCAACCACCTTGATTCAATCGACTTAGATCATGAATAAAAAATTGGAGCTCATGAATTTTTAGGTGACGATCAATTTTAAAATGAGAAAATAAGTGGTCTGAAAAATTCGATCTTTCAAAATTTTTTAGACTGTTCTTTTCGGATCCTGTTATAAAACCGACTGAGTCTTGTTGCTCAATTTTCAAGAAAAGCACAAGGCCTTCAAATTTTGTTCTCAGGTAGATCAGTTTAAAAACGTTCACCTTCGATTCTTAAATTGAACGTAACCCCATTCAATAAAAACTATGACTTCAAAACCAACTCCTCCCCCTCCCGGGAATGACACCCTTGGCGAATTGAATCGCCTGATTTCGATCGTCGAAATTTTAAGAAGCCCTCAAGGTTGTCCCTGGGATCGTAAGCAAACCCTAAGCAGTATGAAGCGCAATTTTTTAGAGGAAGCGGCGGAGGTGGTCGATGCCATCGAACAAGTGGATCCAACAGAAGCGAACGACCACTCCCACGTTCAAGAGGAACTCGGCGACTTATTAATGAATATTTTCCTGGCTTCACGAATTGCAGAAGAAGCTAATAAATTCAATCTACAACAGGTTGCCTTAGAAATTTGCGAAAAGCTCATTCGCCGACATCCCCATGTGTTCGGAGAAGATACTATCGGAGACGTCGATGGAGTGCTCAATCGCTGGGAGGAAATCAAGGCTCAAGAAAAAGCACAAAAGAAGGTACAGAGCTCGGAGATGGAGTCCATATTAAACAAGGTCCCCCGCAGCTTACCCGCCCTCGAATCGGCTCAACAGCTCAGTAAGCGAGCCGCAAAAGTAGGATTTGACTGGCCCAAAGCTGAAGGAGCCCTCGAAAAAGTAGAAGAAGAACTTGAAGAGGTGCGCTCCTGCCTCGGGGAAGGTAAGATATCTAAGGAAAAATTGAGAGAGGAAATCGGAGACTTGTTGTTTTCAGTCGTGAACCTCGCCCGAAAGACCGATATTGATTCAGGGGAAGCTCTACGCTTCGCAAACCAAAAGTTCCGCAGACGGTTCCACCACCTGGAAAAGCGTGCGGGAGGCCTTCCCGAAAACCCTCAACTCTCTTTAGAACGAATGGAAGAGTTCTGGCAAGAAGCAAAGGAAATGGAATGAACCAGCTTCCAAAACTAAGTGATCAAGACCGCCACCAGGTTCAGCAATTCGGCCAACAGCTCCATCGCATCCGAGAAGAATTATCAAAAAAAATCATCGGGCAAGAAGCAGTCATCGAAGAACTTCTGATTGCCTTATTAGCTCAAGGCCACTGCTTGCTCGTCGGAGTACCGGGTTTAGCGAAAACTTTATTAATTTCGACGATGGCCGATTTGATCTCACTTAACTTTAAAAGAATTCAATTCACCCCCGACTTGATGCCCAACGACATCACGGGCGCTACGGTCATCGGCCAAGGGAGTGAGCCGGGATCCCGAGAACTCCGATTTTTAAAGGGCCCTATCTTTTGCCATCTGTTATTGGCCGATGAGATCAATCGTACTCCTCCTAAAACCCAAGCGGCCCTGATGGAAGCGATGGAGGAACGACAAGTGACCGCCGGAGGGAAAACCCATAAGTTAGAACCTCCCTTCTTTGTCCTGGCCACTCAAAATCCCATCGAACAAGAAGGTACTTACCCTCTTCCAGTCACTCAACTCGACCGCTTTCTTTTAGAAGTTCATGTCGATTACCCCGACTTCGATGAAGAGTTTCAAGTGGTAGAACTCACGACATCGGGCTACGAAAGTCAAATCCAGGCTCAGATGGATCGAGATGCGATGCTTCAAGCGATTCAACTGGTGAAAAGAATTCCCATTTCAAGTTCCCTCATCGACTATACCACGCGCATCATTCGATCGACTCGGCCATCGGAAGCCGAAGAGAGTAGCAGTCAATCGTTAATCCAAGAGTGGATCAACTGGGGAGCCGGCCCCAGGGCAATTCAGAGCATCCTTCAAGGATCCCAGGCGAGAGCACTCCTTCAAGGACGTGAAGAAGTTTCTGTTGAAGACATCCATCGGGTGGTCTTTCCCGCGCTTCGCCATCGTATGCAATTGAATTACCATGCCGAAGCCGAAGAGATTCAACCCGACCATATTATTGAGAAAATCTTATTAGGGATGCCCGATCAGCTTTATCAAGCACCCAGCTCTGAAGAGTCCGACACTCAAAAGAGCCGCTGGGGTTTCTTGAAAGCCATCTTTGGAAATTGAGGGCCGATCCACCGATCATTAAGTAAGACCTTACGTTGATTCAGAATGTCAAAATCCATCACCACGATCCTCTTAGCATTTTTGGTCTTACCGAGTTGCACGTACACCCAAGATCGATTGAAGGATGTCACGGACATCATCGATGTTAAAGGTGGAGCACGAACTCGTTTTGGTTTCGGGGCTAAAGCTGAGGGAACGGATTTCCTTTGGTTGGGACTCGGCTACTCCGCCACTGGAGCCGAGTTCTTTGGCAGGAAGGTGATGACGCGATCGAATCCATTCGGTAAAGGCTATCGAAAATATCCTTACGTCACGGAGAATATCGCATTTGGAATTGGAGCCGTCGAAGTGGGTGGGCCCGCAGCGAAAGGAGTCTCCGCGTCTTTTTTCGGATTGAGCCCTTTCGCACTCCAAAGATTCATGTACGAACATAATACTCTGGCTGATCCAGTTGCTATTCCTTGGCGGGTGGGAGGAGAAATTTGGCTCTTTTTCGTCGACGGTGGAATCTATATAAACTTCGGCGAGATTTTTGACTTAGTTGCGGGCTTAGTGGGATGGGATCCCTCTGGAGATGATGGAGTCCCTCTCGGTGAGGAAATATTCGAGGAACGAGAGCGGAAAATAGCGGAAAGAAAAGCTGAGAGGGAACGCGCGAAAAAAAATAGTTCGAGCCCACAAATTAAGAACGAAAGTTCAGATTCGTAGCAAAAATGTTCTTATAGTGCTGAGGGGCAAAGGGCTGACGTCCTATCCAAATTCGCCAGAATTTGGGCGCGAGATTTTAAAGCGTTGATTATCAAAAGCTGGCTCCTTTTGATACTACCTCACCGGCTTACCCAGAATATCTTCATAGAGTTCGATGTATTGATTCACCGTATTCTTCGCGTTGATCTTCTGTGTACTCTCGTGCATCACCCGCTGGAGTGTTCCGATGCGAAGGGCCTCATCTTGTTCGAAGAATTCTAATGCGGCAAGCGTTGCTTCCATCAGGGCTTCCCAGGTGTAATCCTCAAAGAGGAAGCCATTTCCAGTTTCCTCATCGAGCTCTTCAACGGTATCCGCCAATCCTCCAGTCCGGTGAACAATGGGTAATGTTCCGTAACGAGGCCCTTCTACCTGCGGAATTCCGCAGGGTTCATAAAGTGAAGGTGACAAGATGAAATCGGCCGCTGCTTTTCCCAACTGACTCAACTCCCGAGTGAATTCGCAGTAGCTGACTCGCTCAGGGAATTTCTTTTCTAATCGAATGAAGGCTTGCTTCAAATTTTCTTGCCCGTTGGCGACGACTGCAAATTGAGCCCGAGGCTTACGTTTTAAAATTTCGGGTATCATATCAATGACGAGTTCGGCCCCCTTTTGGGGAGAAGACAATCGGTGCGGCCAGAAGAAGAGTGGATCTCGCCGAGTTTGTTTCAATCCGGCCTGCTTTTGGAACTGAAGCTTGTTCTTCTGTTTCCCTTTTCGAACATCATCGACGGTGTAATTCTTGTAGATGAGGTCGTCGACTCGCGGATTCGCCAAAACAGTTGGAGCATTGATGATTCCAGAGGCACGGCCCTCTCGGTCCCGAGCCCGGATGACTTTTCGAAGATTTTTAGGGATGAGTCGCTCTCCCTGAATATCTTCAAAATCCCCCCTGACGATCTCTCTCAAAAACGTGGGGCTCACCGTGTTGATTCGATCGGAAGCAAATAATCCTGAAGTTAATAAATCGACCTGATTTTTGGAGTAGTGAGTGGCTCCATCTTTGAAGGAATCGGGGTGAAATTTAAAGTAGAGATGCTCTTGGAAGGGCTCGATGTCGATTCCAAGCTTGTGACTGAGTTCAGGGGTAACGAACTCAGTAAAAATATTGTGGAAAGTGAAGAGGCTTTTAATTCCCCATTTCTTGGCAGCCGCTGGAAGCAAACCCGTCATCCAATCGTTACAGTGGATCACTACATCGGAGTTCTCACTCGAAATCTTCGGGAAGAGGCCGTAAATACTCCCTCGCATGAAGGCGATAGCCTTTCTTAGATTCAATCGATCTAAGGGGCTACTTTCGTCGTAAACCCGCTTGGCCCGCTCGAAGAGCACATCATTGACGAAGTGGATCCGGTCTTGCTCCAAAACTCCCCGAATCATCGCCCGATAACGCTCCTCTGAGACCTTCCCTTGAGTTTCAAAAAGGCGCTTATAGTGAGGAAGAACGACGTGAACGTTCACACCTTGTCGATAGAGTTCAGCCACCACCGTCGCTGAGATATCGGCTAAACCACCACCATCCCCAGTTTTGATCATATTGGAGAGGTTTCCCATGTTCTCTGGTAGAGAGACCACCTCCGGGGTAGCGATGAGGATTTGGGGAAGCTGGGCTCCTTGATTTAAAAACGGAGCTTTATGTGAATTCAAAATCTCGTCTAATCTGGATTTTAACTGCCCCCACCCGACGGCCATTTCAGCGGGATCTCCACGGCGAACAACGGAATCGAAGCGGGAAATCGTGGTTTTAATGTCGGGAGTTTTAGGGCTTTTATTCACGCTAAAAAACTTTCTATAGGGAAAGATAAAGAGCTTCTGAGGGATCCTCAGACTCAGTGCAGTTGAGCGTAGGAGACGAGCCACCTACAGGACAAACTCGATGGACCTGAGATGAGTACTGTCTCTGTATGAATGAATTAAGGATAAATTTTGAGTGAAATCCCAAACAGGGATCGCAAAAAGTGGATAGATGGCGGTGACTGTCCCCCGGTGTGACCACTCAGTCTTACCACCTGGAGTTGTCAGCTGATATTGTGAGCTAAGTATTGCCCGATGACTCAAACCACTTTGAAAATATTGTACTAAAAACTTAAGTGCGGAGAAACAATTCTATTCTCTAAGAATCAGAATCCGCTGAGTCATGATCAAATGCTGAATCACCCTAGAAAAGCCCCTTCTTTTAAGCATACGATCTACGGTGTCGAGCTGATTTTCATCTGGGTCGATTAGCCGCATGGGATAAGCAACCACGACCGTTCCTTTTCCAAGAGGAACTTGGCTTAAGGCTTCCTGAAATTTTTCCCACTCTGGCATATCATCGTATCGAATCACTCGATCGGCATTTCGTCTCTGGTTTCCAGCCCGAACCGACTCATCGAATCCCGCTTGATTGGCTTCATTTGCCGCGCGAAGAGCGGATAACTCATTGGGATTAGCACATCCAGAAAGGGTGAACCCAGAGAGGGTGCCCGCGAGTAATAGTCCCGCAGAGAGAACTTGCCACCACTGAATTCCACCGAGTCGGTCAGCTAAAGTTTTTTGCATCATTAAATTCTACTTTGACCTGATTCAAGTTCAGCTGAAGCCAGGTTCATAAAAAGGCTCATGAGGAGTTCACCAGGATTTTACTGATGGGCTCATCGGGACGCGGGAAAGAATCATCGAGCTGATTGTAAGATTTGATTCTAAGTCTTTCGGGGGAAAAGTTTCAACTTGATTGTGATAGGACAAAGCCGATCACATCCTTGGCGCAGTGCTGGCAATACCCATAATTGGCTTCCATTCGAGCGAGAACCGACTCCACCTGCTCTTTTTCAGACGGCTGAAGAGCGTCGAAATCTTCAGTACCGTGCTTGAGGATATCGTTCTCGATCAACTGTAACCGTCGCCGGCGTTCTTTAAAGAAATTTTGCCTCAAGGCTTCGAGAATTCGCGGGAAGAGCTTGTGATAGTCGATCTCTTTCTTGGGATTATCCAAGCTCCAAGCTGCGATTCGCGTCATGACATTGGAACGGAACTCTTTTGGCTTGTCTTTGATTTCAACCAACTTCTCGACGCTCTCCATGAGGTCGAAGTTAGGCCCGTCGTAACTGTTCGTTGCTTTGTTGAAGATTTTTTCACCACTGTCGAAGGCTTTGACATGGCGGAAGTATTCGAGAAAAACGCGATCGTACTCGGCTTCCTCCACGAGGCCGATCGAGATATAAACCTCTTCACTCGCCGTACGAACGTATTCTTTCTTCACCTCCTCAATAAATCCTTCATAGTCGTGGTAGCCACTATCCGGCTTGAGTCGAAGGTAATCGTAGACGCTCGTATCTCGTCCAATTTCGGCGAGAGTCTCGAAAACCGCCATCGGAGTTAAACATTTGTACCTTCGATTTTCTGCCGCCAATCCCAAAGCAGTCATAATCTCTCGCGGTGATGCTCCTCGACGTCCTTCGTACTCAGGCCCCCACAGACCTTCGAACTCCTCTTCGGCATCTTCATGCTCTGTTCGCACTTGGACGAGGTTTGAACGAAGAATTTTTTTGTCTGCTTCTTTTAGGTCAGTCGGAGGTTCACCCGTGTCGTAAAACTGTGCTTTCTCCAAGGGACTCAACTTGGAAACTAATGCCGAAATTTTACCTTTATAATTTTTTGGATTGGGTTTCTTCAAACGAGTCAACACCGCCCAAGTGGCTGCAATTTCAGCCGTGTGTGGCGTGATGTGACGATCGCGAGAAAACAACTCTAAATGCCGCTCGTAAAGTTCGAGTTCTTTCGAGGTCTTCAAGAGATAAGGAAAGGCAATCAATTCCATCCGCCCTTTGAAACTCGAAAAATCGGGTGAACGTTTGAACATGGAGAGTTGTTTTTCGTTCGTCGTACCGATGATCACTAAGTTCAAGTAAGCCATGAAGTGAGGCAAGCTCACCGTTCCTCGTTCACAAGTGGTGAGTAAGTATTTATTAGCCTCGGGATTTCGTTTAAGGAAATCTCCATACTCTAAGATCCCATTGTTGGCATCGATGATATCGCCGACGGGCTCGTAGAGATTCAACGTTCGCATCACCGTAGGGAGGTTCCAATTGCGCTCGTTTTGAATTGGGCGGGTTGTGGCATCGATATTACCCTGGGGTTCGATGGTCACCGCTCCCACTCGATATCTTTTTGAAATGTAGTAACGCTCCACCTGAATGTGTCGCATGACTGCCCGCCAGTCACCCTGGTTCGCTGCGAGTAAAGCATCATAGATCTTCCGACACTTCGGACAAAGATCTCCTTCGAGAAAGTAAGCTAAGTTGTTTTCCCATTCAGAGGAATCTCCCTCAGCTCTCTTCTGCTTGATCACATCGGCCAAAATCTCCTTCCTCAATTCTTTTGGAATCAAGAAGAAGGGTGAATCGTTCATCTCACAAGGGACTCGGGCAGATATATCTTTTTCAGGTATTAAGGCGAGAGTATCTTCGTCGGTTTCTTCTTCGGAAGAATCAAATCCGATACTCAGTCTCTCAGTGTTTTCAGAGAAAATCCAATTGAAGCGAACGAGCGTCCCTTCGCGGGTCTGACTGTATTTCTCCATAGCGCCGACGAGACATTCGACAAAGCTGGTCTTTCCCGAACCATTCGGCCCGTGAAGCAAAACCATCTTCTCGGCGCGATCCTTTTTGGCAAAGCCGGAAAGAAAGGAGTAAAACTCGTTTTGGACTCGCTCTTGCCCTATGAGAGTCGTTCCACTCACTTCAGAATCAAAAACTCGAAAACGAGGTGCATCCTGCCCGATTCGGCTAGCGGGACGCTTCCCGTAGTGATCGAACATGTCGAGTAGGTATTGGGGAGCCGTTCTCAAGTAGAGCTGGGGGTGCTCTAGAAAGTCTTTGAGAAATCCTTCGAAGGAGCGGATGCTCTTTTGCTCTTGGAACTCTGCGAGCCCACGGTCGTGGATGCGCCCAAGGATGCTTTCAATCTCCATAGCCGACTCTTCACTTCTCGTATGGAATTCGTATGGAAACAGATAGGGAGGGGTGAGTCTTAAAATGAAAACTCTAAGGCTCGCAGGACCTGGAATCGCGAGAGCCTTCGAGTATCAAAACCTGAAGATCAATCCGAATCGTATTGCTTCAACTTTTGATACAAAGTTTCTCTCGCGATGCCGAGGATATTCGCTGCTTGCGCCTTGTTTCCTCCGGTCTCCTCCAATACGCGATAGATGTACTGCTTTTCCACCTCGAACAACGACTTCAAGGTGAAGTTCAACTTCCCTCGGGAAGATTTCGAAATATTTGGAGGGAGGTCTTGAGGCTTGATCTTCTTGCCATCCCCCAGAATCAAAGCTTGCTCAAGAACATTGCGAAGCTCACGAATGTTTCCTGGCCAGTGGTACTTGAGTAAGCACTCCCTGGCGGGTTTCGTGATCTTCACTTCCTGGTTGCTATAACCATTGAGGAAGTGCTTGGCGATCGTGATGACATCTTCACCTCGTTCCCTCAAGGGAGGAACATCGAGTGTGACCACCGCCAAGCGAAAGAACAAATCTTCACGAAATTTGCCTTCTTCGATCAGCTTTTGTAGATCCTGGTTGGTCGCCGAGATCACCCGGATATCAACCTCCACTTCGGACTTTCCGCCTACCCGGTAAAACTTGCGTTCTTGAAGAGCCCGCAGGATTTTCACCTGCATGTCTAAGGGCATGTCTCCCACTTCGTCCAAGAAGAGAGTTCCGCCGTTCGCCATCTCAAATTTCCCGAGGGTCCTCTGATCAGCTCCGGTGAACGCGCCCTTCTCGTGACCGAAGAGCTCACTCTCGACCAGGGTCGGAGGGATCGCTCCACAGTTTACCGCGATAAACGCTTCGTCCTTTCTTGTAGATCGGTTGTGAATCGCCCGAGCAATAAGTTCTTTTCCGGTACCATTTTCTCCGGCGACTAAAACGGACGTATCTCGGGGAGCCACTTTCTCGATAATGGAGAAGATCTGCTGCAGTTTGGCGTCATCTCCGATAACTTTGACTTCACCTTCAGAAGAAGAAAGTGAGCGTAAACGCTCATTTTCACGCTGAAGACGAGTTTGGTTTTCAAAGTTTTGAAGCGCAAGGGCCGCTAATCTTGCGAGCGAACTCACGAACTCGAGGTCGCTGCGGTCAAATTCATCCCGTTGGTTTCGAGTGTCGACATAGACGAGGCCGATAAAATGATTCCCGTGGACCAAGGGCGCGCAGATGAACGAGCGAATTTGAAGATCGACGACGCTCATCCCAAAATCTTGGCGGTGAGGAAGATCTTGAACCAAGACAGCTCGACGTTGACGAGTGATGTGATTGAAAATCGTTTCACTCATCTCGATGGATTGGGCTTTATCCCCCCGAATGGGGTCCCAAAAGCGAACAACGGTGAGACTGAGTAGAGTGTCATCTCCCTCGACGTCTCCCCCCGAGCGAGCTAAACCAATAAAACCACGTTCGGCTTCGATTTCTTGTGTTGCCGTTGAGAGGAGCAGCTCGAACACATCATCGGGCTCTTCACAACTCATCAGCTCCTCACTGAATCGATAGAGCCGAGAAAGCCGACCGTACTCTTTTTCGGCCACTGTGGGCTGGGTAAGATCGGGGCGTTCAAAAGCAACGGTTTGAGCGTCGAGCGATATATTGCCCCCGTCTTCCTCGAAGGTACTGTCATGCTTGGTTGCGTGGCTATCGCGAATGACCTTGAGAGAGTGGGTTGGGGTGGCGGTAGGATCGTGGTATTCAAGTTCGGTCTGACCGATCACGATGTGATCGCCGTGCCTCAGGGCTTGCGATTGGATATGCTCACCGTTGAGTCGGATTGGGTTTTTGCCCCCGAGGTCCTCGATGATGGCCGCCTGAGCGTCGTAATGGATCTGGGCATGAATTCGCGAAACCAAAGCGTCTTGAAGAACGACATGGTTGCTTTTTTGACGACCGATAGACGTGGTGCCCATCTCGAGGTCGAATTCAGTACCCGCAAGCTCGTACGGTTTAAGGATGCGAAGCCGTGGAGGCTCCGGAAGCGCCTTCATGTTGACTAATGAATTTAAAAGTTGGAACCTTGCAAAACCCAGATAGCCCTAACACAATTAATTAAAGCCATTTATAAAAACTCGCTCAGAGATCAAAACCCAATGTCTCTGGGCTGGACCCACCAATTTGGAGGTCTTAATGGGAAGTGCTTCTCAAAAAATATGTCAGGTTTTCAGACGACTACTATACTCCATAAATTCCGCTTAGAGCGAAGAATTTCGAGTTCCTATGAACATCATCGAGTCCGATAACTCGATGGAATTTATGTCGCGATGGTGTTGGGATGACCCTGAAATGACCTAACTCGTAGAACCTTCAGTAATAAGACGCTTTATCTCCCCGTTCTTTTCAAAACAAATCCTAATAGTTTTCTAATTTCTCATTCTATTTTCAGGTTCTCGATCGCAGCCGGGAGGCTTAGAGAGTTGGCGAGATTCAAAATCAGAGGCTAAACTAACTTATATAAGCCTAGGTGGATTGAGCCTAAGCACAAAAAAGAAGAGAACTTAAAAATCTTTATTCGGATCGTCTCTCCCGATCGAAATCCGAATGAGCACTCCGAAAAAGCAAGGAGTTGAGGATGTCTACCCAGATCCAATCCCCCCATCAGTCACAAGTGCACGAGACGCTCAGCCAGTACATCTTGACCGATGGCTTCCCTTTGGTTTTTGACATGGAAGCCAGCCAAGGAAGTTGGATCGTCGATGCTCGTGATGGCGAAAAGTATCTCGATTTATTCTCATTCTTCGCTAGCCTCCCTCTGGGCTTCAATCATCCCGTATTTAACTCCAATACATTCAAGGGACAGATTTTAAAAGCCGCGACTCACAAACCATCGAATAGCGATGCTTACACCGAAGAGTACGCTCGATTCGTAGAGATCTTTGGTACCCAAGCTGCCGGACCGGACTTCCCCCACTTGTTCTTTGTGGAGGGTGGAGCCCTCGCGGTTGAGAACGCGATGAAGACCGCCTTCGACTGGAAGGTTCGTAAGAACTTGGCTGCGGGTCGTTCACCTTTGGGTACTCAGATCCTTCACTTTAAAGAAGCCTTTCACGGCCGATCAGGCTACACCCTTTCCGTAACGAATACGGATCCCGTCAAGACGGACTTCTTTCCTAAGTTCGATTGGCCACGAATCGAGAATCCGAAGATCCAATTTCCATTGGAGCCCGGTGAAGTTTCGCGAGTTGAAGAACAAGAGCGCCTGGCATTGGTCGCGATGGAAGAGTGTTTCAAGCGCAACAACCACGACATCGCCGGAATCTTGATCGAACCGATTCAAGGTGAAGGGGGTGACAATCACTTCAGGCCTCAATTCTTTGCGACACTGAGAACTCTCGCTGATCGCCACGATGCTCTGCTGATTTTTGACGAAGTCCAAACCGGTTTCGGATTAACCGGAAAGTTTTGGGCGTACGAGCACTACGGAGTACGCCCGGATATCGTTTGCTTCGGGAAGAAAGCCCAAGTCTGTGGAATCATGGTGGGTCAACGGGTGGAAGAAGTTCAAGACCACGTCTTCGAGATGTCGAGCCGTATCAATTCGACCTGGGGTGGAAGTCTGGTCGATATGGTGAGGTGTGAGTGGATTCTCAAAACGATCGAAGAAGAATCCCTTGTCGACCGTGCCTTGAGCCTCGGCAAAATTCTCCAGGATGGCTTGCGAGCCATTTCGAGCGCTCACCCAGAACTGATTTCAAATGTACGAGGGAAAGGACTCTTTTGCGCCTTTGATATGGAGTCGAGCGAATTGCGTTCGACTTTCTTGAAAGAGGCAACGAAGGAGCATCTCCTCATCTTGCCTTGCGGGGAGATCTCGGTACGGTTCCGACCGGCGCTTACGATCAAGGAAGCAGATATCGCTTTTGCCCTGGAAGCGATTGAGCGCGTTGTTGATAAATTGGCTTAGCTATAGGCTGGAATGCCGGTGACGTCATGGCCGATGACGAGGGTGTGTATTTGATGGGTTCCTTCGTAGGTAAGGACCGATTCTAAGTTCGCCATGTGTCGGCCGACACAGTACTCGTGCGTGACTCCGTTGGCACCGAGTAACTCTCTCGCCGATCGCGCAACCTTCAATGCCATGGCGACATTATTTCGCTTAGCCAAAGAGATTTGTTGCGGGCGCACTTCCCCCTGGGATTTGATCTGACCCAATCGAAGCGCCAAGAGTTGTCCTTGAGTGATCTCACCCACCATATCGGCTAAGCGTTCTTGAATCAGTTGAAAGCTGGCGATCGGTTTACCAAACTGAATCCGCGACGTTGAGTAAGTTAAGGCTTCGTGATAACAAGCCATCGCAGCTCCCACCGCTCCCCACGAAATTCCAAACCTCGCTTGATTCAAACAAGACAAAGGGCCTTTTAAGCCCTCAACCGATGGTAACAAACGATCTTTGGGTAAGCGCACCTCATCAAAGTGAAGCTGCGAAGTGATCGAAGCGCGGAGACTCCACTTATCTTTTTGGAGGGTTGTCGTGAATCCAGGGTCATCTTTCTCAACTAGAAATCCCCTGATCACTTCCCCATCTTTTGCCCAGACCACTGCGACATCCGCAATCGATCCATTCGTGATCCACATCTTGTTGCCACTCAAAATGTAATCATCACCATCGCGTTGAACACGAGTGATCATCCCAGAGGGATTCGATCCGTGATCGGGTTCAGTGAGACCGAAGCAACCAATCTTTTTCCCCTGGGCCATACCCGGTAACCACTTTTGCTTTTGCTCTTCTGATCCAAAAGCATAGATGGCGTACATCGCCAAGGATCCCTGAACCGAAACGAAACTACGAATCCCAGAATCCCCACGCTCGAGTTCTTGCAGGATGAGTCCATAAGCAATCGGGCTGACCCCAGCGCATTCATAGCCTTCGATGGAAGCACCCAATAATCCCAATGCCGCGATCTCGGGGACGAGGTCTTGAGGGAAGGTGTTTTCTTCAAAGTTTTTAGCGATGTTGGGAAGGACTCGATCTTCGACAAACTTCCGAACGGTATCACGAATCAGCCGCTCTTCATCGCTTAAGAGGGCATCGACGTCAAAGTAGTCCAATCCTCGGTAACTGGTTTCCACGGGGAACCTCCTAGAAAGATAATGAATGATCTATTATCTTTATCGGGACCTGTCGGAGGGAACGCGAGAAAAATCGGGTTGTTAGATTTTAAAAATCTCACCTGTAGAGGCAGGGCATGCGCCTGCCCAATTCCTGGGTCGACGCAATCTTTTAAAACTGTTCACTTATGCCCGGGAAACAGGCGCCCACGAGGGACCCCCCTACAAACAATGTAGATTTGTAGGGTCGTGGCATCAGAGGGAGGTGAAAAAAAATTAATGTGGTCACACCTCAAAGTAGATCGCGTTAAAGGACCTAATCCCGGTTTCGTAGGCAGGAGTGGGCACTTTTTAAGACCTAAGAACCTGGAATTTAAATTTAAAATGGGAGAGCTATTGTGGGGAGGGAGAGAATACGAAGAAAAAAAGAATGACCCCAAGGGGATTCGAACCCCTGTTACAAGGATGAAAACCTTGTGTCCTAGGCCAGGCTAGACGATGGGGCCATTGGTATTCTCTGCTTCAAGTCGCTGAAGGGGTTTCAGCTGAACTTTTAGTGCTACAGAAGGATTTAATGGAAGGTGTCTCGAAAAAACAGCTTCCGAAGTTGAATCCTTTTGTAGGACTATCCCGGCTTAAGGTAAACACTTAGAACCGGTATACATGATTTGATTACTGCTTCGATCTCTAGCCTGTATCCGAACCGAAGCTCAAATCATTTGAGCAATGTTAATACCTAAATCGTGAACCGGTTTCAATCTTCTTTTCATTTTTTTATTAAGCAAACCCATATCTCTTTAAATTTAAAGAACTTGCGAATGACTCAATGCATGCTTCATCGCCCCCATTCTGACTGATATAATTTGAATTGGTCCGAAGGTTTATCGATGTTAACGGGTTTAACAGGTTTGAAGTTAAAGATTTAAGCCCCCATAAAGCCCGCCTGATTCACCGTGAACCCTCGAATCAGGGTCTCAGAAATAGCCTTCTCTTAAATTGAGGCATGAATCTTTACGGGAAACGTTTAGCGGCCGAAGGTTCCCTGGGCGTACTCAACTGGGTCACTCTTAATCTTCAATTAATTTCAAAAATCCATAGGAATCTACCGATGGGCTGAGCCACTCTGTCTCCAGCTCCCCCCATTGAGATAGAGGTCCTGTTTTTGAGTACAAAACCACCAATAAAGGAGAAAGTCCGCCGACATACTAGCGGCTTTCAACACGATGAACCGACTCCCAACGAATATCCAAATTCGGCTGCTTCAAGCACTGCTGACGATTTGCCTACTATCGTTCACGCTTGAAGCCACGGAGCCGGTCCCCGACCAGACTCTTCTAAGCTCAAGCGAAACAAGAGATGGCGATCTCATTCTTTCAGACGGACCATCAGAATACGTCCGCCTAGATGCCTCTGGTGAAACCGCTGCCTTCCAATCCGAAGGTAGCAATCTATTAAGCAGCGACACCGACGAAACGTTAGATATTTACCTCCGATCTCGATCGGGACTAGAACTCATCAGTGTCTCCAGTAATAATTCCAAAGGGAACCGAGCGAGCTATCAGCCTTCCCTCTCCGGCGATGGAACTCAGGTTGTCTTCACCAGTGATGCGACGAATTTGGTCGACCTCGATGGGAATAACGAACCTGACGTCTTTTTAAAGGACACGAATACCGGCGCTCTCACCTTAATCTCCTTAGCCAGATCCGGGAGAGTCAGATCTGCCAACGGCCCGAGTGAACAACCAGAAATCTCGGGCGACGGTAATTGGGTTGTGTTTTGTTCGAAAGCTAGCAACCTACTACCTGCCGTAGTCGGGGCTCAGGATCCTTTCGAGTTCTTTCATCTCTACATCTTAGACATCGATTCGAATCGATTGAAACTTCCCTTGCCCCGAGACAGGGCGGGAAATTTCCTAGAATTAGAAGCTGACATCGCTTGGCCTGATATCGATTCCGATGGAAGCTTTGTGGTCTTTGAAACGCTTTCAAAGCTATTCTTTCTCAACGACGACAATGAAAACTCCGATGTAATTCTTTACGACAATTCAGCGGACACCTTTGAATTGGTAGGCTTGGATGAATCGGATGCCCCGTTTGCTAATGGTAGTTTTCGACCCAGAATTTCTTCGGATGGTACTCATGTGGCCTTCGAAGGCATTCAGGCGGATGGCATTCGCCGAGTCTACGTTCGAAATTTGCAAAGAGGAACGACCATTTTGGTCAGCCAAGACTCATTCGGAGTTCCCGCCGATGCCAACAGCCGATTAGGAGAAATCTCGGCCGATGGAAATCATATTACCTTCGAAACGGAATCGTCGTTAAGTTCGCGAGACACCCTGAGAGGACCGGATGTTTACCTCCATACTCAATCCGGCCGAAAGACCTCTCTTGTCAGTATCTCTCCCCGGGATCGCTTGAGCACAGGCTCATCTTCAAGATCTACAGTATGGCCGTGTTCAATCGATAGTGCAGGAACTAGAATCGCGTTTTCTTCAGAGTCGAATCGTCTTACTTCACCCGGAATCGTCGATAGTAATTCTTTAAGAGATATTTATCGCTACCAACCACTACAGAACAACACCATCAAATATCCTCCTGCAAATCTATTTGTTCTCTTCGATGAAGAACGTAATGTCACTCGAATTCAACAGGTTCACAAAGATGGCAACTTAGGGAGATTTCAAAATCTATCGAGAACTCCCGGCGGTCTCTTTAGAGACGAATTGAATACGACTTGGTTCATCGATGGTGAATCGATCAGAAGAGTTTCGAGCTTGCTTTTCAATGAACTCCTCGAACCTCAAAGACTTCCCGGCGAAGGGTCGTTTCAATCTTTAGTCGCGAAAAAGGATCGCGCCTTTATCGCCCGAAACAACATTGTCTACGCAGTCGATAAGGATGGAAAAGAAGCCTTACCACCGTTCAGAAGATTACCGACTCAAAGCCTCGAAACACATCTACAAATCGATGCCTCTGACCAGGTATGGGCCGCCGTAAGTACTGCAGGTGAAATACAAATTTTCAAGCTTAGCTTTGAACTCGAACTCTTATATCAATTTATCGTTCCTTTGGATGATTTACCCCGCAGCCCTAATTTTGAGTTCGCACTTTCACCCAGTGGATCTTTGTACTTTCGAACGAGTACAGATCTCGCCAAAGTTTCTGCAACTGGAGATTTAATTTGGAGAAGAACTCTCAATCCTGGAGGAGGTTTAGCGGTCGCCCACGATGATTCTGTTTATGTTGCCGTCGATACGGAGATCCTCTGTCTCGATGCTCGTGGAGTGAGAACCTTTCGTTTAGATCTACTCGATTTAGAGCTCATTGAAAAGATTGATGGACGTGAGGGCTTAGCATCAAAAATCAGTCTTTGTGGTGATGGACTCGTAGCGGTTACGGTTGAGGGTGACGATGGAGTCATCCTGGTCAATTCAGAAAAAGGTTCGGCGACTAAAGAAAGAGGTGTCACTCAATTGACGACTCTTCCCCATGATGCAACAGGGTACTCGACGGCCAGCATCACCGACCCATCAGGGGATGCCGACGATGATACTTACACCAATTTGGGAGAACTACAGAGTGGTGAAAACCCATTCGATTCCACTTTAGTCCTTACACGAATTCCCCCGGTCATCAATCTGACCGGCGAAACGACAGGCTTTGATGTCGAGCTTCAATGGCAAAGCCCCTTTCGCTATTGCTCGATCGAAGTCTATCGCGATGGAGTTCTCTTAGATGGCGATGGAGAGAGTTGCGGAGTCGACACGCTTTGCTTTACGGATGAAAACCTTCCGGGTGGAGTCTACCTTTATCAAGTACGAGGCATCGATGACTGCCGTGGAGATGAAGGTAAAAATAAACTCGACGGCAAAAATCAAAAGGGACTCCCGCCATCCCAAGTTTCAGATTTCGAAGAATTCTTGGTCGTCGTCGGCGACCAAGGTAATCCCGAAGTCTGCCTACTCGACCTTCCTTTCGGATTAACCCCAACGGCTGTCAGCTTCTCAAGCGATGGAAGCTCGGCATTGATCCTTCAAGAATCAGGACTCTTGAACTTAGTCACGGTTCCCGCGAATGCAGATCAGTCCTTCACGATCGACGAAACCATCGAACTTCCCAATGATCCTTTCGACTCCACATTGGTTACCGGTTGCGCTTTCGATCCCGACAACCCAAATTCAAGGGCATTTCTGTTAACTGAAGAAGGCCAGATTTATACCTTCAATTACCTCTCAGAAACTCTGATCGGAGATCCCATCGAATTAGCCGATGCTCCGGGGCTGATGCGCGATGATTTAGAACTCTATGACTACAGTGGCTTAGTCGTTAGGGAAGGCATCTTCTACACTTTACAGCATGCCCGCTCCCCCGCCTTAATCGGTCCCGGGGTGGATTGCCTCATCGGTTATTCAGGCCCTGAAGTAGTAGCAGCTCAGCTTTTAGGTGGGCCTCAAGGATTGTTTCCAAATCGTCAACTCAATCGCGTGAATGGATTATCCATTCGATCGGAGCAGGGGGATATTCGAAAATTCTTAGTCGGCTTAGGAACTCAAGAGAATTCGATCGGGCAAATTTTTGATTTCACTTCGAGAGTCTTCCCCGACCAAAGTCATACTTTCGGTGAGAGTGAAGCTGGAATTGATCTTTCTGCTTTAGGAGATTCCATCGTTCACGATTTTGATTTTAACTCTGACCGTAATGCCGTCTTAGTCGCCTCGACGGATGCATTCGACCAAGGACAAATTTGTTTACTCACAGCGACCTTTCCGAATACTCCCTCTCTTACCTTAGATCATTCAACCGGAGCCTGGGATGATTCACATGTCGTTCAACTGACGGTGGATTACGGAAATACTGAAGGGGACTTTAATTCTCACCCCTTCACCATCAAAATTGATGGATTGGCTCCTGAAGATTTAGCTCCGTTTAATGTCAGCCCTAATGGAATCGAAGTGATCACTCAAATCAATTTAAGTTCCGTGGATTCTCCCCGAGCTCGATCGATTTCGATTCATTCCAATTTAGGAATTAGGGTGAGCGATTTTATTCAAGGCTTTAGACGCGGAGATACCAATTCTGATCAAGTGATCAATCTGGCAGATGCATTCCCGATCATCTTCCATCTCTTCGGTGGAGGGCCGGATGATTTTGAAATTCCTTGTATTGATGCTCTCAATTTCAATGACTCAACCACTCTTGAAGGGCAGACCGAAATTGACCTCACCGATATCGTTTCCTTATTGGAATTCCTCTTCTTAAACGGTCCTCCCCCTCCGAATCCGTACTTGGATTTTGGTTTGGACCAAACGGTGGATTCGACCGAGTGTGGAGATAGTTAAGTAAACCGGCATTGAAGGAAACTCGGCTTCATAAAAGTTCAGATGGGTGTGTCTATATTTTTTAAGGTGATTTACGCTACATAGATCCCTCGCTAAAGCTTCGGGCTTGGAAGGCGATGGTTCACATAAAAGTGAAAGCGTTGACTGAGGTGACAATTGTGAGCATCACATTTCTAAAATTGTAATCACCGCCCCTCAAGCCCGAAGCTTTAGCGAGGGATAACATAAACCTTTCAATAAGTAATAAAAGCGCTTTAAATAGAGTTGAATTAATTTTTCAACGCGCTTTCCTCAAAGCCTGTAAATTCGAAGTCAATTCTTGGTTCATCCTCTTCACCGTACTCACCGAAACATCTAATTCAGTCGCGATCTCTTGATTGGTGAGCTCTTGAACGTATTTTAAAACAAATAATCGCTTGGAGTCTTCGCCGAGCCGATCTAAGAATGAAAGCAAGGTCTTGTACTCATCTTGCATTTCAATCTTTTGCGTCATAGAGCTCCCCGCCCCGGGCAGATTGCTGAGAGTGAATCCCTTTCCCGAATCATCACTTGATCCTCCGCCCCGGACCTCTAACTTTGCGTCTCGTTTCTGAGTCTTAAAATGGAACTCATAGAGATCCTTGATTCGACCTTCCAACATTTGAAAAGCTGCTTTGTGTACCCCACGGTCATCGACCTTATCTAAAAAGCGATCCCGATTGTTGAGCAAGCTCATACAAAAATCTTGAAGAACATCTTCTGGTTCGACCCTCGACAGTAAATTCCTACCGATCTTATAGCGAATAAATACGAGTAACCTAGGCCCGTAGCGTTGAATGAAAGCATCGAGGCCGTCGTTCCCCTCTTGCTTCATCTCTTGGATGATTTCAAGCGTAATTCGCCCGGTCGATTCAATCATGACTTCGATTTCTTTTGATCTTCTAAACGGTAGACCAACCGAAAGCCGATTCGGTCGGAGACGTAAGTATGAGTAGTACTTCTTCGCGTCGCCAAGCGGCAAGGATCACCACTGATCGCCCAGTTTCCTCCGCGAACAGCAACGGTTTCTTCGGGAGGTCGTCCCGAAAAATAGCACCAATCAGCTACGTTACCCACCATGCCGTGAACTCCATAAGGCGAACGATCGATGGGATACTCGTCGATTTCAACGACCCCGATTCGACCTTGGCGGGCGTGGAAGTTGTTAGCATACTCGTTGTCAAAGTGATTTCCCCAACTAAAAAATCGGCCATCGACTCCCTTCGCTGCTTTTTCCCATTCTTCTTCCTGGGGAAGGTCAAAAACGCCTCCCATCTTTTGACTCCACCAGCGGGCGTAGCTCTGAGCATCTTCAAAGGAGATACCAAAGACAGGTAAGTTAGCCGACCAAGGATAAGAGCTATCTGACGGTGGAATTTTAAAGCCTTCCTCCGAACTCTCCCACCAAAACCCACTTTCATGGGATTGCCGCGGGCTTCTTAATTTGGCCTCTTCTGGGTTATCGCCGTGGAGATCATTTAAGAAGTTGAGATACTCGCCACAAGTGATGGGATACACATTGATAGCAAAGTCGGGAACAATAACGGTATTCGTTGCCGAAAAAGTAGAGATGACATTCGGGTCACCGAACTGAATGAATTCGCCTTCAGGGATATGGACGAATCCTTCGGGCAACACTCCTTCTGGTAAGAGCTGTACCGTACTTTCGACTTTGGCGTTTCGGGTGATTTCAGTGGGATAGTTCGTCTTTAAATAACCCTCTTTTTGAATCTCTACCAAATAAGATCCCATAGGAAGATCGAGAGCTTCCAATTGACCTTCTGAAGATTTAACCACATCTTTAGGAACGAAAACGCCCTCCGATTCACCTAAGAGTGAGAGCTTAAATGTCGCCCCTGAAGGCTCTGACTTAAGTAGGAGGGATCCGTGACCTCGGAGTATTCGATCGAAGGACCCATCGTTGATCTGTTCGATCAGGCCCTGGTAGAAAATAGCATCGCTGGGATTGCGTTCTTTCTCAGCTTGATGAAAACGTTCGAGGTAAAGTTCTCCTAAGGCTCTTCTCGCCGGGCCGTGATCCGCATCGTTAGCAATCGCCGACGACAACAAGGTTTGAGCTCTCGTGTAGAGCCGTGCGGCTTGCAAGCTTGCTTCTTCAATGAGAGTCCGCAATTCTCGTAATCGCGATTTGTGCTCCCGACTGGGGAAATCACCGGCTTCTTCTTCTAACTGATGGTTTTGTTCTTTGAGGCGTAATTCTTCTTGGCGTTCTTCGTGGAGCTCGCGGAGCACTCCCCGTGCTTCTTCAAACAATTGCCCGGCTTCAGCTCGTCGTCGACGTTCTTCCGCCGTACCATCTAAGTAAACTTGAATGGCTTCCGCCATCTCAAGGGCACTCTCGTAGCGATCATCGGGATGGTACTCCAGAGCGTTCATACAGATTTCGTCGAGTGCTTCCGGGATTTTTAACCGGGGTGCTCGATCTCGAGGGGGTGTCACCAATCCCATTCTCGCTTCCTCTAAAAGATCTTCTACCGAATCTCCACTTCGGATCGGTTGGAAAGTGAGGATCTCATAGAGAGTGGCTCCTAAAGCGTAGATGTCCGCTCGCAAATCAACAGCTCCCCCACGAGCTTGTTCGGGGGCCATATAAAGGAGAGTTCCCTGAATCGTATTATCGATGGTATCGAGATGCCCTTCTGATCGAACCGTTTCGACTTGCTCCACCTCATCGATTTCTTCCTGAGTGTATTCGCCCGAAGAGGAAATCACTTTCGCCAAGCCCCAGTCCATGAGTTGCACTTCACCGTAATCCCCCAACATGATGTTGTCGGGTTTGATATCGCGGTGGATCACTCCCTTTTCGTGAGCAAAGTGGATGGCGTGGCAGACCCCTAATAGAATTTGAAGTAAACGGGCACGTGAATACTTTTTCTTGATGTCGCGTCCTCCGATATGCAGATCACGAAGGATTTCCTTCAGCGTTCGTCCTTTTAAAAGTTTCATGGTGAAAAAAACTTGTTGATCGTCGCTGACAGAAAGTTCGTGGATCGGAGGAATTCCAGGGTGTTCCAATTGCCCCGTAATTTGAGCTTCTTCTAAAAATCGAGTGAGCTTATCGGGATCTTTAAGAAACTTGTCTTGGAGGACTTTGACGGCGATGGAACGCCGAAGGTCTCGATCAAAGGCAAGATACACTTGCCCCATTCCCCCTCGACCGATCTCTCGCTCAACGATGTATTTTCCGGTTTGATCATCGGAAGGAACGGAGAGCGCATCTGAAAGCGATGAACTTCCCGATTGATCTCGCAAGAGATCCTGCACACTTTTTAAAACACTGTTCCCTCTGAGAGCGGCTCCGGCCTCAGAGTTTTTAGTGGAGTCTGTGTAATGGATGGTCGGCGCATCATCCGACTCAGCAGGGCTTAAATTTTGCCCAGAACTCTCAGCATCTTGATTGGAGTTCTTATCCTGCTCGGTCATCGCCTCGATGTTCTCATTGAGTTTTCAATAAAAGCTAAAAAATTGAGCCTCTGCGTTCAATGTTTCCCCCTCAGTTATCCGTGGGAAGCTCATTCATTCAATTATCCACTCAAGCTCATGATTAAAGCAATGAGGAGTCAAAAAATTAGTTTTTAGACTGTATCAGAAAAACTTAAAAATACCGATTCTTCTTCAGTAGCTAATCCTCCGCGAACCTGGTAACTTTTTGCTTCAAAATTAAACTCTTCACTCTGTACTCTTTATCAAAAGTTTAATCCATTATGATTCAAGCGGTGATCTACGACCTCGATGACCTGATGGTCGATTCGGATAAAATTCACTTTCAAGCCTGGAAGTCCCTCTTTGAAAATCACGGCCTAAAGTTTGAGCTTCCAGGCCACCTTCATAAACAGCTCATCGGAAGACGGATCGTCGATATTCTTGAAATTTTAATCGACCACTTCTCTCTCAACGTCAATTTCGATTCTTTCTTCCACGAACGTGAAGCCATATTCGTCGATCTCATCAAAAAAAATTTAGAGGCTCTTCCGGGCATGGAAAATTCTATTCAGTTTTGTCGTGACCAAAACCTTAGAACGGCCATCGCGTCTTCAGGGACGAACCTCTACATTCAAGCAGTGATTGAAAAGTTTTCTCTTCACAGTGACTTTGATTCCGTCATCACGGGAGACGATGTTAAAGAAGGTAAACCCCATCCGGAAGTTTATCTCACCGCAGCTCAAAAATTAGAAACTCCTCCCGAGAACTGCTTAGTCTTAGAGGACGCCCAAAAGGGAATCGAAGCCGCCAAAGCGGCTGGGTGTATCTGTTGGGCGGTAGAAGCGGGGAATACCCCTCCTCAAGATCGATCTCAAGCTGATTTGATTATGCCGACGCTTAAGGAATTTTCGGGTTTGTTTAAAGAGCGCTGGCTTAAAAGTTAACTAGCCCGGAGCGTAAGCGACGGGAAGTGTTGAGGGGAAAATGAAAGTCAATTGGGCGAGAGCACCTTATTGAGCCAGTCTTTAAATTCTAAGAGATCCCGTCGCTTACGCTCGGGGCTTACTAAATGATTTTTAAGTCACCTCATGGGCTAACACGTCTCTGCAAGCCTCAAAGACCTCCTCTACCGAAATTCCCGTTAAACAAACATTCTCCCGGCATGGAATACTCTTTCCCCGACAAGGACTGCACTCGATTCCGCGATATAAAACCTTGTGAACTCCACTCCCCCACGGACCTGTAGATCGAGGCGAGCTGGGCCCGAACAAAGCCACCGTGGGAGTTTTGAGCGCTGCTCCCATATGAAGAGGCCCCGTATCCAACGTCACCAGAAGGGAAGCGCGATCTAAACAAGCGCTTAATGCTTGGAGATCCAACAATCGACCATCGACCGTCGGACCCGGAAGGCGTTTTAAAAATCCTTCGATCAGCTGTTCTTCACTTTCTCCGTGCCCAGACAAAACGATGGGTAAATTTAACTCTTCTTGTAGTTTTTTAGCGAGAGATTCAAAATAAGATGATGGCCACAGTCTTCGCATCGAAGTGCTCAGGATCGTCTTTCGGTGTAACTGAAAACAACCCGGATGAATGATGGCAAAAGGTTGCCCAAGATCCACTTGAGCTTGAGCGAAGGCCCGTTGAACGGGCATGATTTGATCGTCACGATAATAGAGTTCTAAGTCTCCTGCCCTTCCTTGCATCCCCAGCGGCTTGAGGGCTTCGATAAATCCCTGCACAACGTTTTCTTTAGCAGAGGCTTCATCCCATGAACTTCTTTCAGGAATGAAGACATGAGGAATCATCGACCGTTGAAGCACCTTCCGATCACTTTTTCGCTGGGAGAGCAATATAGCCATGTCGGGTTGAAGGGCGTTCACTTGCTTCACCATCCTCCGATCTTCAATCCAACGCTTCCAACGAGAAGGACGATGTTTCGAAACTAATATCCGATCTTTTAATAAGGGGTGGTCTTGAATGATCGGCAAAGCATAATCGGAAGTCCAAAGATGGATCTCAACGTGGGGATAGGCCTCGTGAAATTTTCTCATTAAGGGAGTGATGGTTAAAACATCCCCAACTCGACCCGGTCGTACGATGAGTACTTTTCGGATCGTTTGATCTTGCAGGCGGGCCTGGAAATTAAAAAGGGGCTTTTCGATCAACTTTGACAGAACTCTCTCAGTTCAAATAAACCGTTCTTTTTTCGGTTGCTGCCTTAACGATGGCTTGCTGAGTTTTCCATGCTTCCCGAAAGTGTCCCCAGTGAGCGATGGCGGGTAAGAGCTTAGGACGGAATGCGCTCTTTAAAAAACGCCGAAAGGAAGTGTGAGCAGAGAAATCAAATTCATTCTCGGGGCCAATTCTCTCAAAATGGCGGGGATCAAGAATTAATTTAAATAGACCTTCCCTCGAAAGTTTTGCGAATGAAGTCCCCAGAAAAGAGATGAATTCGTTACCCAGCTCAGCTTCTTCCTCAATCCCTATCCAGGTGGAATCGGGATAAATGAGCATCAGAGAATTTTCATCCTTTTCAATATCGAATTCAACCCGAAGTGGCGCCTCCCCCACAAGACTATTCATCAAATCGATCCAAACCAAATCCTCGAATACAAAACGCTGATTGGGATGGCTTGAAAGAGATAATGTGCCATACTCCAGCTCTCCGAACAGAAGATCTTCACGCACCAGTTTAATCACTCTCATCATCGAATGCTGATCTCTGAGTAAACCACTCCAATGGACTCTGGAAGGAGCTTCAGAAAACAGAAGCTCAAGCTGATTCATCTGATCACTGGCGAGCAAGCTTGAAGCTTGATACTTAGATCGTTCGGGCTCGTAAACAAAAATCCCTTCTGCAGATTCAACGAGCTTTTTTTCATAATCAGATAACGTGCTCAAACGTTCGGAGTGAACGAGGCAATGGGAAAACCCAGGAAAACTGTTAGCTGGTTTTATAATGTGTAGATATTTCTTGTAGTGATTTAAAAACTTATTTATCTCACCCTCATTATTATCCAACACAAAAACATCGAGAGGTCTCTCTGAATTCAACTCTTCTAAAGAATTATGAGGGATATCCAATCCGACACAACCCGCAAGAGCGCTAGCAGTCAGTCCCAATGCAGTTCTTCGCGTCATCCGATTGACAGTTGAAGGAGGTTTCTTTTTATTCTGCATTCACACCCCAACCTTTCACTTCATGAGTGCTAATAGCTTATTGACACATGCTTCGGCGAATACAGGAGAATTGATCTCCTCTTCTAACTCAATAATTTCGATCCGGTCAGCGAGATTCGATCTCAGAGAAGCGAATAAGGCTTGATCAGCCCCGGGATCATAAAAGGCTTGCCCCTCACAACTGATCACACTGATGCCCTTAAGGGGTAACAGAACGGCTACGGGTCCTTTAGAAGCATTCAACTTTTCGGCTAAGATTTTCCCCAGTTGCTCGCATTCTTCCGGAGTTGTTCGCATCAAAGTCACTTGAGGGTTGTGCTTGTAGAACAACCTTCCATTAAATTTTTCGGGAACAGTTTCGGGAGCGTGAAAGTTCACCATGTCTAAACAGCCCGGAACAACAACTGAAGGGGTTCCCGTTCGCGCGGCTGCTTCTAAGCGAGTCGGCCCTGCCGTTAAAACTCCCCCGACGAGTTCATCCGCCCATTCAGTCGTGGTGATATCCAGGACACCATAAATTTTTCGAGCTTCGATTAAGGCCTCCATCGTCCTTCCACCCGTTCCGGTGGCGTGAAAGACCAGTACTTCATAATCCTTTCGCTCCAACTGATCACGAGCCATACCGACACAATCGGTGGTATTTCCAAATTGACTCGCGGCTATAACAGGGCGGAGGGCTTCTTGAGAGATTTCTTCTTCCACCATTCCTGCGATGGCTCCCGCGGCGCGAGTGAATACCTCTCGACTGATGCGATTGATTCCGGCGATGTCGACAACGCTGGGGATCATGGTGATATCTTGAACCCCTACATAATGCTGAATATTTCCACTCGCTAAGGTCGAAACCATCACTCTTGGGAAGCCGAACGGCAGGGCCCGCATACCGGCAGTGGCGATCGCTGTGCCTCCACCACCTCCTAAGGAGATGACTCCATCGATCTTCTTTTCATTGAAGAAGTGAACTAAAACTAAAGGTGCAGCTTGAGACATGAACTCGACCGAAGCACCGCGATCTTGTTGATGGAGTGCGGCATGGAGATCCATCCCTGCGATCTCAGCAACTTGCTCGCGTGAAACATCGGGCTGAATCGTGGAGGGAGCCCCCGTACCCACATCGATGAGCAGAACTTGATGCCCTCTTCGTTTGAGGACTTCAGCGACGAATGCGTGTTCCTCACCTTTGGTGTCGAAAGTTCCTAAGATGGCGATCGTGGGCATGGGACCTTCTCGATATTGTTGGTTTAACGGAATCGTGGGAGCGAGCCGTCATGATAGCCGAAAAGAAAGTAGTCCGCACGCACTGCGTGCGGGCATTCTTCGAACCGACAATAGAATTAAATAGATGGGTTCGGCCTAGTAGTAGGCTCGACCTTCCAGCCGGAGAGAGTGAGAATTAGTTAATGATTTCGAGTGGGAAAAGAATGAATGAGCATGAATGACCAAACCATTCAAAGAAGAGAGTTTTAAAGGGAGTGGATGGCCCGAGCGTAGGATGAGTGAAGAAACTTTGAAGAGGAAGACGCGAATCAGGAGACGCCCCGCGGAGCGGGACGACAACTAAGGTGACCCGATCAAGTTTTGAAGTTAGTTTTTAAAATGAACTATCGATACCAAGGAGGGCCGCACGTAGAACGTGCGGACTACAAGGGATAACGACAAAAATTAAAAAGCATTAAAAAAAAGCGTGCCCCCTTTAGGGAGTGCGCAAGCTGTAGGCTTGCTTGCACGATGGAGCCGCCGATAGCGGTGACCATCATTACGACCTTTAGGAGTGCGCAAGCCTTCGGCTTGCCTGCACGAAGTCGCAGCGACAGCTGCGACCCATCAAAAACGAAAAAAAGCTGCGGCTAACGCCGCAGCTTTTTTGATGGTGAGAGCACTAGGACTCGAACCTAGGACCCACGGCTTAAAAGGCCGTTGCTCTGCCGACTGGGCTATGCTCCCACAGAATACTTATTGAATTACTCTGATTAATATAACCGAGTACTCAATGAATCCTCGTTATTTATTTCTTGGCAAATCTTTTAGCAAATTCTGGCCGAGAACGAAAGACTTTCTCTGAGTCTTTTTGAAATTCGTATCAGAAGTCGGTCAACTCATCGCTTTTGGTTTTCAGAGTATCGTCGACCTTCTTTTCGTGCTTCTTGGTCAGCTCTTGAATCTCTTCTTTGAGAGATTTTTGCTCGTCTTCAGAGATCTCTTTGTCTTTCTGAAGCTGATCGGCTTGCTTGTTGGCATCCCGGCGAATATTTCGAATGGCAACTCGGGTTTCTTCTGCGACTTCCTTGGCGCGAGAAACGAGCTGTTTACGGCGCTCTTCGCTCAACGGCGGAACCTTGAGTCGAATAATTTTCCCATCGTTTGAGGGGTGAATACCCACGTCTGAACGCTGAATCGCCTTTTCGATCTCACCCAGGGCACTCGCATCGAAGGGCTTGATCACGAGTTGGTCGGGTTCAGGAGCCGAAATATTGGAGAGTTGCTTCAAGGGAGTTGATGAACCGTAATAATCGACCTGAATATTTTCGATCAAGCCAGGATTGGCTCTCCCGGTTCTCATCCCACGATATTTGTCTCCCAAAACATCGAGGGCTTTCTCCATGCGCTCTTCGGTTTCGAGAAGAATGGTGTCGTAATCCATAACCTTTACCGTTTCACTAAGGTACCAATTTGATCCCCTCGGAGAGCGGATTCGATATTGCCCTCTTCGATCATATTGAAAACGACAATCGGTAAATTGTTCTCTCGGCAAAGACTGATCGCCGTAGAGTCCATCACCCGTAAATCTTTCTGCAAAACTTCAGTGAAGGAAACTTGCTCTAAAAACTCAGCATCCGGATTTTTTTCCGGGTCATCTGAATAAATACCCTTCACTTTTGTCGCCTTGAGCACTCGATCAGCACCGATCTCGACTGCTCTTAGTGCAGCCGCACTGTCGGTAGAAAAATAAGGGTTGCCCGTTCCTCCGACGAAAATCACCGCTCGGCCTTTTTCCAAGTGGCGAATCGCTCGCCTCCTGATAAAGGGCTCGCAGACGTCATCGACGTTGATCGCAGAGAGAACGCGAGTTTCAATCCCCTGTTTTTCTAAGGCGGACTGCATGCCCAAGCCATTGATGATAGTCGCCAACATTCCCATGTAGTCAGCCGTCACTCTCTCGACCCCTTGTTCAGAGAGTTCATGACCGCGGAGAAAGTTTCCTCCCCCCACCACGAGGGCGACACTGAGATCAGGATCTTGCATCGCCTTGGCGATTTGCTCAGCCACCATATGGACTCGAGCTCCACCGATACCCCAACCTTGTTCCGTCAGAGCCTCACCAGATAACTTAAGAAGATAGCGTCGTTTCATTTTGGGATCAGCTATTTCGAAATCAACTCTAAACGAGAACTTCGGTTCACTTGAAACTTTAGATTAAAAAAAGGGTGTAGTCTTGAGGACTACACCCTGGAAGAATTTGATTACTCGTCGTCTCCGCCGCCGATTTGGAACCGGGCGAAGCTGCCGACGGAGATGTTCTCTCCGGTCTTCTGGATCACGGAGTTGATGTGCTCTTGAACTGTGATCTTAGGCTCCTTTACAAAACCCTGCTCTAAGAGGCAGCGTTCCTTGAAGAAGCTATTGAGCTTTCCTTCGACGATCTTATCTACGATTTCAGCCGGCTTACCTTCAGGAACCATCTCAGAGAGAATCTTGCGTTCCTTTTCGACGACTTCAGGATCGATGTCATCTTTAGACTTACCGACAGGATCGGTCATCGCGATATGCATCGCGAGGTCTTTGATGAGACCTTGGAAAACTTCACCCTTAGCGACGAAGTCGGTTTCACAGTTGAGTTCGACCATCACCCCGATTTGACCGTTGTGGTGGATATAAGAACCGATCCAACCATTCGAAGTTGAACGACCCGCTTTTTTAGCTGCAACCTCGACACCTTTTTTACGCAAAATCTCTTTTGCCTTTTCGAGGTCCCCATCACTTTCAGTGAGGGCTTTTTTACATTCCATCATGCCGGCGCCCGTATCCGCACGGAGCTTAGCGACAGTTTTCGCATCGACACCCATGATTTATTTCCTTTTATTAATTACAGAGAGTGTGTTTCTCAGAAGCCCTATTCTTTATTGCTTCTTACTTCGAATCCTTCGAGGCCTTTTCAGCAACCTTGCGTTCTTCGACGGCTTTATCTCGACCCGCGATAATCGAGTCCGTGAGATGACGAAGAATCACTTGGATGGCTCTGAAGGCGTCATCGTTACAAGGGATGGCGACATCCACTTCGTTGGGATCACAATCCGTATCGACGAGACCGATAACTGGAATGCCCAGTTTACGAGCTTCGCGAACAGCGATGTATTCACGACGGATGTCGATGACCACCAAGCAACCGGGCATCTGTTTCATATTACGGATACCAGAAAGGTTACGGTGAATCTTTCGGCGCTCACGGCGTAAAGCTGAAACTCTCTTTTTACTGTAAGACTCGATTTCTCCCGACTGCTCTAAGCCTTCGAGCTCGATCAATCTCTTGAGTCGTTCACGGATGGTGTGATTATTGGTGAGAGTTCCACCCAACCAACGCTCGGATACGAAGTGTTGGCCGCTTCTTTGTGCTTCTTCTTGAACGAGAGCTTTCGCTTGTCGCTTGGTTCCGACGAAGATCACTTCTCGGTTACTTGCGGCGAGGCGATTGAGGAAGTTACAAGCTCTCAAGATCCCGCGTACGGTTTGACGGAGATCGATGATGTGAATCTGATTTCTTTTCCCGAAAATGTAAGGGGACATCTTCGGATGCCAACGACTGGCCTTGTGACCGAAATGGACACCGGATTCAACCAGTTCTTTGATGTTGATTGCACCCAATTTGGGCTCCTTTCTTCTGCCGATCGTGCTCAGCAGTTTTTTGGGGCTCTCCAGAGGGAGTTGGCCCTTTCAAAGGGTTTATGAAATACAGCGGGGAACTTTAAGGTTTAAAGATTGCGTGGTTGGAACCGTTAAAATGGGCTCCGTCCCCTACTGTTAAAGGAGGTCAAATTATCACAGGGATATGCTGATGGAAAGAGACTAAAAGGGCTTTTTTCAAAAGAAGTGAATTAATTTATTAGCCGCTTTATTCCGGAGGGGTTTCCGCCTCTTGTCGATCCAAAAACCGCAGACGCCGAGAGAGATAATCATCCTGACTTCGGCGGATATCTTCGGTGATCTTAACAGCAATTTCGATGGCTTGGAGACCATGCTCACCCGTAACCACGGGATCTCGCCCAGTCCTCACGGCTTCGAGGAAGGAGTCGAGTTCGGTTTTTAGGGGCTCATCGGAGGGGATATTGAGCTGTTGAATATCAAAGTAGCGAGTGAATACAGGAAAAGCACCCTGGGCTTGCTCCATACTCGCCATTTTCTCAAAATCGATGGCAGATCGATCAAATCCGTCTTTCAGGCTGATTCGCATGCCCGTTTTGGCGATGTAATCGAGGGAGATATAGGCATTCTCACAGAAAATGCGCATCTTTCGGCTTCTTTGAATAGCGACTCGGCTGGCTTTTACCATCGCCACGCAGCCATTTTCGAAAGTGATGCGAGCATTGGCCAAATCTTCCGCATCCGATAATACTCGGGCTCCGACGGCATCCACACTCGCAACGGGTGCGTTGACCAGGTTCAACACCAAGTCGATATCGTGGATCATCAAGTCCATGACCACGCTGATATCCATCGAACGGAAACTGAAAGGCGAGATGCGGTCACATTCGATGAAGACGGGATTTTGAATGTAGGGGTAGGTCGCGACGACGACCGGGTTAAAGCGCTCGATGTGCCCCACTTGCAGGGTGGATCCATGAGTTTTTGCGAGGGAGATCAGCTCTTTTCCTTCATCGATCGTCGATGCCATTGGCTTTTCGACGAGAACGGAAACGCCGGATTCCATCAACTCTCGAGCGACATCGAGGTGATAACGAGTTGGGGTGACGACGCTGGCAGCAGCGACCGATCCGAGTAGCTCGGGGGTTAGATTCTCGAATGAAGGGACACCCAGGCTATCACCAATCTCTTTGGCTCTCCCGGGGAGGCTATCGACGACCCCCACCAGCTCTGCGCCTGGCAGCTCGCTGTAGACGCGAGCGTGAGCTTTCCCTAGATGACCGACCCCCACGACGAGTACCGGAATTGGCTTATCTGCGTCGGGTGCGCGTTTTTCCAACAAAACAACTCCTAGAAACGGGCCGATTAGGCCAAAAATAGCAAGCTTAGGGAAGCATTCCGCTGAATACTTTCAAGCTTCCTCCATGCTCTCGATTTTCTCGATGATCTTGATGCTCGGAACCTTCGGGTCCCTAGTGAGGAGACCTCACCCTATCCAAAACTCAATGTAATTACTTTGCTTATACCAATCCTGGAGTAACAGATAAAGCGTTTTATGGCATCAATGATCACCATGATCGCCCGGATCACCGGAATCTTTCGATCCGCTATACCAGCCTTCGTGGGAGAGAGGCTGACGGGCTCGACCCTGATTACTGAGCTCAGTCGCCCGTAAGAATTTACACAGGATGTGAACTTCTTGAATATTTGGGAAGGTTTGTATGAGATCTTCCAGAGTCTCGGAGCGGGTTTTACCGGAACGAAAGAGGAGACGGTGAGCGATTTTCAGGGCATTGAGAATTTCAGTGGTGGCTCCTCGCCTTCTCAGCCCCACTCGATTGACCGCCCAAACGCGACTGGGATTTCCTTCCATCAGCATGAAAGGGGGCACATCTTGGGTAATTCGGGTCATCCCCCCGACAAAGGAATGTTGTCCTACGGTCACAAAGTGATGGACGGCGGCTAATCCCCCAAAATTGGCAAAGCTCTCGACCTTGACATGGCCTCCCAATAAGACATTGTTCGCCATCGTGATCTCATCTTCGAGAATCGAATCGTGGGCAATATGGCAGTTCGCCATGATCAAGTTGTTATTACCCAGCTTTGTTAAACCATCCCCGATCAGAGTTCCGGAGTTGATGGTCACATTCTCGCGGATGATGTTGCCATCTCCCATGATCACGCGAGTGTCTTCACCTGCGTATTTTTTATCTTGGGGAAGCCCACCGATGACGGTGTTGGGATAGATCTCGTTATCTTTACCGATTTCGACATTCTGAGCGAGGGTCACGTTGTTGTGGAGGTGACAACCCGCGCCGATCTTGCAGTGAGGACCGATCGTTGAAAATGGGCCGATACGCACATCTTCCTCGATTTCGGCGGTGGGATGTACCCACACTTGATCAAAACGTGAATCTAATTCCGGTGGCTTTCGGGTCGACCAAAACATATCGCACTTCCCGTTTCTAAAGCAAACTCCCCACGAGCTCGCTTCAACATAAAAAACTCCAGTTCCTATTCTTATAGGAACTGCGCCTACTTGGGATCAAGCAGGCCGCGAGTCGCGGTTCGAAGAATCGCGGCTCAGCGGAGCGAAGGCAAATCATTGATTTGCCGAAGCGGTTGAAGCAACTCCGAAGGAGCTTGCTTCAACATAAAAGACTCAGTACTTATCAACGATCATAAAAGTGATCAAGGCCTCTGCGACGATCTTACCATCGACCGTAGCCTTTGCTGCCATTTGGGCGGTCTTATTGCGAAACTTCTTCGTCTCAGCTTCCAAGACCATCTGATCACCAGGAACGACAGTTTTTCTGAACTTAACTCGATCTAACGAGAGCAAGAATGCGAGCTTATCGGCATTCTCAGGCTTTCGTAGTAAGAGCAAACCGGCGAGCTGGGCCATCGCTTCCAATTGTAACACTCCGGGCATCACCGGTTGGCCGGGGAAATGGCCTTGGAAGAAGGGTTCGTTGATCGAAACGTTTTTGACGCCGACGGCTTTACGATCGGCATCGATCATGAGTACTCGATCCACCAGCAAGAAGGGATAACGATGCGGCATCACCCTCGAGATCTGCCGGATATCCAATCCCTCGTCCGCTTGCAATAGGATATCTTCAATCTCCCGATCTCTGGCAGTACTTTCTACGATTAATCGGGCCATTTGGGCATTTAATCCGTGCCCACTCTTGGTTCCCAAGAGGCGTGCATTGATATTGTAGCCCGTGAGGTAGAGATCCCCGATCAAATCAAGAATCTTGTGGCGAACGAATTCGTCCTTGTATCGGAGTTCGTTTCCAAGGATGCCATCTCGACCTAAAACCAATGTATTCTGAGGGTTAGCGCCCTTCCCCAGGCCCATGGCCTTGAGAGCTGGCACCTGCTCTTCCAAGACGAAGGTCCGAGCCGGAGCGATCTCTCGCTCGAAGGTCTCTTCGTTGATCTCTAGCTCGAGGTACTGAGGCTGGAGGTAAGGAGAATCGTAATCTAAGGTATAAGAAATAGTTAAACCCGTTCCTCCCGGAGGCCGGAGAGCGATGAGACTGGTAGCCCCATCGGTGATGGCGAGGGGCTCTCGGAGGGAAACTTCGCGAGCTTTTTTGGTTTGCTCAACGACACCAGCCTTCTTGATAGCTTCGTAAAACGGGAGTGCGCTCCCGTCGTAGCCGGGGAGCTCAGGCCCACTGATGCGGATTTGGAGATTCTGAATTCCCAAGACACAAAGGCAGGAAAGCAGATGTTCAACCGTATGAACTTCTGCTCCATCCAGCTCTAGAGTGGTTCTTTGCGGTTGGTTCCCGATATTTCCGACCCCCATCGGAATCTCGGGCTCATCCGGCAAATCGGTCCTCACGAACACGATGCCCTGATCTTCTTCCGCCGGGCGCAAAATCACTTCAACTTCTTCACCCGTGTGAAGACCGATGCCGTGAAGATGCGCCTCTTCTCCTATCGTTTTCTGAAACGCCATTTCAATTTACTCTGAGTGTGAGATCAACGAGGTACTTTTTTATAGCGTGAGTTTAAAATTTTAATTATCTCCTCAGAAATATTAATTTCAGGCTTTACGTAGTGAACGATGGGCCAAGACAGGCTGGGAGAGTTTGGAGCTCCCGTACCGTCGGCACTGAAAGTATTCTCGAGGACGAGATCCAGCTGATGTGCCGTGGCATAACGTTCAATCTCGGAGATGATTTCTTCACGAATCGCACCGACCGCTTTTTTATGCTTATCTTCGAACTCTTTAAGCTTTTCACGCTGGAGCTTACTCGCTTCTAACTGAATCTCCGTTCGCTTCAGGATGAGTTTCTCGTAATCATCCGTTCCTTGCTGAGTGACTTTGAGTTCATCCTCAACATTTTTGAGTCGAGTTTGAAGATTTTTCAGCTTTTCCTGTGCAGCTGCTGCTTCTTTTAACAGATCTCCCTCGAGAACCTTTTTCTTTTCGTAAGCATCGAACACCTTTTTGATGTCGATAACAGCGGTACGAGGAGGAGCAAATTCGCGAATCACGGCATTGGCGAACAACAGGGTACCACCCGTACAAGCCAGGATGGTCAAGGGTACGATCAACTTCTCAATTTTCATGACAGAATGCCAATTCTCTGGGTTTCAGGGACTTCATCCCAATCCGACTGATTGCGGATTGTGCGGATGGTCCGATTGTAATTTTTAGCTCAAATACACTTCTCTCGGCGTCCGACTTTCACCGAAGTCGAGTTCCACCGAAACCGTCGATTTTTTATCTCAATTCCTAGCTGAGGAACGCAGAGCCAGAAGATATAAAATAATTCCTTTCATTGCGATAGATCTTTGAAAAAGAACAATTCATTCCTACCCGAGCTAAGTGCTTTGGGTGGGAGACGATCCACGGCTCGATTCAGATCCCTTTGAGGGCCGGGCCGGAATCAATTAGACGGTTCGAAGTCAAAATTCTGTCAGATATTACAAAGAATGACAATCAGTTATCGGGCCAAGATAAGAACTTAGAGGATTCTAGCTCATCGATAATTGCGAAATATCAGAATTTCTCCTCATTTTGATTTCCTCAAGGCTATCAAGAAATCATTAGCTACACCTTAACTAGCCCGAAGCGCTAGCGAGGGGTGCCTTCTCCTCAGACCAATTAAGTCTTTATTTGAGTCCTAATGTCGCAGAATTACGGCTTGACTTGGCACGGCTCGAAGGTCGAGCCTACCACTAACGCTCCGGGTTAGTTAATTCTGTTAGCAAAGAATTCCTGGTGAAATCATCAAATCTTCAAAACTCCGGCTCGGTCATATGGTCGGGGGCCAGATTCTCAAACTTCATGAAGCGATTTCTGAAGGCGAGCTCCACGCTTCCAGTCGGGCCATTTCTCTGCTTAGCGATGATGACCTCTCCCTTGCCCTTCGCTTCTTCTTTATCCGGTTTATAGTACTCCTCTCGGTAAAGAAGCATCACGAGGTCGGCATCCTGCTCGATCGCTCCCGATTCCCTCAAATCGGAAAGCCTCGGCCGGTGGGATTCTCGGTTTTCAACTCCCCGACTCAACTGAGAGAGCGTGATAACTGGAACATCGAGCTCGCGCGCGAGTCCCTTCAAACTACGGGAGATCTTTGAAATTTCCTGCTGACGACTCTCTTGCCCTCCCGAGCCCTCCATCAACTGGAGATAGTCGATGACGATCATATCGAGCTTCTGCTTCCGATGGAGGCGACGAGCCTTAGCTCGCAAGCCGATCGGAGTTAAGCTTGAAGTATCGTCGACATAGATTTTGAGTTTTCTCAGCTGATCAGCTCCGTGGACCAGTTTTTCCCAATCTTGCTCCACGAGCTCGTTCTTTCGGAAACGTTGAGCGTCAACCCGCGAAAATGAGCATAGAAGGTTTTGAATGAGCATGTCCTTGCTCACCTCAAGGCTGAAGATCGCCACTGCTCCCCCAGCTCGCGCCACGTTCTCGACGATGTTCATCGAGAACGTCGTCTTCCCCATACTCGGACGTCCGGCGACGATAATCAAGTTAGCGGGGTGCAAACCGGTCGTGATATTGTCGAGGTCGTGAAAACCCGACATCACTCCCCGCGAGCGCTCTTCGTGAAAGTTCTTAAAGATCTCATCGACGACAGTCTCAACTTGAATGAAGTCGCTCGCCCGGCCGGAGTTGGAGATCTCCATCACCATCTGCTCGGCTTTATCTAATTGTTGAGCCGCGCCATCTTCACTTTCATAGGCCCCTTGAATCACCTCGGTACAACTGGTGATCAAATGCCTGAGGATAGCCTTGTCGCGAACCTCTTTCGCGTGATAGTCCGCATTCGCCACCGTGGAGACCGTCAGCATCAGCTCTTCGAGGTAATCCATCCCTCCGACTTCTTCCTCTAAGCCTTGCTTTTGGAGACGGTCTCTCACCAAGACGGGATCTAAAGTCGCGAGGTTGTCGTAGACGTGTTGGATGGCCTGAAAAATTTTCTGATGCCGCGGGCTGAAGTAATCGGTGAAACTCAGCAGCTGCAAAAGATCAGGAACGATGGTTTCGTCGAGGAGCATCGCTCCGATGACGTACTGTTCCGCCTCTAAACTTTGCGGCAGCTTGCGGTCGAGGATTTTAGTTTGATTCTTCGGTTTCTCTTTAGCGTGTGAGTCAACGGGTGGTGTCATGACACGGAGCTTCTTCAAAAAAGATGGGTTCGAATGTAACTTGAAGAAAACCAGTTGATGTGGGGAGTTCCTTCTTTCCTGCTCACATTTTAGAGAAAGTTCAGCCGATAACCACCCGTCGAATTACCTGAAAACAAAATAGTTGGGGCTGGGCATAAGAGCCGCTGAAGGAAAGATAGTTAGAATAAGCAGATACGGAAAATCGGGAAAATAAAAAAAGCGCGTACTGATCGGAGATCGGTACGCGCTTTTAAATTCTTTATGAACTCAAGCTCACTCGGGTCAGAAAAGACGGAGTGAACGGAGGTCTCAGTCTTCTTATTTGCCAGCTTCTTATTCGCCGGCTTCTTTTTCGGCAGCCTCTTCTAAGCTGGCTTTTTCTTCTTGGGATTCATCACCCTTGACCACCCAAACCTTGGTCTTACACTCGACCTCGGGATGGAGCTGAATTTTAACTTTGTAAATTCCAAGCTCTTTGATGGGATCTTCGAGTTGAACAGCTGAAGCTTCTACCGTGAGATCATCTTCGGCTAATTTCGAAACGATATCTTTCGCGGTAACCGAACCGTAAAGGTGACCCTCTTCGGTTGAATTCGCGATGATAGTACAGGAGGCTTTTTCCAATTCTTTGGCGAGAACTTGGAACTTAGCCTTGGTTTCTTCTTCCTGTTGGATCAGGCGTCGCTTCATCGATTCAAAGCGATTGATGTTATCTTTGGTTAACTCGACCCCAAGACCCTTGGGCAAGAGGTAGTTACGAGCATAACCAGCGTTCACATCGACGATCTCGCCGATTTTTCCCAAATGTTGAATGTTCTTTTGAAGGAGGAGCTTCATGGTTCTTCCCGCAGTAATTGCGATTAGTTAATTCTATTCTACGAATGGATTGAGTGCGGAGCACTCACAGAAGATGGGAAATGTTCCCAGGCAAAATGGCCAGGATAAATGAAACGGATCAGTTCGTTACATTCATAGCAGCCTTAGAAGGAGATTATCCTCCGCGACCACCACCGGTGTAAGGCAAGAGAGCCATATAGCGCGCTCTTTTGATCGCTTTTTTAACCATTCTCTGGTAACGCGCCGCGATTCCCGTACGACGACGAGAAAGGATTTTTCCTTGAGCCGTCATCAAGCGTTGAAGAGTTACGAGATCTTTATAATCGATTCGTTTGACTCCAGCGCGGGTGAAGCGACAACGATTACGGTCACTCAAGTGACTGTAACGTTTACCACCACGACCATCTTCATCATCGACATTGAGAACGCTTACACCTTGTGTTGCCTGTTCTTCGGCACCGCTGTCTTGACCTGCGGAGTCGTTGTCTTCAAAAGACGCAGATTCGAAATTTTCTTCGCTAAACATTGCGAAAGAACCTCTGTTTATTTTGGATCAGTATTAGGCTAAGAGTAGCTCTTCAAACATTTAAAGGTCCCTCCTACATCGAAAAGACCCGCCCCGTGAATGCTCCTTCAATTCCCTCTTAAAAAAGATACTGTAAAAAGGAAATGAAGGGGTTCGGGGAAAGAGTTCCGCCTAAAGTGAAAGGGGCTTATGTTAACACAGATACTCGCTTTGGGAAGGCGTCTCGTAAAAAAATTCTCGGGCCCCAATATTTGTGCGAGGAGGCCAATTTTTCGTCCGATAAATCGGCCCAGGTTCGGGAATTTCAGTCGTTCAAATTAAAATTTAACTAGCCCGAAGCGCTAGCGAGGGATTCTTCCCCTCGCTAGCGCTTCGGGCTAGTTAACGGATACATTGAAGCGTAATTGCGAGATAAATCAGGCACTTAGCCTATCTTTGAACTCTCAGAATGGGATATCGTCGTCGGAGATTCCGGGTCCTGGGCCGAAACCGTCTCCTGCAGGAGGGGCATCCATAGGCGCCCCACCCCCTTGTTGATGAGCGGGAGCTCCCCCACCTTGACGGTAGTTTCCACCGTAATCTCCTCCGAAGGATTCTTCGCCTCCCCCGGATCGCGCCCCGGGGCTGAATCCTCCGCCGCCACCTTCACCACCACCGCGGCTGCCCCCACCGATGAACTGGAAGTTCTCTCCCATGACTTTATAGCGAGTGCGCTTCTGGCCATCTTGGCCTTCCCAGGTGTCCATCGACAAGCGCCCTTCGACAAAGATTGGGCTTCCCTTATTAAGGTATTTACAGAGAGTTTCGGCTGCTCCTTTCCAAAAGGTGACATCGATGAACATGGTTTCTTTACGCCGGTCACCTTGAACGTTGTATTCACGGTTCACCGCTAAGCCAAGATCCGTCACCGGTGCGCCTTGAGGGGTGTATCGAAGCTCGGGCTCGCGAGTCAAGCGCCCCATCAGGAAGATCTTATTTAAGTTAGACATAGTTTTCCTTTCCGAGCCGGGAAGAGCCTCGACTCACATTCTTTTCTTCAGTTTCCGCTTAATTTTTTAATTGGTTTTTATCGAAGGATTCTCGGATTTTCGAAAGCTTAGCTCGAGAAGCCGGGCGAGACCTACGGAGATCTTAACTCCTCAGATAGACATTCGGCAAACGTATCCCAACAAAAAAACCGTTGTGTCCCTATCCGGACGATGGATAGCGACACAACGGCTTTAATTGGCTGAGGCTTAGAGCTTTTCAGCTTATTGAGTTCGCCGAAAAATTCAGCGCCTTACTTTTCAGATTTAGCTTCTTCTGAACTCGCTTCGGAGCTTTCTTCAGAAGCAGCACCGGCGTCCGCTTCAGGAGCGGCATCTCTTTGGCGATTTCCACCTCGGTCATCCGAGTAACCACCGCCGCCACCACCGCCGCCACGACCGCCGCGGCCTCCGCCACGACCGGAAGAATCGAAGGTTCGCTCTTTACCGATCGAGAGATCAGCAGGAGGAATCTCAATCTCTTTGTTCTTACGCCCTTCCATCTCTTTGTCGAGACCTTCTTCTTGAATGAAGAGGACTCTCAAGACGTGCTCAGAGAGGGTGACCTCTCTTTTCATCTTGTCGATGCTATCACTCGGAGCGTTGAAGTAAGTCAGGTAGTAAGTACCTTTCTTACAGCCTTTGAGTTCGTAGGCGAGTCGGCGGTCAGGCCATTTCTCGCTGTAAACAAGGCTGCCACCGTGCTTTGAGATGATCTCTTGAATGTGGGCTTCTACCGTAGGCCAATCCTTATTGGTTGACTTTGCGGAATCTACTAAAAACATTCCTTCGTAAAGGTGTTCATTTACCGTCGTTGTCACGTTCCCTCTCCTTGTCGGGGGAATCGTGGTTCAAGCTTCCGTTGAATTCCGTCGCACTGGCTTTGAGGCCTCTCCTTACCCAGGAGTTGACGGCTTCGGAGGCTCGCTCCACGAATCGTTTGAGCTCAACCAGACTCTCGGAGTCAAATTGAGACAATACGAATTTTGCTGGATCTATCCTTGGGTCTCGCCCAATTCCAAATTTGAGACGATGGAAATCGCGCGTTCCCAAATGATCGATCGTAGATTTTATACCATTGTGCCCGCCCGCTGATCCGCGCTCTCGAAATCGGAGCTGTCCGAAAGGAAGATCTAAATCATCGTAGACGACCAAGATATCCTGAGGATCTTCACGAGCAGCAATTTTAAAGTAGCCGAGGATACTCCGAATAGGCTCACCGCTTAGATTCATGTAACTTTGAGGCTTGATGAGTAAGATTTCCTCACCACTCAAAGTCACCTTAAGGTAATCGGCCTTAAACTTTTTCTTAAACGGTAGGCCAGGAGCACATCCTTCAGCCAGATGATCGACGACTAAGAAGCCCACATTGTGACGAGTTCGCTCGTACTTCTTCCCTGGGTTTCCCAGGCCGATCACCGCTTTCATTTAAAGTTTACTGAGAAAGGATCGCGGGATCAGCTTTCTTCAGTTCCTCCGCCTTCTGCTGTTTCTCCATCTTCGCCGGCTTGTTCACCTTCTTCGGCCAATCCAGAAGCACGGGTGATATTGATGACGACGATGACAGAAGAAGGATCATTTTCGATGGTGCAACCTTCAGGAACCTCGAGGTCACTGACATGAATCGAATCATTAAGATCCAATTCAGAGATATTGACTTCGACCTTCTCAGGAATCTTATTCGCGATTCCCGTGATTTGGAGAGTTCTCAAGTTTATGTTAAGGCTACCCCCAGAAGTCACACCCTTAGAAGTTCCGAGAGTTTCAATCGGCACGTTCATGGTGATCTCTTCGGTGAGATCGATGCGAGCGATATCCACGTGAAGGATATCCGTACCTAAGTAATCATATTGAACCTCTCGGATCACTCCGTGCTCTTGTTTCCCATCGATATCGACGGTGAGCATACGGTGTCCCTGGTTGAAAAACTTTTCAAATTCACGGTATTCAAACGAGACAGAGACATTGTCTTGCTTATGACCGTAAATGTTTACCGGCAGCCGCCCACTCTCTCGGAGTTTGGCGGTGGCACGAGAGCCAAGTTCAGTTCGGGACTCGGCCTTTAAAATGGAATCGTCCATAGGGAATGAACACCTTCGTAAATTCAGTCAAAATATCGTGGTTAGTAATGACGCAACCAACGCGATCATCCCAACTACGTTTCCGTAAAATTTCCTTCAGGCTCAATTCGTTACCGAGTGCCGGTTATGCGGGTAACGGGTCGAACCTCAGCTTATATTTAAATTGAATTCTTTTAAACAAATTCAGTTTAAAAAAAAGCTGAAAGCAGGCACCTCACTTGTTCCTCTCTTCCCTCGAGGATTCGAGTAAGAAAATGAACTCAACCGAGTTGGAATCAACTCGGTCGCTAACGAGGGCTCACGAGAGCCATCGCTTAGCGGAGTGCAGGCGAATAAGTTATTCGCCGGAACGGTTGAAACTCGCTCCGAAGGAGATAGTTTCAACTTAATTAAATCCAGGCTTGGAGCATTAGGTCCCGGTGGAGAGGCCCGCTTGAAAACCCATAAGCTTAACAGAAAAAATCTGGATGTCTTGCCCCAGTTTGAGGTTTTTTTCGTGAATTATAAACAGCTATTGCGGCACCTAAGACCATAAAAAATCCCCGCCAGGGTACCTGTAGCCGAACTTGTGAAAGTTTGGCTGGATACGCTTTTTGGCCAAATTTTTTCAAATTCGGCTACGGCCTTAAACGTATCACATGCACCCAACCGGGGATTCTTGCAATTTTAAATGAAATCGGGGTTTAGCTTCTATTTTTGACTTTTATGGGCTTCGCAGGGACTCCGATCACCGTTTCTCCGTCCGCGACGTCTTTCTCCCGGGTAACCACCGCCCCGGCGCCAGTCTGAGCTTGCTTGCCTACCTTAACTGGAGCCACCAGGATCGAGCCACTTCCGATAAAGGCCTGGTCGCCAATCTCTGTCGGGTGCTTATTTTTCCCATCGTAGTTCGCCACGATAGTACCAGCACCGATATTGGCGGCTTGTCCAATTTTGACGTTCCCCAGATAGGAGAGGTGCTTCGCTTTCGTCTTTTCCCCGATCTCAGAGGCCTTCACCTCGACAAAGTTCCCGATCTCCGCTCCGGGCTTTAAAACGGTTCCCGCTCTCAGATGGGCGAAGGGGCCTACTTGGCAGCCCGATTCGATCACGACACCACTCGAGATGTAGGTGAAAGGAAAAATTCGGGAATCCCGACCGATTTGAACACCTTTTTCGATATAGGTCGTCTTGGGATCATCGATCGTAACCCCCTGATCCATCAATTCTCCCAACCAGCGGGCTCGAACCTGCTCACTTACAGAAGCGAGCTCACGACGACTGTTGACTTGGTCGATCTCCCATTCCTCGGAACACGTGAAAGAAGAAACGGTTTTCCCCGCCTTGACGGCTTCGACCACGACATCAGTGAGGTAGTACTCCCCCTGAGCGTTGTCACAACCGATTTTTTGGTAGAACTCTTTAAATGCTGCATGACGAAAGACGTAGACCCCCACGTTGATCTCTTGAATCGATTTGATGTCTTCAGAGGCATCCTTTTCTTCGATAATCGATTCGATGGCTCCATCGCCCCCTTTTCGAACGATACGCCCGTATCCGTAAGGAACATCTTTAATGCAGGTCAGAACACTGACTTCAGCATTATTTTTGGAGTGAGTTTCGAGAAGCGAACGCAGTGTTTCACGCTTAAGAAGTGGAAGGTCCCCATTGAGAACGATCACACTTTCATCATCGGATATTTCAGCGCCTCCCGCCTCTACTCCGATGTGTGCGGCCTGCCCCGTTCCCTGTTGCACATCTTGGTGCCCCCAAATCACACCTCGCCCTTCGAATGCTTTTTCGATCAGCTCTTTTTTGTATCCGACGACGACGACTCGAGGGGAGCAACCTAAAGCTTCAACATTCTCTAAGGAATATTCCAGCAGGGGTGCCCCCAAAAGAGGATGCAACACTTTAGGTAACTCTGAATTCATCCGAGTCCCTTTTCCGGCTGCTAAAATCACGGACATCACCATGGTCGTGGATCTCCTATTAGATGTTAATCAGTGCGTCAATCAAAGCTTTTAGTATTAAAGCTCATCTCACTTGGTATCGCCAAGATGCTGAGATGCCCGAACTGAAAAATTGAAGTTTGTGATCTGTTCGGCCAGCTTCAAGATCCTAAGCGAAGGAGGGATTTATGTCTATCTTAGTAGTAGGCTCGGCCCCCGAGCCGTACGAAGCGAGAACGCTAAATTGATACAGAAAGCTTAAATAAAAGAATAAAGTTAAGCTGAGTCAGGGAGTCTGCGAGCTGCTTTGAAGAGGGGAATACTCAGTCTGGGGCGGAGAGGGAATTATTTAGGCGGATGACGCTAGTCAGGAGACGCCTCGCGGAGCGAGACGACGACATAGTAGTAGGCTCGACCCCCGAGCCGTACGAAGCAAAACCACAATATTGATACAGAGGCTTAAATAAAAGAATGAAGTGAAGCTGAGTCAAGGAGACTGCGAGGGGTTTTGAAGAGGGGAATACTCAGTCTGGGGCGGAGAGGGAATTATTTAGGCGGGAGACGTTAGTCAGGAGGCGCCTCGCGGAGCGAGCCGACTACTATTGTGACTCGATCCAGCTTTAGACTATATTTTAAAATTAGCTTCCCGAAGCCAGGGAGGGCCGCACGTGGAACGTGCGGACTACGGGAGTGCGCCAACCGAAGGTTTGGATGCACGAAGTCGCAGCGTCAGCTGCGACCATCAGAGAAGCGCGGTTTACCCGGCAAGGACTCGAACCTTGAATATCTGGACCAAAACCAGAAGTGTTGCCAATTACACCACCGGGTAACCGTATTTCATCTAACTCTTAGGGCTTGAAGGCCGAGAGTATAAAAGACGTCCATCATCTCGTCAACTCACAATCAGGGCTTGATTAAAAATGATCCTAACTTTCTTTATTTCCTTCGGGTGGATCCATAGAAATCGAGAGGGCCAGTTGCTCGAGTTGAATCGTGAGATCGACGGAGACCGATCTTACTGCCGGTAATTCGGGTAATACTTTAGGGGCAAAATTCAATATCCCGTGAATTCCCGCTCGGGACATCCGCTCGGCGACCTCCTGAGCCGCCTCGATGGGCACGGCGAGGATCCCTAGCTCGATATTTTCTCTCTGAACGATCTCTTCAAGCTCATCCATCGAGTGAACCGTCCCCTGAGCGAATTCCTTCCCCACGACCTCAGGATCCTGATCGAATAGAGCTGTGATCTGAAAACCGCGGGAAGCAAATCCTTTGTACCTCGAAAGGGCGCTCCCTAGGTTTCCCATGCCTACGAGGGCGACTCTCCACACCCGATCGGTGCCGATAATTTTTCGGATTCTGGGGATAAGGTCCGTGAGAATATAACCAACCCCGGGATGCCCGAATTGGCCGAAATGCCCTAGATCTTTTCTCACCTGGGCTGCGGTGAGTCCAAGGGCGTTCCCCAGCTCCTTAGAGGAAATCGTACTTTTCCCCTGAGCCGCTTGGGCTTCTAAATATCTCAAGTAAAGCGATATTCGTTGAGCCGCCGGCTTGGGAACTTGGAGAGGGCTCTTCTCACCGGAGTCTTTTGAAGCTGAATGATCGAAGTAGTCCCCTGAAGTAGGACTCTCTGATTCTTTAGCCATAATCTTCAGATCCTAGGCCAATGACTGAAGCCATTGGGGGTTGGAGATCAGGTCTCGTGTGATCCATTGAGACCAAGTTTCCATGCGTTCCATTTGCAATCCGAGCTCCTCTAAGCTAACAAATTCACCTTTTAATAATTCGGTTTCTCTGACTTTGACCGAGTCGTTTTCAGGGATCACGACGAAGACGGCTCCGTAGTGTACCTGCCCGACTTCATTCGAGTCATCATTGAGAAGTCCAAAGGGAAGGATTTTATAAGGGGTTCCTCCTTCAACTTCCTCAGAAATTTCTCTTTGGAGCCCGGTGAGAATCCAGTCTTTCTTTTCTCCCGGTTCACGGTTGATATGTCCCCCAACACCGATGGAAAGACGATCATGCAACCGAGATTCTCCCCCTTTTTTTGATCTTCGCATCAAAAAGGTGAGACCATCATATTGGATGAGGGCATAGGGAATGATCTGTTTCCAGTTCGGATCTTCCTCGGCTTGATCTCGATTCATAAACATCCCGTGCTCGACGACTAACCGTCCCAGCTCATCGTGATCACTCAATCGAAAGCCTTGGAAGAGTAAACCGGTCTCTTCAAGGCATGTGCGAGGTACGACTAAAACCTCTTCGACTTCTGTTCCCATAATCATTTTCCTCTGATGGTATTTAACAGCCCGCTGGAATCAAGCTTAAGGGCACATAAACTGGATTTCTGAAACGAATCAGTCCCGATAATCCGCTCTCGGCCCCATTTTCTCGACGCACGTAGTTGGGCATCCTATTCTATTTTGAAGCTTATGGAAGCGGGAAGAGGTCTATATCCTCAAGATTTCCCTTTCCGCGGGGGCGAATGATGTGAATCCCCTTCGATAACTCTTTTAATCGATATACCTTCATATTCCTTGTGGGATCGGGTCCTCAGGGAAAAGAGGAGAAGATAGCTACATGCCTTCAAATAATGAGACAACGACAAATCCAACTCCTCCCGGAGTTCAAGAGAAGACTTGGGACAAGTTTAAAGGAGCCTTCCAGGAACTCCTTTTAGAGGTAGCACCAAGCTCCTCGAACACTGCGAATTCGTCGGGACCGGCAACCCAACCCGACGATCTTCGAAAGATGGTCACGGAAGCCGTCAGCGCAGTTCTTCTTGAAAGTGATCTACTGGAAAAATTGGTTCAGAGGATTCTTCAGAACCAAATGAAAGCTGAGGGAGGAATAGGGGAAGATATTAAGGCACTTTGCTTGGATACCTTAAGATCATTCTCGATGCAAACTTTCGGGCCCTTGATGAAGACGGAAATTAAAGACATCGTACACAGTAAACTCACCGAGTTTGCTAACACTGAAGAATTTAAATCAGCATTAGACGGAAGGTTCCGCGCCTTGGAGACCTATCTGAAATCAGACGTTCTCCCCAGAGAAGTGGCGAAGATCTTAGAAGCCGAAACGGCTTAAATCATCGATACCTTCGAGACATAAAAAAGAAGCCTCGCATTGCGAGGCTTCTTTTTTATGTCAGTTATTTTAGTCGCTTTTCAATCCTCTTAAGGCTCGAGGACGACCGCTTCGATCTCTTCCACATTTTCAGGCAGCGGAACGACCCTGAGAATCTCTTCTAAGGTCGATTGGCGTTGAAGGACGAGACGAACTCCGAGAGTCCTCATAGATAACATTCCTTCTTCTAAGGCGACAGCTTCGATCTCTCTTGCGTGTGCCTTCTGAATGATCTTCCCTCGAATCCTCGGTGAAACTTTTAGAATTTCAAACAAACCCGCACGACCACTGTAACCCGTATCGAAACACGCTTCACAGCCGGAACCGAATGAGAAACCGAGCTCTTGACCAGGAAAGGTGTCTTGGAACTCAGCGATCTCTCGTCTAAAGATACCGTTGCCAATTTCTTCCGGCAGATCGAGGGGAATTTCTTGTTTACACTCCGGACAAATCTTACGAACGAGCTGTTGGGCCATCACTCCGATAAGAGAAGTTGAAATCAAAAACGGTTCGATTCCCAAATGAACTAAGGCCGCGACCGCTTCAGCTGCCGAACCCGTGTGAAGCGTTGAAAGAACGAGATGCCCACTTAAAGCGGCTCGGATCGCAATCCGTGCACTCTCGGCATCCCGGATCTCCCCCACCATCAGAACATCGGGATCTTGCCTGAAGGCGGATCGTAAACATTCTAAAAACCCAATACCAATTTTCGGTTGGACTCCAATCTGGTTCACACCGGGAATTTCGTGCTCGATAGGATCTTCCACCGTAAGGATATTAATTTCAGGGCGACGGATCTCGGATAAGGCAGCATAAAGCGTAGCTGTTTTCCCGGCTCCGGTTGGCCCTGTGACTAGGAAGAGGCCCTGAGGCGAACGGATCATATCCATGAAGAGATGTTGGCCTTCTTGGTGTAGGCCCAAATCATCCGCACTTCGAATGGGAATTCCTTTATCAAAGATTCTAACGGCGAGGTTCTCTCCCCACAGACTATCAACAGTAGCCAAACGAAAATCGACTTCGGAATGAGCGAGTTTCAAAAGAACTCGCCCATCTTGAGGCCTCCGCCTCTCGATGATGTTCATGTCAGCTAAAGCCTTGAGGTGATGAATCACCCGCCTCCCCTTTGCCATAGGAAGAACGAGATGGTCATTCAAGACTCCGTGAACTCTGAATCGCACCAACATGCGTTCATTCTGAGAATTGAAATGAATATCGCTCGCATAAGAACTGACTGCTGCTTCTAAAATCTTTCGAGTCAGTTCGGAGATTTCACCCGGTTGAGGTTTCCAACCATCCTGAAGTTCAGAATCGGATTGAGGGTCTACGCTATCGTTAACGGTAGAGTCGTCACTCATGATTGCAAGGCTATCGAGTTAAATGTTATTCGGAAGATACAGAGGAGAGAACACTCTTCTTAAATCGGCAGAATCGTCTTATGCTCTTCACCCTGATTTACCAGTAGGCGAGAATGTTTGTTTTATCTGCTCCATCATTTGACGAACAACGAACGAAGTTCCCCTAATGTATTCACCCACCTAAAAAGTAAGCCGGCTAAGCTACCGAAGTATCTTGAACCGGCTTTCTCCTCGTTTATTAGCTTCTATGTTTTAAGACTCCAAGGGAAGACGGAAAGGCTTATTGATTCGATTTAGTAGACCACTTCCATTTGGAGTAATACATTCTCGACAGAGAGTCTCAAATCCTTTTGGTAATTGAAAAATAGAATATGAGCTTGAGATTACTGCCCCTAAGATCCAACGAAGCTGACAAGAATTATCCAAATTTGGGGCTACGGTGAGAGGGTGATTTTTTAATTTTCTGATCGATTGAAAACCCATAATCTATTCGCCTTGAATCCCCTTAGTAAGCCCGGAGCGTTAGCGACGGGACATATTCAATCTTTAACTAAGGTGTTTTATGGGTGGAAACGATAAGACATGAATTCCCGTAAAAACGGATCCAAGGAGAGTTCTACACCCCAAGCATCCCGTCGCTGACGCTCCGGGCTTACTAACGTGTTCCTGAAGAATTCACAAAGTCTAAAGGGATTTGAATTCTTACGCCTTCTCCCTCTGGAGAAAACGCTCGACAACATCGTCGAGTCCTTCTTCCCAGTGGCGCATCGGCGGGCAGGATTGACGTTTGAATTCATGGTTCTCGAGTACAGAATATTTCGGGCGCTTCGCTTGTTGAGGATATTGATCGCTGGTGATCGGCAAGACTTCGACTTCAATTCCCAAACGCTTGAAAATGGCTTTAGCAAATTCAAACCAAGTAGCATCCCCTGTACACGAGGCGTGGAACAAACCGTGAAGGTTGTTTTCGATGACCCACGAGGTTTGCTGGGCGAGACTCCAAACATCCGTCGGTGTGCCACGTTGGTCGTCGACGATCGTGAGTGATTTATTTTCACTTAAAAACTGCAAGCCTAAACGGTGCATCGTAGAAAAGAAATTGCCTTGTCGCTCGGAATAGAGCCAAGAGGTTCTCAAGACAGCGACTGAAGCTTCATGCTGAAGTAAGCGATCTTCACCCGCAAGCTTCGAAGCACCGTACACATTCAAGGGAGCAGCAGCGTCGGATTCTAAGTAGGGCTCAGTCGACTCCCCATCGAAGACATAATCGGTCGAATAGTGAACAATTTGTCCCCCGGTCGCCTGCACGGCATCCGCTAAGAAACCTAATCCGCGATCATTGATTTGATACGCAGCTTCTTTCTCTGTTTCCGCCAGATCAACTTTAGTATAGGCCGCACAATTTAAAACCCATTGGGGTCGCCATTGCTGAATCTGATCGTGAACCGATTGTTCATCGGAGAGATCCAACTCCGCTCTTCCCAAACTGCGCACCTCCCATTTAGGGGACAAAAACGTAGACAGCGTTTGTCCGAGTTGCCCACTACCTCCAGTGATGAGAATGCGTTTACTCATGAGAAACCTTAAACCTGCTAGAACTTGACGCTATTAGAAAGAGAAGCTGTTAACAGATTGACTGAACACTCAACTCTGGAGAGAACGATACGTGGAACCCGTCTATTTCAAAAGGCCTAAATCGAGATTCTCGAAAATAATCGACGGGATCGGACGGAAGTTTAAAGTAAAAAAATGAATTTGAAGAAAGTTCGATTTCGTACGTCATAAAAAGTGTAATAAAAAGAAGTTTTTTGCGTCCTTAATAACAACCTGACTCGTTATGAAAGGTGTTCAACTCGATCAAAACACCTCAAAATGACGCTTGAAACCGAATTCAAGCTTTTTTTCATTCGATTAACATCCTTAAGAAAAGGAAAAATTTTTCTAAAAATCAAAACTTGCTCTTACGACTACAGGGCGCAAAGTTGAATACAGAGAAAGAGAGCTTGATCTCTCCCCCACACCTATAACAGCCAGCACCATAAAATAGGAAGCCCTTAGGAAAACAAAAGCAAAAGAGAACTGAAGCAATGCTGGATCGATCTCATTCGCAACTGGCCCGACGAGATCCTTTCATGACAAAAAGTCACTTAACCCTAGGCCAGAGGCATTCAATTTTCGTTTGTGGAGGTCTCGGAAAACGCGGAGACTTCTAGTGAATCTCAGAACATGAGCTCCTTAAAACAACGAGTTCAGCCTCAGATCACCGAACAAGTCCCCCGCTACCGAATGAACAACAACATTGAGCTTTCGAAGGAGGAGGCCCTGATGGATAATCGATATACTGACAACCCGGCTGACAAACCTGCAGAAAATCCTGCAGATAACTCTGCTGAAAAGTACGCGAAGTCAAATAAACGTGAAGATCTGTGGTTCAGTGCAACGGACTGGAATCAACTTCTTCGCCTATCCAGTCTTTATGGGTACGATCCAAAACGTCTAGAAAACAAAAGTTCCGTTTCTGCTGAAGAGCTTTCCCTATTAGGAAAAGCGATCAGTGATTCCCTGAGTGACATCCCGAATCACAATGCCAGCAACGGGAAATCCCTCGAAGAGATGTCCTTCTTTGAATGGTTTTCTGGGCCCCGAAAAGAAAAGCTCATTGAATTTGTTCGGTTCTGCGAACAAACACACCTGATCTGAGTTTACTTAATTGACGCATGCTCCTTCGGAGATTGCCTCAACCGTTACAGCAATTCTCCGCCATGTCTTAGGCATAGCCATGAAGGGCTGCGTCTTAGGCATAGCCCTCAAGGGCTGCGGCTTCCACTCTGCCGAACAAAAGACCCTCGGTCATTGTTCGCGACCGAGTTGATTCCAACTCGGTATAGTTTCTGTTTTGAACAAAAACTAACAAATGATCTTCTTTCTTACTCCCCAAAATGCCAATTAAGGGCAGAGCTTGTAGCTCTGCCCTTTTTCTTTGGGCTCTACGTTAAAATCTAATACCGAATTTCAAAACCGTTCGAAATAGTTTCGTCTTGAGGCTCCACTTCGGACCACTCCCCCTGCTCCACTCGAGTAACCCGGGCGAGGCTCGGCCCCTCCTCACACCAGTCTAAAATGGCTTTCAATTGATCCTTTGACCCGTAAAAACAGGCTTGCACCTCTCCCGTAGGCAGGTTTTTCACCCAGCCCTGGATTCCCAATTCGTTCGCAATTTCCTGGGTCGAGTACCGATAGGCGACTCCTTGGACTCTCCCCTGAATGGTGACGGTCACTTTATACATAATATTTTTTAAGCCTGGGTTGGTTTAATGGCGCTCAATCGGATCGAAAGATTGATTTCCTTGCCCTTGGGCCGTTTTCTATTTTGGATTAAAATAGTAAACTTATCCGATTATGGAAATCCCCTTCGGAGATTCGCTCTTGGATATTCGCCCTTGGATATTTGAGAGAGAAAATGGATCAAAACGAATAGTACGGTTTTTGACGGAATAAAAAGGACGGTTCATGGAACCTCTTCAAGATACTAACTCCCAGGCCTCGGATCTCTTCTCAAAAATAGAGTCCATGGATTCGGAGGCCCCAGAAAAGGTGTTCGCCACTTTAGCTGAAGAGTTAGAGAAAAAGAAACAATATAAAGACCTGTTTGAACTCCTTCTGATGAAGAAGAGGCACGAACTTCAATTACCGTTGATTCAAGTGGGATCGGCAACCGATATTCCCGATGAACTCGTCGAGCCCTACGAGGAAGCGATTTCTGATGCTTGTAAAAAAGTGGGTGAATTATTTTTAAAGCGAGGTGACCTCGGCCAAGCTTGGCCCTACCTTCGAGCCATCGGATCCGATGATCAGATGAAGGAAGCTTTAGAAAAGATTGAACCCGGGACCCGACGTAAAGATATCGATACCCTGGTCGAAATGGCAATCGGCGAAGGAGTTCACCCTTCGAGAGGCTTAGAATTCGTCGTTCATCAATACGGAATCTGTAGTTCGATCACTCAATTTGAACAAGTTCGACCGAGCTTGAAGCCGCAGGATCAACGAGCATGTATCGGTATATTAGTTGAAGCGCTCTACAGCGACCTTTTAGAAAATGTACGGTCGGAAGTGGGAGCCATCGAAAAGACGGATCCCCCTCAATTAGGACTCCTTGAGATCATAGAATCCCGCCCCAACCTCTTCGGTGAGGAAGCCTACTTTATCGATTCTTCTCATCTTCACTCTATCGTTCGCTTCAGCCCGGACCTTGAACCCGGTAAATCACTCGACTTAGCTATCGAGCTGGCGGAGTACGGGAGTCGATTGGCTCCGATCTATCAATACGAAGCGGAAGCCCCGTTCGATGATTACTATAAAGATCACGCGATTTTATTAAGAGGTATTCGAGCTGTAAGTACGGGAAATGAATCCGAATTAATTCCAGCTCAAAAGCACTTTGAAGCTAAAGCGGAAACGGCTCTCCAAGAGAAAAACCACGACTATCCCGCTCCCGTACTCGCTCAAATCTTGACGAGCTTAGATAGCTTTCCCTTAGCCATCGACTTAACCCGAGAATTTGAACAAAACGCCCATCTCCACGGACAGCTGGGTCCAAGCTTGCCTGAACTTTGTCAACAAGCGGGTGACTTCAAACAGCTTCAAGAAATTGGTCGCGATCAAAACGATCCTATCAGCTTTGTAGCCGGTTTCATTCAAGCCCAATCTAAAAACGGATAAAGGTCAGCAAGCCCTTGAAGGAACTTCGAGAACGGGGTGATCATGTTCGTCGGTTAATTTTAGATCAAGGATTTGATCGTGTAGGCTTTGCGGTTAGCGGCCCGGCACCCGACTCCCAACATTTCGAAGCTTGGATTCAAAAAGGTTACGCCGCCGACATGGATTATTTGTGGCGTAACCAGAAGAGGAGATTAAACCCCAGTGAAGTTGTCGAGAACGCAAAGAGTGTTATCGTTGTCGCAGTTCACTACCAGGGTCAGTCGGGGCTCTCCGAGCTTAGAAACAGTGAAGGGAAAATAGCGACCTACGCCCAAGGCGAAGACTACCATCGCGTGCTCGAACGTCGTTTGAAAAAGCTTCGCCCAACTCTCACTGAGGCCTACCCTGGACATACCTTCAGATATTACGTCGATACGGGGCCTGTTTTAGAACGCTCCTGGGCACAAAAAGCCGGCGTCGGCTGGGTCGGAAAAAATACCTGCTCGATCGATTCCCTTCGAGGTTCTTACTTCTTCATCGGAAGCTTGATTACGACCTTAGAGCTTCCACCCGACGCTCCCGCAGAAAATCATTGCGGTACCTGTTCTCTCTGTATCGAAGCTTGCCCCACTCAGGCGATCGTCAATCCTTTCGAGCTGGATTCACGCCTGTGCCTTTCGTATCAAACCATCGAGAATCACACGGAAGCTCCACCGGAACTTCGAAATCAATACGAAAACTGGCTTTTCGGTTGTGATATCTGCCAAGAAGTTTGCCCCTTCAATAAACCCGATCGAATGGAGGGTGATCCCGAACTCGCCCCCCGGGAAGAAAATCAAAATTTAAAATTAGAAAGCTTAATCGATTTAGAAAGCGAAACAGCCTTCAGAGAACGCTTTCCTCAAAGCCCCATCAAAAGAACGAAGTTTAGGGGAATCTTACGCAATGCTATTTATATCTTGGGGAGCCAGGATAACGAGGAAGCTAAAAGGCTTTTAAAGAAGATCGAGCAACGAACAGATATCGATTACCCCGAAGTCAAAGAAGCCTTGGAGTGGGCTAGAGTAGTCGGCTCACCCCGTGAGCCGGGATAGATGCGGGGTTGTGCCATAAGTAGCTAAGAGGCTTTGCTCGTTCTTCAAGTATTTCTCTTCTTAGAAAAGATGATCTCCAATACCAAAAACCGGCTCACGGGGAGGTTGTGAATTTTTAGATTCCTATTGAATCATTGAATCAAAATTCATAACAATGAATTTAAACACCGATATTAATAAGCCCGGAGCGTAAGCGACGGGACAATGACAAAGTATTTCGTGGGTGGGAATTAAATGCCAGAGTTCTCCCTTAGGATGTACCGATGGGGATTTAGCGCGATGACGTACCCCGCCGCTTACGCTCCGGGCTGACTAATGTATTTCGAAATAATTCACAGCCTCGGGGTGAGCCGACCACTTTAGGGAGTGCGCGAGCGCAGCGAGCTTGCACGATGGAGCGAAGCGACCATTATTACAGTCTTTAGGAGCGCGCAAGCCGAAGGCTTGCTTGCGCGAAGGAGCGGCCGACAGCCGCGACCATTAGGCAATAAAAAAAGGATCGCTTCACAATCCTTCCCCCTTTAGGAGCGCGCAAGCCGAAGGCTTGCTTGCGCGAAGGAGCGGCCGACAGCCGCGACCATTAGGCAATAAAAAAAGGATCGCTTCGCGATCCTTTTTTTTTCTGGTGACCCCAAGGGGATTTGAACCCCTGTTACAAGGATGAGAACCTTGTGTCCTGGGCCAGGCTAGACGATGGGGCCACGTGATTTTAAATTTTGAAGCTGCATTTTATTTGGAGGTTGAAAAGCGTCAAGGGCTTTCCTGGGCTTTTCAATTTGAATTCTCCCTCAAAACCGTCATCTCGGAAGGTTCCAACTTTATTACTCTGATATCCATGATAATCGGGTGATCATCTGCTATTTTTTAGTATTCTTTTCTGACTCTGAGATCCATCGCACTCATCTCGAGCACCCCAAGGAAACGGACTTACGAGTTGGATCACAACGAGACAACCCTCGACGCGCTGAAAACTATGAGAATATTACTAACAAATGATGATGGTATCGAAGCACCTGGAATCAGGGCTTTAGAATCGACCGCTCAATCCCTTTTTCCCGATGCGAAAATTTTCACCGTCGCACCCATGGAAGCTCAATCGGGGTGTGGGCATCGAGTCACCGTAGAACATCCCATTCAAGTTCATCAAAAGGATCATAACAGTTGGGCCGTGGATGGAACTCCGGCGGATTGCACTCGAATTGCTTTAGCAGAGCTTGTTCCCGAAGCTGACTTAGTCTTCGCTGGGATCAATGAAGGTGGGAATATGGGTGTAGATATCTTTATGTCGGGAACGGTTGCTGCAGCGAGAGAAGCAGCATTTATGGGCATTCCAGCCATCGCTCTTTCTCAATACTACGACCGCGAAACGGGCATCGATTGGGATCGAACGATCAGTTGGTCGGAATCTTGCCTTCAAAGCCTGATCAACGAAAAAAAAATCTTAGAGCAATCTCCAATTGATCGAAGCCCCACCTGCCCACCGGCTCCTCTTTTCAATATCAATTTCCCTCGTCATCCCAGATCGCTTCCAATCCCGGATCACGTTTTCTGCCAGGTCGACAACCATCCCCTTTTGATCGATTACAAACCCAAGGATCTGGAAGACCCCGCTCGCCCATCTTCTTTTCATTACATCGGTGACTACCACCAACGACCTCGGTCACCCGATGCCGACGTATCGGTCTGTATGTCAGGCAGAATTGCAATTACTCAACTGACTCTTTAAGTCGAGCGCCACAATCGGGGTGAGAATAAAACGACGATTACAAACACTTCTAAACGTCCAACGACCATAAAGAGTGAAAGTAATACCTTTCCGAGAGGATGTACATCGGTAAAGGGCTCCGCCGCCCCAACGGCTTCCAAACCGGGGCCGATGTTATTTAATGTCGTTGCGACTGCGGTTAAGGCTGAAATGGGCTCCAAGCCTAAAGCCGCTAAGGCGAGAGTACCTAAAACCATCGTCCCCATGATGATGGTAAAGAACGCGAGGATCTTCTGCTTGACCTCCGGTTCAACGACCGTTTTCCCTACCCGGATGGCTCGTACAGTATGAGGGCGAATCGCGTGCTCCGTCGCATGTACGGCATTTTTGATGATGACCAAGATTCTTACGATCTTAATCCCCCCCGAAGTCGAACCCGCGCAACCTCCGACGAAAAACAAGACGACCATCACACAACGAGACAAACTCGGCCAATTATCAAAATCTTGAGTACCAAACCCTGTTGTCGTCGTGATCGAAACACTTTGAAATCCCGCATCCCGAATTGCAGATCCCATAGAGTCGTAGTTGCCATTCATCTTTAAATCGAAAACGATAAGCCCGGTGGCCACGACCAGAATAAGAATGTAAAAACGCCACTCAGCATCTTTAAAGATCGCCGTCCACTCTCCCTTGATCGTACGGTAATAAAGCCCGAAGCTCGTTCCTGCGATCACCATGAAGACGATGATGGTGATTTCGATGAGCAGACTATCGTAATGACCGATGCTGCTGTTTTTCGGAGAGAACCCACCGGTTGACATCGTGGTACAAGCGTGACAGACAGCGTCATAAAATGTCATCCCCTGGATCCATAAGAGGAGAGTAAGGATCACTGAAAAAGTTAAATAAAATCCCCACAGAACGATCGCGGTATCTCGAATCCGGGGCGATAAAGTTTCAGATTTCGGCCCGGGTACTTCGTTGTATAAGAGTTGCTTTCCACTGGCTCTTAAAAACGGCAAGATCGCCACGAACAAGACGACAATTCCCATTCCGCCCAACCATTGAATGAAACTTCTCCACATCAAAATACCGCGAGGAGTGGCTTCGATGTCTTTTAGGATCGTCGATCCAGTCGTTGTGAAACCCGACATCGATTCGAAGTAAGCATCGATGTAATTGTCGACCGAATTCGAAAGGTAAAAGGGAAGAGCCCCCAGTGCTGCCACCAACAACCAGCCGATGCCGACGATGGCGAGACCTTCTCTTCGAAGAACTTCTGAGCTAGATTTTTGCCCGGTGATAAAAAGAACAAAGCCTAAGCCCAATGAGATCCCACTCGATATGAGGATGGGAAAAAAATCGTTTTCCTGCTGGCTCTCTTCGACGAGGAAGCAGTAGTAGACACTCCAAAGCAGAGGGAAGACCATCGACACACCCACGACGATGGCGATGATCCCTAGAAGTTTGATAAGTATTCGAACTTTCACTTCATGCCTCGGATTGTTGAATGACCCAAAGAAGCTCTCTCAATCAAAGAGCTCAGACACCTCATGAACGACTCCTTGCAAAGCGAAGGCGATGACGCGATCCCCTGGCAAAATTTGCGCTCCCCCACGAGGTACCATGACTTCTTTTCCTCTAACGATGGCACCCAAGACGGAGTTCTTGGGCATCCTCATATCTTTTCCTAATGTTTTCCCGGCAATTTTACAATCTGAAACGACCACGAATTCTAAGACCTCTGCCGCGCCGTTATCTAAAGCAGCAACCGAAGCTAAATGCCCCTGACCGGCGAGGGTTAACATTTTATTCGCCGTCAGAATTCGCGGGCTCACCGCAAAATCGACTCCCAGCTTCTTCGTGATCGGTAGAAAGTCTGATCGATTACAAACTGCCGTTGTACTTTGAGTTCCCAACTCATGAGCGAGCAAGGCACTGATCAAATTGGTTTGATCATCCCCACAAAGGGCGACAAAAACATCGACCGACTCCACTCGTTCTTCCTTCAAGAATTTTACCTGAGTGACATCACCGTGAAGAATGGTGGTATTTTCAAGCTCCCGTGAAAGAACTTCGCAACGTTGAGGATCACGTTCGACCAATCGTACTTCAAAGGAGCGAGATTCTAAAAGTTGGGCTAAATGAAAGGCCGTACTCCCCCCACCACCGATCAAGATACTGTGGGCGCGCATTTCGGTATCCTTGAACGAGTACCGAACTTTCTTCATGCCTTTAGGAGGGGCCACAACGGTGACGACATCTCCCTTCATGAATTGATCATCGGCCCCAGGAATATGAATTTTTGCGTCTCGGGTCAGCGAAGCTAAAACAGCGGGCACTGAAGGAGGAAAGACCTCCTTAACGGTTTTTCCAATGACGGAGGAATCTTCTGGAACCGTAATTTGACGCATCAACACGCGGCCCTGAGCGAAGGATTCCATCGCCAAGGCAGCGGGGTGGTCGATATGTTTTGCAATTTCGAAGGCGGTGAGAATATGGGGAGCGATGATCATGTCGATCCCCAAAATGTTGTGATAGGAAACTTTCGTGCCTTCTAAGTAAGTTGGATCGTAGACCCTTGCGGCGGTTTTCTTCGCTCCGAGTTCCTTGGCGGTGAGAGCCACGATGAGATTGACCTCATCGCTTTGAGTCACCGCTGCGACGAGATCAGCACCCCGCACGCCTGCTTTCTCCAAGACTTGGGGATTCGCCCCGTGCTCGCAGAGAGTCAAGACATCGAGCTCACTTTCGATTTCCTCAATCCTCAAGGGATTAGGATCGATGACCGTGACCTTATGGTCTTCAATCGAAAGCATATGAGCGATATGAGTGCCTGCCTGCCCGGCACCGATGACGATGATCTCCATGTATTCTCTAGATCTTCTCTAACTTTCTTCCTATAACTCTTCGTTTGAATCTATTTTCAATCGTTGGTCGAACTCTCGAATGTGGATCAGATTCTCGGAAGTTTATTCAAGTAATTGTAAGCACGAACGTCATTCCAGCCCCAGATGGCCAAAATTTCAACCCAATTTCTTGATCAAGTTCTAAGCTAAGTTCTTATGAGCAGTTGAATCATTCCCCCCAAATACCTTTTAATACTCTTTCTTATCGACACCCTCAGTCTCGAACCTCAACCAATTGAGCAACTCTTCAGGTGGAGTCTCTTATTTAGGCTCAATTGAGGTTATCAGATTGTAGTCGTCTTTTAGTTACCCAATATCGTATCCAAGTTGGAGAACTCATGGATCCCGTAATCTATCCCTTCATCGTATTAGGTGCAGGAATCGCATTTATCATCGTTGCGATCGTCGCCTTGAGACTTCATGCCTTTCTTGCGTTGATGCTCGCAGCCATCTTTGTGGGTCTATTAGCGGCTCTCCCCGAACTTTTACCTGAAGACTGGGGTTTCAAATCCATCAAAACATTGACGGAAAATCCCGATGATTTTGAGTTAGTTCAAGCCTTCACCCTAGCGAACACTGAATTCGGCTCCACTGCGGGAAAAATTGGTTTAGTGATTTTTCTAGCTTCGATCATCGGAAAGTGTCTGATGGATAGTGGAGCTGCCGACAAGATCGCACGGACTCTCCTCAACTTCCTCAGCGAAAAACTATCGGGACTCGCCCTGATGGGTAGTGGATTCATTCTTTCGATTCCCGTCTTTTTCGATACTGTCTTTTACCTCTTAGTTCCCTTAGCCAAGTCCCTGCGGCTGAGAACGGGAAAGAACTTCCTTCTCTATGTCATGTGTATTTCGGCGGGAGGAGTCTTGACTCACTCCTTGGTAGCTCCGACCCCGGGGCCCCTTTTAATGGCTGAAGTACTCCGAATTGACTTGGGAGTGACCATATTGTGCGGAATCTTATTCTCTTTGATCCCCGCGCTTCTTGGGGGTTGGTTCTTCGGTATGTTTTTAAACAAACGTGTCGACATCCCCCTACGCGAAGTCGAAGGTACTTCCCTCGCTGATCTTGAAACCATCGTCAAAAAGGACGACTCCGAACTCCCGGGCTTTCTTACTTCGATGATGCCGATCGCTTTACCGGTGCTCATGATCTCATCCAATACCGTCGTTAAATCTATCGATAAATCGATGGTCAACGCGGGCGGGGAAGGCCTCTCTGAAACTGTTTTATACATCTTTGCTATCGTCGGCGATAAGACCCTCGCACTGCTGTTTTCCACCTTGCTGTCGATCAGAGTTTATTTAAAAAATACGCAATTCAATATGCGTGAAGCCTTCAAACAATTTGAACCAGCAATCGCTTCCGCTGGAATCATTATTTTGATCACTTCTGCGGGTGGAGCCTTCGGAGGAATGATTAAAATGATTGGAGTGAAGGAGTCGATTGAAACAATAATGGAACGCCAAGAGCTCAATAGCTCGGACAGCATCGGAACGTTCTTAATTCTTTTAGCCTTCGGATTAGCGATGATTATGAAAATCGCTCAGGGCTCTGGAACGGTTTCGATGATCACCGCGAGTGCCATCATGTGGGGAATCATCGGAGTCGAAGTCGATACCGGGAATGGTAAGGAAGCGATGCTCAAGTTGGATCTCCCCTATCATCCCATCTACCTTTTCTTAGCCATCGGATTCGGATCGAAGATGTTCAGCTGGATGAACGATAGTGGATTCTGGATCGTCAGTAAAATGAGTGGGTTCACCGAAAAGGAAACCCTCAAGACCTGGACCCCCTTGTTGGCGATGTTGGGTATCGTCGGTTTGATACAGATTCTCATCTTATCGAAAATCCTCCCTTTGAACTTCTTGAGTTCATTGGAAGTGACTCCTGAAGCCTTGCAAGGAGCGACGCCGAAGTAATTAATAACTATGGATCCAAATTCTGGCGAATTGAGCTACTGTTTGAAGAAGTACGGTGAATATGGCGGCTGATCTCGCAAGTTGATCGCGATAACTCGTTGAATGTTTTTTGAAGATTCAGGAAAGTAGGGATCTACAAATCCAATCGCACTCGCCTCAGTTGAAGTCATCGGGTTTTCGGGAAGGGTCGATTTTAAGAGGGCCAACTCGCAAGCTTGAAATACACTGGCGATGCGCGCTGCGATAGAATCGGAAGTCACCGCCCATTTCCTCGGCAGGGGATCTTCAAGGTGATCATCGATCTCTTTGAGGAAAAACTCACAGGAAAGCAGCGGCCAACATTCCGCCTCCCAGGCTTCGTTTAATTCTTCAATTGAAGAGATAAAATGGAGCTGAGGGATGATTCGAGCCAGAATCTTTGCATTGAGATCTAAGGCTCTCACCGCCGCCCAGTGAGAAAACTCTTCCCCTAGGTCAAACGTACGATCCCAACGCCGAATCAAATCGACCGTTTCTCCCCCTCCATTGATCAACAGAGGGCGAGATCCCCCACGATCCTCGAGGAGGGCCTGAAGATGGGTCCCTAAATGCTTGAATTCAGGAGGCTCGAGAAGGCTCCCCCCCAGCTTGGCCACCCAAGTGGCTTTTGGGAGATCCGTGACTGAATGCTGTATTACCAATAGCTTTATTCCTCAAAGCAGTCTTGTAGGACTGAGATTTAACAATTTTGAATAAAATTGTCATTCTGGTGAATATTTTCAAGCGCAGGGCGTCAGAACGTTTTAGATGATTTTGGGAGACCGACCGGGCCTCACACCCAAGCTAAGGTCTAATAATAAAATATCTTGCGACAATTTAACAAGTGATTCACAATACCGGTTAGGATTTGAGAATCATTAAGAATTTAGGGCTCACACCTATTCAATGAAGGCCCTACTTCAGTTAAGCAAAACCAATCAGGAGATCACCCGATGAGATCTTTCAAGCTGAACCCTAAAAGCTTGTTTTGCGTCCTCACTTTAGCTTCTCTCGCCATAACCTCGTTCAGCTCCGCTCAAACGATTACAACTCCACAAGAGCGAGCCGCGACCAAGGGAGCTAACAAGATCCTCGTCATCCCTCCTAAAGGTAAGCCAGTTGGTGTCAAACCTGACCTCCTCTTCTACAAAGATGGGCGTATCATCGAAGCTTGGGATCTCACGGTTAAACGTCAAGCCGTCGACTACACGTATTACGGAGCCGACGACAAGCGATTCGAACGAAGAGATACGAAGCACCGAATTTTAGCGATTCAATTCGGACGAACTCTGCAGGATTACCTCAAAGAGCAAAACCAAGCCGAAAAGCCCGCTACTCCCGTCGTCGCTCCCGCTAAAAAACAACCTGTGAAAAAGAAGGAAGTCCTCGCGGGAACTTACTTCGCCAAGCAAGGTCGATTCACCAAGTGGACAGCGACCTTCACCAGCCAAATCCACAAATATTACACCAGTGCTAAAAATGCTACGGAATACGGAACATTCCTGATCAAAAGCCATATGTTCCAGCCCACCGCTGAGGATAAGACTCACGAAAGTGAAGTGATCGCAAAAGGGCAATACTTCCTTTATGCGCCGGGAGTTTTTGGAAACAAAAACTGGGTTCTCAACCTGACCAAGGTCTCTTACACCGAAAACGATATCTCCCCCCGAGCGAGCGTCTATACCGAACGCCTCAGGGATGAAGTCTTCATTGTTAACCTCTCCAAAGACGGAAATGTCTTCAATTTAGAGTGGGCTAACCAAGAAGGCTGGCAGTGGGTTTCACCCACTCAGCAAACTTTTTACCGAGCGAAACCCACGCGAACTCAAGTAGGCTCCAATCGCCCTCACAAGATTTCCGCCGAGAATCCCTTTGAATCTATCAAAAAGATCTTAGGCGTAGGTCAATTGGCTCGAAAGGAAGAGTGAGCTAAAGCTTCCTCTTCCAATATCAAAATAACGAACAAAAAAAGAGTTCCTGCGACGCAGGAACTCTTTTTTTCGTATCGATGACTCAACTTTAGCTTTTCGACCCTAAACATCAGGGCTCTTAAATTAAGTGAAGACTCTTAACTAGCCCGAAGCGCTAGCGAGGGAAAAATCCCCTCGTTAGCGCTTCGGGCTAGTTAATTTCTACTGAATATAAGTAGCTAACTTGGGAAGGAATCGTTTTTGAATTAATTTTAAAAATACTGATTTAGTATGAAATTCTGTGATACAAAAGCACACAACAATTGAATGGTCTGAGAATTAACTATTTCAGGTCACTTAATTATCCATGTCTCACCACGCGTAATTTTATAAATTAAAGACGGTGAATAGCTTGCAACACATCAGTGAGTTGGTCACAAACCTGAACACCTTCGATGGAATATTAATCCTCAGTGTCCTCGTTCTCAGCCTCTTTGGCTTCTACAAGGGCGCGGTCAGGCAAGTCTTACCCATTTTAGCGATCCTCTTTTCCCTTTCTGCGGGATATATCCTCTCTCCTCACGTCGCTCAACATGAATCCTTAGCTTCACTGAGCGAAATGGCCCCCAACTTTATTCAACCAGCTTGTTTTGTTGGAATCTTCATCGCGAGTTTTATCGTGAGTAAAGTATTGTTCAACTGGGTTTTCAAGCGCCCCGAAGGCGGGACTCCCGGGCTGATTGATTCCTCGTTGGGAGCAGGATTGGGATCCATCAAAGCGGTGGTTTTACTGGTCGGGCTTTGTTTAGCCTTTCAACACTTCACCTGGTTTCATCAATTCGATCTTTTCAAAAACAGTCAGTTGCGACCCGAGCTGACTCGCATCGGTAATTGGGTCATGGATAACGCTCCCGAAGCCAAAACGGAAGCGATCGATCCGATCGTAAAAGAATGGGAGGCTCTGAAACTCAAAGATAAGGTTCAACACCTCAAAGATTCATGGTTGCTGAGCCTACTGGATTTAGATCCTTCATCGGAATCAAAGAAACCTGCATTACCCCCCTCTTCCCTCGAAAACCCGGCCCCAGACTCTTCTCCAGGTAAAGATTCTTTCCCACACTCCCCGCCGGCCTCTTCTGCCACACCAAAAGTAGAACCAAAAAGTCCGGTAGAGGTAAAAGAATCAAAACCTAAAAAGATCATCTTTTACGAAGCTTAAATCAGCCCGTAAAAATCTCATCCTGATATCGTTATAAATCTTCTGCAGTTCAACTTATTATTATTCATAGAACGTTTCCTTCCAATTAGCTAGTTGACCAATTGAGCTTTAACTCTATATGCCATCCCTCGACCCCGACCGAATTCAGAAGGCTCAAAAACTATCAACCGAAGAAATCACTCCCACTGGTATTCTCCGGGCAGCCCAAAATCCCGCGATAAGAGGTATCGATCCCCAAGAGATCTATTTGTTAGTCAGCGTTCTTAAGCATGAACGAAGACAAGAATGGGTAAAGTTCATCATGGAGACAAGGCTCGGGATGGATGCCGTTAAGTTGGGAACACAAGGAGGATTCGCCCTTGAAGAAGGAGAGGAACAGAGTGGTCAAATTCCTTGCGAGCCAGAATGGTCTTTCGATTTCCACGGTTGTGGCTGCTGTCTAACCCATTCAAACAACACCGTCATTGATGTTGATTTTACACAGGACGGTTCAGCGACTGAAATTGATCGTTACTTCTATAACCGCTTTCTGACAACTTGCCCCAATTTGGAATGGTGCGAAGAACAGTTAATCCCAGCGGAATGCATGAAATACGCATGGCATTTTGACCTCCATCGACTCGAAAGATTCGAATTCATAAAACTGGAGTGGAGATTTCGACTGTCAAATTCCGGTCGAGAATTTGCTGAAGCCTTGGAACCCTTACTGGACGCTATTCACCGGGAGCCTCAATTTTCACCGAAAAAGGCCTACTTACTTTGCGTATTGGGAGATTTTTCATCGGCTCTCAAGGAAGTGAAAGGCTTGAGCGTTGACTCAAGAAAAGAACTTTACTCATTGGCTACTGGACTTGTTACAGGTAGGGCGGAGCGAATCGTAACCGCAATCAAGAGTGTAAAAAAAGTCGAACGAGAGCATATCCATGCCATTGCCTCACTAGGTCAGGGATATTCATTAGAATTACTAAAAGCACAATTACTAAAGAGTCCCGTTATCGGTGCCCACCATAGTGCCCTCGAAATCCTCATACATTGGGATGAGATAAAATCCTCTGCTGACAATAAAAATATTATCGTCGAAGCTCTTAAAGCACATTCCAAGAACTCTTTTTTAGATAGAGCCTTCCCCCATTCTAGTGAGGAAGATAGAAATGAAAGTTCACCTAAAAACTCGCTAGTCATAAAACTTTGCAAGGAGATCTTAAAATCAAAAGATTCATTACAACAATCGGGTTTTGACCAAGATTCAATCTCAGCCATCCTTGAAAAAGACTGGAAAAGTAATGACTCCGAAGCTGGTTTTCTTCTCTACTTACTCGACCCAAAAAAGGGCTTAGAGAAATTAGAAAAAAACTTGGAAAACTCAGTCCCAGTCTCCGTTGAGGACGCTGCTTTGTTTTTAGCCATAATTGGAACAAAGCCTTCCATTCAACTATTAATTGATCGTTCTCAGGGAACACCCGAACTGGGAGGCTTAGCTTCAGCTTGTGTTCTTGATTGCATCGATCAAGAATTCGCACAACAAGCAGCTCAATACTGGAAACAACGGTATGATGGATATGAAGATGCAGAAGGAGAAATAGTTGAGGTGAATGGGAAGGAACGCCGAGTTTGGAATATCGATGAGATCATGAGACATAATGCGAGATCACTTATAAAACATCGATATGAAAAGTCTCTCAAGGAGTACAAACCCATTTTAGATAACTGGTGGAATGCAGATTAAGAATGCCTAGTTGCATTCAATTTTATTGACGAGCCTGCTTCTGAATCTGCTGCCAATACTTTTCCCATTCGGACTTTAATGAATTTAATTTGTCGACATGAGTCTTGGATAGATCACTTGTTTCTGAACGATCTAATTTGAGATTAAAAAGTTCCCAACGACCATCAGCCTTAGCCTCTACAGCTTTCCAATCTCCCTTACGAATCGCTCGATTTCCTTCGTGGAGCCACCAAAGGAGAGTGGGTTGAGCGAGTGAATCATTTCTAATCACAGAAACTAAACTATTACCCGGTCGAGTCACTTTAATGAATCCCTCGGGAATCTTTTTCACTCCCGCCAACTCCGTGAAGGTGGGCCAAAAGTCGATGACATGGCCGGGCGTGTTTCTGAGCTCTCCTTTTTTAAGTTCTCCTTTCGGCCAGTGGAAGATCAGCGGGGTGGAGATCCCTCCTTCGTGAACCCAGGTCTTATGACGTCTAAAGGGAGTATTAGACACCGTCGACCATCCGGGCCCGAGACAAAGGTACGAAGCCGCGGAACCGGGTTTGGCCTTGGGATCATGCCCATCGGTTCTCACCATGATCTCAGCGCTGGCTCCATTGTCAGATAAAAAGACGATGATCGTATTCTCAAACTGCCCATTCTTTTTAAGAACCTTCAAGATGCGACCAATATCGATATCCATGCGATGGATCATCGCCGCGTGGATAGCCATTTTGATGGCTTGAAACTCTTTTTGCTCCTCAGTGAGTGAATCCCAAGGCAAAGGTCGATTCACTTCACCAGAACCTAATTGTTCTAAGGCTTTCGGAAAGTGATAAGGAGGACCCACATCTTTTTCCACCTTCGAAAGTTCTCCTAAGGAAAGTCCTAATTTCTTTTGCTTGGCTTGTCGTTCCTTACGAATGAGATCCCATCCCTTTTTATAAATGTCTCTATACTCATCGATGTCTTCTTGTAAAGCATGAAGGGGAAAGTGGGGAGCCGTGAAAGCGAGATAATGAAAGAACGGTTGCTTCGAAAATTTCTTGTGGTGTTCCTCTAAAAACTTGATGGCGTAATCAGCGATGGCCGTCGTACCGTAAAAGCCAGTTCCTCTCGGGACTTCAGGCAGCTTTTTATCATCTTCATAGTGAACTTTTGGACTAAAGAATCGCCCCTGATCTCTCAAATAGTAGGAACGATCGAATCCACTCTTTAACGGCATTCCATCGATATGCCACTTACCACAATGGTAAGTTCGATAGCCTTGGCTTTTGAATACGGTCGATATAAGAGGAGCCCAGGAAGGACGCTTGCCTCCCCCACCACTTCTTATCCCCGGAACTTTATCGCGTCGAATTTGTTGAGCGTAAAAACCAGTGAGAAGGGCGGCTCGAGTCGGCCAACAACGTGCCGTGTTGTAAAACTGAGTGAACCTCAAGCCGTTAAAGGCTAAGGCATCAAGATTTGGGGTTTTAATTTCAGCGCCGTAGCAACCCAAATCTGAAAAGCCGAGATCATCGGCGAGGATGATGAGGATGTTGGGTCGTTCTTCGGCAGGAAGATCTCTTCCTAAGGAGAGGAAGCTCAGAATCAGAACTGAAGAGAATAAACTAGTTTTCGTACGAGGCATATCGACTCTTCCGCAAAATCATTCAGAGTTAGCATCCTCAGTTCGAACCGGATCCTTGAAGAGTTCTTCGAGTGACATCTCGGGATACTCAAGAAAAGATCGGGTGATCTGATAATGCTCTGTTTCTTTGTATTCTATTTTTTGGATTCCCTCAGAATCCAATTGATAGATCAAGGCCTTGGGATAAGCCATCAGTATAGGAGAATGGGTAGAGAGAATAAACTGCGCTCCTCGTTGAACGAGCCGATTCATGTACTTTAGAAACATCAACTGTCGAAATGGTGACAAGGCCGACTCCGGCTCATCCATAATATAAAGGCCGTTCGGAAAAAAACGCTTTTCGATAAGGAACAAAAAAGCCTCACCATGGGACTTCGAATGCAAATCTTCCCATCCGTATTCCCAGAGACCACTGCGCTCCACCTCGGTAGAAACATTGAATAAAGTTTCGGCCCTCAGAAAAAAACTCGATTTCTCTCGCTTCGGATTTCTGACGACCCTTAGGAATTCGTGAAGAGTCGATTCCGTGGGCCGCTCGGCGAAACTAAAGTTTTTTGACCCTCCTTCCGGATTCAGCCCGACAGCCATAGCGAGAGCTTCAATTAATGTCGACTTGCCGGATCCGTTTTCACCCACAAAGATGGTCACTTTTGGATCGAGTGGTAAGCGATCTATCGCTTGAATTGCAGGGATAGAAAATGGAAAATTTTTGAAGCTTTCGACCTTCTTTTTCAGTAAGACGATCTCTCTTATGAAACCTTCAAATTGGATCATTTTGGTATCTTTCCTAGAGATTGGTCCCTTTGTAATTTGAAAAAAGGGATTTTAATTCGTTATCATCTGCTTGGGTTAAGTCTCTTCGGGTCACTCGTATTTGATTTCAATTCTATTCAAATCGAATCGACTTCAGTAGCTTCTGTGGAATCACAGGAACTCACGGGCTATCACCTCAACGAATACAATTCATATCTAACTATCAGCTTTCAGCATAGTTTTGACTTTGAAGCAAAGCCACTATTACGATGAAACAAGGGTCGCCAAAGCGAGGGTAAAGCCATGCGCAACGTTGGGTTCAAGTTATCTTGTGCTTTAATTTTCATTTTTTCACTGTCTATCTCCACCGAGGTCTCCGCTCAAACCTGCGACTTACCCGATGATGGAATCGCATTCGGATCGGATTTTAACGAAACTCATAGAATTCAAGGGAACAAGATCCCGATTTACTTAAGATCAACAATGAAGGTGCATGGATTCTCGTTTGGAATTCAAATCTCCGAGGACACTCTCACTTTCAAGGACCGTACTCTCGGCCCCGACGATGAACGCCTCTTCGAAAACATCATCTCTCGCGACGATGGAAAACCACTTTCCTTTGAAGGTAATCAAGCCACGGGCCTTGGAGATGCCGCCATCACTAAGGTTGAAAAAGCAGCGACTCTACTTGAGATTCAAGGCGACTTTCTGGCGGTCGATATCGCACCTCAAATGGGAGGATCGGGGATCACCGTAGGATACCTGGTGGATCTCGTTCAAGCGGGAAACGTCATCCCAGCTACCGATGATGAAGCCTGCGAAGCTCACCACATTTTAGATATCAGCCTTGATACCGTTTTCGTTGGTAAAGAAATTCGACGCGGTGACTGTAACGGTGATGGAAGTGTCAATATCAACGATGCCATCGTCTGTGTTCGAAATTTGTTCTTAGGTACGAACAAGTTTTTTGATTGCAACGCCATGCTCGATGTCAACGGCGATAATTTACTAACCACGGCTGACCCTATTGTCATTTTAGTTTGGCTCTTTTTAGAGGGCGCTCCACCGGCTGATCCGTTTAGAGCTTGTGGGCCATTCGAATCCGAGCTTGGCTGTAATGAATCCAATTGTATCTGATTAATCCTTCTGGGTATCTTTACCCTTGAACAGCAATTTTCCATTTTTAAAGTAGTGATTGCCTTCAAGGTGTAGGGCTGGGACAAGCCCAGCCCCTACCGGTGAGTCATCCTGGGTACAATTTTAAGTTTATTCCCAAGCCTCTTGAATCACCTCTCGAAAGAGTTCGTTCAGTGAGCGCATATCTTTTTCTGGATCCTTCTTTTCAGGGGCTTCATTCTCCCACCGATCGATCTCCTCCCGTAAAAAATTATGAATGGGAATCGATTTCGCTCCGGTGCCTACTTCTCCTGACTGACGCTTAACCTCTACAAGTCGTTGAATCTCATCGTAGAGTGCTCCCGGTGAGATCAATCCCTCAACGAGAGATTCAAATTCCATCGGAGCCACCCCCCGGCCTTCTTCAATCCATTTCGCTGCCAAGGTAGGTCGCAAACAATAGAGGTATTTCTTCAGTGGCACTTCATCTTTTTGAAGGTACTCACGAAAGTTCTTCTTGGCCATACTTCGGTAATGATAAGAAGCCGAAACAGAATTATAAAATTGACCAGCCAATTGTCGGAGACTTTCTGCCAGCGATCCTTCTTCACGGTAGATGATTGGAGATCCCAACCATTCATTGAGTGAAGGATTGGTTTTAAAGTATAACTGTAATGCTTTCCTAACATCCCAGCCGTTGATATCCCAAACCTCATCGAGAGGCAGCTCGATAACATCTCTTTTATTTTCAACATTGATGCTTAAATACCAGTCGGGTTGACGTACATAGATGAATCGCACATCGTAATCACTGTCTTCGGATTCAAATCCCCAAGCTCGGCTTCCGGATTCACAAGCATACAACACTTTGACTTCGTACTCTTGTTCGACTTGGTCGAGGCTATTTTGAATGTGCTCGATGATTTCTCTGTTCATGGGATGAGTTTGCTATCGTTTTGATTGTTTATGGAGTTCGGTGGGTAATGGTATTCAAATTCTAACTTTATATTTAAGGTCAACAAATGGTGTAACGAATATAGCTGTCGCCCTTACAGGGCTTGATAGCCCTAGGCCTTTCGAACTCCCTCGCTAAAATTTAATTCACTGAGCTTAACTAACCCGAAGCGCGAGCGAGGGGATTTTGTCATCATTAATGTCGATTTGTTTATTAAGATGACTCAGATCAACATGACGTTTTCGCTTCGAACGGCACACGGCGTGTGCCTACTACCCTGGGCTCAGTAACAATGGTTGCTGCTATCGGCCGCAACATCGTGCAAGCGAACCTTCGGTTCACGCACTCCTAAAGTAAATTACGGGCTTACAGCCCTTGGTCAAAATTAATTTTTAATTTCGTGTCGTTAAAACTATTGGGGTTCTGTCAAAGGCAATGGAGATTTAAAGAAGCGGAGTTATCCTGTCAAGCTCGATAGGATTTTTTTTAAGGACTGGTTTCGTTGGTAAGGAGCCGCCTCGCGAAGCGAGACGACTACGATTGTTACTCGATTCGAGTTGATATAAATTTTAAAATAGACTTATCGAAGCCAGGGAAGGCCGCACGCGGAGCGTGCGGACTACAGGAGCGACCGACAGCCGCGACCATCACTACGGTGTCTTTAGGAGTGCGTGAACCGAAGGTTCACTTGCACGATGGAGCAGCCGATAGCTGCTCCCATTATTACTGAGGAGCGTGCAAGCCAAAGGCTTGCTT
>JANQLS010000097.1 GCA_028280485.1 Planctomycetota bacterium
GCTCGAGATGATGAGGGTTTTGGGGATACGACCCAGCCCTTCCACCTGCTCTAAATATTTGACCTTCTTTTTTGCAACTCGCTCTTTGTGGCTTCCCGAGGGGCTTTTGTCTTCTCTTTTGAGGAAGACGGGCACTCCGTAAAGAATGACCTCTTCGAGAGGAGTTGGCGTGTTGTCTAAAACTGGCATTAGAGTCTTTCGAGCCTTATAAATGAGATACGCGATAATGTTTCTTCTTCTTGAAAAACTTATATGTCGAATGATACTCGATCATACTACTTTTACCAATAAATACTTTAAATTGATGGTTGGATTTATAAGATGTTTAATTTTATGTGTTTATAGATTTTTTGTTTGAGGGAAGGGAGATTGGTTGAGCTTTCAGTTCCAATAATTCTGGATCTGGGCTCGAAAATGGGAGAGGTGTTGAGCTAGAGATCGCCGGTCGTCTTCACATGGATGAATAGATGATGGAGGAGGCCTGGGAGGTCGCGCACTCAACTTGACTGCATCGGGTCTCTTGGATCTATGATGCGAAGGTGGGTCAAAATGTGGTTATGGGGGAAATGAGTTCGGCAATAGTTTAGAGCTCACTGGAGTCATTCTAGCGAAGCTCGGCGTCAGGCTTTGAATAGGTTAAGTTTATTCCTATAAGGTGTTAATTTGTATTATCTTAAGCGTCATGTCTTTGTGCCGGCCAAGTCATTTTAGGGCGGATCCCGTCGCTGGCGCTCCGGGATAGTTAAGGGAATGATTTAGAGGGTTCTCAGGCATCCTGAAACCAAAGTCGCCAGGCTTTTGGACGTAATTGGCCTAAAAGATTCGTAGCAAAGAAACTTTTCAATCTCAACGGAGCCAAATTCTGGTGAATTTGGCTACAAACGACATATTCTTTCCCCGCCAAATCCTTGCTTTCACCCCCAAAACTTGCATAATTGTTCCCCTTCGCCTCATCCACGAAGAGTTTGGAAATCCCCAATCTTCGTCTCCTCGGCAGGATCGCTGATGTTAAGGCTGAGGCTTCGTGTCGTACCCTGTTAGTTTTACAGCGTACGTTTTCGAGCACTCGTCGAAGGCCGGTACTATTTTATGTTGAATCAAACCCTTCGGGCTTTGTTTCAACCGCTTCACAAATCAAAGATTTGCTGAAGCTCCGCTAAACGTAGACTCAAAGAGCCTACATTTGCGGTCGAGTTGATCCCAACTCGACGTAGTTCCTGTTTGAGCAACAGGAAATACCATACCACCTTCGATGGAAGACCCCATTAGGGCGTATTGGATCTGAAGGTATCTCTACCTCCCATCCAGAAAACCGCCCCGGAGGTTCATATGTCTGTAAGAATGCGCCTTATGCGCATGGGTAAAACGCACCGCCCGTTTTACCGTGTTTGCGTTGTCGACCAACGCAATCCCCGAGACGGCGCCTACATCGAATGCGTCGGTCACTACAATCCCTTTATCGAAGACGATTCTAAAAAGGTCTCCCTCAATAAAGACCGAGCCGAATACTGGCTCAGCGTTGGGGCTCAACCTTCAGAAACGGTTGCTTCCTTTTTGAAAGCAGCTCACGTTCAGGGAGTGATCAAAGCGAAGAAACCTCGCAAACGTCGTCCTCAGAAAACTTCTCCCAAAGCCAAAGCGAGAGCCAAGGCAAAGAACGAGAAGAAAAAAGAGGCCAAGGCGAAAGCTGCGGCCAAAAATTAATCTTTAACTGATTCATGGCGCTCACCTTCGAAGTCATCACACTTTTCCCCGGGATGGTTCGAGGAGTCTTCTCTGAGAGCATTATTTCGAGAGCTCTCAAAGCCGAACTGATTCAGGTCAACTTTACAGACCCCAGGGATTTCACCACTGACAATCATCGATCCGTCGATGATAAACCCTACGGTGGAGGACCCGGGATGGTGCTCAAACCTGAGCCCTTCTTTAAAGCAGTGGAATCGATCGATGAACGAGTCACGATTCCCCCTGAAAAGACTCGGCGATTGCTCTTTACCCCTCAGGGGCGCCCACTGAAGCAAAAAGATTTTAGAAACCTCGCCCAGGCCGAATGCCTGTATTTGCTCTGCGGTCATTACGAAGGATTCGACGAGCGAATAAGAGAAGGACTGGGTTTCGAAGAAGTTTCAATTGGCGATTACGTTTTAACGGGAGGAGAAATTCCCGCCATGACCGTAATCGATGGTGTGACCCGGTTATTACCTGGCGCACTTGGTAACGAAGAATCGATTGCCGATGAGTCCTTTGAAAGTGGTTTGTTAGAGTACCCTCAGTACACTCGGCCTTTTGATTTTCGCGGCATGAAGGTGCCGGAAGTTCTACTTTCAGGAAATCACGCTGAGATCGAAAAGTGGCGTCGAAAGGAATCGCTTCGCCGCACTCAATCTCGGCGCGAAGATCTTCTTAACGATTCTTCAGAGTAATTTAAAAAATTCCGCTCTTAAGTGAGCCCAACAGTCAGGCTTTTCACACCGATCGTGTGGTGAAGAGCTTAACATTGAATAAACGGAGCATGACGGCTATGAACCCGATCATTGCTGATCTCGAACAAAGTTTTCACAGCGAATCTCGCCCCGATAATTTCCAAATTGGTGACGTTATCGATGTTCACGTAAGGATTCGCGAAGGTGAAAAAGAACGTGTGCAGGTTTTCACCGGTACGGTCATCCGTATTCGTGGTGGTGGAAAAAACATCCGCTCAACTTTTACCGTACGAAGAATCGTCGCCGGTGAAGGAGTTGAAAGGGTCTTCCCCTTCCATTCTCGCAGAATTGTTAAAGTTGAAGTTCGTCGTCCCGGTAAGGTACGTCGCGCCAAACTTTACTACTTGCGTGATCGCGTCGGTAAAGCTACCAAAGTTAAAGAACGCCGTGTCGAAATGCCCACCAAAAAGAAAAAAGGTGGGCGCAAGAAAAAGACGAAGGCTAAAGCTGACGCACCCGAATCTTGATTTCGAGAGAATCAAGCCAAGCAAATTAAAAAAAGCCAACCCCGTCGGGGTTGGCTTTTTTATTGTATACTTATTTATGGCGCTCCCACCGAAGCCGAACATTTTTATCTCCTTCCCTCCGATCTCCTGAATGCATTCATTCTCATCTTTGAGAGCAACCATGAAATGCATCGACGGTACATCGAGCGCTTAAAATCCAAGATAGATACAATACTGTTCCTGTTGGAAGAAACTCTTTATCGAGGGGGTGACTTACTTTGGATGGGCTTAAAGTTTTGTCTCTTCGTACTCTCAGTGGGCCGAGCCGGTCGACCTGAATCCATCGGAGCGTGGGGAGAGCGTCGAGCCAGCTGGTATCTCAGGTTGAGGGGCTTCCGAATTCTTCAACGCAATTTCAGAGTCTACTCGGGTGAAATCGATTTGGTGATGGTGGATAGCAACACCTTAGTGTTTGTTGAAGTGAAGACCACTCGAATCGACAACTGGTTTTTCGGTGGGGCCCGATTAAGTAGAGAAAAGTTAAAAAAGGTGAGGCGAGCGGTCGCAGCTTATTTGAGTCGTAGTTCATTGAAAATGGATCGTTGGAGAATCGACGGGCTGGTCATCGAGTACCGAAAGATAAAAGGACTCCCTCGGGAGGTCGTCAACATAAGACATTATTACGATTTATGACATTCTCTGCCCGCCCTTGGGTTCGTTAAGATCGTAAATTAAAGAGCTTATTCCTTACAAATTCCTACATAACAACTCCCGCGGTTCGACGTCTTTCTTATAGGGAATTTGGGTTTTCTTGTAATTTTCAAATTCACGACCGGACAATTCTTTCTTATGGGGTTTCTCCTTCTTTCTCCCAAAGAGCTCCTGGGAGTCACACAGTTTGCTGTGAGGGAAACTTCAAGCGTGTTAGGATTGCATTATTCAATTCATTATCTCTTTTCGGAATCTCTAAACTGAATTGCGATTCATCAATTTGATTTTCATTGATCGATCTGAATCTCCTTTTCAAATTATTCAGATGGTAGTGGATCCAATTCAACATGAGCTGGGAGGCTAATATGTCGAATTCCATGGGACAAAAAGTCGGTTTAAGTGTGGGCTTGGCCGTGCTTCTTATCGCTGGTTTGGTGGGAGTTCTCTTCATGATGAACAATGAAGATGAAAATCCCCAGGGTAACGACCCTAACCAAGATAATAACAACACCGAGGTCGTGGATCCCACCACCTCACAGGACGAGGATTCCACTTCTGAAGGAGCTTCGGATCCCGAAAAAGAAAAAACTACTAGCGAAGAGAAAGAAGAACCCGAGAAGGTCGTTCAGAAAAAACCAGAAGGCCCCGCTTCTATCGAAGGAAAGATTTTAAATCTCAATGGAGAGCCAATTGAGAAAGCAAAGATCTTCCTCATCGATTCCAAGAAGTTTGAAAAATTCAGAGACAGTCTCCAGGGCGATATGATGGGGGCTAATCGAGACCCTTCTAGCTTTCTCATTAATATGAGAAAAAAATTCGTTGAGGAGTCGAAGAAACTTCCGCAAACCGAATCAGCAGCCGACGGAAGTTATGCTTTTTACAAACTCTCAACGGGTGAATTCCGCTTATTAGTTTTACATACGGATCACTTAGCTAATTTAGATACTTATGTTATTCGCGAAAAAGATGAGCCTACGAAGCAAGATGTAAGCTTAGTTGAAGGGTATAAAATTTCTGGGGTCGTCGTAGGCGAAGAAGGCAAGCCGATTCGTGGCGCTCACGTCACCGCTGTAGCGAGCACTTCTTCTGGATCTAAAGGATTCGGAAAGATGATTGGTTTTATGGCCGACCTCTTCGATGGAAAGATCTTCTCGAGGTTAGCCGTCGAAAAATCGAAGGCCGATGGAAAGTTCACAGTGAGTTCCCTCGAACCTCAACTTTATGACCTCACCGTCATACGTGCAGGCTATCAACGAAAGTTGGTGGCCAAGGTTACTCCGGGTACTTCCGGGTTAGTGATCAAGCTTGTTCATGGTTTACATATCAAAGGTGATGTCGTCGACCCCGAGGGCAAGCCGGTTAAAGGCGCAATTGTTAAAATCAAAAGTTTTGTTCCTGCTAATGCCTTCAACAATCCCTTTATGATGTCTCAATCAGATTTCGACATCATGGGAGAGAAGAATCAAGAAGGGAAAACGAGTGCTGTCGGTGCCTTTAAGTTTTTAGGCATCGAGAAAGGAAAGTACTCCTTGTTGGTCAAAGCTGAGGGATACCCAAATTTTGAACAAGAGGGTTTTGATGTAAAGGCTCCAGGATTTGACTTTGAAACCATTCAGCTTGAAGAAGGAGTTGAGATCTCGGGCTCAGTGGTGGACGCTCAAGGTCAACCCATCGAAGGGGCTGAGGTCTGGGCCGAAGAACTGAAGAAAAGCGGGCAATCGGCATTTAACTTTAATGCTATGCCGGGAAAGAAACTTTCTGAAACCAAAACCGATGAAGCCGGGAAATTTGTTCTGAGTGGATTACGCCAGGGTGAAGTCAACGTTCTCGCGAGCTTTAAGGGTTACTCGCCTGATAAAGTAAAAGCTGAAGGAGGCGAAAAAGGCATCAAGATGGAGCTCCTCGAAGGCGGCTCCTTTTACGGTCAAGTTGTCGATTCCAAAACCGGAGATCCGATCGAAGGCATGCGCATGATGATCTCAGGTGGGGGATCGATGGGGGGATCTCAACCTGAAACGGATGCTGACGGATATTTTGAAATCACAGGAATTATCCAGCCCACTGATGGAGATGCTACACCCTTTGGTAGTGGTAACTTCTACTTGATGGGGATGCACAAAGAATATAACCAAATCGGGATGCAAGTGGGGATCAAAGGCAGTGATCCTGATAAACCCAAAGTGATTAAAGCGACTCGATTAGAACTGATCGACGGACTGGTCACTAATGAAGATGGTGAGCCGGTTTCGGGTGCCCGTGTTGGGATTCGAGTACCTGGTGTGCCTGAAATGTTTATGGCGATGAACCCTGCTTCTGGTGCCCTTAAAGCCATTTCAAAAGCCGATGGAACTTTTGGTCTCAGGAATCCTGGCATGCGTGGAATGGGTGGATTTGGCGGAAATGTTTTTATCTATGCCAGCCATCCTCTTTACGCTACTGGAAGCATTCGCCTCGAAAAAGACACGAAGTCAGTAGAAATCGTCTTAGGTCAGGGAAATGTAGTTAAAGGCCAGGTGACGGATACCGATGGAAATATCGTCCCGGGTGCGATTCTTAGATTGAGGACCTCCGTCGAAATGAAGGGTGAGATGGCCATGATTACGGCTATGTTCCCGGTGGCGGCTGGTAAACCCTACTACGCATCTAAAGATGGTAATTACGTTATTTCTCGACTGGAACCCGGAACTTATGACATCGATGTCATCGCGATGGGTTACGCGAAAAAGTCGATCAAAAAATACGTAGTCGATAAGCCCGAACAAGTTGAAAACATCGTTCTCAACGTTGGGGGTTCTATTAAGGGTAATGTCGTGAATTCGGCGGGAGAACCGGTTTCTGGAGTTGAAATGGTAGCTTTCTTAACTCCAAAATCTGAGAGGGAAGATACTCCTGGTATCAACAGGAGAGACATGGAAGAAGCCATGATGTTCCTGAATGCTCAAGGAGCTAGCCAAACGACTACGAATTCAAATGGTGAATTTATACTGAAGAATTTACCTGAAGGCCTCTTCACTGTCGTAGCGAGAAAGCGTGGCTATCAGCAATCGATCGAACGCGATGTTGAAGCCGGAACGACGATTAATGATCTCGTGGTCGATAAAACTTCAGCCATCGAAGGTGTGGTCACCGATGCACGAACGGGTTTACCCATCGAAAAATTCTCGATCACGGCTTATCGTATCGAAGAGGGAAGCCAAAACTTTTACAACGTCTACAATCAAACCCGTAGCTACAATGATAAGGAAGGTTTGTTCCTTTATGACAACGTAGAAGTGGGTAAGTATGAGGTGAGCGCCCGAGCTGAAGGATACGCGCCTTCCTATCAAGAAATTGATGTGAAACCGGGCGAAGTTGGTTCTGTGAAATTGGTTCTAAATACGGGGGTGACGGTCAACGGAGTCGTTGTTGATGGAGAGACGGGGGAAGCCATTCCTGGCGCCAACATCAGCTACCATCAAACTTTCGACAGCAGTGATCAAACGGCCAAACAACGTCGAAGAGCCAATCGTTATTTTGGAAACACCAATAAAATTTCTAATGAAGATGGTTCCTTCAACATCTCCGGCTTGGAAGAGGGTGAATACAATCTCTATGCGAGTCATCAAGATTATTACGCAGAAGATAATCAGAACTGGAAAAAAGTTGAGCTTCCCGCTCAAGCCGCCGAAGAAGTCGTTTTCAAAATGCGCTTAGGTGGAAGAGTAGAAGGTACGATCAGCGACCTTCCTGATACTTCGGGTGAGCGAATGAACTTTAACGTAAAGTTTGAAAGGCAACCCGATGAAGAAGCGATTTCCAGCAAAGATAAAAAGAAAGTCAATCGTCATCGCCATTCCCAATCGGCTTGGATCAATCCGAACACGGGGAGTTATAACGCAGGAAGCCTTCGACCCGGTGTTTACAAGGTGAGTATCGAGCAACATATCTACCAAAGGGTTGAAACGGGTGAAGGTGGTGTGCAACATACTTCTGCCGAAGGAAGCCCCAAACTCATTCCATTAGGAGAAATCGAAGTTCAAGCTGGGAAGACGATTAACTTCGATGAACGATTCCGTGAATCCTGATAGCTTCCCTCTCAAGTAACAATTAAAGTTTGAACTCCTTTATAAACAGCTGGCTAATGGTCCTATTAGCCAGCTGTTTTTATTGATTTTACAAATTCCTACTGAAGGCACGATCGATGTGGGTTAGTATCGTTAGTGCTATCTGATACATATTATAGTTGTTCTTCTTAGAAAGCTTTCTGTCGCTAAAGGCTATCATTTAGAAATTTTTTATCTCATTGGAGCCTCTTATGAGTTCAGCAATAAAACTACTGAGTGTCCTTTTCCTTGTGAGTTTGGGTTGGAGCTGTGCTTACGATGTTCAGCGTGTTGTTCTTCCCTCAGGCTTCCCTCACGCTAAAAAGATATCCATCCACGTTCGACCGGCCATCCAAAATAATTACTTTGATCGAGTTGCGGCGAACTCGGTCACGGAGGCGCTTTTGAGATGGCAGTATCTCTTTGAGGTTGTCCCCAGTATAGAAGATGCTGAGTTAGATTTAGTTGCAACCGCTGGACCTTCAAGTGCGTTTGATGTGAATGATTTCGGGGGTGAAATCATCCTTCATGATGCTGAGCGAGCCTACAATCAACCTGAAATCGGAACCGAGCTGAGTATTAAAATCGTTCACCGTAAAGAGGGAGTGATTTACGATAATCAACACACTCTTCACGGCCATCCCAATATTGTGATGGATAACGCGGCTGAACATTTAATGATTCGGTATGCCACGGGTCATTGATTCTTTTAATAGCCTATTATTAGTTCGTTCTTGTTGATTAAAATCCCGTAGTCTCAAGGTGTGAAAATGGTTCAGAATCCTCCTCCTGGTTATCAGCGAGTCATTCCTTACATTCTTTATGATGATGCAGAGTCGGCGATCAAGTTTCTAATTGATGCTTTCGGATTTGAAGAGCGATTTCGGCTGCCTATGGGAGAGGGGATGATTGGTCACGCCGAGGTAGTGATTTATGACCATGTCATCATGTTGGCTTCGGTTCCTCCGCAGGAAGGTTATTCGAGCCAATCAAAACTACCTGCTCGGTCTCAGATGATTTCTGTTTATGTCGATGATGTTGATGCCCACCATGAAATCGCAAAAGCAGCGGGTGCCAATATTTTAGAAGGGCCTGCCGATCAGTTTTATGGCGACCGAAGATACCGTGTTCAAGACCCCGAAGGCAATGAGTGGGTGTTCACCCAACATATCAAAGATGTAAAGCCCGAGGATATGGTTCCTCCGGAGTGTTAGTCGTCTGAATGCTCATAGGATGTGAGTTTTAACGTAATAGTCGTAAACTTGCTCGAAGTGTGAGCGAGGGATCGAGATGTAGAATTGAGGGTTACTCGCCCTGAACCTACGTTCTTTGGCGATGACTCCATTCCACTAATAATGAATTTTGAAATCGAATTATCCTTTCACCCTCGCAGTAATAATGGTCGCTCCGATCCGCAGTATTAATGGTCGCGTTGCTCGGCAGTATTAATGGTCGCGTTGCTCGGCAGTATTAATAGTCGCGTTGCTCCGTGCAAATAAGCCTTCAGCTTACGAATTTTCTAAATTATTCGCTTATATGTCGATTTCATTCATTTAAATAACCCCTTCCCTCCCAACAATTTAGACACCTCCTTCCCCTCCCAAATTCGTCGTCTAAACCATCGGATGATAATCTTCTTAGGCAGCTCTAGAAATAGATGTAGCTGATCATGATGACTCCAACATTTCCGGCACCTGTTAATCCTCTTGAATCTATGTTGAACCGAAACGCTTTGACACTTCTGGTTTTCGTTTCTTGGCTTTTGCTGACTTCCAATTCAAATGCCGAGCCCCAAAACAGTTTTAAATCAACTTTGTCGACTTACTTTGGAATTCCGGCATGGGAACTCGCCGAATTTCAAGCCCAAGGTATTCCAGAGGAGCATCTCCCCGTCGTTCTCCTGATTGCGGAGAAGTCCAAAACCTCCCCGCGAACCATCGTTGAATATCGATTACAAAATAAAAGTTGGATGTGGATTACTCACAAGTTGGGATTGAGCGCAAAAATTTACTATTCAAAATCTTTGACCAACAACAATTCTCCTTACGGAAAAGCATTGGGCTATTTTAAAAGAACACCGAAAGACAGTTGGATATCCATTCGCCTTGATGATCGAGAGATCGTGTTGCTTTCGGGATTGAAAGTTCTATGTTCGATCTACAACTGTACGCCTGATTTTGTTGTTAGAAATTTCAAAAAGCAAATCAAGTCGGTCGAACTGTTTGAGAAGGTTAAAACCTTAAAACCAAAGCGACAAAAGCCCAAGAGAAGAAAAGCCACTCCGAATTTAGTACCTCGAAGATCGATTAAATTTGGAGATCAAGAAACGAAGACGAATAAACAAAGCTTTAATCGCTTAAGATTGAAATAAGCAGGTGAATGGGGAAGTTGTGGAAATCTACGTACAAATTGAGAGAAGACGAAATTTTCCGCATTCGTTCCCTCGCTGAATTAAAAAGCTTTAATCTTTAGCTCTAGGTTGATAACTTGCTTCTTGAATTGATAAGATTCTAGCTGTTTTGAGTTAGGCTTAATTTATTAGGGCTAATTAGTTTCTGTTAAAACTTGCTCCTTCGGAGACAGTTTCAACCGTTCCGCCAAATCAAAGATTTGACTACACTCCGCTAAACATAGGGTCTTCGCCCCTACACAGTAATGATGGAATAAAGACCTCTTGGTCTTTGTTCATGGCCGAACTGATCCCAGCTCGGCTTAGTTCCTGTTTAATCAACAGGAACTAACTTTTCTCTGGTTAATTGTGGTTCTTGGGAATTTTGATAATGAATCCTGCTTTCGTTTTATGGGTGGCATTAAGTGGTGTGTTTCTTTTGACCTCTTGCACCTCTTACGAGGTTCAAACGGAAGAGAGAGTCGACAAAAAACTCGTTAAAAAAGAAATACAAGGGCTCACTGCTGAAAGAGTTCAAAAGTTTAATAGAGATCACCTGGTTCTCAAACTAACTCAAAGCGGAACGAAGTCCTTTGAGAATACAACCTACTATTCTCCTAAAGTGGTCTATGTGCATGATTCCTACGTAAAAGGGGTTTGGGATTGGCATTTTCCTCAAGCCATTCCGCTCATCAAAATGCTCCTGACGGTTCCCGCTTTACCATTAGACCTGGTTGCTTGGATAGGGACGGGGCCTTTTACCTATATCAGTAGTTCGGGTGCGAACGTTGAGCCGTATAATCGCATAACCACTCCGAAGGAACGGTTCTCAGAACCCGTTCCGATCCTCACTAAATTCAATATTGATATCACCGGTTCCACCACTCCGCTGAGCGCTCAAGTTAAATATAATAGCTCTCAAATCATCGTTCCTTTACTGAGCATTGCAAGGAGCTCTCTTAAAGCGGGAGCTCCCCAGGCGACGGTTTCCATCAAGTTCAATGGAAATGAAAAGGTTAAATCTTCGGTCAAACTTTCAGCCGAAGAACTGGCTTTAGTGTTGAATCGATCCATTACGGGAACCGATGCCGAACGCTTAGTGAAGTGGAATGAAGTCTTAATTCCTTGCCCAAAAGACGCTACTGTCGCCAGAAGTGAAATGGAGAGATATGTTGCGCCCATCCGCGCTCGAGAGAAGCGTCGATTAGCAGAGATCGCTCGTCAAGAAAGGCTCAGAAAAGAAGCTGAGCAGCGTCGCTTGGCTGAGATTGCCCGCCAAGAAAAGTTACGCAAAGAACGAGAAGAACGTGAACGCCAAGCTAGGTTGGCAGCTGAGCGCCGAGCGAAAGAGCTTCGAGAGGCGAGAATAGCTAATGTGAAAGTTATTGCCGATCTCGATAAGAAACTGGAGGACCTCAAGAAACTTGAAAGTTTATCGAAGAGTGAAATGAGGACGGCTTATTCAGTTGAAATGCAAAAGGCTAGAGCTTTGAAAGTGGGACGATATGATCCTAACGATTCCCGAAGAAGTACAGAGGTTTGGGAAGCAAGGTATGGATTGCTTCGAGCAGCAACCATTGCGAATGAACTCGATGATATCAGCGCTTTAGAAGCGGCGGCTTCTCAGATCAAATTGATGAAAGGGACTCGTTAAGATGAAAATTCAGTCCATTTTTTCAATCAGCGCTTTTGTAGTTTTATTTAGTTGTTGCTTGAGTTTCACTCCTCTTCAGGCTCAAGACTTGGTAAAAGGGGGAATAAAGGGTGAAAAGAGAGAGTATCTCGCTAATAGCCCTACTCAACAAACCTCCTATTCGGGCACCTCTACCAGTGGTTACCCTATTCAAATCCAACTTTACGATTTAGTTTGCAAGTACAACTTAGGTGTATTCTTCGGAGAACCAGTTGAACATTGGAACTTTAAATATGTTTTGGGTACTAAAGTCGTAACCAATATTGGTTGGTCTGAAATTTATCTCATGAGTGATGATTTTAGAAACAAGAAAGTGGATGTCGAATATGGTGGGCGCGGAGTCAAGATTGGGGTCACTAAAGATATTTGGCAGAAGATTAAAGTCGTCGATTTTAATTTCATCGCAATGACTCATCGGACCACCGCCTTTCATGGTCCCGTGCCGGGTATCTTAGGTAAAAGTGGGGAGTGGGGTTGGGATATGACGGGGAGTCCAAACTGGAATCAAGCGATTACCCGCCAGAATAAGCCGTTAGATTTAGGTCGAGGGCGTTCGAAGTTTCCCGATAAAAGTACTTATCTTCCAGAGAAAGAAGCCAAGGCTGAGTGGAAAAAACTTCGTGAGGATCAAAGGAGTCGACCTCGGGGAGCCTTTTTCGACCTTAAAATTTATGGATTCAAAGTCGACTTAGTCGATGTGCTTGCCCTGATAGAAAAGCATGAACCAGGTTCTACTCGATACTTATTTAAAAGTCCGCCTTTAGGAAAAACGACAAAGCCCAATTCAAAAAAGAAACCTAATCCACTCAATGAAAATGGCCTCGACACTCAAGTGGAGTCGATGATCAACGATTTTCATCGAAGAAGACTTTCGGGTGAGAATGTGGCCCGCCGTGAAAAGGCCATCAATGACATCATTGAAGGTTTAGATTTTGGGCTCAATTCCCGAGTTCGTGACCAATGGAAAGAGTATAAAACTCAAAAGCTTCGACTACGGCTTCTTCCCGGGATTCAGAAGTTAGCGGATCAAGTTCAGAAAGAGCTGGCTAAGTCGAGTGAAGATCGACCGCAGGTGAGTGAGTATCTTAAAAAGCAATTGGCGTCATTTGAATTGCGATTGAAGGCCGAAAAAGATGTCCCGGAAGACATCAAAAAGCTGTGGTTAAAGCTTTCAACTTTCTCTGCTGATCGTATTACGGATGGGTTTCAAGGGAAATTGTTGGTGTCGAAAACGATCTCAAGTATTTCATCCTGGATTGCTCCTAGAGTTAATGTTAACAATTTTACGGTTTATGGATTTTCAGGATCTGACTTAAATGATCTTGTGGTTGCTCTTGATAATTACAATTCTAAAGTCGGCGCCTTTAAGATTTCCACTGGGCAAAAAATTTGGGAAGTAGGTCTTCGAGAAGATGGGGTCACCTGCTTTGATGGGGAACACATTATTTTTCAGGGTGCACTCGATCCAGGCCCAGCTCAGTGGCCCAACCTTGTGATTAGAATTCGTGATGGAAAGCGGTTTCATCGAAATAAGAACTCATTTAGTGCGCCACGGCATGTTTCAGGATTACTTTACTCTCAGGTGAATAGGATTCGTTTTCGTGCCCCAGAAGACGGTTTAGCTCGAATCTTTTTCCCTGAGGAAAATCGATACGTTGAAGTTCCAGATCTTAAACCTCAAGGAACAGGCAGTATCATTGGATACGAATTTTCAACTCACAAACAATTATGGCGTAAAAGTTTTTCTGGATGGATAGATTCCGTATACGGATTTGGAGATCGCTACGTCATTCTTTCTAAATTTGATTTTGAAAGAGGGGTTGGGTCTGTAAAAACTAAATCATTAATTAATGTCGTCAGTGGAAAAACCTTAGTGGAATTAAGAGGAAAAGAAGAAGCCTGGAGTTCCCACTTACAAAAAGAATTTACTCGTAGAGCGATTGCTAATCAAGACGGCTCCTTTTTGGAAATATCAGAACGAGATTCAGATTATTTGCAAGTGCGAGATATTTCAAGTGATGGCCGGTGGGTGGTGATTAAAGACTCGATTGTCGAGCGCAGCACAAATCGTACAATTGGTCATTTTCCACGAAACCAAGCTCAAATTATAACTAGCCCTGGTGATTCAAGTTTTTTAAGCGGTGATCGGTTTTACATAACCTGGCAGGGCGATCTCCTCGATTTAGCACCTCTCAGAAGTGGAGGATCTATTAAAAAAGTTTTTGATCTAGGCAATAATACAAAAGGTTGGAAGTTTTTAGTTAATAAAGAGAAGACCTTAGTTCTATTTATAAATCGTTATTCTGGTGAGGTGAAATTATTCAAATAAGGAGTTAGTGGATTCTTTTAACTAAAGCCATGAATGAACATGATTTCGTAATGAATTCGTTTCTTGTTAAATCACAACCCATAAACAAATTCACCCGCATAGCCCACTAGCTCAACGTAACCGTAGCCAGTAATCGCTTTGGTGTTCCTCTTCCCAGTGAAGCGGCAAAGCCCTTCGAAGTAATTAACGCCCGTCGTTCCTTGGGTCAATAATTCCTGGCCTGAGATGACCGGTTCCACTTCTAACTCAATATTGTGTTTCGGAACTCGAAGCTTCCATTTGGAGGGGTAAATCCCTCCGCTTTCGGGGCTCGTCCAGGTTTGTAACACTTCCACTTTAAAGTCATCTTTCACTAGGTGATGCCTTTTACCATCCGGTAGTCGAATCGTTCCTGAGCTTTTCGCTTCTAATGTCCCATCCTTCTTACGAATGAGATAGAGCATCAAATCGGTTCCATCGTCTAAGGGCACACTGAACCAATCCCAGCCAACTTGATCCTTTGAAAGCTGGTTGCTCCCGAATTCATGGTCAAACCAAAGAGATCCATCGACGACAACTTCCTTACCACTCACGCGATCTTTGATCGTTCCCCTCGCTTGAAGTCGGGGGCGAGAATAATAGTAAGAAGCTTGTCCCTCAGCGCTACCCTTTTGACTGAGCCCAGGAATTTCCCCGTGTAATAGAGGTTCGGTGGTGGCGGTCAAAGTTAATTGGATCAACTTTTGTTTAACTCTAAACTTAATTTCCCACTTCGTTTCTTGGCTTGTGTTTTCAATCTGTTTGAGAGTATCACCCCATATTTTTACATTTAGATTTTCTGAATCAGAATGAGCCCACCCCTTGGCCTTTCTTGAGCTGCGTTGATCGAAGGAAAATTCTTTTTGACTCACATCGGTGAGGGCACCGTGAAAGAAAAATACATCTTGAACGGCTAATGGGGATTGTCGGGGACTTTTTAGTTTCGACAACAAGCTTCGAAACCAAGTAGCTTGTATCCCGTAGAGATTACCTTTTGAATCCTTCAAATTGCCCGTTAAGTACCACCACTCGGTTTTATATTCTGGGTGGTTTCCATCATCCTGAGGGAAATTAAACTCTCTAGGTCGATCGGCTCTTTTGAAATCCTGGGCATCGACATTGCTCATTAAATTCAAAAGAACGATGAAGCTAAAAATGAAATAACGTTGAATTGGATATTCGTTAAAGAGGCGCAATTTCATTGTTCCCTTAAAATTTGAGCTAAGGATTGATTCTTGACGGCTTTAAAGGGAATAAAGCTCGCTACTAACCCGGCTCCTAAAGCGAGGCTACAAGTTAGTGCAATCTCTGATAGGGGCCAATGAAAGGGGAGACTCCAACCGAATGCTCGCAAGTTAACTACACTGATGAGAATCCAAGCCAAGATAGCTCCCAATGGAATGGCTAGTACTACGGGTACTAAGGCTAAGGTGATGGACTCAGCCAACAGCAATCGCGTGATCTGGCGTAAGCTCGCTCCGATGGAACGAAGCGTTGCAATTTCTTTAGCCCTCTCGATGAAGAGGCAATAGAGAGTGACCCCGATACCCGTCAAAGCTAAGATCGTTGCTATTGTTTGTAGGAGATACGTGAGTTGAAAGGTGCGATTAAAGATCTCTAAAACATCGGCTCTCAATTGGGAGTTCGAGCGTATTTTTAGAAAATAGGATTTCGCAGCATCTTTTCTTAATTTTTCACTGAACGCTTCGGCATCGATTCCTGGCTTTAAATAGAGGCCCATATTGCGTACACCCGTATCGCCGAACTCTTGAACAAAACGTTCTTTAGAGGTTGAAGCGTAGCCTCGATCGTAAGAATAGTCTCGAAAGACTCCAGCAACGGTTAATTGCCGTTCACCTTGGCGACTTGAAAGAGGGAACGGATCTCCAACGCTAAGGTCGTGCTTTGTTGCCAATGGCTCTGAAATGATAACTTCTCCGGCTTGGAGCATTTTGAGGGCTCTGTCGGGATTCCCCTCTAAGAATTCTAACTTATGAACATGACTTCCGGAGTGAAGGTCGATTCCCGTAAAGAAAATACTTCCGTCTTTAAAGGGAATCTCTAAGCCTCTTAGAGTATCGACATTTTCAATTTCCTCGTAGTTCTTGAGATCAGCTAAAAACGATTCAGGAATTTTTGCGTTGTTTCTCGAAACTTTTTCGTAAGCATCGGCTATATAAACATCAGCTTGTAAATTGGATTGTACCCATCTCATGACTTCTTTTTGAAACGAAGTCACCATGATGATGACTCCAATTGTCATGCCTAATGACACTCCTAAAGCAGCAGCTGCACCACTGGTTCTCGATAAGGAACGATAGAGTGCACCCAGTGCGATGGGTAATAAATGAAAGCCCATTTGTTCGCTCAGTCTTTTAAGGGCGGGTAAGACTGTGGCTAATATCGGGGGCAAGGCGCAAGCCGCGGATACCAAGAAAAAAATCGAAGCGAGGATTCCTACCCACCAACCTCCGACCTCGAGATTGACGGATAAAATACCCATCCCAAAACTGAGGATCGACAGGGCGACGAGTCGTGGGAGATGGATTTTGTAGTCGTGTTCTTCGCGACTTCTAATTCCAGTTAACCGCGGTGAAGTTTTTGAAGCATCGCTTGCCGGGATCCAACCCGCTAAGGCGGTGATTGCGGTAGCCCCAGCTATAGTGATCACGACAAGTGTTCCACTGATGGGGGTGATCTCAACTTGAATAAAAGTGTAAAGATCGGTGATGGTTTGCGAAATGGACCCAGTGAGTCCTTGAGCGAGCAGGTTTCCAATGACAATTCCAAGTCCGCTGCCTATTAATCCGAAGAGTGAAATTTCGACTAAAATAGCTAAGCGAAGTTGAAAGCCTTCAACTCCCAAGCAACGAAGTTGCCCCATCAGTTGTGATCTCCTCACGACTCGAAATTGCCCAGCGTTAAAAACCAACAACGAACCTACTAACAATGCTAAGCTACCGAGTGCGGCTAAGTTCAAGCGGAAAGCATCCACCATTTTGGCAGTGCGTTCTCCTCGTTGGGAGGGGCGTTCCAATCGTTCACCCGGTTTTAGAATTTGCGATACTTTCTCTTCTTCGCCCTTCTTGATGATGAGATCGAACCGATCGATGGTTTCGGTTCTTCCTAAGACTTCTTGGGCTGTTGCGATATCAACGACGGCCGTTTCTCTTACAGCTTCGCCTAAGACTTCGAAATCATAGATTCCTAAGATTTTTAAACTCTTTAATTCGCCACGAACAGCAACTTGAATCAAATCATTTAATTTTAGATCATTCTCTTCGGCCCAGGAACGTGAGACCAAAGTCGATCCAGCTTCGGTGAGAAACGAATTGAAATCGCTGGGACTGACTAAGGGTTCATTCGCATTCACCGTTAAGAATGGATTGGATAAAAGCGGATCGACTCCCAAAATACGAAGGGGGCCAATCTTCTGATCGAGCTTTTGGTGATCTCTGTAAACCTGATGGATAGAGACGTAGTCTTCAACAATCGGTTGGGCGGCTTGAACGGAGGGGTGATCCATGAAATCCGTGAAACGAGCAGGAGGAAGCCCTCCCGTTTGAGAGACTTCATGGGTGGTTTTACCGGATACCGCTTCCACGGCGCTCACAAAACTCGAACGAGCTGCGCTTCCCGCGAGTTGGATCGCGATAAACAGCGCAACTCCTAGGGCGATCGCTAAAACTGAGGCGATCGCAGAACCGGGATTTTGCCGTAGATCCTTAAGAAATAATTGAAGAATGGTGGTGGTAGAACGCAAGAGCCGCCTGATTTCCTTAATTTAGGTTCGAGCTTAAAACGTGATTGGGATGGCTTACCTCTTATAAAACCGAAATTTTAACCTGAGGTAAACAGAGTGATTTTCAACTTTCTTAGAATTGTTCGCTGGGGTGTATTGACCCGGCTTAGGGATATCTCTATCTTGGCCGGTTGACTCCTTTTACCGTCCCTTAGAGATCGGCCCCCATAGCTAGGGCCCTGTGGTAGGGCCCCAGTCAATCCTGAAATCCTCCTGTACCGAGATGAGCTTAGACGCACTTTCAGCCTCCATTATCGAATTCTTAGATTCGGGGAAATTTAAGTTAGCCATGGTGATGGGTAAAGCGAAAGGGAAGCTTCAAGTTCGGGATTTAAATGGGAAGCAGCACAAGGTTGGAGAACGCCAAATTTTAGTGGCGCATTCCGACAGCTCGCAGGAAGTCTCTGATCAAAAAATTAAGGAACTTGAAGAGCAGATTCAATCCGTCGTTGAGGAATTGGATACAGAGCTCTTATGGGAATCGGTCAGCGATGATCTTCAAGAGCAAAACTTAGAGAAACTCACCGAAAGCTATTTTGGTTCTCAGTCGAGTGTCGAACAATCTGCGATCTTAAGAGCCACATTCTCAGATCCGGTTCACTTCAAAGTTAAAGGAAAAAGCGTTACCCCCAGAAGTCCTGAGCAAGTAGAAGAACAGATCAGGATTTTAAAGAAGCGGGAAGAGAAGCGTCGACACAAAGCTAAGGGGATCGCTTGGCTTGAAGAAATTTTTAATCGAGATAGCTACAGTGGATCGTTCCCTGATGATTTAATCGATCTGATACGGGCTTACGAAACATTCATTTGGGAAAACAAAGATCACGCTTCTCTTCAGTGGTTGAGAGAAGTAGAAAATGCTCCACGAGGGCAAGAGCTTAAAAGGACAGTGATCGAAGTCCTCAAGCATGCGGGTCGAATCGATCCTGATGCTGATCAACGACTTCTATTAGCCGGAATTCGAGAAGATTTTTCTGAACCCCTGCAAGCATTAGCTGAGGGCATCGACGCATTCAAAGATTTCCCTTCTGAGCGTGAAGATTTTAGAACTCTCCAATCCTTCTCCATCGACGATCCAGAGACCGAAGATATCGATGACGCTATCAGCTTCGAAGAACTTGAAGAAGGATATCGTTTGGGAATTCACATCGCAGACGTGGCCCACTTTGTCGAAAAAGATTCACCTTTAGATCATGAAGCCCATCGTCGTGGTGCTTCGATTTATCTTCCTCACCTCCGAGTTCCGATGTTTCCCCGAAGGCTCTCCTCCAACTTGACGAGTTTGGTTGCGAAAGAAGATCGCCCCTCGATGAGTCTCATTGTGGAGTTAGATCAAAAATTGAACATCGAAAGCTGGCGATTTACCCGCGCAGCCGTTCACGTTCAACACCGACTGAATTACGAAGAAGCCGATGCGAGAATTGACGGGGAGCCTGGGGATGTCTTGGATCGTTACTTAAAAAAGATTTTCGAATTTACACAAAGCTTAGAAGCCCAGCGAGGTGAAAAGGGGGCGTTACTCTTCAATCGAAATGAGCTCAAAGTACAAGTCGTCGAAGAGCAGGTCGAGGTTTCAGTTGTCGACGGTGATTCACCTTCAAGAGCCATGGTGAGCGAGCTGATGGTTTTGATGAACTCCTTTGCGGCTCTTTATTGCCGAGAGAATGAAATCCCCTGTTTATTTCGGACTCAAGATGCCCCCGAAGAAAATATCGATATTCCTGAAGATTACGATCCCATTCGCATGGATCAAATTTTTCGATCCTTAAAACGAAGTCGAGTGACTCTTCATGCCGGTACTCACGCCGGCTTAGGATTGAAAGAGTACACTCAAATTACCTCTCCGATTCGTCGATACCAAGATCTTGCCGTTCAACGACAAATGGTAGCTCACATGGCGGGGGAAGATCTTCCTTACACCGATCAAGAGTTATTGCAAATATTAACCACCGTTCAAATGGTGGAAGGGGAAAACCGACACCTCGAACGAGAGGCCACCCAATTTTATACTTATTTATTTATTCAACGAGAGCTTCAAGATCAATCGCTCCCTGCCATCGTCGTAAATCAATTAACCGGTGCTTTTTTGATTGAACTCACCGAATGGTTTATTCGAGGGAAGTTGGTGACGCCTCAATCACTAGAGCTTGGTGATGAAGTTCAAGTTCAAGTACGAGATGTAATTCCTGAAGAGGAAGTCCTCGTTTTTGAATTAATGTAACTCGTATTTTATCGGTTGTGAATAATTTTGCAATTCATTAACTAGCCCGGAGCGTAAGCGACGGGATGCGTCATCGTGATAAAGTTCAATTTAGAATGTTCTAATAGAAAGCTTAGACATTTAGATTCCACCGATTGAACACTTTTGCATTATCCCGTCGTTTACGCTCCGGGCTAGTTAATTTTGGTGCGAGATATTGAGGTGTGCCGACCACTTTGAAAAAGAATGTTTAAGTCTTTCAAAGCAAATTCCTATATATTGAAGCTTTAATAATCACCCTTCACAGGAAAACTATTTATGAATCGTTGCGCTATTATTTTCATTCTTTTTGCATGCAATCTATTCACACTGAATGCCCAACCCATCCCCGAAGGAAAAAATCTAGACTGGGAAGGGGACATCACTTCACGTTTAGTCTCTCAAGCGGACTCTTTTCTATTAAAAGAAATCGAAAAATCAAAGGCACGCCGAGATCAACTCTGGGCTCAAGCTTCGAATGATCCAAAATCTTTTAAGCAAGAACGAATCGATCGATTGAAGTACATGCTCGGCGTACGGGATGAAAGAGTTTCAAACCCCTCCATCGAATTTGTTCAAACCTTAAAGCGATCTTCAATAAGAGGGGAAAATAAAAGGTTTACCGCTCATGCGGTTCGTTGGCCCGTGATGAAGGGAGTTACCGGGGAAGGATTGTTACTCGTCCCTCACAGTAAGGAGATTATCGCCAATATTATTATGATCCCCGATGCTGATCAGTCTCCGGAACAGCAGGCGGGTTTAGTCCAAGGAATAAAAGAGCAAAGCCAGTTTGCTAAGCGACTCGCAGAATATAATTGTCGTGTTCTCATTCCGACATTGATCAATAGAAAGACCGAACTTTCTAACACGATGAATGGGAAAAGAAAAACGGGCTTAACTCATCGTGAATATCTTTACCGACCATCCTTCGAGTTGGGCCGACACATCATCGGATACGAAATTCAAAAAGTACTCGCAGCCGCCGATGCCTTTGAAGACAAAGAAAAGCCATTACCCTTGGGAGTTGTCGGCTACGGTGAAGGGGGATTGATCGCGCTTCATGCCTCGGCATTGGACGAACGATTTAAATCGACTTGGATCTCAGGATATTTCGGTCCTCGAGAAGGGGCGTGGAAAGAGCCCATCGAAAGAAATGTTTTTGGCCTTTTAGAAGAATTTTCAGATGCCGAAGTGGGGGCATTGATTGCCCCGAGGAGTTTAGTCATCGAAAAAAGTGTTTGGCCCAAGGCACAAGTGCCTCCAAATACTCGGGGAGGACCAGGGGTTCTTAAATCTCCCAGTGGGAGAGTTCATGGTGAATATCAAAGACTTTTAGATCTCAGTAAGACCCTGACTAAGAATGTAGATGCCACCTTTGTCGGCCTTCAAAAGAAAGATGTTCAGCCCTATCAAGAAGATGCCTTTATGGAGTTCTTCCGTGGTTTCAAATCAGCGTATAACTTTAGTTTTCAAATCACCAAGCCCGAGTCGTTTGTAGAGAAAGGCGATATTTCTTCACGTCACAAAAGACAATTCGATGAAATTGAAGCCCATACCCAGGCCGTACTTGTCGAAAGCCAATACACTCGAAACAACTTCATGAATAAGGTTCACCGGAGTGGAGACCTTAAAAAATTTGAAGCATCGATTGAGGGCTATCGAAAGTTTTTCTACGAAGAGATCATCGGTAAGTTTGATCATTCCTTAGTTTCTCCCAACCCACGACTTCGAAAGGTTTCAGAGACCGACAAGGTCGTTGGCTATGAAGTCGTTTTAGATGTCTTCGACGAAATTTTTGCGTATGGGATTTTACTTTTGCCAAAAGATCTCAAGGCGAGTGAAAAACGCCCGGTAGTGGTATGCCAACACGGATTGGAAGGGCGACCCAACGATTTGGCCGACCCCAACAAATTTCATAAGGCCTACAACCAGTATGCGATTCGCTTGACGGAACGAGGCTTCATTACTTTCTCTCCCCAAAATCTCTACATCTTCAGAGACCGCTTTCGATCCCTTCAACGTAAAGGAAATTTGATCAAGAAAACCTTATTTTCGATCATCGTTCCTCAGCACCAACAAATCGTGAATTGGCTTTCCGCCCAACCCTTTGTGGATTCAAAACGCATCGCCTTTTATGGATTATCTTACGGTGGAAAAACGGCGATGCGGGTTCCTCCCTTAGTGAAGGAGTATTGTTTATCGATTTGCTCTGCCGATTTCAATGAGTGGGTTTGGAAGAACGCTTCGACTCGAAGTGGATACAGTTACGTATCCACCGGGGAATACGAAATCTTCGAATTCGATTTAGGCTCCACCTTTAACTACGCGGAAATGGCAGCGTTAATCGCTCCGCGACCCTTCATGGTAGAGCGCGGTCACCACGATGGCGTCGCCCCCGATTGGACGGTAGCCTTCGAATTCGCCAAAGTAAGAAAGCTCTATTCAGATCTCAATATTCCGGAGCGCACACGAATCGAATACTTCAAAGGCCCTCACACGATTCATGGTGTGGGTACATTCGAATTTCTACACGAAAAGCTCGATTGGCCGATGAAGGAGAAGCCGAAGTCGCTTATAAGATGAAACCGAGCCTAAACTCGTTTAGCCAGTAGCCAAATTCGTCAGAATTTGGACGCGGAAAACTTAAATGAATTAAAGAATGAAGAGAAAGCTCCTCGTCCTCCTCTTATTCATATTCTCAGCTCTTGGAATCTATCTCTTTTTAGAGTGGGCGCAAGATATTGGAGAACCGCCTAAAGATCCGCCTTTACCCAATCCGAATGCCTATGAATTATTAATAGAATTAGCAGAGCAAATCGATGAACAGAAACTTGATTACATTGAACGGGAGTTTTTGGTTTTCGATGATGAAATCCTTGAACACATTGAAGAAAAGACTTCATTAGCAGTACGATCTAAATGGCTTCAATCTAAGGAGACTCAGGAATACTTAAAGCTACTTAAAGGCCTTGTTCAAGCTAACGAGCCTCTTCTTAAAAAATTACCCAATATTCTTGTACATGATTCAAGGATTCCGGTTATTTACCAAAATAATACGATTTTTATCGATAGATTATATGATGCGAGAAGACTCCAAAGACTTTTAGAAAAATTTAGTTTTTATCATATTACAAATAGTGATTATGACAAAGCCGGCGATTCTTTAATTTTCATCCTTAAGATTTCAGAAAAGATGATCTATGGGGGAATGATGGTAGACAGGTTGGTAACCCACGCTATTTATCACATCGGTTGTGGTGAATTGTGGAAAATTTTTATAAAGCTTGATCTGAAAAAGATGAAAGAAATTGTTCAAATGATGGAAGGCCATCTAGAAAAATTTAGTGATCAAAGCGAGTACAAAAAAATAATAAAAAGAGATCAGTACTTTGAAGCCAAAAACGTCAGCATTATCGATAAGGTTAAATTCAAGATTGCCGGCAGGCCATCTCAAGAAGATTTAGATAATATGGAAAATCACAATCTCATGGAAACGAGCTTGTATCTTCTTGAATTTGCTAAGTTGGCTTACTTAAAAGAGCACGGAACTCATATTAAAGATTTAAATGATTTAGTGCCTAAGTATTTGAAATCTATTCCGAAAGATCCCTTTGGAGATGGGCCTTTTAAAATGAAAATTTTAAAAGATGGTTCTACACGAATTTACTCTGTTGGGCCCGATGGTAAACATCACAATGGATCGTGTGAATGCGATGAGGATAAGCGTTATTTTTGTATTAAGGAAAGCTGCGATTACTTTTTAAGAAAGCCTCAACCCATCTTTGAAATCAGAGATTTTAAAAAGTAATTGCCGAAACCAGGGCTGTAATTTTGTTATCGAATTTCCATTAACTAGCCCGAAGCGCTAGCGAGGGGACGAAACGTTGCATGGGTTTCAAATAGCTTTAATCTACGAGTTTTGGATCTGATTCAACCCTGCCATTAAGCAACTTTAATGCTTTCTTTTCCATTTACCCTCGCTAGCGCTTCGGGCTAGTTAAATGGTTTGCTTAGTATCAGTATGCGCGGAGGAATATTAATAAATCCAAAATTCATGGCTGCGTCGCGTGTCGCTCAAGTCAAAGTAGCATAGTTGAGGCAATCCATTTTATTGAACAGATCATTTCTTATACTAGGTCCAATGCTTCACTAACGTAAAACGGCACACAGCGTGTGCCTACTACCTTAATTCACTAAAATCTTCTGGCTCACTTATTCCTTCCTCTGTACTATCTCTTCAATTACTGAGCTTAATTTTTCTCAAACTGAATAAATAGAAGCACATGATCTTTCTCGCCCAAGAACCCGATATCTCCCCTGAAGCGCAAGAATCACAAACCAATGGTCTGACTGAGATCTTGAGTAGCTTCAAGACGGATAACCCACTTGAAGTGATTTTAAGAGATCAGTTTTCGGAATGGGGTATCCCGGATTCACTGAACGAACTTACCGTCACGGGGACTCTCATCGTAGTTTCCTTATTAATCGCACTGATTTCCTATTGGTTTGCTCGAAGTATTTTGCTACGGGGAGTACGGGCACTTATCCATCGCAGTGAAAATAAATGGGACGACATGCTCAAAGAAGCCAAGGTCTTCGAGCGACTCTCGTTTTTCGTTCCAGTACTTATGCTTTCGATTGTCCTACCATCGTTATTTTCGGTCGACTCATCGGTTGCTGAGTTTGTTCGTCGCGTGACATTAGCGATGATCGTCCTGATGGGAGTACGAGTTCTCTATTCAATCCTCGATGGAGTTGCCGGAATCTATCGAACTTTTGATGTCGCTCAAGAACGCCCCATCCGAAGTTTTCTTCAAGTCGTTAAGATCTTTTTGGGGGTGTTTGCAGGAATTCTGATCGTCGCTTCACTCATGGATGAATCTCCCTGGGGAATCCTCAGTGGAGTCGGTGCGATGACGGCAATCATCTTATTGATCTTTAAAGATTCGATTCTCGGCTTCGTAGCAAGTCTTCAGCTTGCAGCTCACAACATCGTTCAAATTGGTGATTGGGTTGAGATCCCGAAATACAACATCGATGGTGATGTCATCGAGATCTCGTTGAATACCGTAAAGGTTCGAAACTTCGACCGTACCATCAGCACAGTTCCCACGTATTCTTTGATGGGAGAGACCCTCAAAAACTGGCGGGGGATGCAAGAGTCGGGGGGAAGGCGAATCAAACGATCCTTAGCGATCGATATGAACTCGGTCAAATTCTTAGAAGCCAAAGACATCGAAGGCTATAAACACTTCACGATTATCAGCGACTATCTCGATGAAAAGCTTAACGAGATCGAAAAGCATAACGAAGAGCTGAAGGTTAATGAGAAAGTTCCAGTCAATGGTCGTCGATTAACCAATTTGGGAACGTTTAGGCGTTATCTAAAGGAATATCTGCATCGCCATGAAATGATCAATAAGAATATGACGCTTCTCGTTCGGTACTTGCAACCGAGTGCCAAGGGACTTCCCGTTGAAATCTATGTTTTCTCAAGCGATAAAAACTGGATCAATTACGAAGGCATTTTAGCGGATATCTTCGATCACATTCTCGCCGCTGTACCTGAATTTGACTTAAGAGTCTTCCAAGTGCCCAGTGATAAAAATGGTGGCTGGGTAGAAACTTAGGCCCATACATTTCAAGCCCGAAGCGTAAGCGAGGGTCAAGTTCTAATAGATTGATAAGCGCAGATAAATTTTTGGCTTCGCGCTAGCGCCGTTACCAAAACACCAACTAACCCAGAACTTGTTACTCGATTAAATCAATTCATTCACTCGCTAACGCTTAGCGCTTGAAATGACTTCCCCGTCCTCAATCCGAATCACCCGATTCATCCGCTTGACGGCATCTTCACTGTGAGTTGCTAGCAGGAGAGTCACATTTTTCTCTTCCACCAAATCTAAAAGCAAATCAAGAACTTGCTGGCCTGCCTGTGAATCCAAGGCTCCCGTCGGTTCATCGGCTAATATAATTTTCGGGTCATTGATCAAGGCCCGGGCGATGGCGACTCGCTGTTGTTGGCCTCCTGATAAGGAATCGGGGGGGGAATCTTTTCGGTCCGCCAGTCCAACTCGTTCGAGGAGCCTTAGGGCTCGATCGTTACTTTCATTCATCGACTGACCCGCCAACCGAGCTGGAAGAGCCACGTTGTCGAGGGCCGAGAGGGTTGGGATCAAGTTAAACAGCTGGAAGACAAAGCCGGTTTCTTCTCGTCGATACTTTGAGGCTTCTCGATCGTTCAATTGAGAGAGATCTCGCCCCGCGACGATGACTTTGCCCTCAGACGGGGCATCCAAGGCGCCCACTAAATGGAGTAAGGTGCTTTTCCCTGATCCGCTGGGGCCAACGATCGCTAGGGATTCTCCCTCCTGGATCGTCAGATTGACACCCTTTAATGCGGTGGTTTGGGCATCGGCAGAACCATAGCTGCGACCCACATTTTCTAAGTAAATCGTAGAGGTAATTTCGGACAAGGTTTTCAGAATCTGATTTTTAGAAGGAGGGACGGAAAAGAACTTCATCTTAGCTGATCCATCAGAGGGTTAAGTTTGTAGCATATTTCAGCCTAAAAGGGGATTTGCAAAATTCTTAGTCAGTTAACCGTTAAAAAATGGCGTCGATAACTCGATAGTAGAAATAGAGAGACTTTCTCTTAAGTGGTTTTGGCGGAAAGATCAAAAAGGGGTACAATACCTCGTTCCCGTCAGCTTCTCGGCCAAAGATTCACTTACCTCTGATTTCAGCCCGAAAAATCGGACCCAGAATTCGGCCCCAGAATTCGGCTTAGAAAATTGGCTTAGATCTATTCTTTAGACGACTGAGCACTTATCGATCGCATGGAACTCGCACCCCAATCCTTTTCAGATACCGAACTTCAGCAAATCTCTGAATGTGAAGCCAATATCGGTTACAAATTCAAAGATCCGCGATTCCTGCTGCAAGCCCTGACTCACTCCTCGATCAAAACACCCGACAATCCTTCGAACGAGCGCTTGGAGTTTCTGGGGGATTCCGTCTTGGGTTTGGTGATGACCGAGTTTCTCTACAACTTTTATCAACACCGAGATGAAGGGGAGCTCACTCAAATCAAATCAGCCGTAGTATCAACTAGCGCTTTGGCGGCTGAGAGTGAGCGCATGAATCTCAATAATTTTTATAACGTCGGCAAGGGAGTGAAGTCGAAACGCCGGTCATTATCAGCTTCGCTTTTGGCCAACGTGTTTGAAGCTGTCGTGGCGGCTATTTATCGAGATAGCGGCTTAGAGGAGGCCCGCCGATTTATTCTGCGTAATCTCTACCATCAGGTATTGGCTGTTGCGGGGAATCGCCGAGGGCAAAATTATAAGTCTCTCCTTCAACAGTGGGCTCAGAAAGAACTCAATATCACCCCAACTTACAAAGTTGGAGCGGAGAAAGGGCCCGATCACAATAAGTACTTCGAAGTCATCGCCATGCTCGGAGATAAAACTTACTGTACCGGGGGAGGACGATCTAAAAAAGAAGCTGAACAAATTGCCGCTCAAGAGACCTTGAAGGTTCTCTTTACCGAACGCGGGATGCACGAAGAAGCAGAAGAACTTTCCAATGCTCCACCGTTAACTACCTAAAACGATCCCATCATCATATTTGAGAATCCGCCATCCTAAGGATTAGATAAGATCCCTCTCATAAATTTTTAAGCCCATTGGGCTTTTGTCGAAAATGTCTCGTACTGCCTCGAAAAGCAAATCCAAACCAAAAAAGTCTAAGAAGACAGGCCCTCGCATGCCTAAGGTCTTACTTAAACATTTTGCTTCGAGTGAAGAGGGCAAAAAGGCACGAGCGCATTTGGAGAGTTCACAGTCTGAAGGGAATCCAGCTTCATTTGCAGGATTCCATGGAGCTTCGCTAGCCTTTTTTCTCAGTCGAGTCCTTAAAGATTCAGACGGCCCTACCCTCGTTGTTACCGCAACTCAAGACGAAGCCGAAACTCTTCGCGATGAATTACAAGAACTCTCGGGCAGAAATGCTTTCTTCTTTCCCCCTTGGGAATCCTTGTTCAATGACGAATCCGAGCCTGACAAAGATATCTACCACGACCGCCTCGTCGTCCTCGAGCACTTAGAAGCGACACCCAAAAACGTATTGTCGTTCATTGTCGCCCCCATCCACGCGGTGATCCAGCCCGTAGCTTCAAGCGCTGAAGTGCACGCGAAAACGATCAGCATTGAAAAGGATGCCGACTTTCCTCGTGATCACCTCGCCAATGATTTAACTCAATTAGGATTTCGCCCCGTTCCCTTAGTGTTGTCGAGAGGTGAGTATTCAGTTCGGGGAGACATTTTAGATGTCTTTCCCTTCGACGCGGCGTTTCCTCTTCGAGTTGAATACTTCGGTGACACGATCGATTCTATTCGGGAATTCCATCCCGAAACCCAACGGTCTCGATCGGGAGGCACTCGAGAGCAAAAAACGCTTCGAGCTCCATCCAAAGAATCAATGTTCAAACCCTGTTTCGAAGGGAATGATCCACTCATACTCGATCGATTCACCGATAAGAATTGGCTGGTCTTAGTTGATCCTTCTGAAATTCAAGACCGTGCTGCTTCCATTTTTAACCATGTGTTGGGAACTGAAAAACGGGATACGAAACTCGAAGAATTAGCTGCTCGCCTCGAGAAGGGTTCAACTCTTCAGTCTTACAGCTTGGCCTTAGAAGCAGGCACTGAAGGCATCGACCTTTCGTTCGGTTCGATCGAGCGCTTTAAAAATATCGAGCTCGAACGAGGCATCGAAGAAATTCAACTAGCGATCGAACAAGAAAAAAACCTCATTCTTTACTGTGACAGTGACGGTGAAAAACAACGAGTCACCGAAATTTTTAAGGATCACAGTTTAGAAAAGAGTGAAGTCATTCAACTTCGAGTGGGTGAAATCAAGCGTGGTTTTGAAATTGGTTCTCTCGACACCACGGTTCTAACTACGCGCGATCTCTTCAACCGAAAAGCTCCTCGTCGTAAGATCAAAAAAGTTGAAGATGCAGAAACACAAGTCATCCGAGGCTTCTTCGATCTTGAAATTGGAGATTACGTGGTGCACGTCACCCATGGGATCGGGCGGTACCATGGGGTGAAGCTCATGGAAAAGGATGGCATTACTCAAGAGTTTTTAGAACTTGAGTATCGAAACCGGGTCAAGGTTTATGTTCCGGCTTCAAAAATTGATCTTGTCCAAAAGTACATCGGGGTGGGGGCTTCCGTTCCGTCTTTAGATAAAGTTGGAGGGGGCTTATGGAGTAAGCGTAAGGAATCGGTGGAGAATGCCATCCATGACTTTGCGGCTGAGCTTTTGGAAGTACAAGCCCTTCGTCAAGAGCGAGCCGGTTTAACTTACCCTGAAGATACCGAATGGCAGCGTCAGTTAGAAGCTTCCTTTCCTTATGAAGATACTCCCGACCAAGCTGAAGCCACCATCGCCGTTAAAGATGATCTTCAAAATCGCAAGCCGATGGATCGCTTACTCTGTGGAGATGTCGGTTACGGTAAAACGGAAATCGCGATGCGCGCTGCATTCAAAGTCGTGAATGCAGGGAAGCAAGTTGCTGTTTTAGTTCCCACAACTGTTCTCGCGCAGCAACACGGAAGAACTTTTAAAGAGCGCATGGCGGGTTTTCCCGTTCGCATCGAACAAATCAGTCGTTTCAATACCAAGAAAGAAGCCAAAGAAATCGTAGAGGCGGCTTCGAAGGGGCATGTCGATATCTTGATCGGAACGCATCGTATTCTATCTGACGATGTGAAGTTTTCAGATTTAGGCTTAGTGGTCATCGATGAAGAACAACGCTTCGGAGTGGCTCACAAAGAGAAGCTTAAAAAGATGCGGGCGATGGTCGAGCTCCTCACTTTAACCGCAACTCCCATCCCCCGAACCCTTCATATGGCACTCTTGGGAATCCGGGATATATCGAGTTTATCGACTCCACCTGAAGGTCGAAGTGCCATCGCTACTGAGGTCATCGAATTCGATCGAAATCGAGTGAGAGAGGCGATGCTCAGGGAGTTGAATCGCGAGGGTCAGGTTTACTTCGTTCACAATCGAGTTAAAGACATTCACATCGTAAAAAGCGAACTCCAAGAGATCGTACCCGAAGCTCGAATTGAATTCGCTCACGGGCAAATGACCGAGCATCAGCTTGAAAAGATTATGACTCGGTTTTTAGATCGAAAAATCGATGTCTTGGTTTGTACCACCATCATCGAAACGGGCATCGACATTCCCAATGTGAATACTATCTTCATTAATGAGTGCGATCGATTTGGCTTGTCGAGTTTACACCAACTCCGGGGAAGAGTAGGTCGCTCGCGTCATAAGGCTTTTTGTTATCTGATCGTTCCTGCCCATCGTCATATGAATCCCGATGCAAAGAAACGGATGAAAACTATTCGTGAGTTTTCTCAGTTAGGAGCCGGGTTCCGAATTGCGATGCGAGATTTAGAAATTCGTGGAGCGGGAAATATCTTAGGACCCGAACAAAGCGGGCACATCACCCAAGTGGGCTACGATCTTTACTGTCGACTCCTCGACAAAGCCGTTAAAGAACATCAGGGCCAAAGATTTGAAACAGCGGTTGAGGTAGAGATCGACCTCAATTTAGAAGCTTTTATTCCCGATGAATTGATTCCCGTTGAAGCTACTCGATTAGATATCTACCGAAGATTATCTAAAGCCGACACGATCGAAGGGGTCGAGGAGGTGGCGAAGGAAATTCAAGATCGTTGTGGTCGACTGAAGCCTCCCGTTCAGCGCTTACTCGAAGTTCAAATCTTCAGGATCCTCGCTGCAAAGCACGGTTTGCTTTCCGTTTCATTTAATCCTGAGAGCATCGTCTTAGTGGGTAATGAATACATGAAAGAGCTATTAGATTCATGCCCCTTGAGATGCGTCATCCTTTCGCCAGAGAAAGTCGCCTTGATTATCAATGAGCCGGGATCAAAGAAGCGAAGAATTCAATTGACCGATGAGTGGGTCTTTGAAAAAGTATTCAAGTGGTTGCACACGGGTAAGTTTCCCAATATTGGGAAACGGAAATAAGCACCAATTTTAACTAGCCCGAAGCGCTAGCGAGGGGACCTAATGAAAGTGTTTTGTGAGTGGAAATTAAATACCGATGCGAATTATCTAAACTTGTCAATGTGGAGTTTGTCACGATTCCGGATCCCGTCGCTTACGCTCCGGGCTAGTTAATAGATCCCAAAAAATTTACAACCTCGACCATCCTCATTTCTTTTTAGTCTCATTGGCCTTTTTCATCCGCCTGATCGCACTCTCTACCGTGTACTTGATGATGTTTTTGTGGTACTTGAAAGGCTTAATTTCAAAAGCTAATTTTTTGATGGCTTCAAACTCTGGAATGTAGGAAAGATCGTTCGATCGACTCACAATCTCCATCAAGTACTGTAATTTATTAACCTTGTCGTGAATGCCATCACCACCGGGTTTTACCGTTTTGGGATCGAGTTCTTTCCAGTACTTGTGTTCATTCTGAAGAGCTTTAAATACGATGGGATAGGCCTCCTTTTTGATCAGTTTCTCTAGGGCGTAACCGGCTCTCAAAGCTGCGACACTTTTTAGATTGGGATCGCTTAATAGCTCGAGGAGTATCTCTTTGTTCTTAGGGGCCTTAAGCTCAGAGATATGTTTTATGGCAATCGTAACGGCGACCCTTGAAGAACTTCTCGAGACTTCTTTTAAAGCTTTGATCTTTAATTTAGGGTTTTTTTGTTTCGCTGCTTGATCTAATTTTCTTTGAATCTTGGTGAGCGCAAAGACGTCTTCACGAAAATTTACTTCTTTTTGGCCTTTGTGGAATCGTTGGGAACCCGACCGTTGAATTTGTACGAGAGTATGAACGTGACCGTTTTGTACCCATGCGGAAGATAAGCCAATTCCACCGAAACGTTGGTCTCTTGTACCTTTCCATACGTTTTTGTCTTTCTTGAGGAAGAGAATGATCCTCTTACCATCGAGAACCGTTCCCGTCGGTTTGGCGTTTCCAAAAGAGTGAACGGTTCGTAAGCCTACATTCGAATAGGATTTTAATCCCGGTACTTCGATCTCAATTCCCTTTTTCATCTTGCCCTTCCAAACTTCGAGAACTTTAACAACTCCATCGAGTGCTTCACCCTCAGAAACCACCACGATGTGAGTTGAACTCCACGCGGCTTCTTCCACTTGGAAGGAAGGTAAAACAAAGGGAGGGGCGCAGGCTGCGATTCTGGGCGAGAGAAATAACAATGAACAAATCAAGAAACCAAAACTATATCGTACTATCATCGAATTATTTTCCTTCTCCAATTTGTTCGAGAGCCCAATCCGCATTGTTTTTTACTGTGGAATTGGGATCATTTTGAAGATTTAAAAGCTTATCTCGAGCATCGGGTTCACTGAGTTGGTAATGACCGATTGTGAAGGCCGCTTCTGCGCGTACGTTGGGATCTTTATCTTCAGCCAAGGTTAAAAGTTTCTCTCGAAATGAAAGGGGATCCGTTTCGATTCCTCGCAGTGCAAATAGGCTATAAAACCTTGCCTTGGGATCTGTTGCGTTCAGCAAACTTCTCAATCTTGGACTGGCCCCAGCTGCCTCTCTTCCTAATTGAGACAGTGAGGAAGAGCAAAAATGCCAAAACGGTGTGTACTCTTTGAGTCCTAAAATCTTTGCCAATAATTCGGCGTTCTCTGGTTTGGGCTCCATCCTTTCAACCGCTTGAATAATCGCTGTTTGTACTTCCGGCTTTTTTTCTGGGTACTGGGTTAAAAGCTCGTGTATGGCATTGGGCCCGATTTTCACTATGGATTGAAGCCATGCTCCTGACCCTTTTCCATTGAGGGTCATCCCATTGAAAGTGATGGCTGTGGGATCTGTACTCTCTTCTTCAGTCTTTGGGAATTCGACTTTAGAAACGTAGAACTCTAAAAACTTCAAAGCTGCTTTTCCCGACTCCAATTCGATCAAGCGATCGATCGCTTGGGGGAAATTAACTTTATCTTTCGGGTCCAGTTTTTTGAGCCAATAGAATTCAGAGAGGTAGTCTCGTGATTCATAGCCGGAATACCCTAGGGTTACTAAGATAGCTAAGAATAGTAACCAAGTGATTTTTCGTTTCATCGGTTTTCTTTATGGCGCGTTAAAGCGAAGCGGCCTGAGTGGCTGCCTGTGGATACCGCTAGAACATGCCGATCTATGACTTTAGGGCGGCTATTGGGGAAGAGAAGAGGTCTCTTTTCCCTACCCCAATGACGTTGCTGAGCGGTAGTTGTTAGAAAAATTTAGAAAATTAAATATAGATAGATCGATCAAATAAATCGATTGCGGTACTCCGTCACGGTCATGTTCATCTTTTTCTTGAAGATCGCACTCAAATATTCGCTGTGAGTAAATCCCGATCGTTCAGCGATTTCGGGAAGCGATAACTCGGTTTCTCGGAGAAGTTCCTGCACGCGATCCAGTTTGACCTTCGTAATAATTTCGTGAATAGAGTTTCCCAGAATGGATCGAAACCTTCTCTGAAGGACTGATCTTGAAACGGGAACTTTCTCAAGTATTTCGTTCACGGTGATGCCATCACTTGCGTGCTGACGAATCAAATGCATGGCCCTTCGTACATCCGGATCTGCGATTGCGGTCACTTCAGTCGATTGACGCGTGACGATGCCTCGAGCCGGAATAAATTCTTCCACTTTGGGGAAGTCGATTTCTTGCATTAAGGAATCTAAGATCTCAGCCGCACGGTAACCGATTTTTTCAGAATCAGGAATAATGCTCGTCAATGGCGGGACACAAAGTTCGCTGGCGACATCTTCATTGTCGACTCCGATAACTGCGACTTGATCGGGGATAGCCACTTCGGCACTGTGACAAGCGTCGATTAACTGAATGGCTCTAAAATCATTACAAGCCATAACTCCCACGGGTTTAGGTAACATTTTAATCCAAGTCGTTACGTCATCGAATTCTTCTTCCCAACTGAGTGGTGTCGTGGTGTTTTTTGAATCCTTTCTTGAGTAGACACTCAAGGAATGCCCTAAGTCTTGCACGGTTTGAGCGAAACCTTCGAGTCGGCGATTGGACCAGCTGAGACCGGGATAACCCAAGTAAGCAAATTGAGTGAAGCCTCTCTCTAAGAAATGTTCAGCCGCGACTTGACCGATTTGTAGGTGATCGTTGTAGATCATCGCTTGGCCTATCCCCTGAACTTCTTCGTTCAAGTCGATGACTGGCAGCCCAGTTTGGGCGACGCGAGCTGCCATTTCAGGGTCCGAGGCTCTCGATATGATTCCATCGCCCTTCCAACTCTCAAGCCACGGGGGAAGGGGATCGTAGAGAGATCGTTGCTCTAGGTAGACGTACCAAGGCCCGTTTTCGCGGATATATCTGCCGATTCCACGTAAAAGCCCACGGCCATAAGCTAATGAAGTTTCTACGATTAGGGCAACTTGCGGGGGGCTCTCGCGTCGATTGGGGGTTCGTTTTGCCATTTCTCGAAGCTACGGGGTGACCGAAAATCAAAGGATCCTCATCCCGTGGTCTCCTATTTCCACCGGCCTTAAAGTAGCCTTAAGGCCTTTAAATAAGAAGTTTAACTAATTCATTTGGAGTAGTCTAATGTGACCATATACCTCATCATGAATACCTGATTCCTCATGGTTTCCGCAAGGCTTTAGGCTTATCATCGAAGAATAATTTTTAGTGACGGGATCCTTCACGGATCTCCTCCTCTTCTCGGTTATCCATTCGATAATCAGTTGAAGTATCCTTTACAGATTCTCGGAACTTGCCCGGGCTCTTAAAGATCATTCATTGGGGTTATTTACCCCGCAGTTTGTCAACGCACTGAAACGCTCGAACTCACCATGAATCACGAACAACCCTCCATGCTGCGAAATTTGGTGGTCGCCCTTTTCGCCATCCTCGCTACTGGTTCGTTCACTTCTGTTTTCCTCACCTCCCCTTCCGACGCTGAAGAAAAACTTTCGGACGCGAAGAAGCTAGATTTCTTTAAGAAGGAAGTGAAGCCCCTTCTCGAAAAGAACTGCTACCGGTGTCACGGTGGAAGGAAACGCATCAAAGGAAATTTGAATCTCACCACCCGTGAAGGATTACTCAAGGGTGGAGACATCGGGCCAGCCTTGAACGTCAAGAAGCCTGACGGAAGTCTCTTCTTAGAGATGCTTAGTTACAAAGATGAAGAGCATGAGATGCCTCCTGCCGGGAAACTTTCCGATGAAGAAATTGCTATCTTCACGAAGTGGATCCAAATGGGAGCCCCCTACGACAGTAAAGGGAAAGTTCACGCTGAACCTAAGGAACACGCAGAACCTGAGTTCAATCGTTTCGAGGGCGCAGACCAGTGGTGGTCTCATCTCCCTCTTACTGAACCGGCTTTACCCAAAGTTAAAAACGAAGCTTGGATTAAAAATGGTCTCGATCATTTTGTTTTAGCGAAGTTAGAAGCAGAAGGATTAAACCCAGCTCCCCCCGCTGACCCAGTGGCTTTGATCCGAAGGGTTTATTACAACCTTACCGGTCTTCCCCCGAGCCCTGAAGAGATCGCTGCATTTGTTAAAGATCATTCGGACGAAGCTTACGACAAGATGATCGAACGCCTCCTCGAATCTCCTCAGTACGGAGAACGATGGGCGCGTCACTGGCTAGATGTCGTTCGTTACGCTGAAACTCACGGTTACGAACGTGATTCGAAAAAGCCCTTTGCATGGCGTTATCGAGATTATGTGATCAAGGCTTTCAACGAAGACAAATCGTACGCACGTTTTATTCAAGAGCAGATCGCCGGAGATGAACTCGAAGATTCCGACGGCGATGCGGTCATGGCTACTGGTTTCTACCGTTTGGGGATCTGGGACGATGAGCCGGCTGATCGGGAACTTCAAAAGTATGACATCCTTGATGGAATCGTTTCTACAACTTCGAGTGGAGTCTTAGGAATGTCTTTAGGATGTGCCCGTTGTCACGACCACAAGCGAGACCCGATCGATCAATCCGATTACTATTCCTTCTTAGCGTTCTTCAGGAACGTCAGTAATATGGGCCGAAGTAATTTAACCATGGTTCAAGTTCCTGAATTGGTTAAAGAGCATGAGCGGGTAAAAAATGAGAAGGATCAAAAAGAACAAAAGATTTACAACGAAATCTTTTCGCTCGAACAAGAGTACTTAGCTCAAGCACAAGCAAAAGCATCGACCGGGGCTTCTAAAGGCCCCATGCTTTCTCCTATCGTTGAACTCGATTATAAATTCTATCGTGACACCTGGGATAAGTTACCGGTGTTCGATCAGCTTCGTCACGAAACGGAAGGAAAGATCGGCCACAATTTTATTTCGGTTTCTCCCGCTTCGAGAAAAGAAGCCATCGGATTGGTTTACACCGGGAAATTGAGGGTTCCTCAAGACGGTGAATATCAATTTAAAGTGACAGCAAAAGATGGAGTTCGTCTCCAGATTTTAGATCAAAAGATTCTCGAAAGAGATTCTCGTGGTTTAGGTGAAGTTCACGGAAAGATCACTCTTAATAAGGGTGCTCATCCCTTTAGGTTAGAGTATTTCAATCACTCGGGAGATCCTATCCTCGATGTGGCCTGGCAAGGCCCCGGAATGGAGTTGAGCCCTCTTTCCATCGCTTCACAGTACAGCCCACCCATCCTTCACGATGCGAGACGGCACCAAATTCACTGGCAATTCACTAAGAAAAAGCCCGAAGGTGAATGGACGAAACCCGATTACAAAGAAAAAGATTGGAAGCGAGGCCGAAGTGGTTTCGGTAAGAAGGGAGCCCCGGGTCTTCGTTTGGGAACTCCTTGGGGACAAAAGGAAATTTGGCTAAGACACAAGTTCCATTTGAACCGCGTTCCCTTCTCGATCCTCTTAGACATCTATCACGATGAAGACGTTGAAGTTTACTTCAATGGACACCGCGTCGTTCAATTGGGTTCTTACGACAAGCAATACGAAGTGGTTGCCTTAGGCCCAGAAGCCACTCGCTACCTTAAGAAAGGGCAAAACACCCTTGCGGTCTACGCTAAGAATTCTAACGACAAACAAGGGTTCGACCTTGGAATTCGTGAAGGATCAGAAATCTCTAATCCTTCTGAATTGATCGCTAAGCGCGGTAAGGATGTTTTCGGTCAAGCCAATGTCGACAAATACAACAAGTTGAAAGCTGAACTTGCCAATGTTCGTAAGATCAATGTTCCTAATCCTGGCGTTCAATGTATGTCAGTGACTGAGAGTGGTCGCCACCAAACGCATGTTCTTCTACGAGGAAATCCTCAATTAAAAGGTGATGTCGTAGAACCGGCTTACCCTTCGATTTTGGATAAGGCCAAAGTTGAGATTCCCAAAGAAAAGCCCGGTTCAAAATCCTCTGGTAGAAGGAAAGTCTTGGCAGATTGGCTAACCCAAGACGACAACCCCCGAACCTCAAGAGTGATGGCGAACCGTATTTGGCATCATCACTTCGGCCGGGGAATCGTTCCTACACCTAATGATTTCGGACGTTTGGGTGAAAAGCCTACTCATCCCAAGATGTTAGATTGGTTGGCCGTTCAATTCGTCAAAAAGGGTTGGAGTATGAAGAAGTTCCACAGACTTCTTCTCAAGTCGGCAACTTATCGCATGTCTTCCAAAGACGATGAGAAAGCTTTGGCCAAAGATCCCCAGAATGCGCTCTTCTGGCGTTTCAACATGAGACGTTTGACGGCAGAGGAAGTTCGCGATTCCCTCCTCGCGATCAATGGCACATTAAACTTAAAAATGTTCGGCCCCAGTATCTTCACGGAAGTCCCACAAGAAGTGCTTCAATCAGCTTCACGCCCGGGTGCGGCTTGGGGACGTTCTTCTCCAGAAGATCAACGCCGACGTAGCGTTTACATTCACGTTAAGCGCTCACTGGTGGAGCCGATTTTAAACACCTTCGATGTCGCCGATACCGATTCGAGCTGTCCTGTTCGTTTCGCGACAACCGTTCCGACTCAAGCGTTGACTTCGCTCAACAGTAAATTCTTCAACGACCAAGCTCATCTCTTAGCTCAACGATTGAAGAAAGAGGCGGGAGACAAGATCGAAGATCAAATTAAGTTGGGCTTTAAATTGGCCTGTGGACGAGAGCCTCAACAAGAGGAGCTCGATCTTCTCGTGAAACTAAATAAGGCTTTTGCAGCTGAAGACAAATTGTCTAAAGACAAGAGCCTCGATTACCTCTGTTTGATTATTATCAATTTAAATGAGTTTTTCTATCTTGATTGATAGAGCGGGATGCGCAAGGCGCTTCTAAAGCGCAAGTCCCCAGAAAGGAAAACCATGCAGACTCCAATTAATGGAAGCCAGCAGTTTTGTCGACGTACTCGCCGAGAGTTTTTATGGGAAACCGGTGGAGGATTTACCGGTCTTGCCCTCGCGGGTTTGCTCGGCCAAGATTTCTTTAACCAACAAGCGGTCGCGGCAGATGGAAAAACTCCATTCCAAGGGCCCTTGATGCCCAAGGCACCTCACTTCAAGCCGAAGGCTAAAAATGTCATCTTCCTTTTCATGTACGGCGGACCCAGTCACGTCGACACCTTCGATCACAAACCCGAACTTTATAAGTACGATGGTCAAACGATCAAGGTCAAGACTTTCGGTCGAGGTGGAAAGAAGAACCAAGGTCGAGTGGTCGGTCCTAAGTGGCAATTCAAGCGTTATGGCAAGTGCGGAAAGATGGTCTCTGATCTCTTCCCCCATCTCGGAACTTGCGTTGACGACATGGCCTTTCTCCATTCGATGTATGCCGAGTCTCCCATTCACGGTTCGGCGATGCTCATGATGAACTCGGGTCGAGTTTTAAGTGGCTCGCCTTGTCTGGGTTCATGGGTCAATTACGGTTTAGGTACAGTCAACCAAAACCTCCCCGGCTTTGTTGTCATGCTCGATAACAAAGGGGGACCGATCAGTGGAGCGAAAAACTGGTCGAGTGGTTACATGCCTGCATACTATCAAGGCACTCAATTCCGTCCTACGGGAACACCGATTTTGAACTTGAATCCACCTCCCGGGATGACGAAATCGGCTCAACGAAAACTGCTGGATGGATTGAAAGAAATCAATCAACGTCACGCGAGTACGCGCGTTAGCAATTCGAATTTGGCGGCGAGAATCGCAAGCTTCGAGTTGGCTTACAATATGCAGCAACACGCTCCGGAAGCTGTCGATCTAGCTCAAGAAGACGAAAAGACCAAAGAGCTTTACGGAATCGATCAACACAAGACCCGTGACTTCGGTCAAAAGTGTCTTCTCGCTCGTCGCTTAGTTGAACGAGGTGTTCGTTTCGTACAAATCTATTCGGGTGGTGCTCACAATGATGATAACTGGGATGCCCACAATGATATGGTGAGGAACCATACCTATCACGCGGGTAACACTGACAAGCCAATTGCCGGCCTTATTAAAGACCTTAAACGACGAGGGATGTTAGATGAAACATTGATCGTTTGGGGTGGAGAGTTCGGCCGTCAGCCCACCGCTGAGTACGCTCGTGGTACTGGCCGTGACCATAACTCTTACGGATTCACCATGTGGATGGCCGGAGGAGGGATCAAAGGTGGTGTCAGTGTTGGAACCACCGATGAGTTAGGATCGAGAGCCGTTGAAGATCGACTCCACGTGAGAAACCTTCACGCCACGATTTTGACTCAGCTCGGCTTAGATCCGAATCGACTTTCCTACTTCTTCGCCGGTTTAGATCAAAAGCTGGTAGGAGTGGAGGGTGCTGATCCGATCCATAAGATCATCTAGTAATAATGGTCGTCGCTACCGGCGACTCCATCGTGAAAGCTCGCTTTGCTCACTCACTCCCTCAGTAACAATGGTCGCGACTGTAGGTCGCTCCATCGTGAAAGTTCGCTTCGCTCACTCACTCCCTAAAGATTGAGTGAAGTACTAAAAAGTAATTTGGGCTTGTAGCGCCACCCCTTGTGGGTGGCCTTTCCCCAAAATCACAAAAGCTATTTCTAAATTTATAGAATGGCCTGGGATAAGCCCAGGCGCTACAGGTGTAATTGTCAGGTTTATTGTGAACTGAAAATGAGTAATAAAAAACCCATCAGATTCTCAAAAAGAGAGTCTGATGGGTTTTTTCATGAACTGAATTTATAATCTAAGCTATAAGGAGTTGTTTAAAGCTCTTCGGGAAGCCCATCGGGAATTTGCGAAGAGCTGGGGCTTTCCTTTCGCATCAAAACTAAAATGGCGTGTTGAGGCACCACCAGATAGTTTTGGTATTCCACGCTGATTTCGATCGCTGCTTTACGAAAGAAGGTGACGTGATCTCCCACTTTTACTTGCATGGGGATGTAGTTCCCCGCGGGAGTCGGTTCCTTCCAAGTTTCGTCGAGCTCGTCAGAAGGAGGAGGCAAAGGCGTACCGGGGCCAACCGCGACTACCCGTCCCGATTGAACCGATTCCTTAGCCACAGCGTTAGCGGGTAAGATGAGACCCACTTCGGTGGTCTTTTCGCCAGTTTCTGGTTCGACGAGTACGCGATCGCCGACGACATATAAATCTTGTTGTCCGAACTTAATCGGATCTCCGGAGGCATTTGAATTCATTGTGGCATCATAACTCTGAACAATAGATTTTTGAATAGCTTATCAATTCCTTTGATCTCGAGCGCTGGGAAGATATAACCGATTCGTATGATTCAGAAAATAACTTTCCTCATTTTGTTGGTGGCATTCACCCTTAGCTTGCTTGTATCAGGGCAGAGTCGGGTGAATTCGCAGAATCAGCCAACTCCGAAACAGGATGAGAATTCCAAAGAAAAAAAGCTCTCTTCGGCTGAAGAACGAGAGGCTCTTCGCCAGGCTCAGCGACCTCGCGAAGTGGATCGGGTGGTCGACAAATCTTTGGAGTATATCCTGGGTCAACAACGAAGCGATGGTTCGTTCGGAGCTTCAGCTCATTATCGCACGGCCTTAACTTCACTTTCTCTGATGGCGCTTTTATCTCGAGGTCACGTGCCAGGCCCGACTAAATACGGCAAGGCTGTTTCCAAAGGATTGGATTATCTTTTATCTGAAAAACGCCAAGACTCAAGCGGTTATTTTGGAAACGATAATCCCGGGGGCTCGACCAAATCGGGCATGTACGGCCATGGGATCACCACCTTGCTCCTCGCTGAACTTCTTGGAATGGGAGTTTCCAAAGAGCAAGAAGCGAAGATCGTCAAAGCACTCAAAAACTCGATCAAACTCATCCTAAAAAGCCAGGCGTCGCGGAAGTCAAAAGGGCACGAAGGCGGATGGCGGTACTCGCCTGAAAGTTTCGTGAGCGATCTCTCCATCACCGTGTGGCAAGTCATGGCCCTTCGAGCGGCCAAGAACGCGGGGATGGATGTCCCGGACAAGGCGATCGAATTAGCGATTGGATTCATCAAAAATTGTTTTCACCAAAAGCAAGGTGGATTCATTTATCAACCGGGGAGAACTCCCATTCCATCCACTGTTGCCGCCGGAATCTTAGCCTTACAAGTTTGTGGAATTTATAACAGCATCGAAGTCAGGAGGAGCGCTGATTGGTTGGGGCAACGCCCACCTCAATGGACGGATCAGTGGATTTACTACTCGATTTATTATTACGCGATGGCGATGCATCAACTCGGGGAAACCACCGATAAGGTCGCTCAGAAAAAAGTACGAGAGTTGATTCTCAATCGGCAGCAAAAAGATGGATCTTTCCCGGAGCCACCTAATTCTGGATTGGAAGCTCGCGCGGGTCCGATTTATCGAACAACTTTAGTTGTTTTATCGCTTTCGGTTGAGTATCGGTATTTGCCGATTTATCAGCGATAATTCACCATTTCAAGCCCGAAGCGTAAGCGAGGGACAGAGAGGAATGGTATTCCATCTCTGGCTCGGTGATGATGTTCGCAGTGTATAAAGGTTGTGATTAATTTGGATTTGTCCCCTTAACTAGCTCGAAGCGTAAGGGAGGGGAAAAAACGTTGAATTGATCTCACCTGACTTCAACCTACTAAACGTAGAATTGACTCTCTCTCGCTATTTAATAATTTTAATATCGAAATAGTTTCATCATAAAAGAACCATCCTCTTCAAAAGAAGAGCATGGTTCTTTTTGCTTAGTCCTCAGGGCGTTCCCCTGCGGGAGCCATTTTAACTAATCGGGGTTGGAAGATGGCTAAAGGCTCTACCAAGTCGGCTTGAGCGTTCATCACTTCGTGAATGTCTTTGTAGACCATGGGAACTTCGTCTAAGCCAGCAGAAAGAAGTTTGACCTTCCTTTCCTTTAAGTACTTGTTGACCTCCTTCCATTTAAAAGATTTTTTGGCTTTGGTTCGACTCATAACTCGACCCGCTCCGTGAGCCGCCGAGTTCAATGATTCTGAGTTTCCTAATCCACGAACGATGTAAGTGGCGGATGCCATCGATCCAGGGATAATTCCGATAGCATCTTCACCTGCCGGTGTAGCTCCTTTTCGGTGCACGATAATTTCTTCACCATCGTGGACTTCTTTCCAAGCGAAGTTGTGATGGTTTTCGATGTCTAAAAGCACCTCCGCCCCTAAGTGTTCAGCGACATGCTTGTGGATACAAGCATGGTTGGCTTCAGCATATTTTCCCATCAGCTCCATCGCTTCCCAGTACTCTTGACCTTCGTGAGACTTTAAGTCTAACCAAGCTAAATGTCGCAAGTGGTTGGGAAGATCGGGACTTTGTTGACGAGCTAATTTGCTGTAGTGATTGCACACGGCTGCACCGGTACCTCGACTACCACTGTGGCTTAAAAGAGCTAAGTAAGTTCCTTTTTCAAGGCCGAACTCTTTTGTGTCGAGTTTCAATTTTCCGAATTCCACAAAGTGGTTTCCGCTTCCGCTCGTTCCGAGTTGCTTCCAAGCTTTATCTTTGAACTCTTGGGTAACAGGAGAAACCGACCAGTCTTCATCCATGACGGCATGTTGACGACGATCTCTTCCTTTTCTGAAGCTCGCACCGATTCCAAAACGAGTTTCACGATTGATCGCGTTGATCAGTTGTTCGTCATCGTTATCGATGGTGCTGTCTGGAATATCTAAAACAGTGAGCTTCATTCGACAGGCGATGTCGACTCCTACGGCGTAGGGGATAACTGCATCGCGAGTTCCTAACACTCCTCCGATAGGTAAGCCGTAGCCCAAGTGAGCATCGGGCATCAGAGCGCCTCGAACAGAGATGGGGAGTTGACAAGCATTTTCCATTTGTTGGACGGATTCAGGCTCTAAGTCACTTCCCCACTGCTTATAGGTCGCAGGTTCAGATCTTTGTTTCATGAGTAAAGGGTTGGCTCGGTCTCGAATAACCGCTTCCGCTAAAGAACCAAAATGTTTGTGATCGGTGTAATCTTCGGGTGATGCGCTCAGCAATTTGATGGTTTCGTAAAGTTGGTCTCGGGGCATTCCACCTAAGGCGGCGTTGGCCATCGCATCGTTTGCAAGCTTGAGAGAGCTTCCATTAGGGATTCCGAGATCGAGGAGTTCTCTTGTTTTCATCTTTCATTTTCCTTTCTACAAACTTCGATGCGCCATTCATTTTTGCCGAGTTCGATCACTTTAAATTCTAAGTCAAAGAACTTTTTAATCACTTCGATGTTGGTGAGGGTGTGCGAGGAAGGTTGCATGGTGGTCATGCTTCCTCCCCCAGCGATCGCCATGGGGACCAAAAGTTGGTCGGCTAAATACTCACCGACGGGCGCGGTAGTTTTCAGGTACTTTCTAATACTTCTAATTGCGGTTTTTGCGACAGCTTCAGATGGCTTTTGTCGTTCTCCGAAGCTGATCACTTGTTCGGCGATATTTTCGTGTCTCAGCGTGATCGTGAGATAGTTGCCTGGGCTGAGGGAGTCTTCATACTCTTTTACGTTCAGAGCATCTCTTCCCCAGGTCAGGTTTCTTTTCACGGTGTGAAGTTCTCGGTCTGCGATAGAACGGGGTAACTTCGCCACACAAGCGGTCGCTTTTTTCTCTATCAACTTGCCTCGTTCGTGGAGGTGCAGTTCACTGAATTTGGTTTGGGGTTCAATCGTGGCCTGAAACCGACCACCTCCAGCAGGGTAGAAGCCCGGTCGCTCGAGGAACAAGTGAACTTTGGGGCCCATCTTTTCAAGAAGGGGAAGGTAACAATCGACGAGAAAATCGAAGGGGGGCGCCATCGGATTGTGGGTTCCTCCTTCAAGGCAGATCGTCGAGGGTTCAGTCAAAGTTGCGAGTGCGGGAAGAATTGTTTGAAGAACCAGGGTCGTACTTCCCGCGGTTCCAATCGAAAACTCATACTGTCCGCTTTTGAGCTGGCCCGGAGTAAACGAGATTTCTCTGCTGCCTAATTGTGCGCCTTCAACCTGTGCGTTACCGATAGCAGCTGCGGCCTGAACCGCCGTCAAATGCTGCCTCAATAGCCCAGGCTTCTTGCGCTTCGCGCGAATCTTCTCGATCTTCACCGGCTTCCCCGTCACCAGTGACAGGGTCAGCGAAGATCTTAGGACTTGCCCTCCACCCTCACCTTCTGATCCATCGATCAGGACCCAATTATTAGCCGACATCGCTCTCTCCACTCGAACCCAGGGTTCGTCATTAAGTTGAATTGTTGCTTGAGTAAATTAAACACGAGAGTCCATAAAACAATCCTTGTGCCCAAAGAATGAAAAAATCTAAAAAAATAGTATAAGTATAAAATATAAAATAATTTACAAAATAATTATGCTCTAAATATCCGAACCCAAGGTTCGGGAATAACCCTATAATTTGATAAATTATTATCGTTAATTTGTCATAATTATCGTACTCTCCTTACCAGGTAGCGGATAGAGTGGCGAGATATTCGTTACCTGGTAACGGAATTGAGGGAGAAACTACGAACCCTGGGTTGGGGCGGAGGAAGACGGATGACGAGAAAGCGTACGGTGGTGATTGGGCTTTTGGGAGTGACTTTAGATGCGGGGCGCGAGGAGTCTCGCTGGCAGAGATGGCGACCGACGGTGTCTCTTTGTCAGCATGATGACTTTGTGGTCGACCGCTTAGAGCTCCTCCATTCTCAGAAATCTTCGAACTTAGCCCAGCGAATTGAAGAAGACATCCAAGCTGTATCGCCTGAGACCCATGTTCAAAAAATGGGCATGGAGCTGAACGACCCCTGGGATTTCGAAGAAGTCTACTCCGCGCTTCACGACTTTTCTCGGGGCTATGTGTTCGATACTGAGAATGAAGATTACCTCATTCACATCACCACGGGAACTCACGTGGCTCAAATCTGTTTGTTCCTATTGACCGAATCTCGACACTTTCCAGCTAAGCTCATTCAAACTTCTCCTCCTCGAAGAAAGAGTAAGCAGGACACCGCGGGAAACTTCCAAGTCATCGACTTAGATCTCTCCCGCTACGACCGACTCGCCACACGTTTCGAAAAGGAACAACTCGAGGGCCTTCAGTACCTCAAATCGGGCATCGATACTCGAAACGATGCCTTTAACCACCTCATTCAAAACTTAGAGCGGGTAGCGATTCGTTCTGTCGATCCCATCCTCCTCTGTGGTCCCACCGGTGCGGGTAAATCTCAGTTAGCCAGAAAAATCTTTGAGTTGAAAAAATCTCGGCGCCAGGTCGATGGCGAATTCGTTGAGATCAATTGCGCCACATTGCGAGGTGACCAAGCCATGTCAGCTTTGTTCGGTCATGTTAAGGGTGCCTTTACCGGAGCGCTCTCCGATCGAAAAGGCTTACTCAAGGCAGCCGATCAAGGGATTTTATTTTTAGATGAAATCGGGGAACTCGGTCTCGATGAACAAGCGATGCTCCTAAGAGCCATCGAAGAAAAAACGTTCCTTCCCATGGGGAGCGATGATTCTGTAACAAGTAACTTCCAACTCTTAGCGGGAACCAATCGAGATCTAAAATCTGAAGTCACCGAAGGAAAATTCCGAGAAGACTTACTCGCTCGTATCAATATTTGGACTTTCCATCTCCCGGGATTAAAAGAGCGCCGTGAAGATATCGAACCCAACCTTGAATATGAACTCGAACAGTTCACAGAGTCGACAGGATCGATGGTCCGGTTCAATAAGGAAGCACGTGAAGCTTTTCTTAGTTTCGCTACTTCAAATGAAGCAAAGTGGTCGGCAAATTTTCGCGACTTAAATGCCGCATTAACTCGGATGGCAACCCTAGCACCGGCAGGGCGTATCAATTTGGAGGTGACAAAAGAAGAGATCGGTCGACTCAAGAGGAGTTGGTCGGAAGAAGGAGCTGACTCCGTCGTCGATCAATTAGAGAAAGTTTTAGATCGTGAAGCTATCGAGCAAATCGATCGATTCGATCGAGCCCAACTCGCCGATGTGATTCAGATTTGTTTGGAATCATCGTCCTTATCTGAAGCCGGGCGTCAGCTTTTTAACATCTCTCGAAGCCGAAGAAAAAGTACCAATGATTCTGATCGATTAAGAAAGTACTTAGCTAAGTTCGGCCTCGACTGGAAGACTCTCCAAGCACATCGTTGAGCTGAAATTACTTTCCAACCTGGCTTTGACCGAAGAACTTTGGTGGCTTGGCTAAAGTATAAATTTCAGTTTCTTCTTCGATTGCTTTACGAATATGTAAAGGAAGTTGGAAAATACCGAGCATCGTCGTGCCATCGAACATCTTAAGTTCACCTTGAAGATTCTCTTTTAGGAGTTCATCGATCGCATTGGGATCTGGCCGGTTTTCAATTTCTTGAAAGGATCCCAGAGTAAAGCTCCAAGGCTGGCCGTAAGTTGAAATATAAGCGGTATAAGATTTCACATGGGGAAAAACCGAATTCACGGTTTTTACAAGTCGTGCATGTTTTTGAACCACAGGAGGAGCCACGGGTCCCGATTGAACCACGAAGAATCCGTTCTCGGTTAACACTCGAGGTAGCTTCTCAAAGTATTCTTTCGTGAAGAGTTTGAACGAAGGACCTTCTTCGATGGGATCGGATAAATCAGAGATGACTACATCCCATTTCTCTTCAGTTGTATCGAGAATGTCTAAAGCATCTCCGATATGAACTTCTAATCTCGGGTCATCAAAGCAACCCTGATGCATCACTTCTAAGTGTTTTTTACAAGCTTCAACCACTTCGCCATCGATATCGACCATGAGCACGCATTCGACGGTTTTCCACTTTAGAACTTCGCGAGCGGTTGCGCCTTCCCCTCCACCTAAGATCAGCACTTTCTTGGCTGAACCGTGTAAGGTCATCGCTGCATGCACCAGAGGTTCGTGGTAAATAAACTCATCGCCTTGACACGATTGCCATTTTCCATCCAGGACTAATGCTTTTCCGTAAGAACCGCTTTCCACAATCGACATCTGCTGAAATGTCGTGTGTTTGTAATCCAAGATGCGTTTGATGCCATGAGAGTAAATATCCCAGGGAGAGATGTACTCGTTGACCCAGTAGTCCGATTGAAGTTCGTACCCAGACATAGCTTTAGCCTGAATTTCTTTTGTGGTTGAGAAGTTTTAAAGATCTCTACGAAAGGGAGATCAATTAGGGGAGAGAGTCGGAAAGTTATCCTGGCTGGGATCAGCATCTAACGGCGTTGATGACGTTCCCCTCTGGATGACTTGGAGTTCGCTTCGGCCTGCTTGCATTTGGTGTTCGATATGGCGGCAAGCCTTTTCAGGTTCACAGTGATCACCACAGGTAAAAATATCTACTGCTGCATAACCGCGTTCAGGCCAGGTGTGAATCGAGATATGAGACTCGGCCAAGAGCGCCAGGGCAGTGACTCCCTGAGGATTAAACTTAAATGAAACTTCACGCAATAAGCTAGACTTAGCAATGTCAGCAGCCGACTTGATGACACTCACGATATGATCGTGATTATCCAACAGAGTGGACGGGCACTCATAGAGTTCTAGTAAGCAATGGATTCCAGCTGATGACAAGGTAGTGTTCTCACGATTATGAGGATGTCAGTCCTCAGGTTCAAAAAAACAGATCAAACAACCAAGGGTATGTTCGATCGTTTTAATCTCTCCGAATGCGATTGCTTTGATGGTAGTCCGAAGAGAGGATCTGAAGCCGTCTGGCATTTCTTCAAAGGCCCATTTATAGTGCAAGAAATCTGTACTGGCAAGTGGGCAAAATTTTAGAAATTTGAGTTTTTCTCCCCCGACGAGCAAGATCATGAAAGCGAGCCTTGTTCTCTTTGAGAAGGGGAGTTATTCTCGCCGAGTCAAGCTTCACTCAGTTCTTGGCACATTCCGTGGGGCGCTGAATTCGATGGGGGAGGAACGGACTCCGGGGATGGCTTGACTGCTTACCCCAATCCCATACAAGTCGAGTTGCGTCTAAGGTTATTTCAGTAAATTCTTAAGATAAAATGATATGTGGATCGCAAGTTCAAGTTTCAGCACAGTCTTTGAATTCATAAAAGGGGCAAATTATCGCTACTGGATTCAGGAGAGAGAGTGGGGCTTGGACGTCTATCTCTCGGGGCCATGGGGCTGGGCGCCGGCCTTTCTCATCGCTTCGATTACCACGGTGTTTTTCCTGGCCTTATTCCACTTGATTCCGGGTCGTAAACGCTCGATTCCTCTCATGATTTCCTGCGGTTTACTCGCCCTACTTATCGGGTTGGCCGGAACTTATTTAAAAACATCGGATTATCTTGAGGCTGAAGGGGGAGGAAAGACCCCCCGCATTTTTACTTTAGGCCAAGGACGGAAACCGAATCACCCTGAGCACGAAGCGGCCCTCCTCAGTGTTCCTGCGTACGTGGGTGGTGGAGCTTTCGTCGGCTCGTTCCTTTGTAGCGGGTTTTTGCTGATCTTCGGGGGGAGGTCTAAATCTGGAAGTGAGTCGGGCGACGAGGAAGAAGAATAACAGGGACTCGTCAGCTGTCCGAAGCTTTTAGTTCTAGATCTAAGTTGTGTTCGTCAGCCAATTTTTCTAAAGCATCGCGAAGCTTCGAAATCGAGAGCTCGGCGGGGACTTGAGCTTCCAAATTCAGTGAAAAAATGGGTGTCCCCGTCGTAGGCGCCAAGGAGAGTCGCGTTTCCAATCCCGCCACATTCACTTGATGGTTAGCTAAGACATGACTGATGCGGTGAACAATTCCGGGATGATCTAAGGAGACCGCTCTCAGTTTATAGGCGAGCTGAGGTCCTTTGATTTCCTGATTTCCATCGTCGACTTCAGTTTCGTGGACTTGAAGAATCAATCCGAGGGCATCGGCTTCTTGGGGTAGGGTTTCTTGAAGCTTATTCAGCGCATCTTGAGGGCCAGTGACCAAGACCATCAGTGAGAACTTCCCTCCCAGAATTGCCATTCGACTATCTTCTAGGTTTCCCCCCGATTCGTGAATGAGTCCTGTAACTCGATCGACGATCCCAGGTCGATCTTCTCCTAGTGAGCTGATGATCAATCCCTGTCTCATTTCATTCATCCATTCGTTTCAAATGTTATCGGCCTCGATCAGTTGAATGATGCCGTTGCTCTGAAGGGCATCCGAGTGATCAGTGAGGAGGCCGTTTTGTTCTGAGTTTGCTCTGTGCTTGTTCCGAGAATGTCGGTTCGTCTGATAAGTATCGCGCGAACTCTACGATAATTCTTCAGTTCATAAAGAAAATATCTAAATTCGCTACACTTTTAGAAATGTCTTGCCGATCCAGTTGATGTTGGCTCGTTCCGGGTATCTGGAGCTGAGTCAGCTAGTTTATTGATCTTGGATAGGAAATGAGCGATGACTAGATTCGCCCTCGCAATTCTCACAATTTGTTTAATCCCTGCTCTGAGTTCGGCTCAAGGTAGGCAAAATCCCTCGGTGGGGTCTCCTGGTTGGAAGCCTCAGCCCAGTGTGTATGTAAATCACATCGTGCAACCTGGTGAGTCACTCTCGAGTATTGCTGAAAGGTACTATGGAAATAAGTACCGATGGGAAGATCTGCATCAATATAACACTGTCCACAATCCTGACCAACTCAGGGTGGGCCAGGTCATCTATGTCCCTGATCCGATTCAGAACATACCGGTAGCTCCTCAGCGACCACCTCCAGGTGGGAGGGCCGTCAACCCTCCTGTTCCGCCGGTTGCCCCACCTCCGCAGAACATTCTCGATAATCCTAATCCCCGATTAGCACCCGGGAATTGGAGCTTCAGTGATTTTCTGAGCCAATTTAGATCAGCAAAGATCTTTGGTACTTCCCTGGTGAAGGTATTCCTCTTTCTCTGCATTTTCTTTATCGTTCACGCAGCGGTGCAGGGGGCGTTTGTCTGGTTTGCTGCTCATCTTTCTTTCGTGAAAGATGTTAGCTTCGGAAAGGCGATGCGGGCGACCGTTCAATCGGAGGGATTGGCCTCGGTGCTCCTTTTCGGCTTTGTCATCATGGGCCTCGCCTTAGTTTATGTGGGGACCTCGCCTCCCGGGAAGCCAGCATTGGATCAGCTCCTGACAACGGTTGAGGGATTTTTAAACTCAACCACCGGATTAACTGCGGTCGGGGGTGGCCTTGTTATTCTTTATTGCTTCTTGGGGATCCGCTTTATTCCGGGCGCCTTTGAAATACCCAGTGCACAGGGTGTTGCCGTCGTTTTTCTGGCCATTTTGATCCCCCACGCAGTGATGTGTTATCTGTTGGGCGCGCGGCTTGGATTATTCGGGGCCGGTGCGTCTCCCACGGATGGAATTGTTGGCTAATTCGGAATAGGCATAAAAAAACCCCGTTTCCTTCACATGCACGTGGCATACAAAATTCCCGGGGGAAATTTGGGATCAGCAAGCTTTTGGGGTCCTGTTTGTCGATCCCTGTGCTTCAGAACGCACAATTGCCTTAATCGCAAAGTGATGGCCAATCTACTAACCCGCGCACAAAAAAATACCCCCCCATCTTAAGTAAATATAATTTAATCGCTTAGGAGCTCCTGGGGGAATTTGTTCCGATATCCCATTAGCACAATAATTGTTCGCGGGTCATTAATTGTGCGTGGTGAAGCCTCCAATCTGTCTTTCAGTGCAGCACTCATCTTAAGCCATCATTCAACCAACTCGTTCAATTGGTGATAGATTCATAAAACGAGGGCTCTCATCATTGATTTTGATCGCTTCTTTTGCAAACTGGGTATCCCTTTCCCCAATCCTTCGGTGGAAGGTTTGTGTAAAAACCGTGGTTCTGATTTGAAGTCGAGAGAGTAGATCGCTCAATGGTAAATTCAAAATTGACGAATGAAGGAGCCCCTAGCCAGGCTCAAGCGCAACAGATCCTTCAGGATACTGCTCAGGCGGTCAAGGTGATGAAAGCGAGCTGGCTTAAGGTTGCGATGAATCTAAAGAAGATTCGCGAGCATGAATTGTGGAAATATCACAATCCTCCCGCCAACAACTATGAGGATTATGTTTTTGGGGTCCTCAAGTTGAACAAGTATGTGGCGAATCGGATGCTCCAGGCGATGGATTACACTCAGGATCGCCGCCCTCAGCTTCTAGAAAATTTTTCGAGCGGTGAGCAGGATATCGAAGTTCCTTCGTTTGAAGTTGTCAATCAATTGAGAAGAGCGGAGCGAAGCTTTGAAGGGCATGAAGAAAAGTTAAAGGAGCTTGAATCAAAAGTCTTCGAAGAAGGGGTTGGGCGAGTCGTTTTAAAGCGAGAGATCGATGAGAAGCTCGCTGAGATTCATCCCGATCAAGAAGAGAAGGTCGAAGATAAACCTAAGGCGACCTTTAAAAAGGTGATTCGAGATTTGATGCACTTAGAGGCGGCATTGATCGAACTTAAGGTTTCGAAGGAAGCTCGAAAGCTGGCTTTTCAATTAGTGGAGCTTCTTCAAAAAGAAGAGCGAGCTTCCGGTGCCGAGACGGATTCTGACTCTGAGCCTGAAGATGCTGAACCTGAAAATTCTGAAGCTGATGATGGTGGGGCGGGTGAGTGACTCGAATTTTAATTTACGGATTTGGGCCCTACCTGAATTTTGAAAATAACATCACTCAAAGAATTGTTGAGGCACTCAAGGCCGTCTCCTTCAAAGATTTCGAGGTTCAGCTTAAAACCTTCGATGTAAAGTTTAGCCAGGCGATGTTCCTTCGCGAAGTTAAACAATTTAAACCGGATTATGTATTAGGGATGGGGCAACACCCGAGGGCTCGACGGATTCGAATTGAGCGACGAGGGGTAAATTTAAAAAACAATCCTCAAGAAGACTCTCAACCTATCAAAGAGTCGGGGCAAGCTGCTCTTCACACTTCTCTTAAAGTTTCACCGTGTGAAGGGAGTACAGTGACTTACGATGCGGGCACCTACGTTTGTAATTTTTCCATGTACACCTTCGAATCTAATGCACTGAAGTTTGGATATCGATACGCCTTTTTTCATATGCCTAGAAATCTCGAAGTCAGTGATGGCGTTCAGTTTATTCTTCGAGTGTTAAGCGAGCTTTGAGCTTAATGTTTTAAGAGTCACCTTTTTTCTTGATGCCCAATTCTTCAATTTTTTTCCGGAGAGTGTTCCGGTGAATGCCGAGAACTTCTGCTGCCTTCAGTCGAACACCCTTAACTTCTTTTAAGGCCTTTTCGATGAGGTCACGTTCGACTCGATGGGTCACCTCATTCCAAATATTTCCCGTCAAGGTCTCTTGCTCAAAGGCAGAGCTGATGATGTGGGGGAGGTGATCTTCAGGGCGGATCGTCGAGTTGTCAGGGAGATTGGGCACGGGTAAAAGTTGCCCGGCCTCGTAAATAGGTTCGGGGAAGTCGATGGGTCGAATTAAATCTCCATCGCAAAGGATGGTTGCTCTTTCGATCACATTTTCAAGCTGCCGCACGTTACCAGGCCAATCGTACTGAATGAGAAGGCGGACGGATTCAGGGGCGAGGCGCAGAGTCTTTAAGTCGTTTTCCTTTCTGACGCGATCGACGAAATGTTGAATCAGGGTGGGCATGTCTTCCTGGCGATCCCTAAGTGCGGGGACCTCAATTGGCACGACATTGAGGCGGTAGTAGAGGTCTTCTCTGAAATCTCCTGTTTGAACCATCTCTTCTAAGTTTCGATGCGTCGCGGCGATGATTCTTACATCGACATTGACGGTTTCGTTCCCGCCCACAATTTCGACTTCACGTTCTTGAAGGACACGAAGGATTTTAACTTGGAGGAGGGGGCTCATGTCGCCGATTTCATCGAGGAAGATGGTGCCGCCATCGGCTTGAACAAACTTTCCTGCCCGATCTTGAACGGCGTTTGTGAACGCACCCTTTTTGTGGCCGAATAGTTCGGTCTCAAGTAAGTTTTCGGGAATGGCCGCGCAATTCACTTTGATGAAGGGTTTGTCATCTCGCGAGCTATTGAAGTGGATGGCGTGGGCGATCAGTTCTTTACCCGTTCCACTTTCACCTCGAATTAAGACCGTTGAGTTTCTTTTGGCGACGCTTCCGATCAAGGTGAAGACTTTTTGCATCGCTTTGGAGTTGCCGACTAAGTTCTTGTACTGGTAGCGAGTTTTTAGTTGGTCTTTGAGAAGAAGGTTTTCTTGAATGAGGCTTTCACGGTCGGAGATGACTTTGAAGTGAATTTTGACTGCTTGAGAGATCGTGCTTGAAATGATTTGGAGCAGCGACATGTCGGAGTCGAACTGCGACTCGCCGGGGAAGGGTTTGATCGCGCCGAGGACGCCGATTGTTTTTCCTTCAAGGTTGATCGGTACAGCGAGGAAGCTGATGATTTGTTCGGACTCGTTGGTGCTTCCGGTTTTATCGAGGAAGCGGGGTTCGGTGCGAATGTCTTGAACGCCGAAAGGTTCTCCGCTTTCAACTACGGTTCCTGTGATGCCTTCACCGATGGTGTAACGACCGCGGGCGATTTCCTCTTCGGTCATGCCGTGGGCTAGTTTGATGCCGAGTTCCCCAGTATCTGGATTTTTTAGAACGAGGAAGTTTCGAAACATGCCGCAGCGGTTCTCTAGAATCATGCCGACCTGTTTGAAAAGTTCTTCGAAGTCTAAAGCCGAACCGAGTGCTTGGCTGATTTCGACGAGTGTTTCATCTTGGTCGTTTTTAACTCTTAGCTCATTGTAGGCTTGAGCTTTTTGTAGGATTTGCGCTGCTTGAGTCCCGACGAAGCTGAGGATGCGGAGATCTTCATCGGAGAAGTTGTCGATTTTGGAACTGTCGACACTGATGACCCCGATGACTCGTTTTCCCAGAATCATGGGAACCGCCATTTCGCTTCGAATGTGCTTTTTGACCATGACGTAGCGATGGTCTTCTTTCACATCGGGAACATTGAGGGCTTGTTTGTTTTCGGCCACCCAGCCGGTAACCCCTTCGCCCACTTTTAAGCGGACTTCGTTTTCTACATCGGTACCCAGGCCACGGGCACGGGCGATTTGTAAGACTTTCCCGTCGGCCGACAGGAGGGCCACGGAGCCTGTGGTGGCGCCGGTGTAACGAATACTTGCATCGAGGATTTGATCGAGAAGTTCGCCCGGGTCCAGAGTTGAGTTCAGTGCGGTGGTGACTTCCTGAAAGATTGCGAGGCGATCGTCGAGGATTTCACGGGGATTGAGATGTGCTTCGGTCTCAGCGGGTCTTTGGGGTAAATTGGGGCGAATGTTCTTAACCATCTTGGTAGCAATAACTTGGGGCAATTGTTGAAATGAAGAGCAGCCCGAAGAGGGGTGTTCAACAAGCTTTTAGGGTAGCACTAAAAAGAAGCAACATCCAGCCCCAAAAAGCATAATTTATGTTCCGTTTTGCTGCTGAAAAAAAGGTCACTCTTGCTCTAAATATCACCTTCATCCCTCCCCAACCGAACCCAGGGTTCATGAAAACTCCTCGGTAATATCCCTAAGATATTTATTCAAAATATCTTGTGGCTCCTTGTTACCATCATACCAGTTCCCCATCATCCCCTTACCAGGTAACGGAACCACGGGCCACATTCGAACCCAGGGTTCGGTGGAACGAGTTTTGGTGGGGATATTTTATGAACCCAGGGTTCGGAAAATGGGGGGAGGTGGATTAGAATGACTGGGCTGTGAATTAGGTACTGAACGTTTATTGTTCACTCGTCTGAAATTTCGAACGGTCTCTTTGACTTGGTAATAAACGGCTTGTTATTAAAAGATCAGAGGCTGATTCCTATCAATTAAGCCTTCATATTAGAAATTTGAAATCGGATTTTTCGTGGAACGGAACACCGGTCAACTCAAAGATGCCTTGGGGAGAGTGATTGAAAATCTTCGAATTTCGATCACCGATCGCTGCAATTTTCGCTGTGTCTATTGCATGCCCGCTGAAGGTCTGCAATGGCTTCCAAAGGCCGACCTTTTAACCTTTGAAGAGATCGAAAGCTTAGCGTCCAGTTTCGTACGCTTGGGAGTCAAGAAGATTCGGCTCACCGGGGGAGAGCCTCTCGTTCGAGCTGATCTCCCTAAGTTGGTCGAACGCCTCGCCCGGATCGATGGTCTCGAGGATCTGTCTCTGACCACCAACGGTTTAGGCCTGGCCAAAATTGCCCCCGCTCTTTCAGAGGCGGGCCTCGACCGAGTTAATATCAGCTTGGACTCTCTCGTTCGCGCCGTTTTTGAAAAGATCGCTCGTCGAGATGCCCTCGATGAAGTTCTCTGTGGAATTGAATCAGCCGCTTGTTATTTCGAGGGGCCCCTGAAAATCAATACCGTCTTGGTGCGCGGGATTAATGATGGAGAAATTCTATCTTTCAGTGAGTTGGCTCGCCGCGAAGGAGTCGAGGTTCGTTTTATCGAATTCATGCCCTTGGATGCCCAAAAAGATTGGAAGGCCGATCAACTGATCACCGGGAAAGAAATCCACGACACGATCTCCCAGAAGTACCCTCTTAAAAAAGATCCCCATCAGGATCCCCATGCTCCATCCCAGGATTGGGTTTTCGCCGATGGCCAAGGCGGGAAAATTGGTTTCATCGACCCGGTATCTGCTCCTTTTTGCGAGTCTTGTAACCGGGTAAGGATTACCAGTGATGGCAAATTGAGAACGTGTTTATTTTCAGTCGGAGAAACCAATTTGAAGTCCATCCTCAGAGATCCGAGTAACGAAGGTGACCCTAATCAAAAGCTTGAAGAGGTCATTCGAAAGGCCGTGTGGAATAAAGAGCCCGGCCATCTCATCTCACAAAAAGGTTTCATCCACGCCTCACGCTCGATGAGTCAAATTGGAGGGTGAGAGTTCTAGTTATATATTAATCTAATGCTCCCTACAGATTTAAATCGTTTCGATCACTCGCTTACGCTTCGCGCTTGAAATGAATATTTCGTTTACACTGGGTAACAATTTCAAGCCCGAAGTGTCAACGAGGGATAGCAAGCAGTAATCTTAAGCATATAAATAAAGTTTGAGGCGTAGCGCTAGCGACTTCAAGTTTATAAATTTAATACCCCTCCGCCTCCTTTGGAATTTGAAGATACTTCCTCAACCAATTCGTCCCAATATAAAACGGAATGGTGTCAACTAATGCTACCGTCAGTTTGAATACATACGCCATCCCAATTAACTTCCAAAGCTGAGACCAAACACCTTTATCGGGATTTAGGCCCAGTCCGCCTTCAGTAGCAAACTGGGTAATAGTTAATACTGCAAAGGTATCAACAAATTGACTGACTACGGTAGAGCCATTGTTTCTCAACCAAAGATGTTTTCCTTTGGTAAGCTTCTTCCAAAAGTGAAAAAGATAAACATCACAAAATTGAGCGGCAAGATAAGCAATCATTGAAGCCGTCACTGCAGCTTGAGTCAGAGTGTTGATTTTAAAAAATGGAAACTCCCTATGGCTAATTGGAGGAAGTTGGGTTTCAGGATTAAATCCTTCAGGAGTCGGTGGTAGATTTGCTCCGAGCCAAAGAATAAATATGACCCAAATATTAAGACCAAGCCCAACCAGAACCAAGAAGTTAGCTCGCTTTCGACCATAGATCTCACTTACGAAATCTGTGCATAGGAAAGTAATCGGATAGGGAAGCACTCCAATTGGGAGTACTAATGGGATGTTCAGCCCTCCGATCGAGAATGACATATCCAAAAATCTTGTAATCCCCAAGATGTTCAGCATCGTCATCGAACCTAAAAACAATCCTGCGAGGATTAAAAACACACGCTCTCTTCTCATCTGCAAATGAGAAGCTTCGATCGGATGCAAGGGTAAGTCAGACAAGGGTTTCGCTGGTGGGGTTAAGGGAGATATAAATGGGTGATTAAAGCTTTTCAAACAGTCGTAAAAGCTTTCATAAGCTCAAAAGCCTAACATAAATGATGGTTAATTTTTATATTTATACATAAAGAAGAATTAGGACTCAATGCTGATACTTTCCCGTCTCGCCCTGCTCCGTGGCCTCGATCATCGCCCCAAATCGGTCAACCGTTGCTGCGGTGATGATCCCAATAATTTGATCTTCGCGTACGACTGGAATCAAGGGGGTGTGGTTAGAGTTAAACTTTTCTAAAACTTTTTCAAGCGGTTCATCTTCTGGCACGCCATCCAATTCGATAAATGGGATGTCGCCCACTAAAACACCAGGGCCATGTTTTTTATAGGAGAAGAACAGCTGGTTTCTAGACAAGACTCCGAAAACTTTTCCCTCTTTTACTACGGGGAAATCAGCTTGCAGCGACTTTTTCATCAAGTCGATCAATTTCCAGAGTGGGTCTTGAGGAGACGCTGAAGTAAATTCTGTGATCATCGCATCACTCGCTGTTCTTCCTTCAAAAAGTGTACGAGTTTTGACGAGATTGGATTCCGCCATCGCGCTCAAAAGAATAAAAACAGCTAATAGACTCATCGTAATTGTATTGAAACCACTCGCGGATGGAAAAAGCATCGCAATGAAGAAGAACGCAATCGCAAATCCAATTCCTACTCGAGCTGCAATACGCGTCGCCTTCAAGTAGTTCATAAATGTCGCTAGAATCGCGCGGAAGATTCGTCCGCCATCCATCGGGAATGCCGGGATTAAATTGAAGGCGAATAGAATTCCATTGAGGAAGAAAAGTTGGATGTAGATCGGTTGTTCAACTATGTCTTTAAAGCTTACGATCTCTTTCTCCCCATCTTTGACGACGTCAAAGAGTTCGGGTTGAAAATACACGATCCCAATAGCGCAGAAGCAAAAAATGACGAAATTCACGGTGGGGCCGGCGATGGCGATGATCAATTCGTGCCAAGGATTTTTAGGAATGCGTTCTAGTTGAGCGATACCCCCGATGGGGAGAAGCATGATGCGCTTGGTTTTGATTTTGCATGCTTTCGCCGCTAAGGCATGACCGAGTTCGTGAAGGAGAACGCAAAGAAATCCCCAAAGAACAAAAAATACGAAACTACTTCCCTTGCTCACAGCAAAGTAAGCGATCATCAAAACGAATGTCCAATGAACCGAAATTTCAATTCCAAAAATTCGGCCAAAATGAAGCCCCCAGGGGCGCTTGTTACTCAAGGTGTCCTCTATGCCTTCAGGGCTTTAGGGGTGAGGATGGATGGCTTGTCTCAGTAGATGGTAAATCGGGCTCTTTCCTCGATGATTCTTTAGATGCTTCTTCTGCTGCTTCCGCAGCCTCTTCTTTAGCAGTTAGATCTTTGGGCCGCAGTGGTTGTTTAGGGATGGCTAATGCTGGGACTAAAAAGATGGTGCAACCAAAAATTGCCACTACGGCGAGGGTCGCGGCCAACATGATTTGGGAAGCACTCTCCAAAACCATTTTCCAGAAGACTAAGAATATCAAACCGTCGGTCAATGCTGCAATGGCGATCGCTCTTCCGGTGGTATTCCAGGCCTGGTGAGTCCACGCCAATGGTTTTTCATCGACAGTTTGATTCCCGTATTTTTCCCGGTCTGCTTTCAGGCGGCACAACATATGTAAACCGTAATCACTGCTAATACAAAGGGCAAATACTAATGGAAAGAGTAAAAATATTGACATCGGAACTTGGGCTAAGTGAAGAAATGCGAGCCACCACACTCCTCCGATGGTCACCAATACTGAAATCACCAATATGTATCGCCAATTTCGAAGCACGAATAAGCTGATTAAAAGCACGGTGATCACCGAAGCCATCAAGGTTCGATAAAGCCAGGTTTCACTGTGTTCAGCAAAAAGGTAAGCCATCGTGCGATAGCCGAGGAAGGAATATTGGATCCCAGTTTGAGTTCCGCGGGACGACAGTTCACGTTCGAGGGCGTTCCACACCTTCCCTACTGATTCGACTTCAGTGCCAGCATCTCCAGAGAGTAGTAACAAAGTTCCGAGGTTCATTTCCGGAGTAAAAAACAAACCCGCAAAAGTATCCCAGTGAGGTTGCCCGTGAATCTCCTGCGCGAGTTGAACCACTTGATCGCGATTTTCTGGGAGGGCTTTCTTTTTTTCTCCCTGACCTAAAAATGCGCCCAGAAGACCCTGGGGATTTTTCAATTTGTTGAATGTTTCGAGAATATCCGTAGGGGCGATGATCTCAAACTTGTTTTTAAGTTCGGGCGAAGCTTTAAGTGCAGCTTGAACTTCTTTGATCTCTTTAAGAGCTTCGGGCCGAGCGAGATCGCCTTCCACAATCACGATCTCCGGAAATGCTCCTCCACATTTTTCCAAGATGCGGTTGGAAACTTTCGCGATGGGGCTATTAGGAGGATAGTTACCTTCGATGACGTCTAAAAGAATGCGTTGTTTAGGAGCTAAAACGAAGGCCGCAATTGAAATCACAAACACGACAACCAAAACGACCGTGCGGTTTCTTGTGAATGATGTCGCTATCGGAGCGATGATGGGTCCAAAACGGGAGGGCGGAGTTGCGGGTAGGTGAACTAATAGACGCGGGAGTACTTGAGTGGAAAGAAAGGCGAGGATCAACATGCCGAGGGTGGCGTGTAATCCCAATGTTTGAATTCCGTAACTGTCGTTGAAGACTAGAAGTGTAAGCCCAACTGTAGTCGTCAGCGTCGTGAGGAAGATGGGGAAGCTACTAGTTCTCCTTACGCTTCTTAAAGCTTCTTCGGTCGACATCCCATTTCTTTTATGATCGAGAGTATCCATCGCCATCAAGATGGCATAGTCGACACCACAGCCGAGGATTAATGGGATTAACGAAAAAGTAATGACGTTTAAAGGAGTTCCCAACCAACCCATCGTCCCAATCGTCCAAATGAGGCCTAAGCTCATGACGATAACCACATAGATCGTGGCGCGGGTTGATCCTAAGGACAATCGAAGGATGGTAACGAGAATCAAAAAGGCGATAGGAGTTAAGACCAAAAGATCTTTCTTCAAAGTGTCGTTTAGACTCGCCGTTCCCGAGGATAAACCGGAAGTGACTAAATACTCATCTCGAAAGAGATCGTATTTCTTTTCCTTATCGATGTAGCTGACTAAAGCTTTTTGAATGCCTTGGGCAGTTTCATGACCCACTTGACTCATCGGAGGGGCGTCGATGACAAAGGTCAGTAGAGTGCCGGGAGTTTCGGGGTCACTCGATTGAAGAGATCGAATCAGATCTGGCGAAGTAGCAGAGAGCCCTCGCCAAAGGAGCTGCATTTCAAAATTCGTACCCGGTAGCGATTCCGGATTGTTCAACTTCCCATCCGCGGTGTTGACCGCACGCGCCATCTTCATGAGAGAGAGGAGGCCGAAGTACCCTTTGATGTGAGGAACTTGATTTTGAATGTGTTCCAGTAATTCTTGTTGGGCTCGGAAGCTGGTGGGATCAGAAATTGAGTTGACGCCCACCTTCTCAGCTTTGTCAGGATCCAATTCCAGCCAGATCACCTCCTGATGGATCACTCCCTCTAAGTTTTTAAACAGAGATCCGAATGCCTGAACATTAGGATGAGAACGCGGCAGCCAATCGATTAAGCCTGTATCCACCCTGAGCCTGAACAAACCCCAAGATAGAACGCAGGTGATGCCTACGATCAATAGGTAGAAACTGAGCTTTCGACGAGAAGGTCTGGCCATGGAGTTTCGAGGGAGGGTCCCGGAAATGGTTTGAAGCCAAAAGTTTACAACAATTTATAGAATCGACCCAATCGACCTTGAACTGGCGAAAATTCAGGATTCTCGCCCGTTTCTTTTTAAAAATCGACCTCAAGGTAGTAGCACAAAAAAGGCCACGCTTTCACGAAAAGCGTGGCCTTTTTTGTAATTCTTTGTCAGGGCTGTTTATGAGGATCCGTTGAATTTAAAAATTCCTGCCTCTTATGGTGAACCGCCTGAAGTTTCAATTTCTCTTATGCCTGATGGAGTTTTAGCCATCCGAGTTCTGATACTTTCTAAGGCCCGTTCGGCGTCCAATTCCAAATGGGATTCTGGGGCGTGGAGCTGGTGACCACTCAAAGTCGCTTCCGGAGATCCGAGGAACGCGAAAGCACTAAATGTTCCCAACGAAACAGTGAGGATCCCCGTTAGGGTCCAGCGTTTGAAGGAGTCGGGGTTTTGTTCTTCCATTATTCGATAAAGTTCTCGATCGCGAATGCGGGTACAAAATCACAGCGGCCTCTGAACACCAGACTCAGAAAGGAGGAAATCTGAAGCCCTGGCGTTCGATGAAGTACTGATAAACTATAGGATGGATTATCGGATCGGGCAAATCGAGCCAGGGACCATCCTTAAGTCTATAATATAAATAGGCTTAGATGCGGCTTTGCAGCTCTCTTGGATGGCTGTTTGGAGGGACTCAGTCGGTGGAGCATTCCTCGGTACCGGGACGCAAACATTCGTCTTCGCACAGAGGGCAGTCTTCCAAAGTGGGGCAACTGGGTTTGTAGGCTTCAAAGGTGTCGAGGAAGGCTCTGGAGTGAGGATTGTCACTTTGAAGCAGTTGAACCATGGCCAAAAGTTGTTGGCTGGTTTCCTTGGACAGAAGATGTTCGATTTTACAGGCATCGGTTTCTGCCTGCACGGGATCAACCTTCAAAACGTTCTGAATGAATTGAATGAGGAGTTCGCGATTGTGAAGAACATCTAATGCGATTCCTTCGCCTTCAGGAGTAAGGAGAAGAAATCGATTTTCATCCTCAACGACCAAGCCCTTTTCTTTCAGATGCTTCATCTGGGTTGAAACGGAGCCTTTGGTAACTTCGAGATCTTTTGCTACATCGGAAACACGGGCATATCCCCGGTCATTATGTAGCTTGTATAGCGTCGTTAAATAGTGCGCCATACTGTGCGTGATCTCGTTGTTAGCGAAGCTCTTCCAGACGTTCATTAAACTCTAAGGACTAAGTAAGTTGGGAGGATATGGGTTGTGAATTTATACAGTACTCAACTGTAACGATCAGAAGTTGATCAGGATGCGATCCTACAACCCTAAAAATAACGATCTACCAGTATAGGCTAGATCGTTCGTTATGTCCAAAAATGCGTGCTTAAAGATATAAAGATTATTTCGGTAAGCTAAGTTCTCGATAAATATTAGGGGATCTATTTGATTTGGGATTCGAGGACGGGGATCGTCGTCGGAATTGAAGTGTTTTGTAGCCGAATTTATAAAAATTTGGCTACTCAGAGGCCGTGAATTGATTAACTAACCCGGTGCGTGAGCAACGGGAAGCGTTGTCGAGATGAAACCCCTTTTGACAGCTTTTATGGATAGTTCGGGTCTTTAATTTCCCAGCCAAGAAATACTTTAGATTTGTCCCGTCGCTCACGCTCCGGGCTAGTTAATCATCGGCTAGGTTGAACTGGTCATCGATCGAGGATTGAAGGTCGACTTCTTTTTCCAGCAAGAGATCCCCACTTCGGTTTCTAAATAATAACTTATAGGTACCCGCCTTTAGCCCTTCCAGCCAAAATCGGCCTGCGTGTTTGGCCTCCACTCTGACGGCGAAGCGTTTGTAGGGCCAATCGAACTGGGGTTCCACCCGGATGTCGATGCGGTCATTCTTTTGGGGTGAAGCTTCTGAGTTCAAGATGAGCGTTCCCTTAAGTGAAAACGATCCTAACTCTTTTCCCAGCTCGACTCGGTTGTTCCCCGATTTCAATTGAGTTTGGTAACGAATCACAAACCCGGGATAGGACTTGTCGGGCGCTTCGCGGTAGTGATCGATCCAGTAGGTTCCTTCAGGAAAACCATGATCTTGGAATTGACCTTGGGGATTACGCTCTAAATTTGGGAAGTAAATGTGTGAGTTCTTACCTTTTCCCTGCGCGCGGTGAAGGATTGGAATGAGGAAGCCTTCGGGAACGCCCTTTTGCTGAACTGTGTAAGAGCCGTCGAGAACGGCCTCAGCTTTAAGGGGAATTCTTAATAAGCCATCCGGAGTTAAGTAGAGATGGCGTTCTTCTTTGGGAATACACAATCGGCTATAACCTTTAGCCCTGACAAAGAGTACTCCGTGATCGTCTTCGAGAAACTCGAAAGTGCCGTCGGTTTCACTCTTTTTCTTTTGCTGGTTTTGCAAGTTGTCGAGGTTCCAAGAATTCCAGGTGAGGTCTCCGTGATTCCACACCCCGAAGATGAGTTCAGCTTTTGGAATAGTAAAGCCTGTCATCGCATCGACGATGAGACCTTCAACGGCTTGACCTTGAGACAGCTCCACCGTAATCGGCTCTTGTCCCATGGTTGAGGCTTGAATGTTTTTGATCTTTTTAGAGATGTACCCTTCGGAGTGGATGGTTAAGTCGTAAGAATCACGATCTAGTTTTTTAAGCACAAATTTACCCATGGTGGAATCGAAGGACTCACCGGGATTCATACGCGCGTAATCGAGATAGCCTTTACCTCCTCCTTCGATCTGAATTCTGAAGTTAGAAAGAGGTTCTTGCGTTTCTCGATCGATAACTAAGCCCGTAATGTTGGCCCAACGTTCGAGGACAAGTTCCACTTCAGCGCCTACTTTAATATGCTCTTTAACATTGTGAGCCCAGGCGTATTTATTAGGACCGACCAGCCGGATGGCAACCGTGGGGCCTGGCAGGTTATCGAGTTGGAACTCACCCTTTTCGTCGCTAAGGGTTTGGCTCGAGTTTCCAGGGTGAAGGTTGGGATTCCTCAAGGTCCCTAATTCGGGCATTGCGATAAGGCGTACACCGGCGATGGCTTCCCCCTCTTCATCGACCACTCTTCCTTCTAGTTGTTGAGCAGCCTCTAGAGTGAAATTGATGGTTGCGCTCGCACCGAGAATGCCCGTTTTTTTACGGTGTTGAATTTGGGGTGCCCAACCTTTTTTAAACGCACTGATGGTGTGGTGTTCTTTCTCACTCTCAAATTTAAGTTCATAGCGCCCATTTTTATCCGTTTGAGTGCGAACCAGCCCTTTACTTTGGCCCCATGAGTGAATCCATTGAACTTCAGCTTTAGAAATAGGCTTACCTTCAGGATCACTGACTTTACCCGCAATGACGCGCACTCTTTCAGGTGATTCTTTGAGGACGATCACTCCCGTTAAGCCATCTTGACCGGGTATTTTTTTGTAATCTTTCCACCAAGTTTCTTTGTAACCTTTTTTCCGGGCATGAATTTGTTGAGGGGAACTTTTATTGATGTTGAGAAATTCAACCGTTCCTAATGTGTCCGTCGTTTGGGTATAGGGACCCGAATGATCGTAGTCACCAGCGGGTTGTGCGGTCGTGACTTCTACTGAAGCTAACTTGAGCCCTTTCGTGTCGACGACCGTGATCAGAGCTCGGGTTGCAGGTTCTAGGAGAAAGTCTTTTCGAAACGTCCCATACTTATCTACGTTCACTCGAGTGTGAGATTCAGCGAAGCCCTCCGCAGAGGCGATTAAAAAGTAGTCTTTCATTTTCAAACCCTCAAGTTTGAAAAAACCTTCTTCATCGGTGACTGCTGATAATTCTATAGTGCGGAATCGGAGTTCAGCGCCAGAGATGGCTTCCTGGGTGTCCTTATCTAAAACGTACCCGGAGATAATTCCCCGTTGGGGTCTTTCTGTGGGGGCAACTTGGATGGCCGTAGGAGGTTCACTCTGAGTTTGAATTTCAGTTGAATCGGAGTTTTGATCTTGAGATAGAATTTGATTTGAAGTTTGCGGTGTGCTCGAGGTGTTGTTCTCTGGTGGTGGATTTTGAGTGAGATGATCATTCTCGGGGATTACCGCTTTATAAATAAAGAAGATGGCTAAAAGAGAAATCAAAAGCGCAACGCTGATGGTTTTAGCTTTCATGATGATCAAGCTTGTTGTTAATGATCCAAGAGTAGACCCCAAGCCCATGGTGGACGTTGTGGATTGGAGTGAGGGTTCGAATCCGATCAGCGGGATGAACGCAGCTTTCCAAGAGCTGTCTTGCTGATCGAGTTTCTTTCTTAACTTCTTTAAGGCCGTGCGGATTCTCCAGCGAACTGTGGATACATCGATTTTGAGCTCATCGGCGATCTGCTGGCTAGAAAAGTTTTCGAAGAACTTTAAGAGAACAGTAGTTTTAAGAGGCTCCTCCAAGGCCAAAACATGATCGACGAGTTTTCTTTGTACTTCGACTCGCTCGATGAGGTTTTCGCTCGAGCCTTTATTGGCAGTAATTTGAGCTAGTTCCAGTTCACGCTGAAATTGCTTTTTCTTTCGTTGGTTGGTGCGGATGGCGAAACGCGTTAAAACCGTCTTAAGCCACGAAGCTAATGCTTTACTTTCACGGGGTGGTTTTTTAACCGCAGTGAGAAGAGTCTCTTGAACCAGATCCTCGGCCAGATCTTCATCATGCACGAGACTCAGGGCGAGTGACCTAAGCCAGTCCATGTGTTTTAAAAGTTGATCTGGGTGGATGGGTTGAGACATTTGATTTGTTGGTTTTGCAAAAGTTTCAAATGAGATAGCAGTGGTGAGTGCAGACTGATTAAAGGGCACTCACTAATAAAGAGGCTTCAAAGGATCAAAGCGGGAAATCCATTTCTAGATTTCAGGGTGTTCAGCTTTTTTTGAGGGAGCGACTCGTTCTGAGATGCCCTCAACTCGATGGTAATAGGGGGAAGGATTTCTGGGAGGGAGAATCTCAAATGTAGCTTAAAACTGGGGTGTCGCTAGCTATTGTCGCCTGGGCTTGCTTTGTAAGTGCTTATGAGTAGATACATTAGGGTGATTTTAAAATATTTTAACTCATTTTGTCACAACTGTTCCCTGAGCTCGTAAGAGAGGGTGAAAGCAAGGAGGTCGCCTTCGAGACCTTCAAATCACTGAAAACCTTCAGAAAGGAACGTGTCATGTTAAGGATTCAAAAACTCACAACTTCGCTCTTCTCACTCAGCTTGATTCTTTCTGCCTTCGCCATTGGAACTTTCTCAACCCAAGACGCTCAAGCCTTCGATATCAAAGTTCGACTCACTTCAAAACACTCTCAAACTCGTCATTACCACAACAAAGCTTGTTATAAGATCGTCCCCAAGAGAGTTTACGTAGGTCGCGGCTGCTACAAGATCGTTTACTACCGCGTTCCTGTTTGCAAAAAAGTGGTTTACCGAAAACCTTGCTACAAGAAAAACTACGGTCACAAAAAAATCGTTCGCAAGACTTACAAGAAACGTACTATTCGCAGGAGACGATAAACAAGAAAAACAAACCCAGACCTTTAAATCCAAACCCCTGATTGAGACCCGGAGCAATGGTTGCTCCGGGTAATCTTTTGGTTTGTGATCGCTACAAAAAAAGCCCGCGCACGTTGCGCGGGCTTTTTTAATGGAGGGTTGAAAGGCTTGTTAGTCGCAGGCGGTGTAAGATTCACAGCCCAGTTTGTCTTCAGTAGGATCAGGACCGCAGAAGCGAGCGCCAGGAGCTGGAATGTCGACGGTACCTAAGAAGAGGTAGCTGAGGGTGTGGATCGGGTCCACAATCTCAAGTTTTCCGTCGTCGTTAGCGTCGACAGCATCCATACAGGTACTTGGATCCCAACCGAGGAAGAGGTATCCCAAAGTGTTGATCGCGTCGCCGATTCCTACCGTTCCGTCAGTGTCGAAGTCACCACGTTTGAAGATGACGGGGGATTCGGTGATCACATCGAGAATTGAGAAGGAAGGAATGTTTTGGCCGGAGATATCGATATTGATAACTCCATGAGCTTCGATCGAACGGCGTCGAATGAAACGGAATTCATCCCCTTTGAGAATTTTGCCGTTAGCACCTTCGAAGCGAACTTCTTTATTTAAGACAAACTCAAATCCGTTTGAACTACTGTTGGCTTGAAGGAGATCAAAGGATCCTTGAACCGTTCCAGCAACGAAGGCAGAGGTCACGAAGCTGCCAGTGAGAACATGTTGATAGTAGCACTCAACCATGTATTCAGTTTCCCAATGAACTTCGACTGCAGTTTGGTCATTATCGATTTGGACTAAACTGATTTCTTGGGTGTCTTTATCGGCACCTTTATTGGAAGAATCGAAGCGAGTTGCAAAATTGAGAGCTTGGGGGGAAGCCTGGAAATGAGTGAAGACCCATTCGATTTTGTCGAAGTGTAAACCCAATGAGGTGGAGAGAGGGAGGCCGCCTTCCTCAGATGAACCCGCTTGGGCATTCAAGTCGATGCACACTCCGTCTAAGCCACTACTTCCAATTTGGGAAACGGTGGTTCCTCCGTCGAAGCCGGGGAAGATTTGGGCGTCACCCAATCGGTTGTGCGTTGAGTTTTGAGTGGTAACTCCGAATTTGCTCATGAGGTCTTGGATTTCGAAATTCGTCATGGAGCTTACGCCGTAGTCCATACCGGTGAAGTGAGCGATGGGGGTATCGTCGAAACGACCTAAGACGACAGTTAATACGACTTCGTCGAAGTGAGTTCCGGTTGCAACACGGGTAATGTGGTCTTCACCATTTTCACTTGCGAGGCTTAATCTCCAAGCGGTGATGTTTTCGTTTTGTGTTAAGATTTTTGATCTTGCGTGTTGAACCGCAGGGAGTAAGAGGTTCGAAAGGGTGACACCGGATTCCATTACAACGGGATTCCAACCTAAGGAAAGATTGATGACTAAGCCTTTCTTTTGGGAGAGCTCCCATGATTCGATCACTTCGTTGTTAACGAGACCTGAAACATGAACGACGACCGGGTCTTCAGAGTCTGCTGAACTTGCCGTGGGAAGTTCGAGGGCTGACCTGTAATTACTTTCGTTTCTTTGAAAGATGAAGCTGGGGAAGTTGACGGTTTCGTCACCAAAATTAGCTTTAGGGGAAATTACAATCTCTTCACCTTCTTGCCCACCAAAGCTACGGATTACTTGATGAATTTCAGTTTTAGGGAGGAAGACTTGGCTGACACCATCTTCTCCACTTTCACCGATCTCAGCAACTTGAAGGACTCCTTCACCTAAGGGAACGAGTTCGACAACACCTTCAGGAATGAAGATAGAGCTGTCGTCAAAGCCGACGAAATCTTCATTGGTCATGACGCTTTCTTGGGCGTCGATGTCATCTTCTTCACGAAGGCCTAATTCATCGTGCTTGTGGGCGACGACGGTTTGGGTGGTGTCATAGATAAGAATAGTTGCGCCAGAGGTTACGGTGTTTCCATCGGCGACAACAAAGCCGGTAGTTGGGCTTGAAACGGTGAAGCGCATGAGGTGAACTTTAAAAGTACCGTCTGTAGATTTTTTAAGTTGAAGATTGAGGGAGTCGAGATCGGCAGTATTAGGGATTCCTAAGTCAGTGGTGGTTAAAAAGATACTTGGAGTAGCGCCGAAAGGGCCGCCGACAGCGAGGACATCACCAGGGTTAGCACCGATGGCTGCTAAGGTTGGGGAGCCAGGCTGAAGAGAGAAGAAGATAGGGAACGGAGCGATCGCACCAGGAGCACCGGGGCCACCGGGATTGGGTACGTTGTCGGGATTGTTGTTGCCGTTTCCATCTAAAGGATGTCGGAATTTAAAGGTGCGGCGGTCGAGCCCGTTGACATTATCACTGGGTTGGTTGGGACCAGGATTACGGAGGCGGGCGTTGGCTTCGTCTCCACTCTGGGAGCCTAAGCTCCATCCCAGAGGTGGCGGTGCCAGGTCATTCATTCCGTAAGTGTCATACCAAATGAAAATATCTGAAGCGTGACCGTTGGGAGCCGGCGCGGGGGGGGCGGTGTCCGCGATGCGTTCAGATCGAACTGCGGTACCTGGAACGCCTGCACTTGATCTTCGAACTGAAAACAGAATGCGAATGGGGCTGGGTCGGCTTTCAGGATCGATAGGATCGCGGCCGTCTGATATGGCGTCGATCGCATCTTGAGGACCGAGGCCTAAGGTATTCGAGGAAACACCGGCTCGGGGAAGGCTCGACCAGGGGCCGGGATTGTCTCGGAGGATATCGTTGGAATCAGGCCAACTGGGTGATGGGGGATCCAAGACAAAACTATTGGCCCAACCGAACCCAGGGTTCATGAGGATCGCGAAAAGAGCGATGACAATCAGTTGTAACTTGTTGAATTTAATAGCTTTGCTTTGAGATTGTGAAGTGCGTGACATGATGGCCTCCTGTGGGCGCGAGGGTTGTAATCAATGGGTACAGGGGCTCAAACGCATTTAGTTAATGACTGTGACCTAATTAATTAAATTTTCTAAAACCCTCCTCGAAACATAGGATTCAAGGATCCCCACATCTCGACCCAGGGTTCGTGAATTCCCTTACCAGAATTCCCTTACCAGGTACCGTATTTACCCTGCTCTCATCGTTACCAGGTAAGGCAAATGGAGCATTCGATGGTGGCCGGAAGTAATACAATTTCCCGACCCAGGGTTTAGGTAGGAGCCTCGATTTCAGCCCTTAACCGGGTAGACAGGCCAAAGATCCCTCTTGAGGAATGGACATTCTTCGCTCGAAAACGATCACAATGAATCTTACAAATCCCCTTCTTTGTAAATTTTAAAATTACCTCTGATCCAAAGGTGTCCAAAGGCGACCTTCACCCGTTCACAGCAGGACTCCCCCTATTCCAACCCAGGGTACATATGTGGAAAGAGCATCTAATTTAAATTCAAGCATTTACGGCAACCTCTTCCCAACCCAGGGTTCGTCAATCCCCTTACCAGGTAAGGGGGAGGTGGGGGTGGATCCGTTACCAGGTAAGGGTGTGGAGGGGTTACCTGGTAGGGGAGGGAGGGGGAGTGGGATGGTCGGAATCAGCCATAAGGGTGTTTACAGAATTAGAGGGATGTAAAGGATGATGGGATGGTCGTGTCCGGATATGAGACTTATTAAATTTTTGTTGTTAACCCATCTGAATGTTGGGTTTGATCCGAATTTGAATTAGTGAGATTTCGATCTTTGATAAGTTCACGAACCCTGGGTCGGGAATAGTGGGGCGCGGAGGGAATCGGTCAACGCCATTGGGGCGTGGGATCTGAGTTATTAAATTTTGAGTGAGAATTATTAAATATTTGAGCAGATCTTACACTCAGGATTCTTCGCAATAGAAATTTTACGAAAGGACATTGAGCGTAAATCACACAGAAGCAATTTGTTCGTTAATGTTTCACCGAAATTGGCGATCGTTTTGATGGCTTCGGTGGCTCCCAGGCAAGCGACCGTTCCTGAGATGGCGCCGAAGACGGGGAATTCGCGTTTCCATCGTTCGGGATGTGTGGGGTAGAGGCACGATAAGCACGGGGTTTCACCCGGTAAGATCGTGGTCAACTGAGCTTCCATATCGTACATCGCGCAGTCGATCAATGGCTTCCTCTGTCGAACGCACTCCTTATTCATTTGAAAGCGTTCTTCAAAAAGTGGGGCACAATCGACCACCAAGTCGACCTGTTCAATAATCCCCGCCGCATTTTCTTCATTGATGTTTTCAGGAATAGAAACGATCTCGAGTCGAGGATTCAATTCCTTCAAACGTTTTTCGGCTGAAGCGACTCTGGAACTACCCAAGGCCTCGTGCGTCATTAAGAGTTGTCGGTTTAAGTCACTCGGTTTAATATCGCCACCGTGAGCTAAAACTAACTTCCCAACGCCCGCCGCGGCTAACTCATAAGCGACCACACTTCCCAAACCCCCTACTCTCGAAACTAAAACACTCGCTCCTCGAAGCTTCTTTTGCCCCTCTTCTCCAAACTCGGGAACCCATATTTGCCACTCGTAGGTTGCTCTCTCTTCATCGTTTAAATCATGGGGAGGAATATTTAAATAGCTCACTTTGACCCTCCCGAAATCGGGGGCATGATCGTTAATTCTTCCCCATCCTTTAAGGCCTCTTCGTCATCCCAATTAACGTGTCGATCTCCGACGATGAGAAGTAAGTGCTTTCGAGGTTCACCGTCTTCTTCAAGTAAAAATCCTCTTAAGGGATCTCCGTGATCTTCCGCCACTTTTTTAACTAATTGACGAGGCGTCGTAGAATCCTCCACTTCCACAACTTCGTTTTCTGTCTTGGCGGCTTTCTTGATTTGAGCCCAATAAAGAACTTTAACTTTCATGAATCTAACTCGTAGCACCAACAGATTCTAATTGAATCACCCGATCCGCAGCTTCCGCCGCTTGATCATCATGGGTGACTAACAAAACAGCTCCGCCTTGTTGAGCAAAATCTTTGAGTCGATCTAGGATGACTTTGGAATTCTCGGCGTCTAAATTTCCCGTAGGTTCATCCGCTAAGACAAGCGATGGAGAGTTTAATAGGGCTCGAACCATCGCCACGCGTTGTTTTTCACCCGTACTCAATTGCCCAGGTACGTGGTCTAAACGGTCTTTCAACCCAAACTCATCTAAAAGTTGTCGAGCTCGATTCAAGGAATCGTTTCCCGGATTTTCTAAGCTGGGAGTTAGAGCATTGTCCAATACAGATAAATAGGGAATGAGATGGAATTGTTGAAAGACAAATCCAATTTTATCAGCTCTAAAGGTCGATCGATCACCGCGTGACAATTGATAAAGATCTGTTCCATCAACTTTGACTTGGCCGGACTCAGGGCTTAGCAGTCCGCCCGCAGCTAAGAGGAGTGTCGACTTTCCGCAACCGCTCGGCCCTCTCACTGCAACGAATTCACCCTTACTAATCTTAAGATCGTAATTCGATAAAACCCGCACTTCACCTTGAGGACCTTCATATCTCTTCGTTAGCGAAGCGACATCTAAAACTAAAGTAGACTCGTCGGTCATGAATATTATTCCTCACGAAGTACGATTGCTGGATCTTGGTTGAGTGCGGTCAATGCCGGGAGGTAGCTTGCCATAATGCTAATCAGTGGTGCGCCGATTAAAGCATAAAAGAAAATTTGGGGAGAGAGGTTGAAGTAGTTCGAGGCCACTTCCAATGCATTGACCCCAAAGAGGATTGCAATTAGATAGCCTAAACCAAATCCGATGCATCCGCTGGCTAATCCAATGATCGTGGCTTTGCCTAAAAACAACGAGAGGATCTTAGCGGAACGAAGTCCTACGGCTCTCAATATTCCAATCTCCGATCGACGTTCTCGAACATTTGATAAAGCCAACAAGGCCATCCAGATTGCGCTGGCGATGACAACGATAGGAGTCGTTACAGCATCGAGGGTGCGTAGGGTTCCTTCTACTTCTTGATGAGCATCTTTAGTTTCACTTAGGATTTTTTCATTCTGTTGATCCACTAATTGTCGCTGCTCCGCTCGGGCAATCGCTTTAGAATTTTGTTCAGTAATTTTAGTTTCAGGAAGAACTTCCGCTAGCTGCTTTCTTACTTGAGGTAGTAAAGAACCCTCACACTTACAACCCAGGGCTAAGATCTGATTAATTTTACCTTCTTTGTTTAACAGATTCTGAGCATCTTTGAGGTCGACAGCGATGGTGATGTCTTCTTTACTACCCTTTTCAGAAAAGATTTGAGAAATGGTGAATTCTTTCCCCAAGATCTGAATCTTGTCTCCCACTTTCTTTCCGATGCCCAATCGATATCCAAGGTAAGCATGCCCAGGTTTGACGATGTGTCCCATGGGCTTTTTCTTCTTCTTATGAGGTTGAGGAGTTTCCTTTTGAAAGCCTTTCAATAAGACTTTTCGATCATTCCATTCAATTTTAGATTGAAGGGTAGCAACAATATGAGTGGCTAAAGTTAATGTTTTCGCATTTGCTAGACGGTCGACATAGTCTTGCGGCATGTCGATGGCTGAATAATCTTCGGCCCAAAAATCATCCATGTTGGTATCTTTATGAAGAATCAACAAATTGAAACCCAACTTGAGCATGATCTTACGGGTTTCGTCCTTGTAAAGTTTTGATTCCTCTTCAAATTTCTCTTTCATGGTCGTGAGGCGATCTGAAGAGGCTCTGCTATAACCATTGATGAGAGTTGGCCCCGCAACAAACAAGGTAACCGCAAAGGAAGCAGCGAAAAGATTGAGAGCGAAATGGGTTTTCCTAAACCAAATTTCACCGAAGATCAATTTGATAATCGACATAGTTCTTTCGGGGATTCAGTCCTAAGCTCAGTACCATTGAGCCTGAAATTGATTTTGTAGTCCTTGAACATTATGAAAGTGCTTCTCTCGTGGAGAGCTGCAGTTCATGATACTGTTCAAGCTCTCTGATTCCAATACACGCCTCAAAGAGTTCGACTTAATTATTCGTGATAACTCCGGCATCCAGCTTCAGTAAACAAGTCGCTAATCGCCGGGCCTCTGTGGGGCTATGGGTGATATGAAGAACAGTCAAACCAATTTGCTGGTGAATATTCTTTAAGAGCTCACAGGTTTCATTGTGAGTATCTTCATCGAGAGCACTCAAGGGCTCGTCTAAACACAAAACGGAGGGATGATGGGAAAGGGCGCGCCCGAGCGCCACGCGTTGGGCTTCCCCGCCACTTAGAGATTCGGGAAACCGGTCGAGTAAGTGGTGAATTCCTAAAAGATTTGCCATCTCTTCAACTCGTTCACCAATTTCTTCCCGATGGTGCTTCTGAATTTCTAATGCGAAGGCCAGCTGATTTTGAACTTTTAAATTGGGAAACAAAGCTCGGTCTTGGGGAACATAGCCGATGCCCCGCTCACCCGGTTTGAGCTCGCTGACATCCAATCCATTCAAAAAGATCTTTCCAGAGCTGAAGGTCCTCAATCCACATACGGCTTCAAGGATCGTCGTTTTTCCGCAACCACTTTTTCCCATCAATACGCCGTAATCTCCGGTGGGGATAGTGAGCGAGACCTTCTCCAGCTTGAAATCACCCTGCTCAAGGCTTAATTCTCGTACTTCAATCATCGATTGAGTCTCCTTAAGCCTGCCATTCGAGCTAAGAGCAAAACACCGCCAGCCATGACAATCATAATAATTGAGATCGCCAACATTCCCGGTAAGTTCCCGGCTTGCATTTCAAGGTAGACGGTGGTGGGGAGTACTTCAGTTTTTAATCTCGTACTTCCGGCAAAGACCAAGATGGGCCCGAACTCTCCTAAGGATCTCGCCCAGGCTAAAGTGGCGGCTGCGATGAGCCCCATGCGGGTTTGGGGCATCACCACTTTCCAAAAGGCTTGGCCTCGCGAGCAACCTAAAGTGAGGGCAACATTTTCGTAACGCGTTGAGATTTGATCGAAGGTCACTCGCATGGTTCTGACGGCGAAGGCACATGCCACCATGAACTGAGCTAACACCACTCCTCCAACTTCGTAGACGATCCACTTGTTCGTCCAACTGAATGGAGGAAAGTTAAATAGTATCAGTAAGCTCAAGCCGATAACCATCGGGGGGAGGACGATGGGGATATCGAGGATGGCATCTAAGGCACGTTTACCCCTAAATTCGAATCTCGACATCACATAGGCGATGGGCACTGCAACCCAGAGGGAGAAGATGGTGGTCATCGTGCAAGAGAGTAAGCTCAGCTTGATTGAATAACGTACTTTTGGATCATTCAATGCTTTGCTGAGTGCGTTTAAGCCCTCTTTTTTAAACACGAGATACCCTAAATCAGCAACGATCATCAGAACGATCATCACAAAATAAAAGCCACCCAAAATCCAAAGTCCAAGGAAGAAGGGTTTGTCGCTCTTAACGTGATTCAATCGAGATGAGGGATCTTCTGAGAGGTTGTTATTCACGGCTTTTCTATGTCGGCCATCCAAGAAAAGCCTTTTGTTGTGAAGCTCGATTTCGAAGTTTGGCTGATGATCGCAGTTTTAAGTCGAGTTGAAAGATTCGGAAATTTCGAAGCTTTCCCGGTAGCCATATTCTGAGTAGCGTGGGCTAAAGGATGGTCGATAGGAATGAAGTTTAAAGTATCATCTAAGTTTTGAGCGTTCGCTTCGTAGACGATTGCGACATCCAATTTTTGCTTATGGGCTTCGAGCATGAGGCGCAGCTCGTGAGCAGAAGGAGCGGTGATCATCTTTTTAGTGACTACGGCTTTGACTCCAGCGGCATCTAAAAGATTGAGCGTTAAAGCTCCCAAAGCGGTTTTTTCGGGATCAGCGATACCCACGGCCACTTCTTCCTTAGCTAAATCTTTAAGAGTTTTGATCTCTTTTGTGGACTGGGATTGGACTAGCAGCCCCATCGCAGTTCGAGAAACATCTTTTCCCTCTAAAAAATAATCCCCTACCATTGGAAGGTAGGAAGCATCACAGGTCAAAAAGACATCGGGTTTAAGATCTAAGGGGCTCGCTTTGATGTCTTGAACGAGGAGGCCGCAGCCCGCGTACTTAACGTTGATGGAAACTCCTTCACGTTTTTCGAAGGCAGCCACAGTGTCTTCTAAAGCCACGCGGTTGACTCCGCCTGAGTAAAAGATCAATTCGGGTCTCTCAGCCCAGGGGTCGCCGGGGATAGGATTGAATTTATGCTTAATAAAAGCCTTTAAACCTTTTCCCGGTGCACTTAAGTAGCGACAAAACATCAACGCAAGAGTGGGTTTTTTAGTCGCTTCAGTAACGGCGGCCGTTACGGTTGAATGAGCGTCCTTAAGCTCGGGAACGTTGACGATTTCAAGGCCGTTCTTCAGAGCTTCGGTGTCCCAGATTAAACCAGCATCAATTTTATCGCTGGTTTTAATTGCCATTGCTGCTTCGGTGACTCGAGGTTTAGTGGCTGCAGTGTGTTTACAAATTTTATCGTAAAGACCGTACTTGCTTAGAACTCCCTTGGTGCGTTTTCCTACACCAGCTTGTTCATTGCAAATCACATAGCCAATCCCATCGGTGAAAAAGTCGTTTAGGCTTTTAATTTCTTTGGGATTCCCTGGCTTAACAGCGACACTGACTTGAAATTTAGCTAATGGGAAAGATTCTCGAACCAGTTTTTTCTCACGAGCCCGATTGACGAAGCCTACATCCGCAGGAATGTAAACGTCGGCTCGTGGATTACCATTCTCAGTTTCCAGTTGAATCTTACCTTCGAGCTCACCCGATGAGCCGTAATCGAGAATGATCTTCGTTCCAAACTCTTTTTCGAATTCGGCCGCAACTTCTTCTAGAGGGAGTCTCATCCCCGCAGCACAATAAATGTGAAGCGAATCACCCGTCGTGGGGCTAGGATCGGAATCCATCGTATAGAGTAGATAACCCAGGCCGCAGGCCAAAGCGATCGAAAGAACTAAGCCAAGTTTCCAAGAGCCTTGTTGGGAAGAATATTTTTGACTCATAATTATTTTTGAATTGGAAAAAGAACGATTTCGTTAAAGGGTTTTGTAGGATACCACGATGGGTCGCGGCCAACTTAGCCGAATCCCATATGGTAGTCAGACTTTCGAATTCTGTCAAAGCTACACGGATCGAGTTCACGTATTTTTAACGGAGTTTTCATTGAAGCGGTTCCTCAGTCGATACTGGTTTTTGGTCGGCCTATTCTTGGTGATAGGGATCGCCTCAATATTTCCGGAATTAGGGGTGAAGGTCCGGCGTGAGGGATGGATCCTAAATTTAGTGATCGCTACGATTCTTTTTATTTCAGGGCTTTTACTAAATTTAAAAAATTTGGCTCATCAAGCACTCAATTTTCGGGCGATGAGCTTTGCTTTCACAATTACGTTTCTGGTCGGTCCCTTGCTCGGAGCGGGCTTGGCGAAGGCATTGATGGAGGTGGATGGAATCGACCTTCAAACGCAGCAGCATTTCTATGAGGCTGTTTATTTAGCGGCTTGCCAAGCGAGCACATTGGCATCTTCGATTGCATTAACTCGGATGGCAAAGGGGCAATCTGAGCTCGCGCTTTTACTGGCTTTGTTTTCAAATGTGCTTACGGTGGTGCTGACTCCTCTCGCCTTGAGGCTGGGTCTCGGAGTCAACGTTGAGTTTTCAGTGTGGGAGATGATGCTTCGCATCGGTTTGGTCATTTTAATGCCGGCTATCTTAGGACAGTGCCTAGGATTGTATCTCAAAAAGAAAGACCGGAGGATTCCTACCTTTCTCAAGCCCATTCCTCAAGCGTTGATTTTAGTGTTTGCTTTTGTGGGCTTTGCTTCTGCCGTCCCTCGGTTCCAACAGGTGGGAGACTTAGTCATCCGATTCTTAGTTGCTAGTGTAGGCTTGCACTTAGGTCTAAGTTTACTTGCCTTTTTAGGCAGTAGGTTGTTTCGACTGAGCAAAGGGGAATCGATTGCTGTTTTTTATAATGCATCTCAAAAAACAGTGCCTAACGGCATCTATATCTGGGAGTCTTATTTTTCTAGTAATCCACTCGGAGCCGTGCCTCTAGTTTTTATTCAATTGACTCAGTTATCTCTTGGGTTCATATATGCTCCCCTTTTGGAGAAGTGGGTTGGGGAGAATAATGATTCCAATCGGGGCTGAGGGCTTAAGTGCAAAGCGAGCTTGAGGACTTTTAATCACGTTAGCATCTCATTAACTAGCCCGAAGCGCTAGCGAGGGGTACTTTTAAGTTAGTGATAAAGTGCCTAATGGGTGAAATTTAGTTACCTTGACTCATCGTAAGTTTAAGTACCATTTGAATTCTAAGCATCGATTCCCCTCGCTAGCGCTTCGGGCTAGTTAAAAGGAAATTTCGTTAAGGCTATTACTTCATCGC
>JANQLS010000100.1 GCA_028280485.1 Planctomycetota bacterium
GCTCGAGATGATGAGGGTTTTGGGGATACGACCCAGCCCTTCCACCTGCTCTAAATATTTGACCTTCTTTTTTGCAACTCGCTCTTTGTGGCTTCCCGAAGCGCTTTTGTCTTCTCTTTTGAGGAAGACGGGCACTCCGTAAAGAATGACCTCTTCGAGAGGAGTTGGCGTGTTGTCTAAAACTGACATTAGAGCCTCCGAACCAATCAATTCAAAATACTCAACAAACCTAAAAATATAATTATTCCTCGATTGAACCTATAATACCTATTAATACTAATTTTACCAATAAATACTTAAAGATGGGTCCATTAAGGATAAACACCTGATAAATAATCACTTAAGACATTAGGCAGGAAAGGCGCGGGGGAATCTCAAAACATTTAATTTAGAATAGATCAGAATTGGTAGCTTCAATGCGAATCTCAGCTCCATTCAAAATGAGATCCAAGATGCATGAAGGGGAGGGTAGTTAAGTCATTTCAAATAAAGGGATTATATTAAATATAGACTTATAAGAAGGAGCCGCAGGGCCACTAAAGGGCCGAAAGAACGAAACATACAATACTTCGGAGCTTCAGAAGATGAGGTCTTCGGAGCTGCCCCATGCCGAAAGAGTCGATAATTCAACCTACAGTACTATCCTTCCCCTGGGAGAAACCTTCCCCATATATATAAGAGAAACTACGGAACCGGGAGTCTTGGTTAGAGAGGGGAATGAATAAAATAGAGTTCAGGCACCGACTAGAAAAACTCATTCAGACCGATCCTATAACTACGGCCGACAAGCTTGTTCGCAGGGATCGAGTTCATCCGCAGTGGGATCGATGCCACAAGAACTCGGCCCGGGATCACCCGGAGGATTCTCCCCGAGGAATTGGTAAGCAAGATTACCGATTGGATCGGTGATCTCGACCCTCCCGTTGTCGTCGAAATCACAGGCGTCGAGACAAGTGGGCTGAAACGTACCCAAAAATTGGTAAGCAAGATTGTTGATGGGGTCGGTGATCTCTAGTTGACCGTTACCATCGACATCACCACGACGGAACTGAGCACCTTCAGTTCGTGGAGGTGGCACAAAAACTTCACATTCAGATTCGACGGAAATCGTATGTCGTAGCTTTCCCCTTACTGAATATTTAAAGTCACCTTCAAAGTCCCGCAGATCGTAAGTAAACTCTCCCATATCCAAGTAGCTCGTGCTCGTACCCGGCAGTTCAGTAAGAAGGTAACCTTCTCGGTATACACAAACTCGGTTGTAAAGCCCGGCATTTTCCCAGGTCAATCGCACGGCCCAGGTCTCTCCCTTAGGAACCAACTGACAGTTGACGTTTTTGGGTGGCTGCGCACCCAGCGGACAATCTCTGAGGTTGTTGGCGACATTCAATTCACCCTCAACTTCATCGACACGAACATGAATACGACCGGGTCGTCGTGGGATAACGAGTTGGGCAGTCAGAAAAGTCTCATCTCCCGGGTCCAACGAGGGCACTTGAAGTTGAGCCACTTGCTCTTGTCCGTCTTCAAAGACGTAGATAAATCGTAGAAAGAGACTGCTCATATCTTCGCCATCCATCGGAGTACGGGCGAATCCGTTGTTCTTGATACCGACTTCGGCGGTAATCTCTACACCGGGTCCGGCATAAGGATCAGACAAACGGCAGTAAGAGATAGCCGGGTCAGCAACCGCCCTCGCCTCAAAACTCATCATTCCGGTTTCAAAAAGAGTATTAGGCCCTCCTTCAGGTAAACCTCCCCCTACTCCCTGACCTTCCTGCAAAACATCTTGGAGATCGGGAGTGGCAATATCCGGGCTGGAGTGAACCACTACGACTTCACCCTGAGAGGTAATCGTTCCAGCGATTCCTTGATGGGTCCGATTATCATTTGTTAACTGAATGACATCGCTGAAAGTGTCGGTCTCACTAATAAAATTAACGAGGGAAACATTCCCAGCACCTTCCGGTGTACCGATCGCGCCAAGTTCATTCACATAGATGGTGTAGTCAGGGATGTACTGGGATTGAGGGTCGGGACCATCCACCGGTGGATTGAAGGAGATATTCGGCCAGCGAGCAAAGAGAGGTGTATTGCAATCTTTGTAAATCAAGACCGGGTCTTGCCAAACTCCATTCAGAAGTTTAGTCGTGTAGACCATTCTCGTATTTCCCATGCCAGTATCGTTCGGATCGGCATTGGCGGGTAGCGCGGTAAAGACCACCATTCCATTTTCGAGATCCGCAAGCGCGAGTGAAGGCTCAAGAATGCCTGGAAGTTCACTCGCATCAGCAATGATTTCCTCGGGAGCCGACCAGCTATTTCCTTCAAACTTCGAGAACATGAGGTTACGTCCAATGTTTGAAGTGATGAGATCGTCGTTGAACGAATCACGAAGCCAAGAGATGGCAGGCGATCCCGACGGAGTGACCGCGAGGCTCACTTCGATGTCGATAAAATCATCATCTCCTGATACTAAGTAGCGAGGGCCGATTGGAGTACTGTTAAGAAGACGTTGAGCGTAAATGTTTGTCTTTTTAAGTTGAACCAAAGATGTCTTCGGATCGAGTGGAGGTGCTTGTTCAACCGGAGGATCGAGTGCTACGACCACATCCTCAACCTCGTAACGCACCCATGCAATCCAAGAAGTGTCCGTCCCGGGAACTTGAGCCAAATCGGACCGTCCATCCCCTCTATAACCATCTGGACCTTGATCCTCTGTAACTCTGTCTTCATGCTCCCAAACGACATGGAGATAATTCTTTTGTTCGGTGGGCTGGGTGATGTGACCGATCCTACTAACGATCTCGCTTCTTGAGAGCCTTTTGTTGAAGGCCGTAATCTCATCATCTTCGGGCAAGACCTCTTGACCATCAAAGTATCGAGTCCCGGAAAACAGTACCGTGTCGTTATCCAAGAAAATAACTTTTGGGTCGATGAGCTCGTACTCTTTCTGCTCCCCAGTAGGCGCAGCGATCGTTCGAGGCTGCCAGATCCATGGTTGACCGGCTTGACGTAGAATCCATCCGGGGACTCTTTCCCATACGACAAAATCTGGGAAATCAGGTGCATTAAAAATGAAAACACCAGTGAAGACTCCGACGGCTATCTGAACTTCACCATCCGGTGAACTCGCGAGATCAAGCTGGCTCACCTGCTCTTTTAGATCGGGAGGTCCACCACCAATCTGTTTCTGACTTCGTTGCTCGTTCACCTTTTTGCGGATGATTTCTCTTAAATCCTTGTTAGAGCATCCCGCCGGGACTGAATTTCGATTGAGCCCAAATTGTAAATTGAGCAGATTCTCATCCAGAATATCGACGGTGCTCCCACCACAAAGCAGGGCGACGCAAATCTCATAGAAAAAATCTATATCCATGTCGAGATAGATAGCGCTACCGATACTAGGTCCCGCTGAATCTACCCGGAAACGGAAAGGCATACCAAACTCAAGATTCAAGTTGAGGCCCGCTTCGACACTAGCGATCCCGAAGAAAATATCTGCTCGAATCGCAGCGGCGAGACTGACGAGGGCCCCCGGAAGAAGCCAGAAGTCGGCTTCAAAGTATTCCTCACCCGGACCCGGGAAGGGACGCATCGCGTATTCCAGTTGGGTTTCGAGCCAAACGTGAACTCCCAAACTGACCGAAGCGGAAATCGTCACCTGAACCGGACCGACAAAGCCGGAATAAAGAATCGAATTAAAGAGCATCGTGTTGAAGGCTTCAGAGAACAGAAGCGATCGTTCACAATACTCGTAATTGAGAGCTTCAAGACCTTCATCTCCGAATGCAGAACCGCCCCCTCCAGGACCAGAAGCGAGAAGTTCTCGATCACCCTCGATCTTGCCATTCAAAGTGGTTGTATCTACACCACCCTTGTGACTTTCAAGAGCCCAAAAGCCCTGACTGAAAGTCATAAAGGTCGTTTGATTCGTCCGACCAACCTGATTATTGAGGGAAGGGAAGGGAATACTATTACCCAAAACCGATAGATTTTTTTCTTCCGTCGGAGGAAAGCTGGTACTGCTCTGCCCTGGTCCACCTTGTGCGCAAGTGAAATGATAAATACGCCCCTTGCTAGTAAAACTCCCAGTCGAATAGGCATGTGGTGCGTCTAAAAAGGCAGGCTTATTGTAGACATTAACTTCTGCACTTTTAAAAGTCGCCTGACTACCACCCGTACCCGACTTAGGAACCGTAACTCTTTTCCAAGGCCCCCAGCCCGTGGTGTGATTCAAAGTGCGCCCAGGAATTGTCGAACCTCTTGCCATCAAGACGTAGACTCCCTGAGAAGCATTTTGAACCGGAGGAAGCAGACGAGAATCCGAAAACGTTCCACGCCAGAAACGCCCTCCAAAAGGATCGTTCAACGGCCCCGAAGGATCAGAAAGATCGCACTCCAGAATTTCATCTCCAGACCCGGGATCGACACTGAGAAGACAACCCATAACCATGGCCGGGAAACCGTTGAGCAATTGAATTGGAGTTGGGCTAGCACTATTGGCCTGCGACTCGGTAAATAAACCAAACTGCACGCTGTGGGTTTCGGCGTCTCCTTCACAACCGCTCGAATCAACCACAAATGCATCGAAGCTAATTGGCAGAATGTCATCAAACCGATCCATATTCCCCGGTAAATTGGTCACCAGATGCAAACGATCCGGCTGCGGCACTGGGTAAGTGAAATTAGGACCGCTCCCCGGAAGAGGAGTGATACAGGGGGGGCGAATTTTCACAACAAATGAACGGGTCGATTCCCCACATCGTTGGTCACGCACAGTGAGCTTAACCAAGTAGTAGCCATAAGTCGGAAAATGATAGTAGAGCTTGTTACCGGCCGTCGTCTTAATATCACCCGATTCATCCGAACCGTGAAGTCGGGTTTTAATTTCCCATTCATACTCCGAAATAGGATCTCCATCCGGATCAAAGACCTCGGCTACCATCTGAGCGAAAACCGTTGGAATTAGAATCCCAGGATTATTGGGGTCGGGCAATGGAAAGAACTCGGTGACCTCACCTTCTTGTTGGATGCCCGTAATCAAGGGATTGGAATTTCGCCCAGTGGTGTCGGTAATCTTTACCAAGGGATAAGGCGGGCAACGTACAAAGGGGACGAAGATTTGATCTGAAGATGAATCCGAGGAAATAGAATAGTGAGGTTCTAATTCACCCCCCACCGCGTAAATCGTCACGAGGTAGTCTGCTGGTGGTAACGGATCGTGAGCTGGAAGCGGAGGGTCACCAGGATCAGGAAAAGGTTCACCCGGAGCCGGGGGCGGATTCAAAGTATTGTAGGTGAGCTCCATCCAATCGTTCACCGGATTGGTGATCACGTCGGGAATCTCAAGTTCTACTGTACGGTCCACTCCTTCAGTCACACTTTGAACCAAAACTCTCAGGGAGAGATCGGCAGCTGAAATCAGTTTTGCACCATGGATTTCGATGCGAATCTTAGTGGCTTCCTTAAGCAGGGTAAAACCCGTCACCAATTCATTCGGACCTAAAATTTGGAATAAAAATGGGCCGGTGGCCGCAAATTGTGGTTTCTCTTCCCGAGTGAGCTGGGCCGTAACGGGGAAATGATTCGCTTCGTTACTGGCGCCGATAGTCGTGTTACCGAATCCTACAGCAGCACCTCCCCCCTGTCCCTCTTCTGGGGGCTCATAAGGTTGGTGGGTTCCGAGAAGTGAAAAATCTTTCAATCCCCTATCTGCAGTTCCATGATCTAGAGGCGGATCACAGATCAAGCGCAAGATATTAAAGTCGATCATCGAAACCAAACCGTTTTGCATCTCCCCTACCATGCAATAACCCGCCGAACTTTCTGATACTTGAACCGGGTCGGTGAACTGAGTGGTGTTCCCAGGTAAGGTGGTAACAAACTGTCCCTCACGGTAGACATGGATCGCACTGTATTCGATCGGATTGACCCAGCTAAACTCCACTTGATTGTTAACAAGTGTTCCATAGATCTGTTGAGGCGCGGGGGTAAAGGGAGATACGTATTCGGCTGCTTCTTGAAGAACGCTCTCTTCTCCATCGGGCTCACGCGCGATCGCATTCACGAGACCCGCTTGGTAGATGGGAGCTGTGGCCGTCATCAATCGTGAATTTTGGAATTCGGCCAGAACTGGAACTCGCGATGATCCAGGCTCTGTCCCCTGAAAGAATATCCTCGTAGACCGGGTTAAGTTAGTACCTTCGATTGCAATTGAAGTCCGACCATTGATTGCCAAGTAATAGGGTTCGATCGCCGTAATCTGAGGAAGAACCAAGTTTTCATAAAGAACTCTTTCGGAAGCTTCAGCTTGAAGATCTGTGCCATCGACGGCTTGATCAAAGACCATGACCTCATACTCATCAGCGGCTAAATCAGGTGCTGTGCCTCGAATTAAACCTTCAGGTGTTAATACGGGATCACGTAAAGGCTCCCCCCCGATCTCAACTCGAGTAGAACTTCTAAAAGCTACGCCTCTAAGTTCAATTTCTCCACCACCCCCGGCTCCAGCCGGAAAGGGCTCCGGAGTTTGAGTCACTCGGTTGATCCTAAGTGGGCCGATGACCGATACCTCTTGGGGAGATTCCGCAGCATCGTCGCCGAAAGTTACTACTGGATTTACCGTAAGGGGGGCATCCTCAAAGAAAGGACTGGTCCCTCGGATGACCGTAGGCTCAATTGAACTAAGACCATCCCCGAGGGTCAGCACCTGATCCCCGATGAGAACTTCCAGCACATCCCCTTCCTCAAAACCAGTTCCTATGATGCTAAAAGTTTCGCCTCCTTGATAAAGAAGCTCGCCAGGAGAGAACGAAGTGATGGTTAAGGGTGTGGGTGGCTCCAGAACTTGCAATCGCAGTCGATGGCTAATCACGATATCCGGCACACCAACGGGATTGAAGGACAGTGCAACCGCATAACTTCCCGCGAGGGTGTTTTCTGGGATCGTGAAAATCAAAGTAGCCTCGGCCCCGAGACGCCAGGTATCAATTTCAGTTTGTGCGCCTGTTTCCGAAGTCAAGCGCAGGAAGTCTAGATGTTGAAAGCCTGAACCGGAAACCTGAATAGTATCACCCACTTCGACCTCTTTTGGATTGAAGTCATCAAAGCGGTACTCGGTCGGAGGTGGCAAAATCGTTAGTGGCACATCGTGCCCCAACTCAACATCGGGGGCCCCAGCGATGGACCAGTAAAGTGTCACCTGGTAATCGGCGGGAATGACATCAGGAATATCGAATAATAAATAGGTATTACCATCGAGATCAAATTCATCAACGACAGTTATATCACCAGCAGGATCCTCTAAACGAATCTCAGTAAGCGACAGAAAGCCCGACCCCGTCACTTCGATACTGTCACCCGCCTCACCTTCCTTCGGAGTAAAATCATTAAATGCCAAAGGTGGAGGGGTCACGTAATGTAGCGCGTTAGCGAGAGTATCCTGATTCTCAAGTGTATTACGAACTGCGACCGGTAGCGGCCTAACCGTTGGTGTGTGAGAAGGAGTCACCACTCTTAAGAGTTCGCAGTTAACATAGGTGACATTATCGCTATCAACCGCGTTCCCGGCGATGAGAACTTCAGAAGATGAGGTGAATCCCTCGCCGTGAACATCGATGACATCCCCACCCTCAGTAGAAACTCGATCGGGACTGATAGAGTCGACTTGAACAGTCCAGACGAGATCGATCCCCCGCCGCAACGTCGCTACCGCTCCTTGAAGCGGCTTGAACAAAACGATGTCTTGGAGTCCTGCATTTTGACAGGAGGTTACGGGAGGAACGGTGCATCGGATGGAGGCATCGCTAGCCACGGTAAGTCGGGTGGCTACAACTCCCCCCACTTCAACGCGATTCACTCCGGTGAATCCAGTTCCTCTCAGCGAGATCGAGCCCCCGACCTCAGCGGAAAGGCCATTTGGAACGACGGTGGTGATGCGAGTCTGGCCGTACCCAATACTTATTGCACCAAGGTTGCTTAAACAAAAAATTGCCAGAACGAATTTAAAACGAAACAAGTCGATTGCTCTGAACATCTTGGCACTCCCTATCCCAAATGATCTAAAACGATTTTGGAGAACTTTCGGACGACCCTGGATGAGGCCTTAATTCTACAGGAGTACACGGGGAAGATTCCAATTTATCTGTAGTGTTTGTCCGACAATGCTAGCGATAAAGAGTGAAGAACATGCCCAGTGAATCAAAGACTTCCTTCATCTAAAGACATGAGAACAGCGTTATGTCAGTATCTTCTTCATCAGCAACTGAAATCTCAGCGACGCATTATGAACTTACATTGTTTGAAGATAGATGGATTGAAAATAATCATTCTGAGCTAAGGGATGTAAGAGCACAGGGAAAATAGCATGAAGAAATTTGTTATAAATCAAAGACTGAGCTCGATGAATTAGCTACCAATTTAAATCAAGCAACTCATAAGACCCGGGGCATGATCGAGGTCATTTAAAATAGAAGCAAAAAAGCCCTCCTAACAATGAATTAGAAGGGCTTTTAAATTCTTTACTTAACTGTACGTTACCAATTACACCAGTTATTGAAGTTGTACCAAGGCTTGTTCCAGTTGTTCCAATTACACCAGTTTCCCCAATTACCCCAATTAAGCCATTGAAGATTTCCTGTCTTATCTTCCTTCGAAAGAAATTCTTGTAAGTCGGAAGATTCCTTTCGAAGGTTATCAACTCGCTCTTTAAAGGAGCTGACTCCATCATCTTTTTCAGGTAGGGCTTCAACGGCTTTCCCAGAATTAAAAAAGGGAAGAAATCCCAATAACAGAACTAAGACCTTTAAAGATCTCTTAAAAAATTTCATTGAAGTTTCCTTTCAATAAAAAGTTATGAAAATAGCCCCCAATGAATCTAGCAACTGTGTATAGAACGGTTGAGAAAGAAATATATTCAATTCAATTTAATAAGTTCGTTTGAAAAATTCTAAATCTTCGAAGTTGGGGAATAAAAATTTAATCACTAAATATCGTCCAGGAAGTGACTTTGAATCGTTAATTTCATTAGCAAATCAAAGACATTGAATTTATTAGGTAAGTAGAAGTCTCAATACATGTGATCCCTTATCTGATGAGGAGTATTTAATTTTCATCCGTTTCCATTCCTATCGCTAAAAAACATGAACATTTCAACCAAAAGAACTCATGGACCATTAGAACTATTAATCTTGCAGTCTACGCCTTTTTGTAACCTTGATTGTAGCTATTGCTATCTTCCAGATCGTTCTGACAAAAGCCGAATGCCAATTCACGTGATAGAAAAGGCTTTTGAGTTTGTCATCGGCGCAAATCTGGTTGAATCAGAATTCACGATTGTTTGGCACGCGGGCGAGCCCATGACCCTTCCACCTAGCTACTACAAAGAAGCTTTTGACTTGTCACGAGAGTTTGCAAATAAACATAACATCGTGATCCATCAATCGATTCAAACCAACGCAACTTTAGTCACCGATGAATGGTGCAAACTGATCCAGGAAAACGATGTGAGGGTGGGAATAAGTTTAGACGGCTCTGCGAAGTGGAATGATCGGGTTAGAGTTTATCGATCAGGAAAGGGGAGCCATCAAAAAGTATTAGAGGGCATTGAATGCTTAAGAAGAAATAACATCGATTTTCACGTCATAAGCGTCATAACTTCAGAAAGCGTTGCAGATCCAGAGGGGATTTTTGATTTTTTCCACGAATTAGGAATCGAAAGACTCGGGTTTAACTTTGAAGAGCAAGAAGGAGAAAATGAGAGAGCCCGATGGGATGACTCGAGCAGCGCTAAGTCAGAGCGCTTTTTAGAATCCTTTATGAAACTCATAAAGAAACACAACGCAAGAATTCAAGTGAGAGAATTCGATGGCATCGCCCCTTGGCTTCTACAAGGTGGAAAAAGCCTTGAACATAATCAAGAAAACTCTGCTTTCAAAATCACTTCAGTTTCAAAAAATGGCAGGGTTTCAACCTTTTCCCCAGAACTATTGGGGCATACTAACGAAGAGTACTCTAATTTTATTGTGGGTAATTTATTAACAGATACTCCTAACCAAATTTTAAATTCAGATGTTCTTCATCGAATGATGGATAGCATCGATGCTGGTATTCAATCTTGCAAAATGGAATGCGAATATTTTGATATCTGTGGAGGAGGATCACCCGGAAACAAACTCTTTGAAGCAGGATCATTTGCGGCCACTAAAACAAAGTATTGTGAAAATTCAGTGATTGCTCCCGCTCACGCTGCTTTAACGGTACTGGAGGATTTAGCGCAGGAAGCGAAGATGGGCATGAAAAGTAAATAAGAAAGTTTAGCCAGAAGAAACCAGGCACAGAAGTTTCACCCAATAGAAAGGGCTCCTCCATTGGCCAGCCAATTCGAACATTCACTTCCAAGTTCCGCTTTGGCCTTCTGTTCGTATTCCGAGGATTCTATAACAGTGAGGATATCCGCCCAGCGACCATTGACGCCCTTGTTGATAAATACCTCTGCACCCGCATCCCAAAAAGCCCCGCCTAAGGGAGTACTCTTCTCACCATTCTTTTTCATCCATTCAAACGAGCAGTGCTCTAGTATGGCAGGCCACTTGGAGTCATCGATAGGTATATCCAAAAAGGAAGCGATGCGGCGAATCTGTCCTGGCATGTCTCGTTTGAGATCAGAGAAGTGAACAAAGAGCACGTTTGGAAGATCTCTGATTTCCCACCAACTTCGAACGTTCTCCCAAAAGGACCAGAACGGATAGCCATCACCCTGAAACCAATCGAGCCAATACTGTCGAATATCTTCTGGAGGTCGTTCGATGGGAGGGCCAACCCGCCCCGGAGTTTCGTTTAAGGCATCGTACCAAGCTTGATTCGCATTCACGTGATGATTGTAAAGACTCCAAACAACATCACGTCCGTCACGCCCGATGTATAAATATTTAGCTTCTTCCGAAAATTGCAAGGCGTCAACTGGAAGATGCGTCTTCAAGAAACGCCGATGGTCTTGTGCCTCGACAAAAGGAAGCTTGATCTCCTTAGGTGGAACCCTGAGATCCATCCAGGGTGACATATCTGCAACCGGCACGTCAGGATCACCATCAAAAAGGAGCTGAGCAATAATCTGCTGCATCCACGTCGTACCGGATTTTGCGTAAGTCGAAATTATGATGTCGTCGTCACGAAACTCTAGGTCATTCCATATAGTAGAATCAAAGTGGTGGCTATGAATTTCCCGAGTTTTACGAGGCTTCACTAATTTTTTCACAAATAAGTCCTAGCATTTAGAGGGATGGGCAAAACTGTAAAAATTGTACTTACCACCAGACCCAGAGATTAATCTGTTGGCACTTCGGGAACTTGGCTTCCCTCTGCCACCTTTTTCAATAGCCGCACCAAGGTCTTTCGCTCCGATGGGCTCAAGCATGAAAAGAACTCATCATCATTTTGTTGAGCTAACTTCGTTAACTTCGGAACTACCTTTTTTGCGGCTGCCGTAAGTTTAATGTCTTGATAGCGTCGATCATTTTTTGACTCTGTGCGAATAACAAACCCCTTTCCAGTCGCCCGATCCACTAATTTGGACACTGCCCCACGAGTCAGCCCAGTGAGGCGTGCGATCTCGCTCGGAGAAATGCTGGGGCCACACTCGTAGAGCATTCGCAAAACTACCCATTCAGCGACAGTAACTCCGCTAGTCTCAAGTTTCATAGAAAAGGAGTGAGAGACCTTGTTGGAAACGGTCCTCAGCCAACCACCGATGAACTTCTTGTACCCTTCTTCATTTTGATTCATAAACTGGATTGTATTTTTAAACCAACTGTTGTCAAGGAAATAGTTTCCTAAGAAACTTTAATAGAGCGCAGGAAAGCTGCACCCAATCTTTATAGTTCTATTGATTAAGAATGTAAGTTGTTAAATACCAACAAACTCGGCAACACTCTATCACTTTGAGAATATTTTTAACTGATATTGAAGGTACAACTCAACTCGAGGCCTTTGATAGAGGAATTATCGAAAGCGTCAATCGACTTGCTCTAATTCGCTATCAATGCTTAATTGTTAACCTTCTTGATCCGCCCCTTGTTTGTTGTGTATTTAGTGGAGGAGTATATCTTTCCTGATACCGGGAAAACGAGAGGAAGCAGTAATTGGAAGGGAAGTTAGATTGTAATCAGTATTTTAATTCAGGGCCATCTAAGCCCTCTCCTAAATCGATTAGAATTTAACTATTGATTGTAGGTTAAAAAATTTTGCTGGAGTTAGTTGCGATGAAACGATAAACAACCTATTTCCTTATGTACAGACCACAATCAATAGAGACTCCACCCAAAAGTACATTTGCAATATGAGTAAAAACAAGTGACACAAAATTTGAAATCAAGCTCAAGTGGCAACCCACAATGCTATAGGAAAAAGGCTTATTAACTGGATAAGAGACGAATCAATTAAATATAAAAAGACTATAACTATTACCGCCGAACTACTTTAAATAAAGTTTCAATATATTTTAAGTTTAATATCTTATACAACCAATAGACAGGTTAGTTTTTTTCCGTTATAAATCAGGAGCAGATGGAACATACTAAGCTACTCTTTCGTTTTTAATGAGGTAACTTTTCTTTAAAGGAAAGGTAGTTAATTCATGGAAAACCAGCGGAACGTTGTGATGGCCCTTGGAATACTCTCAATAAAAGTGCCTATTCATTCGGCCCTGCTAATTCTGAGCGCTATCTAAATTATTTTATCTAATCTGTTTCCAATAAAAAGAGGCCAAGCAGATCAGCTATTAGGCTCGAATCGGAATACACAAGCTGATCAGATTCCTCACACTTAGCTTTTAAAGCAATTAGTTGAGCAAGGAAAGTCAATCAAATGCCCAAACTAAAAGTAGCCACTTTTAATGTCGAATGGATGGCTAATTTATTCGATGGTAACTCCACAAATTTATATCAAGGTCCCTCTCGATTTAATGGCATTGGTCGCAAGCCCGCTGACGTACAATCCGTCTGTGAACGAATCGCAGGCGTGATTTGGAACTCCGATGCAGAGATCATCGGTATTCAAGAGGGGCCAAAGCATAATGCTCAAATGGAGACCTTCGTTCGAGAGTATTTAGATGATGCATATGATGTCTACTCAATCACGCCCCGTGGCCGTCAGTGCAATCATATTCTCGTTTGGAAAGACATTGGCTTTGAGGTCCGGCAACTACCTGAGACGCATGATATATATCGCCACCTACAACGCCGCATTGAATACTACAGATGGGGAAATGTAGCCAAAGATAGCATTTCCAGTGAGTATTTCACCAGATTACCCGTTGTCCTAAAACTCGAAGTCGGAGGACGGGGTATCGAGTTCATGGTGTTTCATACAAAATCGAAAATCTCAGATTTAAAACGTAAGCAGGAGTATACGAAACGAGACAAGCCCAAGATCATCAGCGCATTACGATCCCGTCAAAAGCTGAGCGCTGAGATGTACGCAATACGTCGATATCTAACTCACGCTATAAAAAATCGACGAACCGATGGGTGTATCCTGGTTGGTGATCTCAATGATGGCCCTCATCGCGATGTCTTCGAAGAGCAGTTTCTCATTCATAATATCGTTGATGAGTTACGTGGAGGTTTTCACCGAGAATCAGCCTTGATGCATCACGCCCTGCCCGAGGAGGCTATCGAACCGGGCCGAGCTAACGCCTACACTGCGAAATTCTCAGATCCTACTCAAGATGGACGCACAGTCAAAGTACTGCTCGACCACGTTCTTGTAACCACCGACATCCGCCATGGAACTGCCCCCTTACGGTTAATTGAAGGTAGCGGCAAGATCGAACATGAGGTTTATGACTATTGGGTATCTGGAACGAAAGCGCACCAACGCCCGAGCGACCATCGACCCGTCAGCGCTGAGTTTCGATATTAGTTCTTGAAATCGCCAGAGTTCAAATAATCGAGTCTTTTCTCTGCAGATTAGATATGCAGGATTACAGCACGAATTCTTGAGGCCTTTCCATTTCTGTTCATCGAGCCCCCATAGCACCCATTTCCCAACGTTGAAACGCAATACACTGGGGGAGGAATCGTTGAATACTGTCAATTGAGATCTAACATGAAGATTACAATCGCAACCTACAATGCTAAAAACTTTTTCGACGACCTTGATCCACACACTCAAAAGAAAAGTTCTGAGGTTGATGCTTTGGGTCAGATGGTGGATCGTATCGGCGCTGACATAATAGCTTTTCAAGAGGTTGAGTCGGAACGATCGTTAGAGTGGCTAAACAGCAAACTTTCAAAACCTTACGACTACTATGCCTTAATCGATGGAAACAGTGATCGTGACATCAACCTAGGATTCATGAGTCGATATAATTTCTACACAACAACTCACCGAGATGTGAAGTTAAAGAACAGCTCTGGTAAGATCATTCGTGACTATCGGACAAAAAAAGATTTTAGAGCCAAGAGGAAATCGGCCATGGGCTTTCAACGCGATCTCCTACTCGGGGAGTTCATGTTAGGTGGGGGACGTTCGATTTCAGTATTCAATACGCATTTTAAATCCAGAAGTCGAAAAAAGTGGCAGTTGACCAGTTCGGATAATCTAAGAAGCGCAGAATCACGGGCGGCGAAGAAGATTGTTAGCGAGTACGTAGCCACCTACCCGGAAACTCCAGTAGTGTTGTTAGGAGACTTTAATAACACTTCACGGAATAAGACGATCAGGTCAGTGATGAGCCAACTCGGCTTTAAGGACGCCCTTAAGGCCGAAGTTGGATCAAACGCCACAACATACTGGCGTAAAGCTAAAGATAGAATCGACTACATCATGCTTTCAAACGTAGCAGCGGCGGGCTACATTCCGAATTCTGGAAAAATTCACGCAAGCAAGACAGCAAGGACTGCATCCGATCACTTTCCTGTTAGTGTCACTCTCGATCTATAACATAGATCATTACCACTTCTCCATGCCGCCAAGAACCTTAGGTAGAATTGCTTATTGGTAAAACAAGCCCCCCCCAAATCGTGCTAATAAATAGCAGGAGGAGGCCCTATAAATAATCGTTAAAATGAATCAATATTAACCTCTGAAGCCTGTCTATCTATACAAGCACTAAACTTCGTGATTATCAACTGATCTCCATTGAAGCCCAGTTTACAATTCTAATTCCCGCTACGATGAAACGGGTATGCCTTGAAAGAACATCACATGAAGGAAAAGGAATTGAGATCATGAAAACATTCCACTCCATCGGCTGAGATCATTCTTAAAGGCTCAAGCCTTTCAATCCATCCTCCTTAATACATTTCATTGATGGGACAAGCTTGTCCGACTTCATAGGAGAAGTAACAGGAAATAGAACTAAAAAAACGGAGCGAGAAATCATTGTGAAATCTCGCCCCGTTTTTATTTAAGAATCAATAATAAGCTTTAAAGGTTAACAATTATCAGGCGGAGTCTCACAACCTAAATCACCACCGACCTCTTCACTATCCTCAGTCGGATCCACTCCACAGGTTTCCTTACCCGGGGGAGCGGGTGGAGCCGTTCCCAAGAACTGGTGAGAAAGGTTTGCGATCGGATCGGTGATTTCGACTTTCCCGTTGTCATCAAAATCAGCGGCATCCAAACAAGGTGGAGTGAAAGTGCCTAAGAATTGAAAAGAGAGGTTATTGATGGGGTCAGTAATCTCAAGTGCGCCATTTCCATCAGTATCACCTCGCCTAAACCCATCTTCAGGCTCAACCACATCAGGAACCGAAGAATAAACTTCAACTTCTGCGATTTGAGGATTATACGGTTCACCACTTAAATTAATGATTCGTACGTATCGACCTTCAAACTCTCCCCCTGGATCCAGATCCGCAGTCAATATGTCACGACCAGCCATTCCCGAATTTGTCCCATCGGTTCGAAGTTCAGTAAACCAAGTTACGGTGCCAAGATCTTCCGGGTCTTCGGGTGATCGATCATCAGCATAAACTTCAATGAGAAGATTTGTTTATCGTTCAGGACAACAGTTGTCGCGATTGACCAACTCAATACGATCTATCTCATAGCTGTCAACCAGGTCAATTTCAAAGAAGAAATCCAGTGTGGGTTGCTCAAGAGACCCATTATTGAGGGGATGCGTTAAGGTCGTTAAATTTCCGTCCGTCAAATTACTGGCAGGAAAACCGGCCCACAGTTCACCCGAAGCAAAGACTTCTTTTCCAAAAGCAACATTTCCGTGATCGATTTCAACCATCTCGGAACAGGTAGCATCGTCGGCAACATCGGGACATAAAGATTCGTCATCGACGGTAGCACTGATCTTCCAAGTCCCTGGACCCAATATATTAAACTCAGCTTCATTCTGAAAATACTCAGGTCCCCCCACAGTTAAGGTAAAGCCGTCTTCTAATCGCTCAGCGGTAAAGGTGTAACTGAGCTGTACACATCCGTCATTATCATCATCGCTGGCCTCGGCGGTGACGGAGTAAGTTCCAGGACCGCCTTCCTCAGGAGGAGTAATCGTCAATCCTAAACAATGGGTATCCCCCTCAGCGGGACACTCTTGAACATCACCTGGCTCTGGCCCTTCACCAAAGATCTGGACCTCCGCAAGAGACAAGAAAAATTGCCCCGGATAATCTTCAGGAGTTCCCAGTCTTTCAATTCGGATACTGGATACACCCTCTTCTTCAAGTTCGATGGTAAATGGGGTCTCTGTAGTCACTGGGAAGGTGTTATCGTCAAAGTAAGTCTCTTCGAAAATCAGCTGAGGATTGCAAGACTCATCTAAAGCAAAGGCGCTTAACTTAAAGTTGGTGAGTCTCTCTGAGCAACAATCGGTACGATTCCACAAGGCTATCGATTCTACAAAACTAGGACCGAAGAGATGGATTTCTAACCAAGGGGTTGGGTCACCTTGACCCGTATGAGTGATCGAGCCTTCTGGAAAGACACCAGAGGTATTACCGTCGATGGCCTTAGAAGGCAATCCATCCCAACCAACAGTAGACTGAGAAGCCACTCCCCACCGCGCAATGTTGACACCTGTCACTGTCAAAGTAACGGTTTCACTGGTGACGGGTGCGCTTCCTTCATCATTACTGATGACGACATAATAGTCGCCTTCATCTTCAGGCATGGCATTCGAGATAGTATAAGAAGCCTCATTGGCACCCGCGATTTCAGATCCGTCTTTAAACCATTGATACGCAAGTTCACCTGGACCAATAGCATTGACATTAAAGGTAGCTGAAGATTCAAGTTCGACCACACTCGAAGTCGGCTGATCTATAATTGCAATCTCATCGCTGAATGAATAAATTTCAACTTCCGCAATTTGGGGATTATAAGGTGCTCCACTCAGATTCGTAATTCGAACGTACCGACCATTGAAAAAGCCTTCGGGATCAAGCTCTGAAGTCAGAACGTCTCGTCCGCCGTCCCCTGAATGACTTCCATCGATACGCAAATCGGTGGTCCAATTCAGTGTGCCTGTACTTTCGGGATCTCCCAGATCTCTATCATCGGCATAGATATCAATTTGAACATTGGTTAAACGCTCGGGACAACAACCCGTGCGATTGAGTAACTCAATCGACCCAAGGTCAAACTCGTCGTCGAGATCGATTTCATAGAAGAATCCAAGTGTAGGTTGGAATTCTGTTCCGTCGTTAAGGGGATGACCAAAAGTAACGAGATCCCCATCAGTTAGATTTCCAGCTAATTGCGCTCCCCAGAGATCACCCGAGGCTGTCACTGGCTTTCCAAAAGCAATGTTCTCCCGACCCTGCCCCTGAATATTAGGACCAATTAAAAGAACACCAAATAAGCAGAAAGAGAAAAATGCCCAGGTTTTCCAATCATTAAACTTTTTCATTTTTATTTCTTTCAATATCAAAAGTCACAAAGCCCAGCTTACAGAACTGAGTTTACAAATTTGACAAACCCAAATAAATGTCATTAAAACCGTTAGCTTAAATTATATGCTGTATACAGGAAGATTTGGAATGAATAACCAAGGCTTAAGGCGCAGGAAATTGACTCCCAAAGTCGAGCCCCATCTTCTCACAAGCATTCTCAAGATCTTTTCGCACTCGCTCCCAAACACTCTTTTTTAGAACTGTGGGAGCCCCCCTCCAACCGCGTGACTTGGTTGAGAACGCAACACCAGAACTATTGCTATCCATAATTAAGAAGCGTACGAATTCATCCCGGAACATGACCTCGAAATCAGGCAAATTCAATCGTTCGTTATTCTCCGAGCGCAACTTTCGACGATAGGATTGATGGATGCGCCGTGCAGATGTAACGAAACGGTTGCTTACTTCACGGCGACCACCGGCAAAACCTTCGAGAAATGCTTGGAAGAAAAGACCGTTGATCAAGGTCCGAGCATCTTCGAGGGGAAGTCCCCGATCCGAAAGGCCTTCCATGCCCAGCAGTTCTGCGACGACAAAATCATCTAAGGCAAGACTGTAGCGCCCTTGACCTTTACCGAATTCGCGACGGAGTTTTTCATAATAGCTCTGCGCTTGATTACGGTCACCATGGAAATAGAGCGCACGCACGGCCCAAGCCATGAAAAGCTCATATCCCTCATTTTGTTCAAGAGAAGGAGCCCCATCGGGACTTTGATTGCGCCTCATCGTTATCGCAGAATCGTATTTCATGATGATCCGCGCTTCGATGGCCATTTGGTAGTAGCCCGTCTTTCGATCGAATAAAATGCGTCCATTACGGGCGAGAGAACGCAGAGAGGCGAGTACTTGATCATCGTTAGAAAGAACATCAGGATCGATAGCACCGTGAATCGCACGCCCCTTACGAACACCGAGTGATGCCCAATAAAGAGAATGTGCAGAGGGGTGGCGCCAGTCGATGGGAATGGCCGCTTTTCCTGGGGCAGAATCGGCATAGAGTCGCCGGCCATGCGTCAACCACTCTCCCAGCATGAGCTCGTACATCCAGGTCGGGTCCATGTGATATTCATCGACGAGCACTCGTGCCTGCGTGTACTGAACGATAGGATTTAAAACCCCGGCTTGAGCAGCTTCTTTAGACCAAGACAAAAACTCGTCTTCCGACTGGATGCTTGTTTCAGATGTCTCCTCGGTGTCCAATTCGTCAGTAATTCGCATCGAGTCCCGTAGGAACTCAGAGTCGAGTTCCTTGCCGATTCTTCGAAGAGCATCGATGTGCGAGCGGGCCTGCGGCCAATCAGAAAAGAAACGAGAATGCGCACCTTTCGATAAAGAGCTTAGCTGCTTTACCAGCGCTTCTTCAACCGATTGAAGAGAGGTGAGATCCTCTCCGTTTCTTCGTTGAACTTCACGCCATTTGTCGAAACGGGCGCGGAAGCGACGTAGACTCAGCCAACTCAGGTCTTCGAGTCCCGAAAGCCACTCCTCTTTTACCCTGGCTTGTTCGATGGCACGCCGAAGCTCAGAACTGAGTTCTCGAGTATTCACCCAACGCTCGTAGGCTAGAGCGATGGGCTGAAATGCAGAAACGGCATCTGCACTCGATGCGGGTGAAGGTGAACCAAGAATATCGTGCCACTCTGTAGCTAGCTCTTGTTTGTAATGCCAGTGGTTCGAATCGGAGAAGCCACCGATTTTGTGCCGAAACATCCAAGCCAGATCATGGTAGAGCTCCATGCTTTCTGGATTGTTTGGCAATCCCCGATCCCGAAGGGTCGCGAGCCCAGCCTGTACCCAAGCCCAACTCTCCTGAGGAGTCGACGAGGTTAATGAAAGGTTGTAAGTTAAGTTCCAAGCATGGTACTTCCAAACCTGGGGAAAGTGCACCTGAAGTTGGGTGATCCATTCCGTTAACTGCAAGACCTCGAAGTATTCTCCGCGTCGCAACATGCGAGCCGCCCGCACCCAAAGAACATCGACAGCAAGCCCTCGAAAACTTCCCATCGCGACCTGAGTGAAAGCCATGTCCGGCGGTAAGTTTTCAAGAACATCTTCGTCATACGTGAGTTCCAAAGCAGCCCGTTCATCGTTGATCGAAGGTGTCAATGCTGCTGAGCCTGCGAGAGCCGCAAGAGCAAGTAGGACGACACTAAACTGTTTCATGGATACTCTCGAAAATTAGGTTTTGAACGGAGCTCTTTATTCTTACTGTACAATTTCATGATTCCGCATTCGCCAACTCACGTCGTGAGTATATCAACGCCCCGATCACCGCAAGCCCACCCGTCCACACAATAAAGATCCAGAAGAAAGCTGTGAAGAGATCCGAGCTTGGGAAAATACGCCCGCGCGTAAGCTCTCCTATGGGATCGTGAATGGAGTATTGTCGAAGCGGCCCTCCAAGTAAGTAAGCGATGGTCCGCACTATGAATGCCGGTTCTTCTTCCGTTGCTCCCTCTTCTCCGCTGGGTTGATGATCATGAGCTTGGAGACTGATGAGATCAGCCGATTCATAAAGAAAGTTACTCCCTGAAGCCAACATCCAAATCGTAAGAGAAAAAATCGTTGCCACCGGAAGATTGATAAAGCTGGCCGCGGTCAAACCCAGCATGGCGAGAAACGCCATCTGAATCCATAAAAAGAGAACGACTCTGGAGAAATTCCCTAAAAAGCTCCCCGCGGGATATAAGAGCTCCGGCCCGTTGTTAGCAACAAAGCGTACGGGTTGCTGCTCAGCGAGAGCGTTCCGGATTTCCAGTTTCAGACGACCGTCCTCCCCGATGAACCAGGGTGGAATCGAGAAGGTTTGTGCCTTGCCCATCACGAGCTCAACGTTCGTACGGAAGGGAAAGACTTTTAATTCGAGTCGGACCCGAGATCTTGTGATGGGACCCGTACCGCGAAGATCGTAGCGCAATTGTAAATGATCGCTTGGATTTAGCTTCGCGGCTGAAGGACTCGAAGGCAGGGTCTGCCTAAGCGTATCCAGACCGTCGAAGATGTAAGTTTCACTCTCTAATGGAAGGATGTTCAACCATTCCGATTTTGCACGTACCAACAGTTCTTTACGTGCACGCTCTACTCCAAGTTTGAACATTTGCTCTCGGGTGAGCTGAACTCTACCCTCTTTAGAAGCCGCAAGCTCCCCGAGCTCTTCGATGCGCCGAGAATTTCCCTCGACCCAACGGCTCAGCGTTTGATTCACCCCATCCTCAAAAGCGGTTTCGGGACGAGGCCAGTGTGACTTTCTTGCGACCAGAACTTCAGTTTCAATCGCCCTTGCATCGAATTCATTCGCTGCCGGCAATGAAGGAAGGTAGAGAGTCGCCGCAGTAAAAATCCCGGTCGAGAAAACAACGAGAAGCATCCCACTGACCGCCGTCACTCCGAACCACTTCCCGAGAAAGTATCTCCATCGCGCGAGTGGCTTCACGGCATTAATAAGAACTTGACGATCCGTAATCTCTCGACTCAATGTTCCACAGGCCAGAAATATCGTCAAGACACTCACCACGAAGCTGAGTGACGTCAAGCTAAAGCTTAAAAATGATTGAATGCGGTGACGAAGGGGTTGATCATCCGCACCTAAAACAAATGGAAGTGTAGGTAAGAGTAATAGGAGTAAACCTAGAACGATGATGGCCTCTCTCCGACGAATCGACTCATCGATTACCAGTTGTGCAACCCCTAATGTTCCCCCTCCCCGCCCTAACAACCATCGGACAATCATAAAGACAAAGGCAAAGAGCCACAATGTAGCTACCGCACTGGCCGTTGCTCGAAGCCAAGGAACATCTAGAGGCCATCGGGCATACGCAGCCATGTCCAAACAAGCAAGAGAGAGAAGCAGCACCATCGTAGCCGTCAAGATTTTTACCCAAGAAAGGCCACGGCGAAGTAACAGAGAGCCCACCCAAATCACCGTCACCAAACCAAGGACTGCCGCTCCTCCTGATAAATAACGAAACCAGAGAGATTCAATCACACCAGCCCCGCTTGAATCTTCCATCCAAATCGGAAGAAGCAATACGACGGCAAGAACCAAGAGACTGAAAACAATAAGAGGAAATCGGAAGTTCGGCATCATCGATTAGTTTTTGCCTTCTTTCTCATCATTTGAAAGAAGGCTATCAATCAAGGCGTGATCAATATCAGATTCCTTCGAAAGCGTTTCCTTAGCTTTCGGTTCCTTCAACTTGGATTTTTGGGGATCGGGCTCATCCTTGACGAGATTTTTGGGCTCCGGTTTTTCCTTTAAAGATGGAGGTGGCTCGGATTTTGCTTTTCGTTGATTCTCAGGTTCTAAATCATTCAGCGGTTTCAACTCCACGGACTCTTCTTTTTGGCTCTGAGTATCCACTCGTTCACTTTGAATCTCTTCCAGTTGATTTTCAGTAGATTCGGAGACTATAGTTGTTTTCGCCTCTGAAGTGGACGTCGTCTCTAAATTCTTATCACCCTGTTCATGCCTTCGGGCATCGCGCACGATGTCGATAAAGAGCGACTCGAGTTTTCGTCGTGGTTTCTTGAGACTGATGTTAGTCGAATCTCCCCCGTGCTCTTTCAGTAGAGTCACCAAAGAATCAACGGTAGCTGGATCGCTAGTCGAGAGCTCAATTTGAGTGGAATTGCCCTCCGTCAATAGCTCACGACAAGAACCTTCGATTTGTTTCTTGCCACCGTAAAGAATCGCGATGCGATCGCAGACGTCCTCGACATCGGCAAGGAGGTGACTCGAAAGAAGAACGGTCTTACCCCGCTGCTTCAGTTCGAAGATCAAATCCTTCACTTGGCGAGTCCCGATGGGATCGAGACCCGAAGTGGGTTCATCTAAAATTAAGAGTTCCGGATCGTTGATGAGCGCTTGTGCGAGACCTAGCCTCCTCCGCATTCCCTTGGAGAATTCCCCGACTGCTCGCTCCTTCACGGCATCGAGTCCAACAAGCTCCAAAAGTAGCTCTGTGCGCTTGCGACGAGAAGAACGATCATAGCCGAAAAGCCTCCCGTAATAATTTAACGTCTCGCTAGCATTCAAGTAGGGATAGAGAGGAGATTCTTCGGGGAGGAATCCAATTTTCTTTCTCGTCTGAAGGTCTCCCGGCTTTTGCCCTAAAACTCGGACAATCCCTTTCGTCGGGAATAGAAGACCTAGAAGAATTTTGATCGTCGTCGACTTTCCCGATCCATTGGGACCGAGTAGTCCGAAGACCTCCCCACGACCAATTTGCAAATCGAGTCCATCGACCGCTCGCACGCGCGGCCGCCTCCAGAAGTCGCGAAAAACTTTGACTAAGCCCCGAACCTCGATGGCAGGCTCTTGAAGATTCTCAGACATTTATCGGATATCTCACACTCTCTTTTTAAATCCTCGGAATCAATCTCTTCCACCATCTAATGAAGGTGTCTTACCTGACCGAAGACCCTTGTCTTTTGCCTCAATCCTTAAGATAGAACCACCAGGCACAAAACGTTTTTTACCCATCAAAACACGTCCCCGAATGTCTTCGAGACGACGTTGACGGAATACTTCGGGGTTTTCTAAATACTTAGGTAAAAGCCTTTCGAACTCTTCTGCGCGCCCCTTTGCCTGCAAAGGGGCCGATGTTCGGTACACCTCAGCAGCACGGATGATGCGCGCCACTTCCCCCTGAGCATTCGGCCCCGTAAGAAGTGCCTCGAGGGCCTTTTCAGCCTTGAGAAGTGTCTCTGGATCGGATTGAAGAGAACGCACTTTTTCAAGCTCAGAAATAGCTTGGAGAATCCCTTCAAATTGAGATCCTGCAACAGAGAGCAAAACGCTTTCGCGTTTCCGTTCAGCTTCCACGACGTTTGAAATTCGTAAATTTTCAGCTTCGCTAACAGCATCGAATGCTGCATGCACCGCCGGCGGTGGCGTCGGTTTCTCAAGGGAAACTTCGACGATCAGAATCCCAGCACGAACCTTGTCGAGTTGCTTCTGCATTTCTTGACGAATGCGAGTACGATCTACTCGAGATCTAATGAAGTCGTCGGCAGGAGTCGTTGCTATCTCGTGCACGATGGCACGTTCAGCGACCGAGCGTACGAGAACAGCTGCTGCGGTTCGCATTTCTTCAATCTCATCGCTCGCACTGACGTTGTACACAAAATCGAGAGCCGAGGGACCAGGAGCAACTCGAAAAGAAACCGTCCACTTTCCATGAACGATATTCTTGTCGGCAGTAATCAGGAAACCATCCCGACCGGGAACTAAGGGCCTCTTAGCAGCAGCCGCACGAGCAGCTTTGGGATCGAGTCGGGCTCGTTCCTCATACCAATAAGTATTGTCTATGGCAATCTGTTGTAATGTGGTGTCGATTTCTATGAAGCGACCAATCGGTGCCGGGAACGCCAAATATGGGCCTCCTGGTGGCAGCACTTCACCACCGGAGTCACCGAGGACCGCGCCCAAAAAAAGACGTAACGCCACTCGCCCTTCTTCGACGTTACGCGTCCCACTGAAGGCAAAAAGTATAGCGAGCACAAGCATCGAAAGCTTGAGTAAAGCAAAGCTGATACGAAGCGCATCTGCGAGTGCCCGACCCGCGGTATCCAGCTCTCCAGCTGGGTTACCTTTCGTGTTCATCGAATCTTGGGAAGGATCGTCTTGGGAGTTCATGGATTAGAATTGTTCTGAGGGCCATCACTCTTGGTGGATTCATTTTTCTTGAGGGCCTGCCCGCTTTCAAAGAGTTCCCTAAAAATGCCTTGGTTGGCATCAAGAATAAATGTCGTCGATTCGTTGAGTGCACTCGAGTAGGTGTCGAGCTTCCTTAAAAATACGGCAAACTCTTCGTTCTTTTTGAAAACGTCGTAATGGATCGCCGCTTCCTTGTCTCCCTCCGCACGAATCTCCTGAGCCCGACGGTTAACAAAGGACAGAATCGTTTCGCGATCGCTAATCGCCTCCGATTCCAGATCCTTAGCAATTCGTTCACCCTCACTCCGCGCGCTTTCGGCAAGACGTTGACGAGTAGCACGCATACGCTCAAAAACTCTTTCAGTTACCACCTCGGGCAAAAGAAGTTGTCGGATACCGACAAGTTCTATTTGGATTCCCCAGGATTGGCCTTCCTTCTTCTGACGATCCAAGGCTGCATTCAGCTTGTTGCCAATTGCAGTTTCAACATCATCCAATTTCAGCTTGGATCTATCGCGGGTCGTCAACTCTTCAAAGCTATAATTACCTACCTCCGATCGTGCATCACGAAGCAGAGAAATAATCTGGCGCTCGGCATCGGCAACATTCCCGAAGGAACGGAAGAAAGCTAAAGGATCGACGATCCGCCATGCGACATGAGCACTGACGATGACGCCCTGCTTGTCCAAGGTCTGTTGTTCCTCAAGGCGATCGTCGAGTACTTGAACCCGCCGGTCGTAATAGCGAACCTTTTGTATTGGCCAAGGCCACTTCCAAGACAGATTTCCCAGTACGCCTTTGCCATCGCCATGGTGCACGCTGTTAGCATCCGCTCTTCCGAACGTGGTCACCACGGCAGACTCGTGAAAGCTGACCTGAAAAGTGACCATGTATAGAATGAGAACGGTGCTCACCAAAAGGCCGAGGTAAAAGGTTTTCTTTCGCTTCATGGATCTATACTCATCAAAGATTCATTTATTTTTCGTTAACCGCTTGATTGCTATCCCCAGTCGTCTCCTCAAGGCCATCGATAATAGCATCGAAGGCATTTTCAGAATCGCTATTACCGGCTTCGACCATGACCCTTTGAAAATGCCCAAAAAGGATCGTCTTCTCTGCTGGAGCCAATACTTCGGAGATGGCATCGGATCGTAACTCACTCCGGTAGTAATTCGGAGCAGCGTTCCAAATTAGAAGTTTGCCATTAAATCTTTCTACCCGCCCAAGCTCGCGGTTGGCTTGCTGCCAACGGGGGGCTCGGGCTCTCGCAATCTTCTCTGCAGCCTCACCTCCCGAGCCAAGGATCATTTCCTCAATCTTATGTTCTGTTTCACCACCTTGGACGGCCTTTGAAATCCTTCGAGCACTCTGAACATCCCCGGCAACATTGGAGAGGATGCTGATCGCTTTTGCCCGCGCCATCTCCCGTGACGTTTCACGTTCTTGTTCTGCAGATACCACTGCGTGAAAACTATCCGCCACTTCGATCGGTGGATGGATGCTCGCCACCGAGACATTGAGGATTCGCCATCCCAACGAAGCCTCATCGGTCGCAGCTTGGATGAGACTGCGCAGTTCCTCACCAGCAGTGACCCGCGCCCGACCAATCCAATCATCAAGATCGTGAAGCAAAAGGTAACGAGAAACTTGTCGTCTAGCCAACTGCTTTAATCTTCGCATACTCGCACTTTCGTCACCGGCGACGGCGTTCACAAAATCAAGTAACCGGTTTCGATCTGGGCTACAGTGAACCGTGATTTCCGCATTGACTAATGAGATGACTGGACTTCTTTGTCGTCCCCCCCGATTGTCATCCTGAGAGATGACGGCCGTCTCTGAAGCGGCAACGATCATCGGCTCGGGACGCTCTATAGTGTGTTCATTCGACCAGAGAATGGGAGTGTCTTCTTTAAGCTGAACATCGGATCCAACATGAATTTCCCGGACACTAGTCACGTCGTAATGGGAGACTCGACTGAGCGGCCAAGGTAATTTCCAATGAAGCCCAGGATCCAGAATTCGCTCGATGCTACCAAGTCGGGTGACGAGGGCAGCTTCCCTCGGTCCAACGATAACAATGCTCGATAAGAGTAAGAGAGAAGCGATTCCCAAGCCGAGAAGCAGTAAAGAAGCACGCTTCTGCAATCGATAAAACCAGCTATCTTTGAGCTCAAATCCTAATTGATAACTCAAGGCGTCACTGAAAGTCTCGGAGAGAGAGGCCGATCGAGTAAAGAGTGCGAACAATCGTGAATCGAAGGCAGGCCGAGGCGCCGTATCCGATGTTCGACGGCGATAAAGATCCAAAAGAAGATGAAGGGCACACTCACCGCTGAATAGAAGCAGAATCAGTGGCAGCAAGCGTTCTAAGGCTACAAGCACAAGGCTTGAGTCGAGAGCTTCCAAGAGAAAGAAGGCGATCGCGACCGCCATGGATACGCCAGCCGTCACCATCATGTAAGTAGCTCCGGCTCGAAGCGTGGTCCATGAAGACTGTTGCGACATACCCGCAACATAACGGCTAAAGACAAATGCAATAAAGGCAATACCCGAAGCGGTGAACGCAATCGATAGAGAGTTTTGATCGAATTCTGAAACCTCTGATCCCCAGCTTAAAGCCCAAATACCAAGCGCGCTGAGATAGATAATCAGAACAAGACTAACGATGGCTTGTAGCTTGCTGTAAAACCAAGAGAGACGCTTTCTCTGCAACCGATCTCCTTCGATCGACTCGGCAAACAGCGGGTCTTTTTGAAATTCATTGCGCCTCAACTCATCGATCTCGAGAGTCTCTCGACGTTCAAGACGATGTTGCTGATAGATGAGAGCGCTCGAGACCCAAACCAGAAGCCCACCGAGTGACCAGAGCGCGACGATGGTGAGGGTTGCTTGCCCGCTCCAAAGCGCGAGACCGCCAAAGATAGCAGCAACTAGAAACTGCAGCGCTAACCCAATTAAGGATGCGTTGAGTCCCTGTCGCAAAACCTTTGGGTCTTGCTGGAGAAAACCATCAATGAACATCAAAAACCTCGCGAGCCCACATTCGAACGGATATACTCTTCGCAGTCATGTTAATAAAGACCCTCACGATCTCTCGCAATACCTGGACTGAAGCGATCCGCCAGCCGATCTTTATCGTGCTGGTGGTTGGAGCTACTTTGCTCCTTTTGTTCAACCTACTCATCAGCAACTATACCCTGGGAGACGATGGCAAGTTACTCGTCGATCTCGGCCTGAGTACCATTTTCATCGCAGGACTGCTCCTGGCTGCTTTCACGGCAACTCGAGTCGTCTCAAGCGAGATCGAAAGCGGCACCTTGTTAAATGTACTTTCTAAACCTGTAGCTCGCCCTGCCTTCGTCCTCGGAAAGTTCCTGGGCATCATCTACGCACTAACGATGGCACTCTGGAACTGGTCGTTCATCTTCTTGCTAACGCTACGGCAAGGGGCGTTGTCGCCAAGCCAAAACGGGTGGGACGGCCCAGTGATCACTTTCACTTTCACAGCGATCCTTCTCGCCTTGGCACTCTCCACGGCTTTAAATTACCTGTACAATCAATCCTTCAACTCAAGCTTTAGCTTTTCCTTAGCAGCTTTACTACCTTTGGCCTATTTCGCAGTGCTGTGCCTCGATCCAAACTGGCAGTGGCAGCATCCGCTTTCCGAGTTCAGAGCGAACGATGGAGAATTAGGTCAATTCATCATTGCTCTCATTCTAATTCTTGAAGCACTCATCTTACTGAGCGCCGTCGCTCTCGCATGCTCGACTCGACTGGGTCAAGGGATGACTTTACTCATCTGTCTCTTGTTTTTTTTCCTGGGATTGAGCAACGATTATATCTTCGGTCGATTCATTGAAAGTTCGACCTTCGCCTGGTTGGGCTACACAGCCTTTCCGAATCTTCAGTATTTCTGGCTCGCCGATTCATTGACTCAACGCAATCCCATATCATTTTCTTACTTCATTAAAGTAACTCTATATTGTCTTCTTTACTCAACCTTCGTGTTATCCATTGGAACTTTACTCTTTCGCCGACGCGAAGCCGCCTAACTGGCGAGGCTTCACTAAATCGGTGTTGGATTGCAGATCAGCTCCTTCGCCTTCTCGAACTAAACGAGCGGAATTGAGAACGACGGCAATCGAACTAAGACCATGAGCGATCGCAGCCAGAAGCGGTGTGATCAGACCTAAACCGAGTAAAACCAACATTCCCAAAATATAGAGCATCACTCCAATAAGATTCTGACGAATCACCCCAACGGTTCTTCTCGAAAGTCTAACGATAAAGGGGAGACGATCGAGTTCGTTATTCATGAGAGCGATCGAAGCAGAATTGATCGCCACATCCGATCCTGCGGCGCCCATTGCGAAAGAGACATCGCCAGCCGCCAAGGCGGGGCCATCATTGACTCCATCCCCCACCACAGCAACGGTGTGCCCTTGAGACTTGAGTTCCTCCACGAGGTCATACTTCCTTCCCGGCAACGCTTCGGCTTCGGTGTCTGTTAGTGGTAATTCTTTAGCGATACGCTCTGCTGCACTTGAGCGGTCCCCCGTGATCATATATCGACGACGCACGCCTAAATCTGCGAGCTCCTTCAATGCTGGGGCCGCACCATCGCGGACTACATCTTGAAGACCTAACCATCCGATGGCAGCTCCATCACGGGCAACAAACAATAAACTCATACCCTCGGCTTCCGAAACGTCAAGGGGCGAAAGGTCAACGCCATTCTCTTCAATCCAGGTTTTTCGGCCGACGCTCACCTCAGATCCATCGATGACAACTCTGACACCCCTACCGGTGATCTCCTCAAACTGATCGGTTTCTACGGTGGGCACTCTCGCACGTTCAGCGAGCTCGACCACTGCTCTGGCAAGAGGATGCCTGGATCCACGCTCAGCAGCGGCACAAAGAGTCAGGAGTTCTGCTCCATCGACACCATCCGCGGTTTGAATCTTGCTAACGCTGAGTCGCCCGGTGGTCATTGTTCCGGTCTTATCGACCACGATGGCAGTGATCCGACGTGCGATCTCCAAATCGGAAACCGTCTTGACCAAAACCCCCAATCTAGCCGCGGCACTTAAGGCGGCAACTACAGCTGTTGGACCCGAAAGAATAATTGCGCAAGGACAAGCTATGAGTAAAAAGCTGATGGCGCGATCGAGGTCACGAGTGAAAAACAGGAGGATACAGGCGATCATCAGTACGACCGGTGTGTAGTACTCCGCGTATCGATCGAGAAGTCGGACAACAGCGGGACGTTGTTCGGCTGCAGCGAGAATCAATTTCTGAATCTGCCCGATCGTGCTATCTTTACCAGCCCGCGAGACCTCGATAAAAAGAATCCCGGTTACATTAACTGTTCCACCATAGACATCATCACCCCGACTTTTCTCTACAGGCACCGACTCACCCGTGATCGTTCCCTCATCGATCGTGCTCTCACCTTTGTAGATTTGCCCATCGGCTGGAATATTCTCACCGGGTCGAACGACGATGGAGTCTCCAGGGAGTAAGTCCTTGGCCTCTACCTCAACTTCTTCCTCTCCCTTAAGCTTAAAAGCTCGCGTAGGAGTGATGCGAACTAACGATTCGATCGTCTTACGAGCACCGACGGCCGTGCGATCTTCAATGAAGGAGGCGATGAGCATAAAGAACGCTATCGATCCGCATTCTAAGTACTGGCCTGAAGCGAACGACGCCAAAACAGCCAACGCCACGAGTTCCTCCATATGGGAAGTTTCCTCGCCGGCATGCATCCGCCCCAGGAGTGACTGCGCAGCCTCTAAGATGATGGGCACCCCGAGGCAGAGCGAGGCAATCATAGCCAAGAGACCGGAATGAAACTCATCATCGAAGAGAAAACGAGCCGCGATGCTCGTCAAGAGAAGGCACCCCCCAATGAGAGTCGCAACGATCTTGGCATCGACTCGCTGCTCAGGCTCGTCTTGTTTTGTAGCAAATCCGCTCTGAAAAAGGCCGCCGGAGCCACTCAAATCATGCTCGGGACGATGAGCTTCCGGGGAGGGCGGTGGGGATGAGATCTCTGACATACCTGATGATTAAAAAACGGTGAAACGATCTAAATGGCGAATGAGCCTCTTAAATACCATGGTTGAGCTATTCCCCATAAAAAATCGGGGCGCTTTTCAGCAAGTATAAGCGCCAGCAGGGGATAACGAGTTCCTAATTTTACGTTTTTTTGGACGCTGATCGAGGAAAAACGAAGGTGGGCCCAGCGGAAGGCAAGCAGGAGTTAGCTGGAGACAAACTATTCGGACGATAGAAAATTAGGACGTAATTTAGGCTTCAGGCGTTTCATCCTAGATCTGAGATTTGAAAAGCCCTGAAACTCATACTGAAGGACCTGAATCGACCTAACAAGCCAAACCAGTACTTCTTAAGCCGCGATGGAACCCCTAAACAAATCCGGGTCACAAAATAGAGTTATTTTAACGAAAATTAGATCTCGATCGAATTGAGTTAGAAGCCTGAGCTGCTTTGAATGAATTTAAAATTGTTGATTGCTAATTCAGCTCTTTGCCTATTGAGGGACTCTACTTGTTGGTTTTTATGGCCGATTGGCGCATGATTTTTTTCTCTACCGAGAGCAGCCTCCACAGAGAAAACATATCGATGATTTCAACCCTTGGTGTAGGGATAGGAAATAATTTAAGAACCAGCAATTACTCTGACTCGGGGTCCTCTGCCATCTGCAGTTCGGGAAACGGATTATTCATTTCGATCCATGCATTGCTGTTGGAATCAGCAAGGCTCTGTTCGAGTAGACAAGCGTCGAGATCTGCGCGCATTTTCGCTTCGTCCATATTTTGACCGATAAAAACAAGTTGCTGCATGCGATCTCCAAAGCGTTCGTGCCAACTGGGTTGATCATCAGGTCTCTGACCCTCAGGATGCCCCCAATCTTCGCGAGGAATGGCGGCCCACCACATACCAGCGGGAATGACATTGCTAACCCCACCAGCCTGAGCCCACTCATAGGCGACTCGATGATCCGCGGCGACCCAGAAGAAACCTTTCGAACGCAGTACGCCCTTCCAATTATCACCGTCGTTTAAGTAGCTCCACAATTTATCAGCGTCGAAGGGTTGGTTCGTCCGGTAGGTGAAGCTCGAGATCCCGTACTCTTCGGTCTCTGGAGTGTGTTCACCTTGAAGCTCTCGAATCCATCCTGCCGAGCTTGCAGCCTTTTCGTAATCGAACAATCCCGTATTCATTACGTTATCGAGGGGAACCTGGCCGTGAGTAGCCTTGATCCGCCTCGCCCCGGGATTAAGCGCTTTCACGATGGCTTCAACTTCATCGGCCTGCTCCTCAGTCACCAGATCGATCTTGTTGAGGATTATGACATCGGCGAATTCTATCTGATCGATCAAAAGGTCGGTCACGGTACGTTCGTCTTCTTCACCCAGAGATTCTCCGCGATCCTGAAGTGCATCGGCGGCGTTGTAGTCTCTTAAAAAACTCGCCGTGTCGACGACGGTAACCATGGTGTCGAGAAGCGAAACCTGACTTAAGCTCACGCCGTCTTCGTCTTCAAAGGTGAAGGTTTGGGCTACTGGGATAGGCTCTGAAATCCCCGTGGATTCGATAAGGAGATAGTCAAAACGCCCCTCTTGGGCTAAACGCGAAACCTCAGCCAGCAAATCATCTCGCAAAGTGCAACAGATGCACCCGTTGGACATTTCGACCAACTTTTCTTCAGTACGCGAGAGCTCGGCGCCACCCCGTTCGACGAGTGCGGCATCGATATTCACCTCACTCATGTCGTTTACGATCACCGCAACTCGACGACCTTCTCGGTTATTGAGTACTTGATTGAGTAACGTGGTTTTGCCGGCTCCGAGGAAACCAGAGAGAACGGTTACCGGGAGACGAGCTAAATTGGAATCGGGTGTTTGGTTCAGGATCATCGAAGAGTTCGCCGTAAGCTTTGATTTAATAGCTATAAGTTAATATATATGCCTGTTTTATCGATCGAATCGTGTGAAAGAGAACGCTCTCTCCACACGGTAATAGGTGCCGCTCAATCGGCTGGAGTTCCGTAATTTATTGCGCTGAATCGGACCGACAATATCGGAACAATGACTGTCGCTAATGAATCTGAAAGATCCAGTAGCGACAGATATATACGAGCTGATCAAAGGCCGCTACTCTTTTTTCAACACTTTAGGCTGTGCGGCCTTCCACTCCTTTTCGCTCACTTTCTTTCGCACTTGCAAATGAATGTGAGTACCTTTCTTGTTCCCAGAAATAACGTCGGGCAATCCATCGCCATTGATGTCACCCGCAGCCACTTGAGTTCCGACCCCGGAATCGTCGTGGATGAGATGGGGGACAAAATCAACTCCTCCAGGAAGGCCTTTCACGCCGCGCTTGAGTTCAAACCAGTAGGTCACTGCGGCCGCATTGGGTTCTGGGTCTCCCTTAGGGCCATGAGCCCAGAATCGTTTACCCACCACAAAATCAGTAAGACCATCGCCATTGAAGTCGGTCGCCTTCATGGCATGTGGCTGGGAAAACTTCACGCCGTAGCGGTTCTCTTCCGGCTTCGCATTGATAAAACGATGCATCTTGAATGTGATCTTACCAGCGTCAGACTTTGAGTTTTCCAACCAGGCGATACCAAACTTGTGAGCCTCGATCGCCGTCACGATGTCGTTATCACCATCGCCATCCACATCGTAGACCAACATCTGTGAACCATTGAGTCTAAATGGCCAGGCATGATGAGTCCATTCTGAATCGCCTTCGAGAGATTTGGGCTGTTCCCACCAGCCTTTGGACTGAATGAAATCAGCTCGCCCATCGCCATTGATATCGCCGAATCCCAAACCATGGGCGTAACGATGGAGTTTAAGATTCTTTGAAATCTTATGAAAAGTCCACGGCTTAGTGGGATCCTTCGGATCGGGCGCCGCCCAACCCAGATGACCTTTGGAATGAAAAATGAGTTCCGGCTGCTGATCTCCAACCAGATTTCCTAAGACAGGCGATTCGTTGTCGACTTCCTTGAAGACATCATGTCTCGGCCACATGCCTCCTTTGCCCTTGGTGTTTTCGTACCAAACGTGCTCGTGATCCTTTTTGTAGCCCGGCCAACCGATGATGAGGATGTCATCCCAACCATCGCGATTAAAATCGTGAACGAAGGTGAGGAAATTGTCGGAATACCCTTCCGGCTTGTATTGTTTCGCTGGGCGGTATTCATGCTTTTTAGAAAAATCTGGACCCTGATACCAAAACGGCCCAGATACGACATCGACCCTACCATCCTTATTGAAGTCACCATAGTAAGCCCCTTCACCATAAAAATGAGGAGACAGTTTCTTCGTCTTCCATGTGATTAACTCGCGATCTTTTTGAGCCACCGCAGGGAGATTTTTGGCTGCTGTCAGCTTTTTGATTGGAGTCAGTAGCAGCTTGCGAAATTCAACCTCGGCACCTTCGGCTTGCAATGAAATCTGCCCACGACTCGCCGTACACTCATAGCCATCATTAACAAGGTCGCCGTTCACCCAAACGCGAATTTTATCGCCTAGGCACTCGATACGCATGGCGTTCCACTCGCCTAACGGCTTCTCGCTGCCATCAGTCAAGTTACGGATGTGCCGGGATTGCCCCTGCTTACCGCCCCAATTTTCTTTAGGACCGCGACGTCGCTTCTCCATATTGGGAACCTTGATGTTTTCGTCGATACACCAGAAGTCACCAGCTGCTCTATGATGCATTTGCACCTCCAACGACGCCGGAAACATTTTGTAAAGCACGCGCGGACGCTTGCCGTCGGTGTGCACCAGGACTCCACAGTTTCCCGGTTTGCCAGCAAAACGGTACTCGACTTCAAGTCGATAATCCTTGTAGGACTTCTTCGAAATCAGGTGCCCAAGCGGCCTCCCCATACTCACCAATTTACCATCGCGAACGATGAAGCTCGGTCTGATGTCGGGCTTTTTATCTGCCTCGGGAACGTCAGGATACCAACCTTCAAGATTCTTACCATTAAAGAGGGAGACGGCCTTGACGGGTGCATCTTCCTTAGCAACTTCTGAGGCACGTAGAACTTTCTCAGCCGTCGGCATTTTCTTTGGAATCTTCTGAGTCACCTTCCCCGTGGCGGCCCACTCTGTACCTCGTTGAAGCGTGACTGCAAAACCAACGCAGTCCATCTGCTTAACGTTGTCTCCCATTACAGTATGAAACACTCGCCCCTTACCGTACTTGATGGTGAACAGGACGGGCTCATTCTCACCGGTTCCTCCAGTAGCCTTGTCAGAATAGGAGATAGACAGAACCGTAAGGTTTTCCGCCGGACCTCGGAGTCGATCGTAAAGCTCATCCCTCACATGCAGCCATTTTTCCGGAAGCCCTTTAGTGATAGGGTGTTTTGAGTTGATAGTCTCGACGACATATTCATGCTGCCTGCCGTGACTACCACCACGGCCGGGAGAACTATCGCGAACGACCTTACCATTGCGATAGCGGATATAAGGGCCGTCCTTCTCATTGCGCCCTCCCCAACCACCGAGGCCGATGATCCGATTGTATTCTTTCCATTTCGGAAAGGAGTTGTTAGCTGCGTGAAAGACCACCAGACCACCACCGTTGCGCATGTAATCGACAAAATTTTCTTGGGTTTTTTGCGGCCAGTCAGCTCCATTGTAGTTCAGGACCACGACGGAGTAGTCAGAGAACTTCGGATTGAACTTAGCAGTATTACGCCCGGTGGTAGCAACGTCGACGGTGAAAATCCCCGCCTGCTCCAAGTATTTCTTCAAAATGGGGGTCGTACCCTTCCAGTTATGGTTGTTCTGGCCATCGACGATCAATGCCTTCAATTTTTTCTCGTCGGCATTCATGGTGCCAATCAGTAGAATTGCAATCCAGACTAAACAGAAACGTTTCATCGGTGTTTCTCCAAAATAATTATAGCTATCATGAATCGTGTTATCGCAACCAACAGTCAGAGCAAAGTTAACCGGAATAGCTAGCGGCGATCTCGACGAGTGCGCGTTAACCCACTCTGTAAATTTCGAAAACGCTCTTGCCTTCCAGGCGGGCATTTAACGGGCAAGATCTATCTGACATGGCTATGGTGAGTATATCTTGATCCTCACCAGCGCCTTTATCTGAGTTTAATGCTAAATCACGACAAAACCGAAAATCAATAAAGTAATGAAAGAAGTAGAGTGCCAACTGACTTTCTAAATCTTCGCAAACAATCACTCCCCTTCAACCCAATTAATGAATGTACATTCTTGTGATCTATCTTTGATCGAGAGTTGGATTATCTACTTAATGTGTCTTACAGGTTTAATTCTTGAGGATCATTTCATGCCTTCAACTATCGAAATCTAATAACCTATAAATATCGCCTCTTAGTGGTAAGTGCCGCTCGAAATCAAAAAGTTCCAAGCCATAAAAACAGGAACTTCTCAAGCTTCAACGGCACTTCTGATGGAAGGGAAGACAGCACTAATTATTTGCGCTTATGAACGAGCTTTGGGAGCTATCGATGCGCAACTAAAAATGACCACAAAACTGAAAAGATGGCTTGATGAGAAAAGCAAAGAATGATTGGACCTATGATGTCGTGGTCGTCGGAGCTGGTGCTGCTGGCCTGGGAGTTTCCATAGCTCTCAAGCATGCAGGCATCAAAAACTTCGCAGTTCTTGAGAAACATTGGGTTGGAGCCTCGTTCGAAGCCTGGCCAGCGGAAACCCGGTTTATAACTCCCTCATTTCCGAGCAATTCGGTGGGAGTACTCGACCTGAACTCCATTGCGATCGGAGTATCCCCCGCGTTTAGCTTACGGGCAGAGCATCCGACCGGTAGGGAATTTGCTTCGCACTTGCAAGCCATTGCGCACTACTTTGAATTACCGGTGTGCGAAAAGACCGACGTGATGCGAATCACAAAATTCGGAGATACATTTCTAGTTGATACAGCCGAAGAAACCTTGCGCGCTCGACACGTGATTTGGGCCGCTGGCGAGTATCAGTACCCACGTCTCCATGGCTTTTTCGGTAGCGATCTCTGTCGACACACCGCAACCGTGGCTAGCTATGCCGAGCTTGAGGGAGACGATTTCATTATAGTCGGCGGTTATGAAAGTGGAGTCGATGCAGCCTACCACTTGGCGTTGGAGGATAAACGCGTTCGGTTGATCGACAGGGGTTGCCCCTGGAATGAAAATACTTCTGATCCCAGTGTTGCCTTGTCGACTTATTCACTCGAACGGATGCTTGAAGAATGGTTTGAGGAATACGTGGAGTTAATCCCACATACATCCATCGCGTCCGTAACCCGAGAGGGCAATACCTACGAAGTTACAACACAAGATGGCCTTCAATTTCAGACCCCTACTCAACCTCTGCTAGCGGGAGGCTTTGAAGGCAGCCACAAACTAGTCGCTGAACTATTCGAGCGAAGGAAAGACGGCTATCCCTTACTAAACGAAAATGATGAGTCAACGATCGTTCCGGGCGTGTTCCTCTGTGGACCTGCTGTTCGTCATGACAATCAAGTTTTTTGCTTTATTTACAAGTTTCGGCAACGTTTCGCCGTTGTAGCCAAAGCGATCGCGACTTCTCTCGGACTACCGGCGGAGCAATTGGAAAAGTATCGCCAATGGGGCATGTATTTAGATGACCTCTCTTGCTGTGGAGAGGAATGCGCGACTTGTTAATGAGGATAGACGAGAGCTCCCTGGGCAAAGCTGGAGGCCACTAAAAATCAAAGTGGCTTGAACTGAACGCAACAAAGGAAACGGCCTCCACCCAGACCAGGGTGATCAGTACCGTGACACCCAAGCAGGAAAGTTATTATGACTTCATCACCCTTTTCAGAACGAAAGAGTATCGAACAGGTCGAGGAAGGAGTCGAATTGGCTCCCAAGTTCGATCAGGACGGACTGATCCCCGTGGTCACGACGGACTTCACCACTGGAGAGGTGCTCATGCACGCTTACATGAATGCAGAGTCGCTTCAACAAACGATAAAACTGGGTGAAGCCGTCTATTGGAGCCGCAGCCGAAAGTGCCTCTGGCATAAAGGCGCAACAAGCGGCCTTGTGCAAATCGTTCGCGAGATGCGAATTGATGACGACCAAGACTGCATCTGGCTACGAGTAGATGTACAGGGTGGGGCGAGTTGCCATGTGGGATATCGCTCCTGCTTCTACCGAACCGTACCCGTTGGTGATAAAGCCGGCCAGCCTCTAGGCTTCACTGAAACGGAGAAGGTATTCGACCCCAAAGAGGTCTACGGCGATGCTCCGAATCCTACTCAGCTCTGAACCCTTGAACGAACAAAGCAAGAGAAGATGAATGTCACCGACTTTTCCACGTCAACATGGCCTCAACTTGGAGGCAGCCTTCTCAACTCCAAGTCTTCGGAATACCCTTCAAACATTTTGAACCAACAAGCAACAACGATCACTCTAATTTTTCACCCTCCATTTTATGTGGAGAGGAGCACGAAGTATGTTGATAACGAATAAAGGAGAGGCCATCAGCGCGCAGAGCGAGACTAACGCAGTCTCCAGGACTGGGAACACAGCTAACGCAACTCAATCTCGGCTCTCCAAGATGCTTCGTTTCGATTGGCTCGGTCAGACCGTTGCAAGCATTTGCTGGATTGCAAGCGTTCTGACCATGGGAATCAACTCGTTGAGTGATTGGTTGCAGTTATTCGCGGCGCTGTCTTGGCTGATAGCAAACATTGCTGCAGTCGTAAATGTTAAAAAGAATTGAGATTTGTTCATCGAATTTCTAAACCCTCCCACCAAGCAAGGAAAAAGAAGACATTCTTGCCTGAATATTTGAGAGAAATGGAACACGACCCTCATGGATGACAACAGTGTAATCCCCACGACATATGCACAATGGCGTAACTGCATCGAGGTCCGCTGCAGAATCCCATTAACAGCGACTTACATCAGAGGGCGCCTGAGTGAACTGCAGAACGGCGAGCACGCGAAGACCAAAGAGTTCACTCGACTCTATGGAACAGATCATCTCAAGCAAATTATTGCATGGTTTCGTCGTGCGGCAGACGAGTTAACCTGAGTACGATACTAATTGAGTCGATCCCTTAAGTGCCTACAAAAAGGAGCTTCTCTACCCCCACACTCACTGTGATCCTCAGTCGTGTTAACGCTGTCAACTACTGGAGCGAACTCAGAGAGAGTAGGCACTCACGATTTCGACTGGTATGTATGAACTCACTTAGGAAGTTTCGAAAACACTTTTGCCATTCAAGGGAATTTTTCGAAGGTAAAATCAAGTTAGCCTGACTTTGATAAATACACCTTGATCCTCACCTGCGCCTCCAGCAGAACGCCATACTCAAACACTTTAAGGCTTCAAAAACCAAGTTACTCACAGAAGAAGCCGCTGTCCAAGTTAACCTATATTCAAAGCTCCCCCGCCCCTATTCTCCCTGAATCATGATAGGAACTAAGAATCGAACAGGGTCGTAGACGGCCTCAAACTCCAACCACGAAATTTGAATTTAAATACCTGATTTCAATCTAAACAAACTGGATTAAATGTGAATATTCATAGACACTTAAAATTAAACAGAAAGTCTCACAAGTGTGACAAAAAGCTATAGAATGTTCAAAGAACCCGCTGGACTCTCTTCTATGGTTACAATCTATGAAAGGAGTGATCATGGCAAAGACAAAAGATGAACTGGTACCCTACGACCAAGTATCTCCTGGATTTGAAGCGGTCTATACCGGAGAAACCTCCGCCACTCCCGTCCAAGAGAGCCAAGGGGTTAGCACACTCTATTCAGACGAGAACGGCAACCTCATAAGCAAGTGGTGTACTCTTCCTTGGTTCTTTCCAGATCAGGAAGGCCAATGGAAGGAAAGTGAATGGGACGATACGGTTAAACACCTTCATGCCATGCAGAGCAAGCTAGGACCATTAACCAACAATATTCGTCAGTTGCGCTGCCATATCACCAGCCTTATTCCCTGTGATAGTGGCTTGCCAGTTACCGTAGACGAAGTACTGTTTGCCATTACTCGAGGGAAGTTGGAACACTCATCTTTCAAGAATGGATGTTTATGCTCGGGTATGGGGTGTCAGTTGAAGACCAGCCAGCCCGAACAGCTGGAAAGTATCAGAACGATCCATTCCGTCCTCAACGCGTACCTTGCAGGTGAACCCGAGCAAGCTGTCGTCGAGACGCACCCTGAAGCGAAGGGATTTATCAATCGATCCTACCAATGGCTCGGTGCGGTTTCAGATCTAAGCAAGGTTCAGAGGAAGATGTTCGAACGAGTACTCGTGACACTTAGCTTTTTTACTAAGCTCAATTATTCAGGAACGGATCCTCAAGCTTGCTCGGATGAGTCCGTATTACAAAATCTGGAACCCATGGGACAAGACGTGTTCTATGATGAAAACGGACGCGGCCTCCTTCTTGATGCCGAGATCGCCAAAGAGGCTGGGCTGCCTAAGATCCATCCCGAGTGGGAACATCCCGCATATCAAGAAATGCTCGCCACACTCAAGGATGGCAAAAAGCAGGAACTGTACAAAACCTGCTGCTCCATCGCGTCGGGAATCCACACGGCCTCCGACTGTCACCATAACACGTTTCGCTACATTGAAAGCTGGATTCACGGCATCGCAACTGGTCGATTAAGTATCCCCACTCGAAAGGCCCAAGCAGAAAAACAACGTCTGGGCTACATGCTGTTTGGCTATGCACTAGGTCTTGACCGATGGTTGATGCATATGCCCCTACAATTCGTCTTGTTAGATCTTGGACACACCGACCTTGATTTTGAACCGAGAAACAACATCCTTCGAGTTTACGCCAGCCTAGGGGAGGTAAGAAATCCGGTCACAGAATGGCTGGCGGCTTGCCTCTGGTACAATCTGGTTCATAACCATATGGGAGGATTAATCACTCATACGGATCTCATTCAGCAGTGCGAGAAAAAGGGTGTTACGGTAAGTGAGTGGATCGATTCTAAAACGTCTGCCTAAGATAGGATCCATGAATAGATTTCGATTCTTGGTAACTTGCGAACGATCTACGCTTCTATACTCAACAAGACTTTGAAGCTTTCCTATCAACTACTTTGGGGCGGAGAATAGGGCAAATGCGAATCATGGAGCACAATCTTGAGTTGCCCGTCACTGTTTTTAGTATAAGCAAAGGAATACTCGACCTTCACGACATCGCCACCTTCCACCATGGTGAAATAGTAGTTTCCCATGGCGACCGCCATATTACCGATGATCTTCGTGCCATTGTTTTCCCAACGCACATTCGACCAAGGCTTGATAGCAAATCCATGATCTTCTGGATAAGAACTGTTGCCGCCCACGAAATAGGATAAAGCCCCTTCAAAATCTGTTCTAAATTGTTTTTCTGAGACAAGCGTCGGCTTAAACAAAACGCCCCCACCGTCGTAATCGTAGAATTCATGGATATGCTGCTCAGCGGCAACTCGGTAGTCGCCTTTATCCAGATAGACTTTCCCAATCTTAACGATTCCTTCTCCCCACGCCGATTGAGCAGCAAAAATTTCTTGTTCTGTGATCATCTGAATTTCCAGAAATAAGTAAGTGGTTGAGCAGAGTCGTAAATCTTCGAAGCCTTGGGTACAAACTTTTCGTTAGATCTAACGACGAGTTCTGACGTGCTGTAACATTGACAGTCTTCGATCAGTCTTAGATGTGCACCGTTTTCGGGTACAGGCCGAAAAATGCGCCCGACATTATAGCTCACTAAAAGCTCTAAGTGTACTGAAGAACAAGGAAAGAAATGAGTGGAGAGTGGGGAGCCTAAAATGCAGAGACAAAGGTGCTCATCTTTCTCTAAAAAATAGCAGAGGAAAATATTAGCGCCCCCATCGATCTCTTTAAGAAGGCACTCTCAAAACAAAAATTTTGCCCCACCAAAATGCTCCCGCGGCGAAATTTCTTAATGACCGGACTCGCTCTTAGTGGACTTTGACTCCCAGCTATTATTAGTGCGATCTTTATCTGGGCAGATCGATTCTGAATCGACCACAATCCTTGAGATTGTTTTCAAAGTCTTAAAGACCAGTTTGTTTTTCAATTTTGTTCGATCCACTTTCAATCGCTGCTTTTTACCGAGTTCTGAATAAGCTTCCACCCAGACGGGGAATGAGGCATCACCAAGGTTTAAAATCTCTACCTCCCAGCCTCCCTTCACTTTTTTAACTGCCTTGACTGAGTAGTCGGCCATCCCTCGGCCATCGATCCAATCAGCAACAAACCAATCCAAGGACTTTCCGTAGGCCTTTTCACAATCGGAAACAAAGTCATCCCCTTTTAGGATGGACCCTCTCCGCGTTTTAATTATTTCAATAATTACATTTTTGAATCGTTCTTCCCCGAGAAGCTCCTTAAGCATCGTACAGACCCGAAATGCCTTCCCGTGCATCAGCGACATATTCCAACCGGAGGACCAGGGGAAATCCGCCTTGAGGGGTTTCTCTAGAGGCTGAGAAAGAGTGGTATCAAAGCCTCGTTTATACGCGGTAGAGTAATACCAATTAAACGTTTTTCGAAAAGATTGAAGATCGATTCCACGCTGAGCCGCATAGTGATGGTCTAGCATCATCCCTAATCCAATCGGTGCCCAGGCGATCTCTCGCCTCTCAATCCCCAGCAACTGACCAAAGTATTGATGGGCGACTTCATGAGCGATGAGCCAGCGATACTGTTTTTCAAATTGAGTACTCAACCATATCGTCAAGGTATTACAGGCGGCTGAGCCTCCATGAGCTTTTCCTTTAAGGGAGCCCGGACAGATGATGTCGATATGTTTAGTGGGAAACATTCCGTATTCGGAACGGTAAAACTGGACGGTATCAGCCGTTGAGTCCAAGATGGGCGTAGCCCATTCTCTAGCTTCATCGGGGAGAAGCACACTCAGTTCTAAATCCCCCACTTTACGGTGATACCTCTTCCACTTTGGGGAGGTAAAAAGAGTAAAACCTCTAACTCCTTTAGCAGATAGCTTGAATAGATTTTTTCCTTCACGAGAGAATGGCCCTTCTTGGCTTCCAGTGGATGCGAGAGTCTTGATGTTGCTTGGGAAAACCACAGAAACTTCGTATCGCGACGGCCGATCATCGTTCAACGACCAACTGTCGTTGTTTTTAGTCATCGCTTTGGGGTACCAGGCATCAAAGGAAAGATAAGGATCGTCCTGAAGAAGAACCATCTCAGGATTCACCATTCTTTTGTCTTTAAAGGAAAAGACGATCTTCACCTCAACCTGATCTTTTGGATTTAACGAATCAATTAATAAAACTTCGACTTGGGCTTTGTCAGATTTCAATTTCCCAAACTCAAAGGGTAAAAATTTCCACGGGAGCTCTCGGCCCTTAGCATCCTGGACAGAAGCTATTTTAAAAGATCCCTTTGAACCGAAATTTACATCCGAGCGGAAACGAAGAGATTTTAGAGCCTGTTGACTTTTGTTTTTATAAGTGTGGGTCAATTCCCCTTTCAACTGTCCCTTGTCGGTATCAATTTCGAGGAACATTACATAGGTGTCAAAATGAAGTGAATCGTCTTCAAAGGTCGATGGCGAAGAATCTGCTATTGATAAAGATTCAAAAGTAATATTTAGAAAAACACCAATCAGGAAAATCGCTACAAAACTAAACGCTCTCGTGTCTTTTTTTTTGAATATCATTTTCGCCTCCGGCTGCTTTTTCTATTACTCCCCCAACAGAACAATAAAAATTCAAGTGCGTAAAAATTCCCGGAGAATCATCGCGCTCACCAGTGAGCGACCATAGTTCGTTCCAAACTTTGCATTAAGCTATTTCCTAAATCGGAACGCAATTCTTGTTCCAAAAAGAGTTGATGCCCTAACTCATGTTTATTTCTTAAGCTGAATAAAAGTCACAGCTGAACAAAGGATCACACTAGGCAAATAATGAATAACTCAGCAGCATGGAATGAACAGGCTCCTTTTTCCTCTTAACAGGAGCATGGGCATATATCCTGGATGGAGCGGCTGATTGACGCACCACTTCTTTCCTCAGCGCTCGAATCGCTTGCTCGATTCAATGCTGCTCAGTGACGAGAGGAGGGCTTAGTGTTGAGTTCTTTATTGATCTCGTCGATGAGCTCAAGGAGGAAAATAAATGTCGATGTATTCAGATGACACTTTCCGCTTCGCCTCGCGTCTCCTTACTTTTAGTTCTTTTTGCCCTTCGGCTTTTCTTTGATCGGAATTAATTTTGGTATAAAGGCCGCCATTCTCTTCTTCACTTTTCTCAGCTGCACGGACCCCGCCAAATTACTCCATTCATTGGGGTCACGATCATGATCATAGAGCTCTTCACTACCATCCCCATAAAGGATGTAACGGTAGCGTTCTTCCTGGACGGCAAAGCTGTTCTTCTTCCAGCCTATAATTGACGGGTACGGCCACTCCCTGTGTGGGTTCTTAAGTAGCGGCACAAGACTGCGACCTTCATTCTTGCGGTTAGCCGGCAAATGACACAGCTCGACCAGCGTAGGATAAAGATCCAGTAAACTCACGATTCGATGACAACGACGTTTCCCCTCGATACTGGGACCAGAAATCACCAGGGGTACGTGTGATGATCTTTCCCATAACGACTGCTTCTGGAAGGTGTTCTTTTCGCCCATGTGATAGCCATGATCGGACCAAAGCACGATGATCGTATTGTCCTTGTATGGACTCTTATCTAAGGCATCTAACACCCGACCAACCTGATGATCACTAAAACTAATACAAGCAAGATAGGCATGAACGATGTTGCGCCATTGTTTATTTTGAATCGCCCAGTCGGTGCGCGGCATCTGCTTCAAGATACTGATGTCTTTGGCCATCTGCGGCACATCGTTTAAATCGTCCTTACGATACGGCGGCAGGGCTATCTTCTCCTTTTCATAGATGTCGAACCATTTCTTCGGCACATACCAGGGAACATGAGGCCGCAGGAACCCCACCATCAAAAAGAAGGGTTTGTCATGCTTCTCCTCAAGTCGAGAGATCGCCCAATTAGCGGCTCGGTAGTCCGGCAACTGTTCGTCCCTGTCAGGCGCCATAGCCCAGTCAGTGCTGGTGCCATTTTGATGCCAGTTTTTTCTCAGTCTCCCCGTGCCTTCGCTGAATTTCCCACGCTCACCTCTTAGATCGACGCTACCCTTTGGCACGTTATGGTGACAAATTTTTCCCACGGCCATCGTCTTATAGCCGTTCTTACCGAAATAAGAATGTAAAAGCTCCGTACCTTTTGCCCTGGCTCTTTTTTGTAGGTCTTCATCCTTCATGTGATTGTCGTAGCCAAGAGTCGATGGCAGCAGTCCCGACATGACACTCGCTCGTGAAGGTCCGCAGAGGGGGAACTGACAGTGAGCTCGCGTGAAAACGACGCCACGATTCGCGAGCCTATCCATGTGCGGCGTCTTCGCATCCGGATACCGCTTAGTAAATGACGGAAAATCGTTGAGGTCATCGACCGAGATGAACAGTACGTTCGGCTTAGTCTCTGCTTGAAGTGGAATCGCAAACTGACAAACCACTAGGAATAAACAGAAGTGTTTCAAATAATCCACTCGTGAGATCTCCTTACTATTAAAAGTCACTGTTTCACCGAAAATGAAGGCAAGACTTTCCTGCAGTTGACGTCGATCATTGAAATCTCCAATTTAAAACACCCATTCAGCCAAAAATTCATCCCAGCGTAAGTTCATAGAAATTTTGAATCCATTCAATTTTTAGCGACAATCTAATTGACCCCTTATTCAACATCAAATGGGTTGTGAAATAGGATAACATTTCATTAGTCTTGATTCAGACATTCCTAATTATAGTGGGCTTCTGAACTAGGGAATAAGCCATTTTTAGATATATAAACTTTTCCTTTGTATAGACTAAACTCAAACTTCAGTACATCGATCCCATCTCGTCAAAAATATCATAACAACTCGTACCAATACGTTCTGGATTAGAACATCTGAGGGGAGATTGAGATAAGTTGGTATAACAAAATTTATTTTGCTACCACCCCTTCATCCTCTTCAACGCCTCCTCCGCAGACCGTAGAACTTTCTCAGATGTGATCTCAACTTTCGCATCGAAAATCATGACGTCACTCCTAGTTCTAACCATGCGATACGGAAGGGACTTCAGATTACAAATATCTTCTAATAAGGGCTTCAGTGAAGGAGTTATGTGAATAAATGAGTAATGAAGCCGCAATTGATTAGGACTTTTCGCGACTGGAATCTGCTTCCGCGTCCTCAATCGAATCTGTAAATAATCTTTGGGGAAAAAACTTACATCCGTCCAAAACACTCCCTTCCCCTTATCGATAGATTCCTCACCATGCTGGTAACTTACAAAGGAGATCTGCTCTTCGCCCCGCATCTTTCCGATCTCTTTCTCTCCATAAGTTAAGAGAATCAAAATTATAGCAATTCCCTCATATCGAGGATCATCCTCAGACAACTCGCCTAATATAAACGGGATAGCCGACTCACCTAATTTAATGAGGGTATGAATGAATCCATAATCAAAATTCAGACTACGAGTGTCACTAAATCGGGCCGTAAAATCATAAGCTCTATCTGGCTTTAGTTTTTGTTGGTTCTTATATTCAGCTATCAACCGAGGAATATATTTAGTCCCAAATTCAGCCAAGCGGTTTACAGAATGTAATTGGATTTCTTCATCATTAGAATGGAGCCCCTTGATGTGCTTCTCAACTTCATACCTTTCCCGGACCGCAGGTGAAAACAACCATGCGATCAAGGAAAGTGTGGTTATACCTAAGAAGATGACCGTTCGTTTACCCATTTTTCACTAAGTCATTTCGAAAGTAAATACACCGGGCGAAAACCTAAAAAATCGTACTTCTGTTCACGCTTATAGTTTTCACGAGCGGCTGAGCGTATGGAATCATAATTTTGGTGCCAACCTCCACCTTTCACAATTCGATACTGGGATCCCGCTTCGCCATGAACATCGAGACACCACTCTTTAACGTTACCGTGCATATCATGAAGACCGAATGGATTGGGTTGATAGGAACCAATTGGTTTGGTGAGAGGAGGATCACCCGGCGAGTAAAGAGGATCTCCTGTATCATTAAAATTAGCCTCAGAAGTAGTAATTTTTTTCCCGAAAGAATAAGGAGTAGTTGTTCCAGCCCTACAGGCATACTCCCACTGAGCTTCTGTCGGAAGAGTAAGTCCTAATTTTTTACAGAAGGAATCATCCTGCCCAAAACACTCATCCCATGAAACTTTTTCAACGGGTAATTCCACCCCTTGATAATATGACGGATTAGAGCCCATATACTTTTCCCAAACAGCTTGAGAAACTTCATATTTAGAAATTAAAAAAGAATTCACTCCCACTGCTCTTAATTTCTCATCACCTCTTCTATAAATCTCGTTTCTTGGTGACCCCATTTGAAATTCACCTTTAGGTAAGAGAACCATCACAAGGCCGGATGCTTGATGCTCATACTCATGATAGCCTTGTTCATTCTTCCCGAGACGATTAAAGGCTCGACGAATTTTGAACTCGACAATCAGCGCATCCCAATTAAATATAAAGGTAACTACAAGGCAAACGAGTGCAATTGAGAGAAGAATTAGGAATCGTTTTTTTGCGTTCATAACGTGTTTAATAGAAAAATAGATCTAAAACCTAAATCAAATCGACTTACAGATGGGTTCAGGTTGACCTACTCCCTAAAAATGAGTCCAGCCGAAAGTCTATTTTAAGCTTTGGAGTCGGTTAGGGCAGGTCACCAGATTCAAAGTCCCAAGGGGATGGTGGGGAATATTTCATTAAATATTCCACCGTGAGCTCTATCAAATTGAAACAGGATTCCCCTTAAGCTCATTAGTTAATGTAAATTCTTAAAGCACACATTACCAATCAACACCTTTATTCATTTGGTTAGTCATTTGCTAATCCTTTTGAGAATTAGGCTCAAAACTTCATAACTTGTATTCAAGGATGGTCGTAAAAGAATATCAAGTCTCCAACGATTCCCTGAATATCTTCTATCTTCTAACTTCAAACGACCTACTTTTTAGTAGTCATTTGAAACCTTAAACCACTAAACCAAGCACAAAATTGAAATATGATCACCACCTCCATATTTAAAAATTTAATTTACGATGACCAGGGGCCAAGTGTTTCCGTCCTCCTCAAAAGTGAATTCACCAAGGAAATTCGGATTGTGTTTAAAGCAAACCAATCCATGAAGGAGCACCAAACTCCTCATCCAATTGTAGTGCAAATAGTAGATGGAGAAATTGATTTTGGGGTCAAAGGTGAGGTCCATCACTTAACTAAAGGTGATATGTTATGCCTCGAAGGTGGTGTTCCTCATGACTTAAAAGCCAATACTGATAGCGTGGTTAGACTGACGCTCTCCACCCTTGACAAAGTTGAACGGGTAAAAAAAGTACCAACTAATTAGTTCCTGTTTAATCAACAGGAACTAAGCCGAGTTGGGATCAACTCGGCCGCGAACGTAGGCTCGTAGAGCCTATGTTTAGCGGAGTGCAGACAATTCGAAGAATTGTCGAAAC
>JANQLS010000035.1 GCA_028280485.1 Planctomycetota bacterium
TCTCTACGCCTTTGGAGGGTCGAACGATCCCGACAATCTAAGAGCCCTTTGTAAAAGTCATAATCTGTTTGAAGCTCAGAAGTATTTTCCTTTGCTTTATGAAAATCATTTTTAGCTGAGATTTATTGGGGGCTCAAGAAATCATTTCCATCCAGCCCTCACCTCGCCCGGGCGATGTGGGGATTAGAATAAACTCTTCTTAGTTGAATCCATCCCCATCCTCTGGGCTACGTTTAGTGGAAGGCTTTCCCAATGAGCTTTGGGGAGAAGGGAAACGGAACCCAATACCAGGCAGGGCGGGCTCGCTAAGGAGGAGTGTGAGGAAACTGCGGCGAGTCGCTGGTTCCTCACGCGAGCGTTCAGCGAGCTCCGAACCCGTGGAGGGCGCAAGTTATAAAGCTTGATTTTCGTTCAACGAACTATTTTCGCCTCGCCTTTATGGCAATGAAAATCTTAAATATTGGGACAAACTCATAACCGCAACAATTTGTATCTGATGTTAACCTAGGCTGGATATAAGACCCAATAAAGTATTGATAAGCCAATTAGTTTTCGCCATGTTGCTGTGTTTTAAATTCCTCCAGATTCAATTCCTACCTCATTCTGCGTCTTCGATTCTTTAAATAATCAGCGAAGATGAAACTCCCTAGGCGATCTAATTGAGAGTAATAAGCTTTTCCGTTATTGATCTCCGTGAAGCGTTCAACAAATTGGACTAAGACGGGGTCATCGGTAATCATAAAAGTGGTGACGGGGATGCCTAAGCGACGGCAGTAGGCGGCTTCATCTAATGTTTTATTGACGATACGGCGATCGAGGCCAAAGGGATTTTTATAGATCGTGCCATCGTCTTCGGTGAGCGCGGATGGCTTGCCGTCGGTGATCATAAAAATTTGACGATTCGCTTGTTTCTGCTTCCTCAAGATTTCTTGAGCTAAACGCAAACCCGCACGAGTGTTGGTATGGTAGGGACCCACTCCGATGTAAGGGAGTTCGGCCTTGGGTACTTCCCAAGCATCATCCCCGAAGAGGCATACATGAACGGAATCTTTGGGGAATCGAGTTTGAATCAACTCGGTTAAAGCTAAGGCGACTTGCTTGGCGGGTGTTATTCGATCTTCACCGTAGAGGATCATACTGTGACTGATATCGACCAATAAGACGGTGGCACAAGAAGAGAAATGTTCTGTTTCGTAAACTTCTAAATCTTGCTCTTCGAGACTGAGATCGTCGATTCCTGCTCGCTTGATCGCATTGGCTAACGATCGAGTGGGCTCTAGATTGGAAACCGGGTCTCCAAATTCAAAGGGGCGCGTTTCACTCAGGCGCTCGTTTCCTTGTCCTGCGGCTGAAACTCGGTGGTCCCCCGCGGCATCTTTTTTTAGTGATGAGAATATTTGTTCTAGGGATGATCTGCGGATTACTTGCTCCCCTCGTCCCGTCAATCGCATTTGCCCGCCGTGGGTCGTCTCGATGGTTTTTTTCTTCTCTAGATGCTTTTTAAAATCATCGATACTGAACTTCTCATTGAAAATACCGTGATGGTTCCCGAGCTGTTCCAAGCGATCGAGAGCTTCTTCGACATCACCATTCGTTTGAAGCAACAAATAATTAAAGAGTTCTTCGAGAGCCTTGATTAGCTTTTCGCGCTGTAACTTAGTTGGATCGAATTTGCTGTAGCGGAAGTCCATATTGATTATCAATCAAACTGCTGCATCATATCTTCAAACATGTCCCGGTAAGTTTTCCCGCCGATCACTTCATCTTTGGCGAGGAGGGAATGCTGATGGAGACCTTCAAGGATAAACTCCATACCGGCTGCGAGCTGAGAATCGTTTTCAACTGAGAGGTATTTCTCGGCGAGATCCTCCAGTCCAGGGATAGATTTTAATAAGGCGAGAAGGTCTTGATCACTCAGTTCGTCGGAGACATCGATCGTGCCTCCAAGTTTAAAGTAATCTAAGGTCTTTTCGTAATCACTTCCCCCGTCCCCTTCTTCAGAGATTTTGTAAGCATCGGGAAAGATGCCGTCGAAGACTTCTTTGATCGCTTTACCGATGAGAACTGAAGCAACGGTCTGCGCTCCTTCGCGTTCTCCCTCGTAAACGAGTTCCACTTTTCCCGTGATGGCAGAAGAAGCAGTGAAGAGATCAGTGGGTCGAGCCGTGGTGGGTTTTTGCCCCATTTTTAACGAACGACGCTCGGCATTCGAAATCAGGTTTTCGAGCAGAGAGATGGGCATTCGAGCACTCACCCCCGAATTCTGATCCACTAACTCACTTTCACGCGCTTGAAATGCGACTTCTTCTAGGGCGATGCGTAAGTATTCGGGGATCTCCACATCGATCGCATCTTCTCGTTTTCTCCAAGCCTCTTGATCCGTGATCCTTCGACTCTCCTGAACGGTACGCGGGTAGTGAGTCAGAATTTGGCTGGCGATGCGGTCGCGTAAGGGTGTGATGATATTTCCGCGGTTGGTGTAATCTTCAGGATTCGCCGAAAAAACCAAAAGGATATCGAGTGGCATTCTCAGAGGGAAACCTCTGATTTGAATGTCACCTTCCTCCAAGATATTTAAGAGACCCACTTGAATCCGAGCCTGGAGATCCGGAAGCTCATTGACGGCAAAAATTCCACGGTTACTTCGAGGGACGATACCGTAGTGAATCACTTCGGGATCATCCAAGGCCAGTTTCTTGGTGGCGGCTTTGATGGGATCGACATCTCCGATGAGGTCGGCGATGGTGACATCGGGGGTCGCTAATTTTTCGTGATAGCGCTCACTTCGGTCGATCCATTCGATCGGGAGCTCATCCCCTTTCTCTTCAGCTAAGCGTTTAGCGAAAACCGAGAGGGGTTGAAAGGGATCACTTCTCAGCTCACAGTCTTTAATGACGGGAATCTTTTCATCCAGCAATGCGGTGAGAGATCTTAAGATTCGGGTTTTTGCTTGTCCGCGTAGGCCCAGCAAAATGAAATCATGTCCCGAAAGAACCGCGTTCTGAACTTGAGGGATAACCGTTCGGTCATAGCCAACGATACCCGGAAAAATCTCTTCGTCGGACTGGAGCTTCTTACAGAGATTTTCTCTTAATTCAGCTTTGAGGCTCCTCGGTTGATAACCTTGAGCTTTGAGCTCACCTAAGGTTTTGGCGAAGGACATGGTGGTTTAACTTTCTTGAGAAGTAGGAATTCGAATGCGCTCCGGTTCAAGTGATTGTCTTGTTTCAGCGATTATTTTCTGACAACCGGAGCCTCTCATTTTAATACAAAGAATGAGAGGTCTCAGCTTTCTGGGGTAAAAAAAGAATCGGCTTTTTGAAAAAATTCAGAAGATCTTGTATGCAGGGCAGTAGAAATTAACGCGAAATGAACTCCGCTCGTTTGTAGAAGGTGAAGATCGTTTAAATTACGGATTCCTCCACCGGAATAGATCCGGGCGCCAGGATGAGATTTTCCAATACTTTGACTGAGGCTTTGGAGTGGCCAGCCTCGATTGGCTCCAACTGCGGCCAAATCTAAGAGAATGAGTCGCTGGATTCCTAGGCCGATAGCTTCCTCTACAATGCGTTCGAGGGAGCGCTGTTGCCATTCGGCTGGACCATGGAGCAATTCTCCCCCTTGAAGATCTAAGCTAAATACCGTACGTTCACGACCCAAGTGTTCTACGAGAGTCTCAAGTTGATCTTTGGATTCAAGGGTTTCTGAGGCGATTACAATTTCTTGAACTCCACAGTCAAGGAGTCGTTTGGCTTGCTCAATTCTATTGATGCCACAATCGACCGTCAGTTTGAATCCCTCTTCAATCAAGGATTCAAAATCGGCATAATGGGCGGGCCCACGAGCCTGCAGAGAGTTTAAATCGGCGAGGTAGAAATGTTGAGAACCGTAAACCTCTCGAAGAGCGCAAGCGACGGCGAGAGGTGAAGATTCAGGAGTTAGTTCACTCTGAATCCTTTGGTACTCCGAACGAAGTCCTCTTTTGGCATGAACGACTTCTCCATCGAGAAGATCTAAAACGGGTAATACCGAGATGGTTGACATTTTTATCTACGAATCATTGAGTGCGGGCGACGCTGTTGTGGACATCGCTGAGCCTGCTCCAGTACCAGCCCCTCTTCCTTCTTTTCAGCGCCTTGGGGATATTGCCATTCGACAAGAAGGTTTGGGGATGTTGAAAGCGCTCTTAAGAGATTTTGAAACCTTACCGCAGATCAAAAAAATTTCGACTATCCTCGACGCAAGATTGGGAGAAAAAATAAATAAATTTAGATCAAAGATTGAGTTTATCGAAGTTAGTAAGAATTCTTCAGAGTCTTTTTTGTCACCCTTTAAAGAACAATTGGAGCAATCTGGATGTCATCTCATCATCGCACCCGAATTAGGGGATTGGCTTAAGGCGCTTAATTATTGTGCCTTGAATGGGAATTCGTTGTCGTTAGGAGTGTCTATTGAAGGTTTGGAAGTTTTTTCAAATAAATTATCGACCTGGGAATTTTTTGAACAAAATCAGATTCCGACTCCGAAACTCATTGAACTCTCAGATCTCTCTAAATCTTCAAAGATACCTTTTCCTCTTCCCTGGGTGGTAAAACCAGCTTGCGGAGCGGGGGCATTGAATACAGTGAAAATTTCTTCTCCTGAAGACTTCGGAAATTTTCATCTCAGGCATAGGTATTTTATTGAGAAGAATCAAATGACTGTAAGTCCCTTTGTCGAGGGTGAAGTGGTGAGTGTCAGTTACATTTATGGCACTTCATCAGTTTATGCCTTCCCTCCTTGCCAGCAAGCTGTCTATTGCGGTAACGAGACTGGAACTTTTTATTATCACAATCTTCCCCAATTGATCCATGACCCTCAACTTCTCAATCGTATTGAAAAGCTCAGTCAACTTTGGCTTAACTCCAATCCCCCACTTCGAGGTTTTGTTGGGGTAGATATGATCATCGGAAAAGATGAAAGTGAAGATGTCATTTTAGAAGTCAATCCTCGAGTCACTTCTAGCTATCTGACGCTAACGAAGGAACTCAAAGACATTAACATCGCTCAACTTTGGCTTGAAATGTTAGAAATTACCGATCCCGTTCACTAATGATGAATTCACCTCATGGAACCATCTTGGGCCTCGATATCGGCGGAGCCAACCTAAAGGCTTGTAGCTCGGATGGCGACGCTCATTCCCAGGTCTTTCATCTCTGGAAGCATCCAGAACGCCTATCAGATCAACTCGAAAGCCTTCTCCAAAAATATAACAATAAGACCCTGAGGGAAATCAGAGTGACAACCACCGCAGAGCTTTGTGATTGCTTTTCTTCAAAATCAGAGGGTGTCATCCACGTCGTTGAATCGATTGCGAATGTACGAGATCGTTTATTTCCTCAGTTGCCCCTTCGGTTTTGGGGGATCCCCAGCTCCTGGCTGAGTCGAGAAGAGGCCCTTCAAAATCCCCTTCAGCTCGCCGCGGGGAACTGGTTGGCGCAAGCAGAATTTGTCGCGCGATCTTTACAAATCGAATCGGGCTTACTGTTGGATGTGGGCTCTACCACCATCGATCTCGTTCCATTGATCGATCAGCGCGCCCAACCGAAGGGACTCACCGATACGGAGCGATTAATTCACCGAGAACTTCTTTATATGGGGGTTAGGAGAACTCCCGTCTTTTATTTCGTCAAAGATCTGCCGTATCGCTCTCGGCGTTGCCCGGTGATCCCAGAGCTCTTCGCCACTCTTTCAGATGCGCTTTTGGTTCAAGGTTGGATTCCTGAAGATTCTCGCTCAAACTCGACGGCTGATCAGAAACCCTTCACAATCCGTCACTCCGTCGCTCGGCTGGGCCGAGTCATCGGCTGTGATCTCGAAACCTTCAATTTGGACGATGCTAAAAGGGTTTCAGAGGAACTGATTCAGATCTTCTTAAACACTTTAACTGAAGCGATTCAAAAGGCCGTATCTGCTCTTCCCTCTCGTCCTATGGCTCCAATCATCATTCTGAGTGGTGAAGGGGAATCCTTACTGATATCTTCCCTTCGAGAGAGGATCCAAAACGTTCGCTGGTTAACTTTTTCAGATAAATCGAATTTAGCATGCTCTGAGAGCGCCTGTGCCTACGCTCTCACCCAGCTCCCCCAGCCCTGGAAGGATTAAAGATCTTCCCAAAAACTTCCAAGGCCCCGGGTGAAATGGGCCGATAGCATGAATAGTGATCAGTATAGAGAAGCTGTGTTTAGGAAGACTTCTATTCCTTCCAACCAAATTCATGAGTTAGAGTCATGGACTTAAACCCAGTCAGAAACATCACCCAATCGGATCCCGACGGTGGCTCCAAAGCCGGAGGCTCTGGAGCTAGAATCGCCCCTCAAAATCGTGCAGCCAAGGGCTATAGCGCTCCCTCTCGTTACTCTGGCGGAGAGGATTCCATTCAAATTGGTAAGAGCCCCCTCCTGATCTCAAATTTGCTCTTCGAAAAAATCCGCCATCACTTATCGATACTTTTGGAGATGGGAACCCTCGATCCTTTTCATTTTCAAAAAGATCTCGATCCCAACCCCGAGTCGACGGGAGACCACATCGCTCAGTTTGCTATCGATTTTTTTGAATCAGAGACGGAAGCTCGATCCTCAGAGTTTAAAAAAGAGGTCTTTAAGGAGTTTTCTCAGTTGGTTTTCCAAGCCACTCAAAAAGGGATCCAAGAAGCTGAAGAAATATTTAAAGGCTTATCCATTTTAGATTCTCAGGTTCACGAGCATATCGCCAAAATGGAAAAGGCACTTCGAGGTCAAATTCAAGAATTTGGTGAAACTTTAAAATAGATAAATTAATTCGCCTATAGAGATTGTGAATTTTTAGAATAATTTATTTATAAACATTTTCACGCTTCATTATCCCTCGCTAAAGCTTCGGGCTTGAGGGACGTGGATCACCTTCACTGTTTTAATTGTGGCATGGGTTATTACGCTGTTCAGATATTAGTAGTTATTGAGTTACCAACCCTTCAAGCCCGAAGCTTTAGCGAGGGATCACCACCCGATCTACAGGGTAGAATCTATAATCAAGTATTTATTGAATTTGAATAACCTGTTTTTTATTTAGTTTAATTAGTACATATTAATTCAATTACGAGCTTCGTCTTATTTTTAAAGGATCCCGTCGCTGACGCTCCGGGCTTACTAAGTGGATTCCAATCATGCCCAATAAAACCTTTAAGAAGAAAACTTGGTTGTTTGCTGTTTTAACTGTAGTAGTGATTTTTTTTATCATCGTTTTATTCAACCAAACAGCATTAAGGAAAGCCTACCACCACTATAAAATTTCAAGAGATTCAGAATATATTCATCAACTCTTGCTCGCCCCTGAGGGATCACCGGCTAATTTAGTTCTTATTGATATATCAAAGAAAGAAGAAGGAAGATTGACTCTAGTCAAGACTCTACTCGAATACTACACTCGGAATAAAAAAAAGCTTCAAGTGGCACTTGATGAAATATCGAAGGCGCGAGCGCCAGGACAGTATCACATCAAAATCTCGTTTAATTTTCATGCTGGAAAATACGTTGAATTTATCCATATGCACGGAAGAATTATGAGCACTATGCGAACTAATTTTGGACCGGAACCCCCAGAACGAATTCAGCAAATTAGAAAAGTCATTCGGCTCTTAGGGGGAGGTGAACTCAAGTTTAAAAATAAAAAATACCCAAAGCTTCAATTTTCATTTTTAAAAGGGGGGGCTATTAATGCAGTGCCTGAGAAAACACCTCAAAGGGCGGCTCAATGATAAGAGTTTACGCCGTCTGTAAGGTTTTATTATTCTCTTCTCGAACAAATCGAATCACTTGAGAAACGGCTCCCGAATCTAAAGCCGAAATACGCTCGCCTCGCTCCGTAACTAAAGAGCGAACCCCAACGATATCAGCGTTTAAGCGAACGACTTTTTCGATGCCTGAATAGGAAAGCGACCCCGCGAGGGCGCAAGTGAGACGGGCCTTTTTAGTTTTGATGAGGATCTCTTCTAAGTCTTTTTCACTCAGCCAATGAAAGAGGCCATCGGGGCCGTAATCTTTATGAAAAGTGTCGATGAGGATTCCATCGAAAGATTGAGTGGCGAGCTTTAATATTTCGTTGAGAGACGGCCCATCGACTCTTTGACTGTCAGCGTAATGGACGGCGATCCACTTCGGTGGCGTTGCTAAGGTCTCATTAACATCGTTGCGCCAGTTCTCGAATTCTTGAAACCAAGGAGGATCTTGGCCTTGGATTCGACCGCTCAGAGATCCCGATGAATTGCGTTGAACTTGGACTCCGGGAGCGGATTGTGACTTTAAACCGGAAAAGCCGATCTTGGCGTAATCAAGTCCGCTAGGAAGAGACGGAAGCAAACCTGGTTCCGATCGCCAATCTTTCCACTCACCGAGGGCCTGTGATAAAGTAACTTGAGGAGGAAGCTCACGGCATATCCTTCTTGCGGAAGGGGCATCGATCGGACTGAGAGGTCCTGAGGAAGGATCTTTGAGGTCGATGAAATCAGCCCCTAAGTGATAGGCTTCGAGGGCTTCTTTAAGGTTTTGAACGCTGATCATCAGTTGAGTCATGATTAAATTTATAATTGATTTCGATTCAACTGTCCAGAATCCCTAGCTCTTGCTCAATCTGAACGTTAAGAGTAAACTGAGGAATTTCCCCCACAAAGTCACTTTAATTTTCTTAAAGGCTTATGGGAGGCCCACTCACTGAAAAAGCTTCGTCGACGACACTCATGATATTGCTTTTAGATAATTACGATAGTTTTGTCTACAATCTCGCTCGCTACCTCCGGGAGTGCGGGCAGGAGGTAGAAGTTCTGCGTAATGATCAAATTACGGTCGAAGAAGCCCAAAATGAGCGTTATGAAGCGATTGTAATCTCGCCGGGCCCTTCGAATCCCAAACAAGCAGGGATCTCCATCGAGCTTGTTAAACTGCTTTCAGGGGTGAAGCCCATCCTCGGAATTTGCCTTGGGCATCAAGCGATAGCCGAAGCCTTTGGTGGCCGAGTGGTATGTTCCCGTAATCCTAAGCATGGGGTGGCGAGTCCTATCTTTCATAATGGGAAAAGTATCTTTGAGGGGCTACCGTCTCCACTTCAAGCGGGGCGCTATCATTCTTTGATCGCTTCTCCGTCGGACCTTCCGGAAGATTTGGAAGTTCTTGCGCGTTGTTTAGATGGGAACCGAGAAATTGTTATGGCCTACCAGCATCGCAAACATTTAACGATCGGGCTTCAATTTCATCCCGAATCGATTTTGACTCCCGAAGGACACACCTTAATCCAAAATTTCCTTACTTTGTCGGGACTCGCGGAAGCTCGACCTCAAATGAAATCCGTTCAGTCGAGTTAAGGGTTTTATGATCGTCGAAGGCATCATCACCACCCTCAATCTTCAGGGAGAACTGAACATCGCCCCCATGGGTCCTCTGACAGATCCTGGCTTAAGCCGATTAACCTTTCGCCCCTTCAAGAGTTCCCAAACTTATAAGAATCTTAAGCAGCACCCCCAAGGCGTATTTCATACGGTCGATGATGCTGAACTCATCGCGAGATCTTGTGTCGGTAAAATTGAAGTACCGACTCAAGAAGCTGAGCTGGTCAAGGGGCGAGTTTTAAAAAGTGCGTGCAGTTACTTCGAATTTAGAGTCGTTGATCTGGATGATCGAGATGAACGAACGACGATCGAAGTTGAAATTTTAAAACGAGGAGAGCTAAAACCCTTCTTCGGTTTCAATCGAGCTAAGCATGCGGTCATCGAAGCGGCGATTTTGGCGAGTCGTATCGGCATCATCTCAGACAAAGAAATCGTAACGGGGATGAACCACCTTCAAACCTGGGTCGATAAGACGGGAGGTGAAAGTGAAATTCGAGCTTTCGAATTTTTAAAAGATTTCATCTCTTCTAAGATCGAAGTTCCCACTGCGGCTAAGACGACAATCCAAACTGGAAGTCGACTTCATTTTGGCCTCATCAATCCATCCCCCTCAAGCCCGAGGATTCACGGTGGTTTGGGATTGATGGTCGAAGATCCAAAAATCAAAATCGTCGCATCACCCTCAGATCAATTTGAAGTTCGGGGGCCGGGTTCTCAGCGAGTAGAAGAGGCTCTCAGGGGGTACTTATCGAAACTAAAAATAAACCTTCCTGAAAGTCATCGCTTTACGATCGAGGCCGGGCCCAAAGAACATTTGGGTTTAGGGTCGGGAACTCAACTTTGTTTGGCGGTTAGCCGATTGGTGGAGAAAGTTTGGGGGCATCCAACTCAAGCCTTGCCTGATTTATGTAAGGGAGTTCAGAGGGGCCGTCGGTCCGCGATTGGTGCGTGGGGTTTTGAGCGAGGTGGTCTATTAATCGATGGAGGTCACGCCCGAACTTCTGATCGCTCTGAAGAGGATTCTGAATTCAACCTCGCCCCTCTGTTAGCTCGATACGACATGCCAGCGGATTGGGCTGTCCTCTTGGTGATTCCAAATGAATCTAAAGGTTTGAGTGGGCCAAAAGAACTCGCCGCATTTAAAGATCTTGAAAAAAGTCTCGACTCTCAATCGAATCAAGAGATCAGTCACAACCTTCTTCTTTCCCTTCTCCCTGCATTTGTTGAAAGAGATTTTGATTCTTTCACTCAAGCATTAGGGCAATTCCAAATTCAAGTTGGAGAGTTATTCAGTAAGGTTCAAGGAGGGGTCTTCTCGCATGAGCTCACCCATCAACTCGTCAAGTATTTTAAGTCTGAGGGCATTCACGGCACTGGGCAGAGTTCCTGGGGACCGACGATCTTTGCGATCTTACAAAATGAAGAAAGAGCAGCTTTCTGCAAACGTCAACTCATCAAAAAATTTAGCTTGAGTCCTGAAGAGATTTGGATCACTCGAGCTAAGAACGAAGGGGCTCAAATCAGTTATTCCTAATTTAATGCCATCTTTTAGTTACAACATTCATGAAAGTTACGATTGGAACTACGATGCTGGACCTCAGCTTCGGAGTGAGAAGCTAGAAATTCCAAACACCCCCACCAAGACTTTCTTAGGATTTGAGGTGAATTCCAGAATCGGAATTGCCGCGGGTCTTTTATTGAATTCGAAATGGATCGAAGCTTATTCCAAGTGGGGTTTTGATTTACTCACTTATAAAACCGTTCGCCTTCGTGAACGAGCGTGTTATCCGGTGCCCAACTGGGTGTTTTTAGAAAATCCGGAAATCGATCCTCAATCAAAAAATCTCACTCAAGATACTTTGATCACTAAAAGCTCTCTTCCTGATGATGTTCGCTCGATCACGAGTTCCGTTTCTTTCGGAATGCCCTCCAAAAGCCCTGAGGTGTGGATGGCGGATGTGGAAAGAGCGCGCAAGTGCTTAGCTCCCGATCAGGTTTTGATCGTATCGGTCGTCGCTTCTCCCAGCCCGGATACAAGTGTCGAAGAGTTAGTTGAAGATTACGGCCAGCTCGCCAGTATGGCTAAGGACGCCGGGGCTCAAATCATTGAAGCCAACCTGTCTTGCCCTAATGTGCTCACTTCGGAAGGAAGTGTTTACCTGAATCCGGAGCTGTCTAAAAGAGTTTCACAAGCTCTTCGACGAAACGCACCGAACACCCCTCTGCTTTTAAAGGTGGGTGCATTCGATTCTGAAGATTCCCTTGAGGGCTTACTTCGATCGGTTGCGGGGATTGTCGATGGAATCGTTCTTGTTAACGGAGTATCGAAACGAATTGTTTCTCCCGATGGAACGCCAGCCTTCGGAGAAGGAAGAGAAATTGCTGGTGTTTTAGGCGCTGGAATTCATGATCTTTGTGTCGATACGGTGAGCCAGGCTCGAAAAGTCGTTGATGGCAATAAATTCGATTTAGAGCTCTTGGCTGTAGGCGGAGTGATGACACCCTCCGACGCTCAACGTTTTCGCGTAGCGGGGGCGAGCGCCATCATGATGGGTGGATCACCAATGTTCAAGCCGGAACTCGCGATTGAGATCAAACAAGCGTTTCCCGAGCTGTAATTGGATCAGAGATCAATTGGTCCAAAGCGGTAACACCTCACGAGTGTGATACTTCTCAGCGGTTTCCTTCCGAACAGGATCCTCTTCGAAAGCTTGAATCGAAGCTTCTACCCCACCCTCCATCGGATAGCTTTTCATTTCTTTAAAAGGTAAGGGATCAACTCGACCGGGATAA
>JANQLS010000123.1 GCA_028280485.1 Planctomycetota bacterium
GGTTTGTAGTCGAATGTGTCCACATGGCTCACCGCACCAGGGCAATAAATGACTAAGACTTGTTTCGCAGCGACATCAAAGTGAGGTTTCCTGGACCGATACGGTTGATTTGGATCGATGCTCGGACGAATAGGAGCTTTCCCGCTCACTGTTTTTGAATCTTTCGCCAATAAGCCATCAGCTTCGAGTAAATTCGAAAGAGCGATGCCTACGGTCGACAAACCGGCAACTCCTAAAAATCTTCGACGATCGAGTAAAAATCGTCCCTGAGGCGAAAGTTGTTCAGAGTTATTCATGTTCTATTGTTAATACTAAGGGAGAAAAACAAATTCGTTCGAGTTCATCAAAGCCCGACAAACGAGGGAAAGACTTTCTCCCTGAATCAGATCTAATGAAGCTTGAAGTTCTTGTGCATCGGCTCGACGACCCAGTAGGAGTTCAAAGCAACGTTGAATCGCTTGCTTAGGATCATTCCCCCTTTCCTTGAGGGCACGCTCAGAAATGAGTTTCGCTTGAGCCATCACAAATTTGCTGTTCATCAGGTTGAGAGCTTGAAGAGGAGTCGTCGAGACCGGTCGCTTCGCTCTGACTTGCCCACAGTCGGGAAAATCAAACGCGGTGAACAATTGATCATCCACTCTTCGCATACGCTCTTGGTAGAGCATGCGGCGCCAAGTTTGTTCTCCAAAATTATTGAGAACTTCCCACTGTGCATAAGTCTTTTTCACATTGTGAATGCGGTAGCCTCTTCCCCCAATACGGGTGTCTAATGAACCTGAAGCCTGAAGAATCGAATCTCGGATGACCTCGGCTTCAACTCTTCGAGGAGGAAAACGCCATAGCAAAGCTGAGCCCGCATCCACTTGAAGGGCGTTCTTATTGGGAAGGCTCGATTGACGATAAGCTTGTGACATCAACAGAAGTTTGATGACCGATTTCAACGACCAAGCTCGACCTTTACTTTGAGTCGGTTGGATAAACTCCGAAGCTAACCAATCGAGTAACTCCGGATGGCTGGGGGGTGCCCCGGCTTTTCCAAAATCACTTGTTGTCGGAACAATCCCTCGCCCGAAAACGTGATGCCAAACGCGGTTGGCCATCACTCGCGCAGTTAAGGGATTGCTTTCATTTGAGATCCAATGGGCGAACTTCAATCTTCGCGCCGCCCCTGAGTCTTTTTCACTCAAACCCAAATCACCATTCAATATCTTTGGAGCAGATGGAGCAACGGGATCACGGGGATTTTCAGGACTTCCCCTTAAGAGAACTCTCGTTGGTTGAACTGAAATGAACCGCCCCACAAAACTGGGTTGAGGTCCTTCTTCAGCGAGCTTTGAAATCACGCTTTCAATCTTTTTGATGGCGGGGATCCGTTCCGGCCGTTTTTCATTGAGCTTTTTATTAACAAACCAAGTCCCAACCCAAGGCTGCCACGAACCATCATCCTTGAGGATATCGACATCAAATTCGTATCGAGGTAAATATGGTTTTTGAGTGAGGTAGTCGGTGTCGTAAAAATATTCCCGATTATTACTCACCCTTAAGCGATCGATGGTTTTGACTTCTGAAAAATCAATTCTCACCCAGGGGCGATCTTTCGACCCTTTAGTCATACGAGCCCGCCAAGCCATCGTGCCGTACTCTCCATCATGAATTCGATCGATGGGGTTACGAGTATCGACTCCTTTCTCAGGGAATCCCGAGACCTTTGCTCCTTCTCTTTTTAATGCCACGTTTTTCCCATTTAAACCTGGCTCTAGGACTTCGAGCTCATCGAGGCCGACATACATTTGCTTAAAACGTATTCGTATCGATTTGGTTTTAATAGATTTAAAATGGAGCTCTCGATAAGCACCCCAGTTTTCTTCCCAACCACCGAAACCTCGAAGCTCTCTACGAAGGTTTTCGATTTCCATTTGAAGTTGGTGACCCTTTTGTTGCCGAGGGTGATTCGAAGAATACTCAGGAAATCTTCCTCCGAATTCCACATCCTGAAAGACGCTCGTCATCGAGTAATAATCTTTGATGGAGATAGGATCGAATTTGTGATTGTGACAACGAGCACAACCCATCGTCACTCCCATCACCGAGGCTCCCACAGTTTGAATAATTTCATCCATTCGATCCGCACGAGCCTGTCGAATGGCTGCGGGTTCACGACCTACTGTGGCCGCAGGAACGTGGGGTCCCGAAACGAGAAAGCCGGTTGCGTCTCCCATTCCGAGGGAATCACCGGCAATCTGTTCCTGAATGAATTGATCATAAGGTTTATCTTCATTAAAGGACCGAACGACATAATCGCGATAAACCCAGGCATTTTTACGGTAAAGATTGGCCTCCGAACCATTGGTCTCCGCCCAACGGATCACATCGAGCCAATGTTGAGCCCAGCGCTCTCCGAAATGCTTTGAATTCAACAGTCGATCAACCAGGCCTTCGAAGGCTTTGTTCTTGTCCTTGTGGTAAGCGTGGATGAAGGCTTTAATTTCTGGAGGCTTTGGGGCGAGACCCGTTAACACGATGAAGGTTCGTCGAATTAAATCCTGGGGACTCGCCTCGTGTGAAAACGAGAGGCCATCCTTTTTCAGTCGCTGAAGAAGAAAAGCATCGATGGGATTTTTATACTGAGTTTGAACCTTCGGCACTTCCGAACGCTTAACCGGCTGGAAAGACCAATGATCGATTTTCTTCTTAGCCGAAGCTTTCATTTGCCCCGGCCAAATGGCGCCTTCTTGAATCCACTTTACAATGGTGTTGATTTCCTTCTCCGGTAGCTTGTCTTCGTCGGGTGGCATGACGACATCTTCATTAAGATGCTGAATGACTTCGACGAGAAAACTCTTCTCAGGATTTCCAGGTACAACCGCAGCTAAACCCGAGTCGCCGCCTTCGAGTAAACTTTCTCGAAGATCTAAGCGAAGCCCTGACTTTTGTTTCTTCGGGCCGTGGCAGCCTTGGCAATGTTTTTCTAGGATGGGTTCGACTTGTCGTTTGAAGTCGATTTTTTCGGCGTGCACCATTCCTGAGAATGCGAGAGCTACAAGCACTAAAGTGAATCGGAGCATTCGTTTTTGATTGGAGTTAAAGTCGAATCGTTTTTTGAAACTCATGATTTCAGAAAAGTTAGGTACGATTGGATTAGAAAGTTAAATTTGATTTTAGATCCCGTCGCTTACGCTCCGGGCTAATTAACTTCCACTTTTCGAGAAGAGTTAATTAACTAGCCCGGAGCGTAAGCGACGGGAGGAGGTGGAATTGACGCCTTAAAACGCGTCCTTCCACCCCTTTTTAAATTGCTTCATGAGTTGATCCACAATCTGGGGATGTTCCTTAGCAACATTCTTTGTCTCACTGGGATCCACCTTGTGGTCAAAGAGCTCGACAAACAAGGGCTCGGCATCCTTATCCCTATAATCTTGCCAGAGAACGATACGGTAGCGATCCGTTCGCATCGTATATCCCATCAAATGTTTCTCAAAGAGTTCGCGATTCCAAAGCTGACCCTGCTGTTGAATGATTCTTTTTTCAACATCGGTAATCAGCGGACCAAACCAGGTTTCTCGCATTCCTTTAGACAATGGATTGGCGGCCCATTCCCTTAGAGCAGGATTCGGATAGAGACTGAACACTGCTTTCTTCCACGGATGATCAGGCTTCTCCAACAAGGGAACAAAACTATGTCCTTCAAGTTGCTTAGGCTTGGGAACTCCAGCTAGTTCACAGAGCGTGGGGAAGATATCCACCAATTCTACAAGTGCTTCCGTCTTTTTCCCGCGGGTTTTCATGTCGGGAGTCCAAATCATCATGGGAACGCGAGTCGAGATCTCGTAATTAGTTGCTTTTCCCCACACTCCCATTTCACCTAAATGCCAACCGTGATCGCCCCAAACGATGATGATCGTATTATCTCGAACTCCTTCGTCTTCTAAGGCTTTGATCATTTTACCGATCTGCGCGTCAACATAACTCACACAGGCGAGGTAAGCGTGGAGGAGGGTTTTAGCTAAATCGTCAGGGATCGGTCCGTACTTGGGAATTCCAACCCGAGTGCGAAGTTCAAACGAAGCGTGTAAACCCATCGCAGCGCCATCGGTCGGTGCATCTGTTTGCTTACTGAGTTCGATCTTCTTTCGATCATAGAGATCCCAATACTTCTTCGGCGCCGTCCAATTGAGATGCGGCTTCTTAAATCCTAAAGCTAAAAAGAAGGGTTTCTTTTTATTCTTCACCATCTGCTTCATCGTGGCGATGGCTCTCAGAGTCTCGTACCCATCGCTATAAGCGTGATCAGGCACATCCGCATTCTCATAGGCCGGACCGCTACCTAAGCCTCTGCGTGCGGCCTCACCATACTTCTTAAGCATGGCTTGCATGTTCTTACGTTTAATCTCATTGTTCTCAGGAAGAGCGTAAGGAGTCCTCGGTTTTTTGACATCTTTAAGCCACTTAACAGGCATGCGACTCCAAGATTTTTCTTCATCGGTATCACCACGGTGAAAGATCTTACCGCAGTAAACGGTTTCGTAACCGTGGCGGATGAGATGTTGAGGGAGGGTGATGATATCGGGTTGAAGTTCTCTTAAGGATACATAGTTATGGTACAAGCCGGTCGTACTTGGACGAGCACCGGTCATCAAGCTCGCTCTCGAAGGTCGGCAGATTGCTTGCTGGCAGTAGGCACGATTGAAAAGTAATCCTTCCTTAGCCAAAGCATCCATATGTGGAGAAACCGCAACCTTCGATCCATAACACCCTAATTCAGGCCTAAGATCATCGATGGCGATGAAGAGGATGTTGGGTTTATCGTTCGCTTGCACCAAACTCGAAATGACTAATAGTGAAAAGAGCAAAGCAACCAATTTAATTCTGAAATTCATACTTTTATACTTAATATGTTCGCCTAGTTGATTCAGAGAACCGAAGCCACTATTTTAAGGGTTAAGCCAACTCAAAGAAAAGTGATCCAATATGAAAAAAGGTCGGCGGACGTTTCGCATTCTTTTAATCTTGATTCCATTGGTCTTAGGAATCAGCCTGTACGCCACGCAAGATTCCTGGAAACGGATGTGGTATTCCCAGAGACTGGCCTCTAACGACCCCAAAATCAGCGAGAACGCCGCGGAAATCCTACTGAAACTCAACTCACCTCAAACGATTCCCCAAGTCATTCAGGCAGCCCACCGCCATCGATTTTTATCGATGCACATGTACGGCTTAACGGAAACCTACGACGAAAAAGACTTCGTACCCGCACTGGAAGAGCTCATAAAGATAGTAGAAACCGATGATCCCTTCGACTGTATGGCGGCAATACAGGGGCTCAAAAAAATTGGAGAAAAATCTCATCCGGCAGTCCCCAGCTTGATTAAGGCTTATAAGTATTGGCGCGATAGCCCTGACTTCAGCATTCACCACGAAATACTGATGCTGCTACCAAGAATTAAACCCACTGCCACGGAAGCCGTACCGATGCTTCAAGAAGCTACGAAGTCTTACGAAGCTCATGCAGCCTATCTTGCGAACGAAGCCCTGAAAGTCATCGCCCCTGAAAAAGCCATCAAAGACTTCGATCCATGAACAACAGATCACTCAACGATGATTCGACTCAATTCATTTGGCAAAAGATTGCTCACGAGGAATTAGAGACTCTAATTTCTGAACTTGAGAAACTCCCTTTCAAGAAACTTGATGTGGCTCAAATGAGCCAATTGAGGAAATCATGGTCTTTGGAAGAAATTCAAGTCGGTATCGACCATTTGAGGGCTCAAGAAAAACTCGCGCGTAAACTCCAATCCTTCCCTTCCTTGGTCGGGGATAGCTCGGGAGCAGAACAGGCGAGCTCAGAGCGCATCGCGAAATACAAAGCTCAACGGTTTCAGTCTTTGAACTCCGAGACGATCTATGATCTCTGCTGCGGAATTGGCCTGGATGCCCTAGCCCTAGCTGAACATCAACCCGTCATCGCCATCGACAACTCCCACTTACGGACCGATTTCACGCGTTGGAATGCTTCACGCTGCTCCAAAAACTCATTGCAGACGAAAACTCTGAATGTTGAAGACTTAACTTCCATACCTCACCCCTTCCACTTGGACCCTTCCCGTCGAACGGAAGAAGTTGGAAAAAAGACGGTGAAGCGATCTCATCGATTTGACGACTATCGCCCCGGCCCTGATGAACTTGCAAAGCTACTTGAGCTTCAACCCACTGCGGCGATCAAGTTAGGACCAGGAATCGATGTGCTCGATTTGTACGACAACTTAGCCGTCGCCCAAGACTCAGAATTAGAGTTCATCGAAGAACAAGGTGAACTCACTCAGGCGATCCTCTGGACGGGTGAACTTTGCCAAATGCCGGGAGGACGACGAGCGACTCTACTTTTCGAAGAGCAGAGCATCATGGCCCAGGGGGGTCTTCCTCTACAGAGCACAGAGGGAACTTCGAAAGAGTATTTATGGGTACCGAGCAAAGCACTTGAACGCGCCGGATTACTTGAAGATATCTTTGGTGGGAAAGCCTTGGAGCTATGGTCAGGGTTAGGAATTTTAACTTCGGATGAACTTTTTGAAACTTCATGGGCGAAGGGATACCAAGTCATCGAGAGCTCTACTTGGCACCTAAAAAAGATTAAGAAAATTTTGAGAGGACTCAACGCAGGTAAGGTTCAAGTTAAAACACGCGATCGAGTCGTATCTCCCCCTGCGATTGAAAAAGAGTTAAAAGGTAAAGGGGATCAGAAATTTACTGTGTTTGTGTTTCGATTGGATAAAAAGATAAAGGCGTGGGTGACGAGAGAAATCGGCAATTAATAGTAGCCAAAGCCGCCAGGCTTTGGACGCGTTGAGCTTTGAAGTTCAGAGTCAGAAAACTTTAAAGCGTATCGCGCCTAAATTCTGGCGGCCTTAGCCACATCCTAAAAGGAATATTTCCATCTTTAGGGAGTGCGTAAACCGAAGGTTTACTTGCACGATAGGGGGATTCTTATCCCCCCATCAACACTGAGGGAGTGCGTAAACCGAAGGTTTACTTGCACGATAGGGGGATTCTTATCGCCCCATCATTACTGAGGGAGTGCGTAAACCGAAGGTTTGCTTGCACGATGGAGCGGCCGACAGCCGCGACCATCATTACTTATTAGGCTGAGGAGTCGTCCTCAAGTAAGGCTTAATGACGGTATGTCCCTTGGGAAACTTATCAGGAATCTCTTCCGTGGGGATCGCAGGCACGACGATGCAATCCTCGCCGTCGTTCCAATTAGCCGGAGTGGCGACTTGATAGTTTGCAGTCAATTGCAAGCTATCGATGACGCGAAGAAGCTCATCAAAGTTTCTACCGGTTGAAGCCGGATAAGTTAAAGTTAACTTAACTTTCTTGTCGGGACCGATGACGAAAACAGATCGAACGGTCAGATTATCTAATTCATTGGGATGAATCATATCGTAAAGCTGGGCAATGGTGCGATCGGGATCGGCGATCAAGGGGAAATTTACCGTACAGCTTTGAGTTTCGTTGATGTCGTTAATCCATCCGTTGTGATCTTCGATAGGGTCGACACTTAAACCGATGACTTTGACTCCACGTTTTTCAAACTCAGGTTTGATCTTCGCAACGGTACCTAGTTCCGTAGTGCAAACTGGAGTGTAGTCTTTGGGATGAGAGAAAAGGACACACCAACCATCTCCGATGTAATCGTGAAAGGTGATTTTTCCTTCAGTAGTATCTGCAGTGAAATTAGGTGCTTCGTCACCAAGTCTAAGAGCCATGATTTTACCTCCTAAAGACCGTTTTCTATTCGGTCGTCAATTTGAGACTCGTTGAAATAATTTTGAAGAGTGGAATGTCGGTTGAATTTTTGATCATCGCGATCAAGGAAAGCCCAAGATTTTAACCAATGATTTCTGGATGTACATCTGGAATAATCAAATTGAGAGGGTACCTTTGTAGGAGAATTTCCCCATCTTTTGCCCCTAAGAGAGAATCCTGCACACCAAAATAAGGAACTGATTTAAACCAACTGTGCCTCACAACCCACTTTATTACGACAGCCACATGCACACCCCCTTGTGCAAGCACGCCAAGGGAGAGCCCGCCGAATACGCTTCCCAAGCCGAACGCCGAGGTTTAAAGGGCATCATCTTTACTTGCCACAATCCCGATGAGGACGGCTGGTCCCCCCGAGTCCGAATGTCTCCCCATGAATTCGACACCTATGTAGAAATGGTGGAATACACTCGAAAAGCTTACGAAGGACGAATGGAAGTCCTCTTAGGTTTAGAAAGTGATTATTATCCTGGTGTTGAACCCTTACTTGAAAAGCTTCACACCAGTGCCCCTCTGAATTACGTTTTAGGGTCGGTTCACTCTCATTTGCCGCAATATAAAGAAAAGTATTTCACCGGAGACAAAGAAGCCTTTCAGCGAACTTACTTCCAACATTTAGCCGAGGCTGCCGAGACGGGCTTATTCGACTGCATATCTCATCCCGACTTGGTGAAGAACGATTTTCCTCGCGATTGGGTTCCAGAAAGAATCATGGATTCTATTGAAGCATGCCTCGATCGAATTCAGGCTGCGGGAGTCGCGATGGAGATGAATACTTCGGGTTTGTTGAAAGTCATCTCCGAAATGAATCCCGGACCCAAGATCTTGCAGGAAATGCACAAACGGAATATCCCTGTAGTCTTAGGCTCTGATTCTCATCACCCCAATCGAGTCGGCGCCCATTTTGAATACGCTCTGCTCGCCTTAAAGGAAATTGGATTCGAAGAAGTCAGTTATTTCATCGAAAGAAAACGGCATACAATATCGATCGATGATGCTAGGAATAGTTTGTTGTTTGTGGAGCTGTAAGGCGTAGCTCGTAGCCAAACTTTTACAAGTTCGGCTACGAAGATTAATTCATCAGCTTCTTAAACTCGCGTACAAGATCCGCGCTCGTTCGACTTCTCAAAAAACCTTCGTCAGGACAACCAAATTCTTTGAGTAACTCTAATCGATTCGCCTCGATCTCACCGAAGGGTTCAACCTTCTTAGTCCGACAAGAACCACCGATGTGCATTCCTTTAATTCCTGTGTCACGCATCAAGGGTTGAATGTTTTCCTTATTCACCCCACTGCCGGCGAGAATGAAAAGTTCATCTCCAGCGATTTCCTGAAATCGTTTTAAGTTCTCTTGCCCGAGGGAAACCGATTTAGTCCAACCCGATGTCAACAAGCGATCGACTCTACAATCTTTTAATTGCTGGAGAGCCTTGAAAGGATCGAGGCAAACATCGAAAGCTCGATGAAAAGTCACTGCTAAGGGTTTTGCAAGTAGAGTGAGTCTCTCTAAAGCCCCTAAGTCAATTTCGCCCTCCTGGGTCAACATTCCGATGACGACACCTTGAGCACTCACTTTTTTACAAAACTCGATATCTTTAACGATGATTTCTAGCTCATAGGGAGAGTAGTAAAAATCTCCTCCTCGGGGTCGAAGGAGTACATGAACTGGGATTTCGACTTTCTCGCATACAGATTGAATCAACCCTGCGCTCGGAGTCGTCCCCCCATCTTCTAAATGAGCGCACAACTCGATGCTATCAGCTCCGCCATCTTGAGCAGCAACCGCCGACTCATAACTATCCAAACAAATTTGTAGCTCACTCTTTGGCGTCATCCGAGTCTTTCTCTTCATTCTTCAATTCGCTAGGCTGCTTCGCTTTCTTTGGAGTTTCTATGACAGGTAAAACAATCCTCGATGCTTCAACTCCACCAAAGTGAACCGAGTTATTCGCGATACGAGTTTTCTTATTCGCTCGCAGAGGATCCCCCGTATTGGGATTGGGATCAAATCGCGGATCATTACTACTGGTGATGTGAACAGCGATGCGGTGCCCTTTGTTAAAAACCAATGCTGTCGACCACAGATCAACAGTAATGGGTTCCACCTTTCCCGGGCTGAGCATGACAGGTTCCTTCAAACCTTTTCTGTATCTTGTTCGAAGAATTCCATCCAAGATGAGGGCCTCATAACCATCGGGATAAACATCTACAAGTTTCACCGCAAAATCGGTGTCGGGAGCATCGGAGGAAATAAAAAGGTCCGCTGTCACTCGACCTGCAATCGCCACGGGCTCTTTCAGAACTTCAGATTGAAATCGAAGGTAATCTTTTCGATCTTGAATTTTCCGCTGATCCATTGGGCCTTTACCACCAAGAATCAAGTTACCTCCCCCGATGGTGGGCACTGGATTTTTCGGATCATAAGCATAGGTCAGTTTGTTGCTCTTCCCTGGTAGTTCGCGTTGGATAGAACCATCGTGATCTAAAAAATACGAAGTCGGTCGAGAAGCCGGCGGCCAGGAACCAGCCTTCACCCAATGATTCCCGGGAGCGTTCTTATCTTCGGTATCTCCCATCAAGTAGTAGTTTACCGGGGGCTCTTCATCGATCCCGTTCTTTTCATCCTTCAACCAACGACTGAACCAACGATAGACACGTTTCATATCTAAGGCTTGACCCGCATCGCCATCCGGAAATTTCAACCTCCCTCCCATCGGGCCGTGGGCGTAAGGACCGATCCATAATTTTTGATTTCCTCGGGCGAGCCCCTTTCCCTTGGTATGAAGCCCGGCAAAATTATCGAGAGTTCCCTGGCTGAAGATATCGAACCATCCCCCTACGTTATAAACAGGGATATCGATCTCTGAGTAAAAATCAGCGATCTCTCTCCAATTCCAAAATTCATTTCCGGCGGGATTTCGAATGGTTTCCTCAATCGTATGAATCGCACCTTGAGCCGTCAGCCAGCCATCGTTGAGTTCTTTGCGATAGACTCCGCCCATATAAACAGTTTGGTGTCGAGCACTCGCCGAGGCGACGATGACGTAAGCACACTTTAAGGCTTTGGGTTTTTGAGTTGAGGCGAGATTCGTCGTGATTCCCAACGCGGAAGCTCCCCACATTCCCACTTTGCCATCACTCCACTTCTGATTAGCGATCCACTCGATAGTGTCGAAGCCATCTTGATGATCTTTTTTAAAGGGGTCGTATTTCCCTTTAGATTTAAACTTCCCTCGACAATCTTGGGCTGCCAATACAAACCCCCGAGAAGTAAAACCGTAAGCGACAAAACGAACGCCATTTTTGTTGTAGGGAGTCCGAGCTAAAACACAAGGCCAGGGCCCCTTTCCTTCAGGAAAATAGAGGTCCGTAGCGAGCTCCACCCCGTCCCGCATTTTAATAGAAGGGCTAGAAATGTAGGTCTTTTCTTCAGCGGATCCAGGGCTCAGAAAAGCTCCGATAATCAGCAACACGACTGAGATTTCAGGACGGAAAGGTTTCATAATAAACCACTTAATGAACTCAAAGAGATAAATCGGAAAGGTAAATTACTAATTAACCCAAAGAAACATTGGATGTCCTCACTAGAGCTATGCTAATTATCCTGATTCGAGTAACTAGGAGATGTCTTCTGAACACGGTGCAGATCAGGCTCTGATCGAGGGTAGTGTTCCTTTAGACAATCAAGTGGAAGGGGTTCCGATCTTCTGGTTTCTCTTAAGTTGAAAGCCATCGACACCGCTCCAACGGATGCAGGATAATCTCGAGCTTGAGTAAAGACTGTATATTGAGATCAATCAGTCTATTCCTGAACTGAATGTGGGATCCACAAAAAGCTTTGAACTTAAATAATATTGTTACCCCCCACTTCGAGCCGGGATCTCAAATCGAAGATTGGGGAGGGGTCGAAAACACCGACTTGAATAAAATGTTCCAGTTGAAATTCACGTCGGTGAGAAGAACAAGAACGCGTTGGGGGGAGCGGCTTTTTTAAGCCCACAACAAAGGATTGTTCATCTCTTAGTTTTCAATGCTTCAGAACTGGCACGTTGCCAAAACTTAGTCATACGAGGACTACTTTCATGCGATTTATTCGATTTTCTGGAATCTTTTCCGCAGCTCTTTTGAGCTTTTCACTCACTGCTCTCACCTTGAACGCTCAAGAGGAGGGCGAAACCAAACCCGCACCGAAACCCGATACCGTCGTCACTAAAGATGGAAGTACCATCGTGGGTACCGTCACCGCCATGGGTGGTGGATCCTTAACCGTAAAAACCGCTTCAAGTGGCGACGTCACTATCAAATGGAGCGAAATTCAAAGCATCACGACCAACAGCTCACATAAGATCGTGACCCGCAGTGGATCGACCTTTAACGGTCCTTTGACCACGAACGGCGAAGGTCAAATTGTGGTCGCTGACCCCGATGTAGCGAATCCTGTTCCTGTCTCGATGGCGAATATCACAGCTGTCAACCCTCCACCGGTCAAACCTATCACCTACAGCTTGGTAGCAAATGCTGGTTTGATCATCAACGATGGAAACACCAGAAATAAAGCTGGAAACGTCTTCTCAGAATTCTTGATGAGAAGTAAAGAAACTCGTCTTCTCCTTCGTGCTGCTTACAACTACGCTGAAGATAGCGATGGAATCACCGCAAGGAACGGTAGAGGAAGTATGAAGTTTGACTACTTCCCCACCGATCGTTTCTTCTTCTATGTCAGTACTCTGTTCGAAAACGACAAGTTCCAAGATTTGAATCTCAGAACTGCACTCAGTGCCGGACCCGGTTATCAGTTCATCGAAAAAGGTGACAACCCTGACACCATTTTTGACGGCCTTGAGCTCTTTGCTGAAGCGGGTATCGCGTACTTCGACGAAGATCGTCGTCGAGGTATGGATGACAATTACGTTTCAGCTCGCTGGGCCGTGAAACTCGATTGGGATATCGTTCCTGGTGAGATCACCTTGTTCCACTACCACGAAGGATTCCCCAGCTTGGAGAATGGGCAAGATATCTATATCACCACTGAGCAAGGCGTTCGCTTCAAGCTCATGGAGAATCTGATCGCTGCTATCCACGTCAACTGGCGCTGGGATAACACTCCTTCGGCTGGACTCCGTCGATCGGATACAACCTACATGTTCAACCTCGGCTTTACCTACGACGCGTAGAACCTGCCGTTCGAAGCTCACAACCAGCGAGATCGAGAGGGTTGTGATAGGTTAAAAGACATGCAAAGAGAGTCAGCCTTTTAGGCTGACTCTCTTTTTATTTAGCTTTATACCCGTAAAGTACTCTATTTAAATCACTTAAAGGACCAGCACAGGGGCTCATTTCGATCCGAACACTTAAAATTAAAATTCTCCTTACGCAGCCCGAATTTCTGTAAAAACAAATTTACATGCAAGATTCTCTGTGCTAGAGTTGCGGTCAGTGAAATTGAAGGGCCAGGAACCCTTCTCACGTCGATGTACGCTGTCGAATAATGCTTTGATTCTTAGGGAATTGAAGCCCCCGGTCAGGTTCTCCTCAACCCTTAGCAATTAAGTGAGGTTCAGTTGGAAACCAACTTTGAGCCGCATCTCGTTTTGCTCGACTCCGAAGAAGAATTCGTGGACTTCCTCATTCCGATGGGAAAGACCACGATCGGTCGTGATGATGTCAATGACATCTCATTAGCCGATACTTCGATTTCGAGAAATCATTGCTACCTCGTCCGAGAAGGCGATGAAGTTCGAGTCTTCGACGCCGACAGCCGTAACCTGACTCGCGTAGGAAAAAAGAAAGTCGACGGACAGGTTTTAAAGGATGGGGAAATCCTTCGACTGGGACGCTGCCATCTTCTCTTTAAATCGATTAACAGCCAGATTTCTTCCCAAGAGATCCGAAATATCGAAGAGGACCTCGAGGCAACCCAAAGCGCAAAAATCATCCCCGAAACTTTCGAAGATGAAAAAGAAGACGTTTCTGATTTAGAAACGAATGCGCTTTTCTCCCCCACCGACCCCCACATTCGACCTCCGGTCGATGATGAGTATGAAGCCCAGCAATCGAGCTTCCCCAGTTTGGCATCTTCACGTTTGTCAAACCGAAGATCTCAATCTCTTAAGAAAAGCTCTGTGATCGCTCTGATCATATTCTTGCTTACGGCATCGACTTTCGGGGGCATCTTTTTAGGGGACTACGTGCTGAACAAAAATGGGAAGGGTGCTCTCTTTAATAGATCCTATTCTCAGGATGCCTCAACTTATTCCATCAACTCAAAGTTAGAACAAATTCAACTCACTCTGCTTCGTCAAGAGGAGATGTTGAGAACAATCAAAGCCGATATCGACGCGAACCGTCGACTCAACAAAAGCTTGCCAGCCCACATTCAAAAAGAGATCGAACTCTTTCAACGGTTGCAAGAAAACAAAAATGAAATGCAGCTCAATGAGATTCATAGATTGAATCAAGCTGCCAATAAATCTTCAAAATCTGAAGATGATTCCGAAAAAAACAGAGTCGTCACTCTTCAGGATTTGGGTTTGGATGAGGTAGATCTCCCCTGGGATGAAAATCCAGACGACCCCGCAGCCAATCCATCCGAAGTGGTTTCAAGTAAGGGAACGACAAAGACTGAAGTCGTCAATAAGCCGGATGAAAAGGTTAAACTCTCCAGAAACGACCTTCGAGACCTTGTTAAGGAACTCAAGTCCATCGTAGGAGAATACGCTGACCCCAGCTTAACCGCTCAAGATTTTGAACCGTACTTAGGAACCTTACTTTCAGGTTTTGGGGAAGATTCTGCTCGCTCCCTCTTTGAAGTTCAAGATTACGCTTACGACCTCTTGAGCCAAATTGACAAGAACGTAGCCTTCTTAGACCAAAGAACTAAAAAACTACTTCATGAAGCCAAAAAAGAAGTCGGCAATGGCAGCCAAGAGAAATCTTCTTCCAGTGGGAAATACGGTGGGAACAACCTTCAACGGTTCGAAGAAAAACAACGACTGTTAGAACTATCCAAGAAGAAGATCGAAATCCTGAAAACGAATTCCGATCGGCTGCGCGTTCTTCGCCGAGCTCTTTTGGACGGCTTCTTAGCCTTTACTGACCCCGAAGCAACACGCTTTTTGGCGAATCAGTTTTCACGTCAAGATGACCTCGACTTTAGACTCGCCGTTTTAAAAACGTTTGAAAAAGCCAAGGCGACTAATGTCGTGGCAAAAATAAGTAGCAAGCTGGTCACCCGAGACACAACACTCAAGGAAGCGATCCATAAAACTTTGGTCGCAATCGTGGGTGAAGACCTCGGTCAAACGACCGGCCCTTGGAAAACTTGGTACGAAGACAACGTACAAGCTCAATCTTAAAGAAAATCTAAACATACGAATTGGATTCAACACTGAACCCAAAAGATAAGGATACGGAGGTTACCGAAATGGTTAAGAAAACAAGCTGGTTTTCTACATTTGTAGTTACGCTTGTTTTACTGGGGGCCGCATTCACCCAAGTTGAAGCGGGTCCGGGTAAAACTCGATTTACGGCTAAGGAAGTCGAAAAGAATACCAAGAAGGTTATGTCCCAACTCCCTTGGGCCAAAAACCTCAGTGAAGCCAAAGAGTTGGCAAAGAAAAAGAATAAACTGGTTTTCTACATCCAGATCGTCGGTGAACTCGACGGCGGCTTGTGAAGTGCGGGACATTCCTTGAGGGCCGTGACGCTCTCTGACGACCGCGTGATCAAAGATCTCAAAAAGAACTTTGTCGTTGTTCGAAAGAACATCGCAGGCAAAACCAGTTATGCCGGAACTTCAAACACCCACCTGCCTACCTATGCAGCCATGTGTGTGAACAACTCTTCCGGTCACCACAATGTGCAAATGTTCATCATGACCCAAGACGGTCGTGTCTTGCACTGCCTGCCTGGGTTCTGGCATCCCGACCACCTTATCGCTGAAATGGGTTTAGCTAAAAACTTAGGGAAGCTCTACTACAAAAAGGGCATCTCAACAGCAAAGCGAAATGAACTGTTTCTCAATATGCACCTTGAGCAAGCACTCAAGAACGATAAACGAATGAGAAATTCGAGCAAGCTTCAAGGCTTCGATGCGAATAAAATGAAGAAGAAAGAAGGCTCTGACTTCAAACGCACCGAGGGTTTCATCAAAGGCAAACTCAAAACAGCCGATCAAGTGATGCACGAACGTATGGCGGCCCTTCCCTTTATCAAATTCGAGCGCTTCAATGTGAAGAAGTACATCGACATGGGCCTCAAACGGTACAAATATGATTACGGCGTACCCGGTAAAGACAAATACGCCAAAAAGAAAAAATCGAGTGAGAAGAAAAAGAAGTCTGACAAAAAGTAAGTTGAGGTGAACGATTGCGATTAACCACTCAGGGAAAACCTTGAAAATGTTGCTCGCGATCATCGAAACAACAAACTAGTGTCAGGCGCACTCTAACCACCCTAAATGTCGCACTCCATCACCCTAAGAGTGCGACATTTTTTTATGCCTAATGGGAATCGTGAATTCCCTTAAAAATAGAATTCTCGGAAAAAGGCTACGAATTCTTTCTCGGTGAGGTCATATATACTATGAGAGAGTCATCCTGCCCGTAGATCACTCCACTCGTTCGATCTTGAAGATGTTGATAATTTTCGATCAAGATCGATTCAAAACAACGGTTGGGAGGGAAAATGAAATTCACGAGGCGGCGAATTCAAAAGATCGTTTTTATCTGTCTATCCGTAGTCGGTCTCACCATCCTTTATCCTTATTCCATTTTAGGAATCGCTTACTACCGCATGGTGAGCGACCCAGAATACCTCTTCTCCTTAGTCGATCATCCGAACGACGGTCACGCCCCCTTCTTACTGAGCAAATTGTTACATACCCGACACGCGAAGATCGCCTTGATGGAAGCCTACGTTGGGGAATCTCTAAAAAAGACGTTTCATCGTGAGTTAGATGGAACGGATCTCGCACTCTTGGGCCTTCACGAAAATCATATTTGGCTCCGACACTTCAAGGGAACTGATCGCTTCGCTGCTGTACAAAATGTGAATCTATCTGAAAACTTAATAGGGGTGAAAGGGGTGAGGTTGAGACGGATTCACGACCACTTTAAAGACCTCTTAGGTTCCAATGTCGATCTCAAGGAACATACAAAACTCAAATTCAAAATCTTATTAGCCCAGGATGTTTTCGAACTTACAGGTCTCAAACGACCCGATGCCTCCGACTACAACCCCGATGAAGTCATCTGCATGTTAGTTCGAAAGGATTTTGATTTGGAAGCCTTTGCGAGAAAGATCAAACCCACGGTTAAGCCAGTTGAGGGCATGGATCCTTTGAGTGCCGTAAAGCCCCTGAAGAGGTTTGATTTGTAGTCCGCACGTTGTAGTCCGCACGCTCCGAGGTTGTGAATTTATTCGATATACGTTAGTAAGCCCGGAGCGTAAGCGACGGGATACGTCATCGCGATGTCTCCGCATCGTTATGTCCTTAGGGA
>JANQLS010000136.1 GCA_028280485.1 Planctomycetota bacterium
TTTTGTTGATCGTTGGGGTTCTGTGAATTTTGGTTGTTTTGTTGGTTTTGTTGGTCGTTGGGGTTTTGTGAATTCTGGTTGTTTTGTTGGTTTTGTTGATCGTTGGGGTTCTGTGAATTCTGATTGTTCTGTTGGTTTTGTTGATCGTTGGGGTCTTGTGAATTTTGGTTGTTCTGTTGGTTCTGTTGATCGTTGGGATTCTGCGAATTCTGATTGTTCTGCTGATTCTGTTGATCGTTGGGATTCTGCGAATTCTGATTGTTCTGCTGGTTCTGTTGATCGTTGGGATTTTGTGAATTCTGATTGTTCTGTTGGTTTTGTTGATCGTTGGGATTTTGTGAATTCTGGTTGTTTTGCTGATTTTGTTGAACGTTTGGGTTCTGTGAATTCTGATTGCTCTGTTGGTTTTGTTGATCGTTGGGATTTTGTGAATTCTGGTTGTTTTGATTGTTGTTGTTTTGAGGATTCTGGGAATTCTGAATGTTTTGTGGATTAATTTCGCTGTTATTCTGAGTGGTGCTGGGATTGATGGAATTGGGATCTGCTTGTGCCAGTTCCAGGATTTTAGAATCTTCTAAACGATCAGCTAGTTCTCGCTCTAATACGGCGATGTCTTCTAACTTCGATAAAACTTCAACTCGGATTTGATCGAGTTGTTCTTTGAGCTTTTCGGGTTCGACCACTAAGAAGGTTTCTGTTTGGGATTCGCTTAACTTGAATCCCGCGGGTTCATCGTTGTCTCTAACTTGAGCGTGGAGAGTGAAGCGTGTTCCCGGTTCAAGAGTGAGGGGGCCTAAGTTTAAAATCCGCTTTTGAGGAACTAATCGAATTCCATTTTCGACCTTTTCCGTCGTCCACGGGGTTAAATCTTTGAGGTACTCAGCGGGTTTCTCTTGGTCAGTACGCTCAACTTTTCGAACGAGCTCAACCGAGTGAAAGCCGTAGTCATCCTGAGCCAAAACTTGGTACTCGATTTCGGCACTAGGGGTGACGAGTCGATTGTCCAAGGCGAGTTCTAATTGAACTTCCGGTTTGCGATCAGGATAAGCCACCAATGCGAATTCCATAGGCACAGCGGATAGATTCCACTCACCGCCCTTGAGTGCCAGCTTGATGAACTGGCTATCGTTAAGAATGAAAGCTGTCGAGAGGGTCTTGCCGGATAAGTTTTCGATCGGTTGTGGGGCTTCTTGGCCAAATTGTAGCCAAGCTTCAGTGATCTCTTCAGTGACGTTCGCACTGAGCGAGACTTTGGATCCGACGACTCCCGAAATTTCACCGGCAGGATTTTCTAAGGTCGCTGCTTCTGACTTGGTATGAGCGGGAGGCGTGACGGTGAATAGAGTGCTCTCGACCCGAGGTCTGTCTCTAACTTCTACATAAACTTCGTGCGTTCGATTATCTCCACCAGAGATGGTGAATTTTAGATCTTCTTTAACACTCGGAAGCGTGTAGGAAACTCGTTGGGCTTCAATTCTCGCTCTTTTATGAGGGGCCCCGTTTGTTTCTTCGCTGGCTAATTTCCAGACTCCACGTCGCGTGATTCCTGGTACAAGACTGTGAGTGCGGGTTTCACCATTAGAAGTGATCGTAATTTCTAATTCACGAGGTACTTTACCGATAACCCAAGCGTCGATTTGTAGAGGATCTTTTCTGGCGTGACGCCAGTAGAGTCCATCGCGATCAAAGGCAAAGTGAGTTTGGCGAGGCCAAGCTTGAGTCGATAAGAGCAAATTTCTCTGGGCCCAAATCTTCATGTTCTTCGGCGACCAAGCAGAAGTCAAAATGACCAAGCCAACGAGAAGACAAGTGATGCCTAAGCGTCCGTACATCGGGCGAGCATTTAGTGCTTTTTCTGGCCGGATGCTTCGAATGGATTTTTGGGCTTCCTGTTTTGCTCTGTATAAAAGCTCTTGTTCCAAATCACTCGCAACTTCAGGGTCCATTTTGTGAGAAGCTAAATGGAACTCGGTCGCACTCAGGAGTTGGCCTTCCAATCCGGGATGGTGCTCTTCGACAGTTTGAAGCAGATCTTGGGCGGGAATGTCATACTTCAGACGCTCTCGGGCTCGCATGAAGGTTTTGGCATAAGCGAAAAGGATGAGCCCTAAGAAGACCGTTCTGACGATCCATGGGAGTTCTAACAGGTAGTCGAGGCAAAACGAGATCAAAATAAATCCTACGACCAAACCGATGAGCTCTGAGAGTCCAACCCAGCGGATCGTACGACGAAATCGTTTACGTAAAGGATCTAGAGGCCTTTGAGATTTAGGCATTGTTCATTACCTGTTCGTACCTGTTTTTCTTGAGCCGAACTAAATACTGCTCAAGCTATCAATTGAGATGCCACATTTTTCTGAGGACCCATTCTAAGATGAGGAAGCCACAGAAAAGACACATCAAAAAGGCGGAGTCCCATAGAGTGGCAGCCCTTCGGCCGATGACTTCTTTGACACTCGCGTCGGCGATCAAATCGTTGAGATCGTTGATTTGATCTAATCTTAAAAAGACCCCTCCGCTAGAACTCGAAAGATCTTCTAATGTTTCGTAGTTCGGCGAAGGATCTTCAAATTCGTTGGAGATCGGATTGACTCTAAACGTCGAGCGCTCTTTTTCTTCAAAAACGATACCGTAATCTCCGGGAGTCTTCGTTCGGAAGAAACCCGTGTAACGATCTTTGTTCCCCGGCGTTTGGTAGAGTCGAATCTTGATATTCTTTTGTTCTTTAGCGGTAACTAAATTGTTCCCCTCTCTGGGCTCCAATTCGGAGTCGAGCGAATTGATGAGGGCTAATTCTATTTCTTGGTGGGGTGGTCTCAGCGCGTTTTCGTTTCCTTCTCGAATGTGAAGGAAGATCTGAGCCTGTTCACCAACGGTGTAACGATCTCTGTCGCTTTCGACAGTGATTTCTCTTAAGCCGGCTCGTTTCTTGCCTTGAGCCATGAACCTTAGGGTTCCCGCCCAGAATCTTTCGTGGAGGCCACGTCCGGCGTGTCGCAGGCGATGGAAATCGTCTGAGCCTAGATAAAGGGAATCTCCCATACCCGCTTGATGGATCGCACCGAGAACCTCTCCCTTAGGCCCAGCTAAAACCGCTTTTCCACTGGGCTTCAATCGGGCGCTGGGATAAACGAAATAGAAGGGAGGGAGTTTTTCCCAAACCTTCTGGTTTTCTTTTTCCGTGTCTTCTAAGTGAAAGATGGGATGTTCTAAACCCATCGCCGTTAAGCGAGGGCGCCAAGGTTGGGTGAAGTTATCACTGGCGTTAAAAACTTTTCTCCCGAGGGAGACGGGTAAGAGTTTTCTTACGCTCGTAGTTAAGTTGGATACCGCTAACTTTGGAGTGTTGATTTCACCTGCGATATAAACCAGTCCGCCGCCTTGTTCCGAGACAAACTCAATCAAGGCTGAGCTAAATTCTCGGGGAAGAGCTTCAGGATCGGGATCGAGCATAACGACGATGTCGTAGGCTCTCATTTGAAGTGCGGTTTTTGGAAGTTCTTTAATGGGTAAGTCCCCGTCGCGTGGAGCCCGGGGGTCTTGAGTGGTGAGCCAAGTTGAAACTTGAATTCCGGGGTCTCGAATAAAGAATGCATTCGCGAAAATATATTCGTAGCTCGGGCTTCCACTGATGAAGAGTACGCGGTGACGTTCTTCACTGGCTTGCACTTGAACGGTACGAACATTGTCGCGTCGTTGAGTTTCTTCTTGCTTGTAGGGAATCTCCAATTTGTAAACGTACGAGCCCTTTTCCGGCAAGACATCGATAAACTTTAAATGAGATTCCAACAAGAGTGACTTGGGCTCCAAGAATCGTTCTTCAACGGTTTCTTTGTTTCTCCCATTTCGGTCCGAACGAGTGAGGGTGGCTCGAACGGGACCTTTGATCCCTGACAACCTCACTTTGGCTTCGACTTGTACTGGGAAGCCCACTTCAACTGCTGATGGAGCGACGAGATCGACCACCGTGTAATTCTTGAGAATTTGTTGTTTACCGACTCCAACTCCGTAGACGGGCCAACGACCGTAAGCGACCGGGTTACGAGCCATCTCAACTGGATTTAAACCAGCATTATTTCGACCATCGGTGATTAAAACCACTCCCGCTAATAAATCGGATCCCGTTTGGCGTACGGCTTCTAAGATTCCCTCTCCGATGGCGGTTTGGTGCCCTTGGATAGAAGACTCACTTAGTTTTTCAAGGTCGGAAAGACGCTCTACTTTTTCTCCTAAGGCGAAGATGTGCACATCGTTTTTTTCGCCCAGTTTTTCGAGAAGTTCATTTTTTTGGAGAGCAGCTTCTACTAATTCCCAGCGCGAGGGTTTGTCGGAGAGTCTTAAGCCGGTTGTTCTTTGAAGAGCTCGAGCTGTCTTTGAATCGAAAGTATCTTGCTGAGCCATCGAAGCTGAGTGATCGAGGATAACTAATGTTTTCCCTTGGCGCTCGTGATGCATCTCCGTGATCAATCGAGGATTCAATAAGATCAGGATCACTAAAGCTAAAGCTCCCAGGCGCAAGCCACTCAAGGTGAGGCGCTGTAGGATGCCTAAGCTTTTCTCTCGTCGATAAAGAAGAATGATAAAGAAAATGGATAGAACGACGATGGCAACCGAGAAGAAGAAGGCATCGCCTTCGGGTAAACCCGAAAATTCCCAAATGGCATCTTCGCCTTCAGGGGGAATTTCATTTTCGTCAAGCCCTAAGAGGGCGCGTAACCAGGCACTCACGTCAACCCTCCTTTACTTTCTACCGAACCACCATGCGAGGAAGAGCTCTAACAGGAGAATTCCACCTACGGCATAAGCTAACCAACGCCAAATCTCACCTTCTTGTTCGTTTTGGAAGGCATCCGTTTTCGTTTCCTTACCTAAGGCGTAACGAATACCGTAACCATCTAAGGCGGATTCCAATTTTCCGGCTCCAATCGGAGTGAGAATACTTTCTTGTTCTACTCTTCTCGACGCAAACCAAGTGACTTTATTAGAGGATTCTTCCGTCGAACGTTGAGCTCCTCCGGGCCAGGATTCTTCTAAGCGATAAAAACCGGCCAAGGCGGTATCGGGGAAGCTGAGCTCTTTGAGAACAGATCCTGAGGTTGTCTCTTCAGCTTCGACTTCATGTCGTTTCCCTTTAGGGTCGTAAACCGCGTATTTGAATCCAGGGCGGATTCTCCAGCGTAAGGGTTCACCCACAGTGAGATTGCGTTTTGATGAGTACTGAGGCGCTAAGTAGCGAACCCACTCTTGAAGCACGATGACGAAGCTGGGATCGGTCGGCCAGTCTGAGGCGTCGCGGTCGGCTGTCGTATTGAAGATCGCAATCTTTCCGTCTCCATAAGGCGCTTCGATAATCCCAGGAGTTTTTTTGGTGTCGTTGTAGCTGGCTGAAATCGTCGCCACTTCGTGAGGAGCTATTTCATTGAAGGACTGAAATAACTTCCGGTTCATGGGGGATCCCTCTAAGCCTTTAAAAATACTGAAGGCACCGTGTTCCATGTCTTTTGGAAGTAAGGCGACCCCTTTGATTTCTTTTTTGAGTTTTCCCAAAGTTGCTGGGAATAAAACTTCGTTTTCAGGACCGTCTTTGGGGGGCTTAGCAAAACTCGCGTAGTTTTGCTCATTTACTTTGTTGCCTAAGAAGTAAGCGAGGCCTCCACCATCGGAAACAAAGTTTTCGACGAGCTGTTTTTCTTGACCCTGCAAGGTTTCTTTATTGAGAAGGAATAAGACGTCGATGTTGTCTAAGTCGCTCTCTTTGATGATCCCACTTATTTTTTTGGCTTTGACTCCACTGGGGAGATTCCCTCGAGGACTCAAGGCTGCGAGTAAATAATCAGCTTCACCCCCGAAGCGATCCGGGCTGGGGTCGCCGTCGACTAAGAGCACTTCTAATCCCTCTTTGACATGGATGACCGCGAAGCTTTCATCGTCACGAGGTAAGGAGTCCTCTTCTAAGACAGCTCGAACTAAGTAGGTGTCGGCTTCTTCAAATTTCGTTTCGATTTCTACTGTCACTCGTTCGCCCGGAGGAATTTGAGGCACGGGAGGGAGTGAAAGTCGTTTCGTTGCCTTGAAGACAGTGCTCTGAGCTGGAGCCATTTCGATCGAGCCGTTGATATGAGTTTTCAAGGTTTTAGAGAAGTTAGCGATTTCGACTTGGATCTTTAGTCCCACTCCGATGGTGGGGTGCTTCGAAGAAATTTTGACGTCAGTGACGGTCACGTTGTCGGTAGCCGGTCTTCCCAAGTCGATCAAGTGGAAGCCGAGGCGATCAGATAAGTCTTTGTCACGAATCTTTTCGAAGGCAGCTCGTAGTTCGGGTTTGAATTGGGAGCTCTCTCCTTCAAACCAATCTACTCGTCTAAAGTCACTGACGAGTACGACGGATCGCTTATGGCTGGCTTCTTCAGAATCGACTTCTTCAACGAGGCGTTCCAAGATTTGGGCTAACTCAATCGGGCGATCTGAAGGTTGAATTTCACGAATCGATTCTAAGATTTCCCAACTGCGTTGAGCTTTTTGGTCACGGTTTTGATTCTCTTGACCGCTATCTTTCTCGCCTGAAGGTCCTAAGTTGAGTCCCGCTTCGTGAGGGCGACTTCCCAGTCGGATATCGACGGGAACAGAACGACCAACGGCGTCTTGAACTTGATTGACGGCCGTTTCTCGTGCGAGGTCAAAAGTTGAACCAGTGGGGGTTCGGCGGTCAATACTGAACGAATCGTCGAAGATGACGAGGCGCTGATCTTCGCTCCAATCTCCGAGTCCTTTAATCAGAGGACGAGCTACGACCAAGACTAAAAAGATGATGAGTAGAGTTCTTAGTAGGAGTAAGAGGAGGTCTTCTAACTTGACGCGACGACGATTGATAATCGAAGCCTGGAAGAGAAAGTCCATCGCAGCCCACTCGTGAACCTCAAACTTTCTTTTGTTGAGGAAGTGAATGATGATGGGCGCCGCCGCTAAAGCGAGGCCGATGAGTAAGGCTGGATTGAAAAAGAATCCCATAATCAGCTACCCCCTCTTTTGATGAGGCGCTGTTGGCGAGCTCTCGCGGCGAGTAGGCCAGTTAATGCCGGTCCTAGAGGTTGACCCGCTTCGAGAAGCTGATAGTCGAATGCCGTTTTTTGGCAGAGCTTTTCAACCGAATCCAAGAACTCTTGTAAAAGCTCTAGGTAGCGATCTTTTAACCGAGGGGGTTCGGTCAAGAGCTCTCTTTTATCTTCCATTCCCTTAAACAAAGTATTGTTTTTGAATGGGAAAGTGAGTTCCGCATCGTCGAGAACCTGAAGGACGAGAGCGTCGTGCCCATTGTAGTGAAGGTATTTCAAACCGGCTTCTACATCTTCTTGATCGACGAAGAAATCGGATAGCAAGATAAAGAGGCAGCGTTTCCTTAACCTCGCCGCGATGCTTTGTAATACATCGGTGAAGGATGATTTTCCTTGAGGTTCGGTATCTTGAAGCTTGGCGACCATGCTCGCGAGGGAGACTAACTTGACGCTGGGAGGAAAGTATTCTCGAATGTTTTCATCGAAAAGAGCCATCCCAACCGAATCTCTCTGGCGATTTAACAGGTAGGCTAATCCCGCTCCTGCCGTCGCTGCGGCTTCAAACTTCGTAATCTCTTTAGAGCCGTAGTGCATCGATCGGCTGCTATCGATCAAGAGGAAGGCCGTGATGTTCGTCTCTTCTTCATAGCGCTTGATGTAGTAGCGGTCGAGTCGTCCTAAAACCTTCCAATCTAAGTGACGGAGGTCGTCTCCTGGAACATACTCACGATGCTCCACGAACTCGACACTAAAGCCGTGTCGGTTACTTTTATTCTTACCCGAAAGGAATCCGTCGACCATCCTTCGGGCCGTCAGTTCCATTCGTGTCAATCTAGCTATGAGTTCAGAGTCGAAGAATTTTCCGCGTGGCGGCATCGTATGTAGCTTTATCTGGAAAGGCTTCGGTGTAGTAAAGTAAACGCATGACGATTTCGTCAGCACTAATTTGTTCAGCTTCGGCTTGGAAGCTAGGGAGAATGCGATGGCGAAGTACGGCTGGCGCAATTTGGCGAATATCCGCTCGCGTCACGGAGTAGCGACCTTCAAGCAAAGTGTGAGCTTTACCTGCTCGAATGAGAGCTTGAACCGCTCTGGGACCTGCTCCCCAAGCGATGAGATCTTTAACCCAAGGGAAGACTCCGGGTTCGTTGGGGCGACTTCCCCTAACCAAACGAGTCGCGTAATGCATCACGTGATTCGAGACGGGGAGAGCATCGACAACCCTTTGAAGAGCAGCGACTTCATCGATCGAAAGGACGTGATCTAATGTTGGAAGATCTTTTCCTGTCGTCCGTCTCAAGATCTCGGCTTCATCTTCGAGTTCGGGGTAATCCAAATCGATTTTAAGAAGGAAGCGGTCGAGCTGAGCTTCGGGTAGTGGATAGGTACCTTCTTGTTCGATGGGGTTTTGAGTTGCCAAGACAAAGAAGGGTTTGGGAAGTTTGTAGCGCTTGCCGGCTTGAGTCACTGTCTTCTCAGCCATCCCTTCTAAAAGGGCAGCTTGAGTTTTAGGTGGACTCCGGTTGATCTCATCGGCAAGGAGGATATTGACAAAGATAGGGCCTTCACGAAAAACGAAATCTCGTTTTCCGCTGAAGGGATCTTCTTCTACCACTAAGGTTCCGGTGATGTCGGAGGGCATCAAGTCTGGGGTGAACTGAATTCTTCCCGACTTCAAAGACAAGGCCTCAGCGACTGAAGAAACTAAGAGAGTCTTAGCTAAGCCAGGAACTCCTTCTAACAAGGCATGCCCTCTGGCGAGCAAGGTGATCAAGACTTGATTGATGACTTCTTCTTGCCCCACGATGACATGAGCAATTTCGCTTTTAAGCTTCTCAATCAAAGAGGGAAGTTTATCGATGAATTCGATATCTTCAGGCGTGGCTGAAGACTCCAGCTGAAATCCCAAGAGACTTGGATCTTCGGGATGAGCAGGTTGATCAGGATTGAATTGAAGGTCGGAATCACTCAACGTTGGTAAACCGGTAAGCGGTGATAGGGTAGTTGAAGAACGAGCAGGGCGACAGAGCTACTGTAGACGGATGAATAGTCACCGGTATCTTTTCCCGATGACCAGCTGCCGTCAGCATCTTGCTCGCGAACCATTTGATCGGAAACACGTTGATAGAACGTTTTCCAGGGCACGCCTCCTTGTACGTGTTTCGCTTGGCTTAAGTAATAGAGCACGTATTCGGCATGGTGAACTCCTGACCACGAGTGTCGAGTGTATTGAACCCACTCTGGGGTGATGTAACGTTCGATGTACTGACTGATTCTCTTCAGGAGGGGATCATCATAGCGACCCGCGTTCCATAGAGTCACCACCGCAGCGCTGGTAACTCCCGGGCGAGTGTTGGAGCGACGTGAGGTCGTACGGTAGCGAACACTTCCATCGGAGTTCGTCGATTTTTGAATATACCGAATGGCGTTATCGATAACTCCTTTGGGAACTAAGAACCCCGCATCTTTACAGGCTCTCAATCCTTGAGTTTGGGTGACGGTGAGAGTTCCTTCATCTTCACTAAAAGTTGGCTCGTAGCCCCAACCTCCCTCGTAGGATTGCACGTCAATCGTGAGGCGAATCGCACGGTTCAAAACGTCTTTCATGCGTTTCTTCTTTTTGGGGTCTCGCTCTTGCCCGTAAACGTTGGCAAGGAAGGTCATCGCAAAGGCGTGACCGTACATTGGGCGGTAATCCCCGTTGTAAGGATTGGTGAGAAGACCTTCACGAGTGACACAATTCTTGATGAGGTAATCGGTAATTTTTCTCAGTTGAGGAGCGTAGGGGCCACGGGTGAGCGTGCTTCCATTGGCAAGGAAGGCCATACCCGCTAAGGAAGACATCACTGTAGGATTCGATCCACCGTAACGACTTCTTCTGCCGCCCCATCTTCCCGATGAGTTGTAAGAACCATCGGTCTGCTGTTGCTTCTTAAGAAACTCTAAGCCCTTTTTGATCGAACGATGGGTACTCGGGCTGACTCCCGGTGGAAGCAGGGGGAGCGACAACTCTTTTGAGCTCTGTGCGGAAACCCGTAAAGGGTTGAGAGAGCTACTAATAATAAAGAGAAGGGTGAACCCAAAAGTCAGGACGGCCTTGGATATCAAGATGCTTTGTACGGGCATAAGGTTATTCAGCCTTCGATAGGGGCGAACTTGGTCCGGTCGCCGTTCGAGCTCAATTCGATTGCAGACCTTGGTTAACAGATCATGAACTCACTGCTCTTAGTCGGGTAAAGGACTCGAGACGAACCACGGCAACGGTTGATCTCTCCACTTTTTCCCCTGCGTGATTCGGTCTTCAGAGAAGACCCGGATGATTCAGATTCTGGTTCAGAAGCTGATCAAGTAACGGGGGAATATCTTCGAGATGGAGCAATAAAAGTAGCTTAATTGCACCCCTCCAGGATACGGGGGTTTGAGTTGCAACTCCAAGCCTTTTCTTGAGTTCGTGAAACCGAATTTACAATTTTATAGTTTGAAATGAGCGAGCTTTTTTCTCTTTTGAAAGAGGCTTCCTTCGATGATCCAAGTGCTGATCAAAGAGTTTGGATTGGGGGCTTATAATTCAAAGAGACGCTCGACTCCTTATCGAACGTCGGAAATCTCTAAAAGTTTTTCAATAACCTTAAATAATTTTTCACTCGCGTGAGTCCAGGTGAGGTTTTTCACGGCTTCTCGCTGACCTACCCCGACTTCTTTTGAAGATCTGGGGTGCTCAAAATGCCAACGCATTCTCTCGGCAAGATTATCGATATGGGGGATGGCCACGAGAGCTCCGGGAGTGGGCTCATAGAGGTAGTTTTGGCCTTCCTGAAGCTCCACCGGAATTAAATCAGGTCCCTCAGGGACGAAATCTAAATGGCCACTCCATCGGGTAGTGATGGTGGGAATCGCTTGGGCCATGGCTTCGAGAGTCCCCAGCCCGAAGGACTCTCCCCAGGAGGGTTGTAAATACACATCTGCTTTAGAATAAAGGGCTTGCATCTCATTGTCGGTTAAGGTGTCGGTATCGATTTCTACCCTGGGTGCGTTTTTTGAGGTCAAGTCGGCTGCTTGGAGAGCCTTATTCCAAGATGGGATTTCGAAGGGAAAGGTTCGTTTGGATTTGCCTGGGTCGTAGGTGGTCTTCAAGAGGAGTCGAACGGAGTCTTGGGAGGAAAAGGCCTTTCGATAAGCCGCTAAAAGCTCTCTCACACCTTTTCTGTAGTGAGGGGCGAGGACCGCCAAGAAAGTGAAGGTTTCCCCTGACTTGGGCGGGGGCTTCTGGGAGAGTTTTTCTAAGCCCCCGTCGAATCCATAGGTCACGGTTGCGACTTGGTGTGAAGGCATACCTGAATCAATTAAAGACTTATGGGTAAAGGAGCTAGGGACGATGACTAAATCGCACTTCGCTTTTAAATCTTCGATCCAGGTTGGCGGGACAAGGTTCGATTCCCATACGAATAAGTTGATCTTCGGATGTCCGAGTAGCCGATCGAGGTGAGGAGGATGGAGGAATCCGAGGCCTATGAACTGTTTTGCTAACTCTTTTGCCTGATCGAGCTCTAAAAGCTTTAAATCAGCTGGGAGGTCGAATCCTGGGTCGTATTTAAATCCTTTCGATGAAAAAGCTTGTGGCTTTTGCCCGAGTTTGATCAAGCCACCCAAATAGCCTCTTCCAACCCGAGCCCAGCTGGCGGGGGATTTTAATAACCCTTGGTATAAAATGGGGCGAGTCAAGGGGCACAGTGACATGGGGATTCTCAAGGAAGTTAATGGGAAGAGGATTTTATCTAAATCTGATCACTAACAAAAGTTTCACAAATGAAGGCTTAGGGTATAATTGGGATTCTCAGGGTCAACGCGATTACTCCCCGTCCTTGATTTAACCACTTTGATTCAAGTGCTGTGATTCTAATTCAAAGAATCCCATGCTTTACGATTTCCCGGTAAGCTTCATAGGCATATTCGGTTGTGCTTCATAGTGCAGGCTGTTCTCGGGTTTTGCAATTGAACAGCTGAAATTAGGGGTGTGCTGAGCGATACGATGCTTTTGACCAAGAGGCTTTGGATCGAATTTTCCAATTCAGGCCAAAGTCTGTCTACTGAATGCAATTTATAGAGCTCCATCGAATGGGAGCTTGTGTATTGATCACTTTCTGTTGGGTTTAGATCATGTTGAAAAGATTATTAATGGCATTAGTTTGCCTGAGCTTTGCTAGTCAGCTTATCGCTCAAGAATCAAAAATTATTACTTTAGTAACAAATGGGGCGGAGATGTCTTACAGGAAGGGCTCTTCAGAACCTCCTGCCGATTGGAACGCCCGGGATTTTCAACAAGATGCTTCGTGGCTTGCTGGAAAGATTCCAGTGGGATACGGGGAGTCCGTGATCAATGCCGCAACCTTCACTATCTTTGAAGATATGCGAAATAATTACGCCTCGGTTTATATGCGCATTCCTTTTGAGATTTCGGATCCAAGCCGAATTACCGACCTCCGATGCCAAAGTTTTCAATATGACGATGGATTTATCGCTTACGTCAATGGGGTTGAGATTGCTCGGTTGGGTTTCGCGGCCAATGCTGAAGTCACTGCACAAACCTTACCTACATCTCACGAATATACGGATGCACCCTTTAATCAAATCATCACGGATGCGGCTGTCTTAGAATCTTTGAGACCTGGTACCAACATCCTCTCCGTTCAAATTCACAATACTACCGTCGGTAGTAGTGACCTTTTCTTCAGAGGTTTGTTCCGAGCCACTGAAATCGAAAAGCCCGACCCCATCTTTATTCGTGGTCCTCAATGTGACGGTTCGGATGACTTGGATCTCGGCGATCCTATCTATCTCCTCCGATGGAAATTTGGTGGTTCTTATCCCGAACCCACTTGTTTAAAAGCTTGTGATATGAATGACGATGGAGACATCGATCAAAGTGATGCCATCTACGCACTTCAGTATCTTTTTGTTGGAGGAACCCCGTTCCCAGCTCCTTATCCCGAAGAAGGTACGGATCCAACCGTCGATGAACTCTCCTGTGTCTCCGGAGAACCTCAATCCTAATTCTTTAGCTACATAGAATTAGAATTATTTAGAACTAAATTTCAGCCGGTAAGTCACTCGTGATTTACCGGCTTTTTTTAGGACCTTAGTTTTCATTGATATACCTTGAATCCCATTCCAAGTGCTGATAGAAGATTGTCAAAGAAAAGAGCCGTTTTAAAGCACTACCGAACCCTTCCTCTATCCCAAGACGAGAAGAGAATAAATTATGAGTTCTCCATCTGAGCTTCCTGATCCAGTTCCGCTCCTCGATTTAAAAGCTCAACATAAAACTATTCGCTCTGAAGTACTCCGTGAAATCGAAAGAGTGATCGACAGTCAATACTTCATCTTAGGACCTGAGGTTGAAGCCTTAGAAAAAGAGATCGCAGAGTACTGTCAATCTGCTTACGCACTCGGAGTCTCATCGGGAACGGATGCCCTTCTTCTGGCATTTATGTCATTAGGACTCGATTCCAATGATGAGGTCATCACGACTCCTTATACTTTTTTTGCAACAGCAGGTTCCTTACAAAGAGTGGGAGCTAACATCCGTTTTGTTGACATCGAACCGGATACTTTCAATCTCAATCCCGATTTGATTGAAGAATCCGTGAATGAAAAAACGAAAGCCATCGTGCCCGTTCATCTTTACGGTCGTTGTGCGAACATGGATCAGATCAACGCCATCGCTCAACAACACCAATTGAAAGTCGTAGAAGATGCCGCGCAAGCCATCGGGAGCGAATGGAAAGGAAAGAGAGCAGGATCGATGGGAGATATCGGTTGCTTCTCCTTTTTCCCATCAAAAAACTTAGGAGGTTATGGTGATGGTGGAATCATGACTTTCCAGGATGAAGAACTTTATGAATTCGCAAAAATTATGCGCGTCCACGGGGGTAAACCGAAATACTACCATCGTTTTATCGGCGGCAATTTTAGGTTGGATGCCATCCAAGCCGCTGGTTTGAGAGTTAAGTTACGCCATTTAGATTCGTGGAGTGAAGCTCGTCGAAAAAATGCTGAAGAGTACAACCAGCGCTTTTTGGATACGGGTTTAGTCGGAGAGGAAATTCAACTCACCGAACTTCCCGATGATCGGCATATTATTAATCAGTACATCATTCGGTGTAAAAACCGAGATGAACTCTTTAATCATTTAAAAGAACAGCAAGTGGGATGTGAGATTTACTACCCGGTGCCCCTCCATCTTCAAGAATGTTTCGCTTACCTTGGACACCAGGAGGGTGATTTCCCACACAGTGAACAAGCCGCTAAAGAAACTTTAGCCCTCCCTGTTTACCCTGAATTGAGTGAGGCTCAAAAAGACCGAGTCGTCGATGTGGTCCGATCTTTTTATCAAGCCGGCTAAAGTTTCCCAAGCAAAAAAAAGGAGTTCCAGTCGAAGGACTGGAACTCCTTTTTTTATAGGTATCCCATCCTGTTCGCTAGGAGGATGTAAAGGCCAACTAAGAGACTCAGCGAGGCTATGCGAGTTGGCCATGCGAGCTTTCCAAATTCATTGGCTTTTAAAAATGCTCCTACTAGGAGGATCATTACTCCCAAGCAAACGATGGGCATGAAATAGTCTTCAAAGTGCATGACCGCTACTGGAGCGCGGGTCACTTCTTGAGCATCACCGTGTGAACGATTCGACCGGTGTTGTTGGGTGTAATGTCGATTCAATATCGAAAGAAGTTTCGACTTAGTACGAGGGCTACTTTCTACTAATGCTGCACCATGATAGTACTCCCGACCTCTGAGATTCACGGGAATACTAACCTTCTCAAGTACTAATTGTTGCTCCTCTAAAAAAGTCGGCGTGACCTGGTTTTTTAAGAATTGCTGGTAGGATTGAATGTCACCAGGGATATGCTCATCATCGGCATAAATTTTATAGATGATATTGGCAACCAAATTATCAGCAGCAGATTTTAAAGCCTCTTTTGTTGCACCTTCAATGGTGGGTTGAGCCGAGTCGGTGTACCCAGGCAGATAACCGCTCGAAGAGGGCAAGCGAGCTCGAATATAGACTTGACCGTGAGTCCGATGATGCGCGCGGATGTTCGAGTAATTCGAATTCGCAGCATCTTGGATCCAGCGTTTATCGCCAGGAAAAGAGCTTGTGGGACGAATCGTACGAGTTTGCGCTCTCCAGGTGTCATAGTCGTTGGGAACGGTAACATTCAGTTCGTAGTTTCTCGACATCGAAGATCGAGGAACGCTGACTAAGAAGAGGATCATCGTAATTCCGATGATCAACAAAGGAAAGAAAGCGAGAACCCACATAGGATTCTTTCCTTTGCTGCTCGTCGAATTAGAGGATCGCCCTTTCATCATCATAATACCTAAAAGGGTTAAAAAGATGATGGCAGCGAAGATTACAAAATTAAATCCAATCATTCTCATTATTGATTCTTAAGAACTAATGTGATTTTCACTCACCTAAGCTTCAAAAGTTTTTACCTTTAAATCTCCATTACTCGCTTCAGAGTCCGGTTGTAATTCTGGTTCTGAATTTTTACTAGCTGGCCAAACCACTAGAAGAATGGCAAACAAAGCCAGGGGAAAGCTGACCACTAAACTAAAAAGCGATGACCAACTTCCACCCCCTTGGTCTCCGGCTAAGCCATCGACGGGAATGTTCGAGATTTGGTCGGAGATGAGCCCTAAGAACATGGCGATGGCTAACCATCCGATCGTTCCTCGCATTAAATGGGCAAAGCCCGATTTCCGCCGAGAATAAACCTGGGCGATCAAGCCGGGTACAAAGAGAGGCAGTGCCATGGGGTAGTGGTAGTTTTGTTCGCAGAAGTTGAAAATGTCTCCCCTAAATGAACGGGGAATCTCTAATTCCCGCATGATATCGAGCCCGATCTCAGTGTTTGCTATGGATCCCATAGCGATCATGAACGAAGCACTAGCGATCAAAACAAATCCTAAAGTGGAATAGCCTTTATTCACCCAGCGGGTGACGACTTCAGACGGTGTGTAGTCATCAAAGCCTGGAGGAAGAGGTTTCGATTTTTGAAAGCCATTTCTTAGGACAACAAATGCTCCATAAATGAAGAAGAGGCAAAGGATCAGCATGGTGATCACTCCGATGACGACCTCTTCATCGATCTGACCGTATTGGGCACAATTTAAGATAATCAAACCCGTTGCAAAGCCAGTTAAGGTCATGCACAAGGTGGGGAGTGAAAGAAACTTTCTAATGAAAGAAACTCGGTGACCCCATCGTCCGAGGAAAAAACTCGCGATCGAAAGAGTTAGCATGAAAAAGCCAGGAACAAACATTAGGGCTTCTTCGGCATCTAATTGAGTAAATCCACCTCGGTCCCATTGTCGAAAAAGTAAGAATGCAGTGGAGGAAAGGCCGCCGCCTAAGGTGAGGATCGAAGTGAAGATCCAAAAGCCTCTCAGGAGCTTAAACGCGACTCCCGCCTTTTTTTTTACTTCAGGAATTTTCGATGCAAATGTTTGCCGAGATTGAGGAGGGCGATTCGGCCTTCGTTTCCTGCGCTTCTGCGGAATTTGAAATGGATCTTCGGGGGGTGACTTTGGCATACAAGCCCAGAAGACAATATAAATCAGAATGGCAAAGCCCGTAGTGATTAGGGTTGCTAAGATGAAGACTAATCGAATCCACACGGCTTCCCAATCATAGCGATTAGCAAAACCTGCGCACACTCCGGCAATCACCCCACCGCGGCGAGGTCGAACCAGCTTCCTCGATTTAAATGAGGGGGTCGAGGGTGGAGCTTTGGCTTCCTCTTGAATCTTCTCGTTTTGAGGCTGGGGCTCTTCTGTTTTTTGATAGTGAGCCTGGACTTGTTGCTGGATTTCTTGTTTGAGTTTTGATTGAGGCTGAGGAGCTTGAGGCTGGGGTTGATGAACTTGTTGCTGTGGTTGAGGCGCGGGTTGAGCGGGTGGGGATTGCGGGTTCGGTTGAGATTGAGAGACGTGCATTCGGCGGGGACTGAAAGGAGCCAATCCGTTCGCGACCAAAGACATGCTCGCTAAGAGACCTCCACTGACAATCGGAGCAATCTCCATCTGGAAGACAAACATATCGGCTACCATTCCAAAGAATGCAGCGGTAAATGCTTGTAGTATGGAAAAGCGGGAGGGGCGGTCTCTCGAAACTCTGGCATGCCAATTTAAGAGGAGCATTCCCGCTAAGATTTGAATGAGAGGAAAAGTGGGGTCCCTGAAGAAATCGGAGTTTGAAAAGGGTATGGGATTTTGAAGAACAAAAGTTCCCACTGCCGACAGGAAGACAAAACCTAATGCGACTTGGAGCATCCGGCGAGGGAGCCCGGGCTCGATGCGCCACTTGGGACCGAGTACACAACCTACTAATACAGCTGAAAAAGCGCCTGCGAGGATGACGGAAAGAATTTCAAAGAAACCACTCCCTCCGTGGCCGAAGCTATTGTAACTATTTTGAAAGACCATGCTCAAGCCGACGCTCATCGCAATCGCAGTTGAGACTCCCATTACGAGGCTCTGTTGCCAGCGACCTTCCACTTTTGAGACTTCTCGGTCTTGAACATAAGAATCGCTGAAGCCTCCTCGTTCTCGTTGATTTGCTACTGGGGGCGATTGAACTTGAACTTGAGGTTGAGGAGGTTGTTCTTGAACGGGTGCTGGAGCGGCTTGTTCAGCTGGTTCTGCTTGGGCACCGGGAGGAGCCGCAACGATTGTGTCTGCTTCAGAAAGCAGGGGATGCTGACTTTCGAGGAGGCTTCCAAAGCTCTTGGTATCAACTCCTTGAAGAGCTTCTTTGAGTCGAGGAATGGCTTCGATTTCGGCCAACATATCGGTGAAGGAAGCGTACCGATCCTCGGGCTTTTTGGCTAAAGCCTTCTTGAGGATCGATCTTAAGTCTTCATCGACCTCAGATAGATCGGGCTCCACCGAAAGGTGCTTCATCAAAATCTCACCCATGCTGTCCCCGTCGAAGGGGACCTTGCCGGTGAGGAGTTCATAGAAGATTACCCCTAAAGCATAGATATCGATTCCACGGGTGTAATTTCCGGAACCGATTTCGGGAGCCATGTAGTGAACCGTACCCACGCTGATGGTTTGGCCACTGTGACGCGACACGCTGATGTATTTTGAAAGACCGTAGTCTCCAATCTTAGCGTAGCCTTCTTCGTAGAAGATGTTTTCAGGTTTGAGATCGCGGTGAACGATGCCGCCTTCGTGAAGATCGTTGAGACCTCGGCCGATTTCTCGAACTAAGTAAAGAGCTTTTGCGAGGCCTACTCCACCGGGTTGTTCTTTGAGAATGTGACGGAGTGACGGTCCATTCACAAATTCCATGATGACGCAGGGAATGTTTTTCGAAGTGCGTTTGACGTCGAAAATGGTGACGAGATGGGGGCTCTTCAGATTCATGCAATGACTGACGCCACGAAGTTCGATTTCGTGGTTTTGCTGAATCACTTTAAGAGCAACTTCTCGACCGCCGTCACTCACAGCGTAATAGACCTCACCGAAGGCTCCTCTTCCGAGGCCTCGTAAGATCGTGTATCCGTCTAAGGGGCGGTCTCCGTGTTTGTAGGCGTACATGGACGCTTAAGCTCCCTCTCGTCCTAAATGAATAAGTCTCACTGTTTTATCCCTGTAAAAGCCCAAGGTCCGATGAAATTCGTCATAGAAATTTTCATTTTTCTGTAATGGGCTTATATCTTCAGCATCAGTCTGGGGGTGAGGACGAAATTTTCAGGTTTATCTTTAAATGTTGAAAAGGATTCAATTTTTCTCAGCTTAAATTCTGAGCAAAATCTAGAGGGCAGCCAGAGTCCGTTCTCAGGTCTCATGCCGGCCGGCAGAGATATCCTGTTTGGAGCCGCCCCGTTTGGAAATGCGCACCCAGGTCCTATTTTATACGAAACCTCTGTCAGGAAGGAGTTAAGATCTGTAAATCAGCAGATCTTTCGGATTTAGGGTGCTTGGTGGGGAGTTGGACCCACTTTTGGTCCTTGTGGTGAAGAGGCTACAAATTCTTGCGAAATTTATTAACTAGCCCGGAGAGGCTGTGAACTTTTGCGAAATACATTAGTAAGCCCGGAGCGTAAGCGACGGGATGCGTCATCGCGATGAATCCGCATCGGTACGTCCTTAGGGACCGCTCAGGTATTTAATTCCCACCCACGAGATTGTCCCGTCGCTCACGCTCCGGGCTAGTTAATTTCAGTGCTTGAGTATCGAGAGTGGAATGTCGATCGATTGTAAGCTAAAAACTCACAACAGTGGCGAGTCTCCATAAAAAATTCACGGGGCCACACACTTTAAGCGCGTGGCCCCGTGAAGGAGTGAGGTCGGTCTGATTACTGCTCTCAAAAACCAGATTGCTTTTGGGGATCAGTATTCAGCGACAACTTTCTTTTTGAATTCAACGATTTTGGTGCTGGTGGGCTTTGAGGAATCTTTTCCTTCAAAGTAATCGTCAATTCTTTGAACGACTGAAGTTTCTTCAACGCCGCCGATAGGAATCATTTCTACGAATTTTGATTCTTGAGCCATGACTCTTCTCGAGACTTCTAATCGACGCTTCAGGTCCGTGATAATGTCTTGAGTTTGAGTGAGCTTCGTTTCGTCGAGGTGGAATTGACTTTCAGTTGATTGAGCTTGAAGCAGGCGGAATTGAGCTTCGAGAGATTCGATTTGAGATTCTAAAGTTACTCGAGCTACGCGGGTTTTTTCGAGCTTTTTAACGGCTGCTTCCAAGGAACGTTTGCGATTTCTTAAAAGATCGCGCTTTCCTTTAAGGAGTTGTTCGGCAGTTCTCAAGTGCTCGAAACGTCGAGCTAACTCTTCGACGACTTCTTCTCGGTCGTAATCTAAGTTTCCGATGCGATAGCTGGCTTGAGCTTGCTTCAGAGTATTTCTGAGGATTTGAACTTTACCTTTTTCACTGGCGATGGAATCAGCTTCGTCAGAAATGTCGGTTTCAAGTTCGGCAACTTCAACTTGTTCAGCGGCAACTAATTTGAGGTTGGCGCGCATTTCAGGAAGAAGTTCTTCTAACAGATCCCTCGCTCGCTGAATTTCAAATTCGATCGGAATAGAGTCTTTGACGCTCTTCTCAATCATCTTCTTCGAGCTTGAGAGATAACTCATGGCGTGAGTGTTACTCAAAAGAAATGCGAGGCCTCCAAGTGCGATGCCTCCTATCAGACCAAATGCTACGAGTCTCTTTGTCCACTTAATCATGGCTGGAATACCTCCCGGGGCAGATTCTTTCGGCCCCGTCGCCTCCTGGAACACGTATCCAGATCTAACTCATCGGCGGGGCATGGAGACGTAGTCCGTAGAAGCCCTAGCGAAATTGCAGTGTTTTTTGAAATTTTTGAAAAAAGCTAAGCTGAATGAATAAATTTAAAAACGTAAAAGTCGTAAGTTTTTTAATTGTAATAATTTAAGGTTATTTCAGGTTTTGGGGAAAATATGGGTGTCGATTAATACTTGAACCCAAGGTTCGACTGCGAGAGGATCAGCGATTCGTTTTTATTCACGGAGAGGCTGTGAATCCCTTCCTAATCATTTACGAAGTTAACGCCCTTCCAAGCCCGAAGCTTTAGCGAGGGATAGGATTCGATTGAGTTCTATCCCTCGCTAAAGCTTCGGGCTTGAAACAGCCTGATCTGATGATTTTTTAAGAGCTCATTAAGCAAGTAATACTTCGGGAGAGAATCAAGTGGAGATTCGACGTATTGAACCCCAAGAAGCAAAAGACCTACTCGACTCCGATGCGGGCTACACCTATTTGGATGTTCGATCGAAAGCAGAATTCCAAGCCGGTCACGCTCCTGGCGCCGTGAATATTCCGATTATGGATCAAAATCCTCAAGGTCCGGGTATGATCCCTAACCCGAATTTCCTCGAAGAAGTGACCGAGGCCTTCCCCGAAAAATCGACTCCTCTGGTCACCGCTTGTTTAAGAGGTGGAAGGTCCTTGAAAGCGGCGCAGATTCTTCTTCAAGAAGGGTATACCGATATCGTCGATATGCGAGGGGGCTACGATGGTGAGATGGGCCCCGGGGGGCAGATCACCGTTGAAGGTTGGGCGCGATTAGGTTTGCCAACGGAGACGGGGGAGTAAGAGATCGCGGGGAATTCCGTTAATAAGCCCGGAGCGTAAGCGACGGGATCATGCTAAGGCGATTTGTGGATGGAAGCTCAATTCTTTAGCTATCCATCAAAACAGACTAAAAGGGAATTCATCACGATGACGCATCCCGTCGCTCACGCTCCGGGCTTATTAATAACCTCGGGTGAGTTGCTGATAGTGGGAAAGGTTCGCCTTACGACTTCAGAACCTTCAACAGCACGGCTCGGATGTACTGACCCCATCTGTTGCATCCCCCGGCCCACACGGAAACAAACCAAAGTGTTCAATGGCGGGAGTTACGGTGAAGTGCTGGCCTAATCGAGTTTCACTCAACATTCGAGCAGTGTTTCGACAAACCGCAGCGGGGCGACGCGCTTCGAATACGTGATGGTCATCTAAAGTGTAGCGTGCTGTGTTATTTTTGATGGATCCCTTGTAAGTTGCGAACTGCCCGTAATCTTCACATCGACGATCTAAAGGGTGTTTGAACTTAAAGGCTCTTACAGTGACCGAATAAAACTGAATGGGGATACCTAAGACATCTTGATCAACCGGTTTTTTCTCAATGATCCGAGGGTCTTTAAAGCCGGCATCTTCAAGGATATCGAGCCAATCATTTTCGTAGAGGGCTCCACCTAAGCATTCAGCTACAAGTTTTTTGTTTTGTTGGATGGCTTCGGGAACGCGTCGATCAGCGACGATATCTGAAATATAAATTTCACCCCCTTCTTTTAAAACGCGGTAAGCCGTTTGGATCACTCGGTGTTTAAGGGGAGAGAGATTGACGACGCAATCGGAGATCACGAGGTCGATTGAATTACTTTCTATAGGTTCACAGGTTTCGATGTAAGCCTTATGAAATTGAACATTCGATGAATCAAATCCGAATGCTGCCATCGTAGGGGCGATGTTTCTTCTGGCGACATCCAATTGTTCGTCGGTCATATCGATGCCGTGAACGAACCCATCTTGGCCCACAAGATGGCTGACAATATAAGCATCTAAACCGGACCCAGAACCCAAGTCTAAAACCTTTAATCCGGTCAGATCATCTTCGGGGATTGTACAACCACAACCATAGTTTTTCTCGACAACTTCAGGAGGAATCAAATCGATGATCGATTTGTATTTTTGTGCCGTGTTGTCGGCACAGCAGGCTTCTTGTTCGAGATCCTCCGTCTTTTCAATCGTCTGCCCGTAGTATTCTCGAAGGTAGTTTCTAAGGTTTTCATCCTCGGTTTCACCTAGGTAACTTTCTTCTATCGATACAGGGTTGTCTTGCGCCATAGTTATAATCCAGTTTTAGAATAGAAAGGGTTGAATATTAAAATTCGGGGATGGGATCCCTCTTTGAACGAGAGGGTGACGGAAGAAGTTCCCCTTTCATTACAGGTGAAATTCAATTTGTATTTAGTTCCTGTATTTCAACAGAAACTAATTAATCGATTTTCAGATCCTCGTACTGCCATGATTCTACTGGAGTTCTCGACTCGAAATCGATTTCGCAAGTGTAACCGTATCCGATGTTTAGTAAAGACTTGCCCGTGATTTTTCCGTTCTCAATCTTCAGATGAGCCTCGTTTTGATTCACCTGATAGAGGTCCGGATGGCCGAGAACACAAGAATTTCGCTCTTTGTCACTGAGGTGTTGAAGACCTGGGAAAAAATGGTGTCCATTCCGCTCTGCGTTATCGATTCCGAGGGTGAGCAGAGTTGTGAGATCTTGTTGTAAGGGAAGGACGGGTAAATTGGCTAAATCTTCCCCGGTTTGAAAGAAGGTGAATGTATTTGAGCTTTGATTGAGTTGGTCGCAGAGCTCTCGATTGTGAAGCGATTTAAAAATTCCCTTACAGTTTTTCATCGAACAACCTTGATATCCAAGTTCAACGGCTTTCCTGAAGGAATCGAGATCTTCATCGGATTCGTCGATGATGACGGGTTTGAACGTTTCTAATTGACCCAATCGGCCCTGGGCTTCTTCTTCCAGGGTAACTTCCCGTTTTAAAGGCTGTTCGATATAGAAGATGGAGTCGACGAATCGTTGACCGGATTCTCTCTTAATTAATAGAGTGAGAAGCTCCATCAATTGATCTCCATGAGAGTACTGTTCGTTCCCATCTAATGAAACCTTGTAGCCTTGATGGCATTTGGCTTCCAAAAGTTCAGCGAGTCTGAACAAGCGGTCGAGGTCCGATTCATGATCTCCTCTCACCTTGACCTTAAAGTACTGGAGTCCGTAGGCCTCGATATCTTCTTCTAGGGCCTCGGGTAAGCCGTCGTGAAGACGTTCTGCTTCGGGAATGTCTTCAATTTTCAAGGCATCTCCAAGCCCAACCGTGTGACGGCAATAGATCTCGGTGTTAGGTTGTGGCAACTCAGTCGAAAGAGGAAACCCTAATGCACCTTGATTTAGAGCTTGGTGGAATGAAAGCTTCTCAACTCGACAGAAGGCATCGATGAGGGCTCTCTCCATCAGGGAACTTCCGAAAGAAGCTGTCAGTCGGTTTAATCCGACAGCCTCACATTCTTTTTGGATGATGGGGTAGGCAGCCTTCCACAAAGCGTACACGGATTCAAAGCCCGAGCCTGAAGTTTTGGCTAAGTCTTCATATATATTTTTTGCGATATCAATGGCTTGAAGCTGATCCTGAATATTTCGACGAAAGTCTTTAGTGGGATCTTTATCGAACCAAAGCGGGGGGAGGCAGTCAGCCGAGAATCCTCGTTGAGTTCGCTGGGAATTCCATTCAAGGTTCAATCCCACATGGAGGAGGGGGACTGCAGTCAGACAAGCGTTCCCGTAACGAAAGGGAATGCGGGTCCATGCTTCATTAATTCGTAGTTCGATCGCGGGGATTTTAACGGGCACGATGCTCTTCTATTTCGTACAATCGGGTCTGTGGAGAGAAGTAGGATGAGGCTTGATGAACCTCTCCTAATGAACTTAGCCTGATTTATTCCGGTCTTTCCCGGATTATAAAGCGTGCTATGTACGTAGAACTTAATTTTGCAAAATTGCCCTCGAAGTCAATCACAATTTGTTGTGACAGAATCTGAGGGAGTTTGTCCGGATTGTCAAGCAGCTCTAAAGGAATCGAGTCCTACTGTGAATAAAACGCCTCATTCCGGTGAAAGCACTGAGAGTAGCTCAACAGAAAGTATCCAAAAAACGAATCCTCGAGTGATCGAAAATTTAACGACTCAAGATAACCAAGCTCACGACGAAACTAAAGTTTCGGTGAAGGTGATCCACCGCCTTGAAAGCTCTGGTGGTGATCGTACTCAGGAAAGCCTTGGGTCCGAAGAGGAGTCTCATTCATCTTGGGAGCCGGGTACGGTGATCGCTGACAAATATGAAGTGATCGAAAAAGTGGGTGAAGGGGGATTTGGTGCAGTGTACAAGGTTCGGCACCTCCAGCGGAAAAAACTCTATGCCTTAAAAACTCCACACGCTGAGTACCTTAAAGATGAAACTTTTCGAAGAAGGTTTGAACGAGAAATTCAAGCTTTAGAGCGATTCGTTCACCCTGATGTGGTGACGATAAGAGATTCGGGTACCACCGAAGATGGGCTTCCTTACTACACGATGGATTTCGTTGAAGGCGAAAGCTTAAGAAAAGTTTTATCTCGAGAAGGGCAGCTCTCTTTAGAACGCGCAGTTCATTTAGCTCGCAGAATATTATTTGTTTTAGAAGTTGCGCACGAAAATCAAGTGATCCACCGGGATATCAAGCCCGACAACATCTTGTTGACTCGTGAGGGTGAACGCGAGGTGGTAAAGTTACTGGATTTTGGGGTCGTTAAGCTTTTAGATCTCGTTGGGAAATCCATCAGCTTAACCCGGGGGATGCGAGTGGGTACACCGAAGTATATGTCACCCGAGCAGGTGACCGGAGAAGAGGTCGATGGTCGAAGTGATATCTTCGCCGTAGGAATTTTACTCTACGAGATGATCACCGGACATCACCCCTTCGAAGTCGAAGGCGATCCCATTCGAACAACCGCAAAAATTTTAAAGAAACAACCTCAAGATCCCTCCGAACTCAGGTCGGATGTTCCTCCTGATTTAGTTGAAGCCATTTTTACTCTGTTAGAAAAGAAACCTGAGAACCGCCCTCTAAATGCACGAGATGCTCGAGATGTGCTTCCGGACCTCTCAGTTCATTCCAATCGTTCCACTTTGTTGACAACTCCCGCAAAGCTCGATACTCGAGGATATCGAACTAAGCTCACACAATTGGTTTTGTCGCGAAAGATTGGAGCTGGATTCGAACGTAACTTCCTTGTGTTTAAAAATGAGGTTCAATTAGGGCGTTCAGATAAAAATCAAAAAGGACAACCGATCGATCTAATATTGAGGCGGCTTCCGTGTTCATCCAAATCAGAGAATCCCGAAAATTGGGCTGCTAACTTAACGATCAGCCAATGTGTTGGAAGTATCGGGCTGGCTAAGAATAACCTTTGGATTCGCCCAGATGAAGATTCTCGCTTTGGTATCGTAGTGGGCGGATTGAGAAGCCGTGAAGATGTGAAAGTGCAATCCGATCGTTTTCACCTTTCATTAGGAGATCAAGCCTTAGAAATTGAAGGCTACCGATCATTGAGGAATAAGAAACGGGATGCCTACGATCTTTCATTTATCACCGGCCTAGATGAAAAAGATCAACTTGACCAAGAGGGGATCGGATACAGTGATCCCGATTGTTCTGTCGACTACGTTCGACTTACTCGCGGGAACAACCATCCCCTTCACAAATATTACTTAGTTTTCCGAAGGCTCACGATCGGTTCCGGAGTTTCAGCTGGACTTCGCTTACCCGATGAATTAGGTATCTTAGGGAATCACGCCACATTGATTTTTGATTCAGGGGAAGTTTACTTAGGGAGTGTCGATGGGCAAGTTGTTGTCGAACGAAAAGATGGAAGTCGAATTGAAGTCGAGCCGGGTATACTCTTCCCCGTAAGTCCCGATATGAAGATTCAACTCGGCGAAGTGATCTTCGAAGTTTCAGATATTGACACTGAATTTTTTAAGCGCGGTTAAAGAAAATAGAAAAGATTGATTCTTCGATGACTTCCCACCTCCTGTTTTTAAATATCATTTACATCATTCGTTCCCTCGGCGGATTGGCTTTGGCTGGATTGTTTTTGTACTACTCTAATCCACAGAACATTCCCTCGAATCCCTTCAACACAACTCTGTCTAGATTTCACGCTTTAAAGGATGGGGACACGACGATGTTTTTAATCATCGGAATCGTGTTGGGATTGATCGCTTTGATTCGCTTGCTTCATTCTCTTTACTCTTTGTGGGGGCTTCGAGCTTCAAAGAAGGCGGGCTGGAGAAAAGGTATTTTTAAAGCTTCGTTCTTAAAAAAATCGCGTCTGTTAGGATTAACATTGTCTTGGTTAGATTTGATCGACTTAACTTTTTTTCCCGTCACCACCGCCTGTGGTCTCTATGGATTGCTCGTCTACGGTCACGTCGATATTATCGATTTTTATGAAGTGCGTTACGTCGAACCGCGTCCTGCTCCAAGTTGAAGGTGATAGCCGGTGAAACCTTCGCGTTGGAACATCACTCATTTCTTTTCGAGGACGGGTTGGAATCCCCTGATCGTATTTACGATCATAACTCTTGTGGTGATGGCGGTTCTTTATTGGGTTTTAAAGTAGTTTAGGGTCGTAGGCACACGCTGTGTGCCCTCAGAGTAAAATTATTCTACTTTCAAAAAGAGCGTGAATAACAATTGAGTTATGTCTCGCGAGTAAGACCCCTTCGCTAGCGCTTCCGGCTAATTAATACATTTATTGGTCCTTTAATGTATGGATACAAACATCCAAGGGCTGTAAGCCCGCAACTTCATAGCCCAGGGCAACGCCCTGGGTCGCTTAAGGAACAATTTCGTTTTAGCAGCGATTCGCCTCAGATGGAATTAAGACTCAGTAGCCAAGTTGGACGGTGAATCTAATACGGCACACAGCGTGTGCCTACTACCCTTCCGGTGTCACATAAGCCGCGGTAATTCCACCGTCGACTAAAAAATCCGTTCCCGTGACATAAGATGAATCGTCGGAAGCTAAGAACAAAGTGGCTTTCGCCATTTCCGCGGCTTCTCCAAATCGCCCCATAGGAATGTGAACCAATCGGCGCTGTTTCTTTTCTTCGGTGTCCAAGAATTTCATCAGTAATTCTGTTCTCAGGGGCCCGGGGCAAAGAGCGTTAACGCGAATGTTTTCACGCGCATGAATGACGGCAAGTTCGCGTGTCATTGCTAATACTCCACCTTTACTTGCGGTGTAGGCGAGTTGAGGGGTGGCTGCTCCTAATTTGGCAACAAAAGAGGCGGTGTTGATAATTGAGCCTCCTCCAGCTTTTTTCATGGCGGGGATGCCGTACTTACAACCGAGGTAAACTCCTTTTAGATTGATCTTCATCGTCAATTCCCAAATGTTTTCTTCAGTGCTTTCAGCATCTCCATCATCAGAGTGCATGATGCCCGCGTTGTTGAAGAGGATATCTAATCGCCCAAACTCATCTTCCGCTCGTTGAATCATGGCTTGGCAATCATTAGCAGAAGACACGTCGGCTTTTTGAAAGACGACTTCCCCTTCACTTTGAAGTTCTTCAACTACTTTTTGACCTGCTTCTTCTTGCAGGTCTACGGCGACAACTTTGGCTCCTTCACTCAGAAACACTTTAAGTGTTTCTAAACCGATACCATTGGCAGCTCCGGTGATGACGGCGACTTTGTTTTTTAATCTTGGGGGCATGTTTTAGTAGTAGGCTCGCTCCGCGAGTCGTACTCCTTAAATTTTGATAAGACTTTAATTTCTAAATTTGGCTTTAACCGTCAGTTTAACTTACAAGTTTTTGAGGTTCAGTCCCTCAGATACATTGTTTTGCTTCGTACGACTCGCGGAGCGAGCCTACTACTAGTGCCTGCTAACCCTGACCAAGGCATCGAATAATCGTTGCTGAGGCTCCGATGTTTCGGCGGTGAGTTCCGGATGCCATTGAACGGCGATCAACCAGGGATGATCGGGCATTTCAAAGGCTTCTAAGACTCCATCGGGAGCTTGGGCTACTGCCTTAAATCCTTCACCTAAATCACGGATGGCTTGGTGATGCCAAGATGCACTTTCCACTTCTGTTTCTTTTAAGATGGAACTCAATTTTGAACCTGACTGAACACTCACCGAGTGAGGAGTCGGTTCTCTTGGCGGTAATCGATGTTTGACTTCTTCACCCACCTCATCCGGTAGATGTTCGATCAAAGTACCCCCTTGAGCGACATTGAGTACTTGAGTTCCTCTGCAAATGCCAAGCGTTGGCATCGTGCTCTTTAGTAAGTGCTTGGCGATCTCGATCTCTAATTCATCTCGCTCTCGATCGACCATGTAAACATCGGGATGATCTTTTCCACCGTAGAGAGCGGGATCGATATCTCCTCCTCCGGTAAGGATGAAGCCATCTAATTGGCTTAAGAGTTCACGCCACTTTTTTTCTCCGGGGGGGATTAAGACGGGAATGCCTCCAGCTCTCCGAACTGAATCTGAGTACTCAGCGGGTAGGTAAATTTGATTTTCTTCGTTTCGGCCGTAGGTCGTCAGGCCGATCAAGGGAGCACCTGAAGAGTCCAAGTCAGATCCTTTCAAAGTACCGCTTGCGTTCCCAGTCGGTTACGGCAGCTTGAAAAGCTTCATATTCTGTTTTGAAAAAATGAGTGTAATGATCGACGACAAAATCACCGAAGGTCTCTCTGGCAAAAGAGCTTTTCGAGAAGTTTTCAGTCGCTTCTTCTAAAGTTTTTGGGACTTGAGGTAATTCTTCAACGTTGTAGGCATCTCCTTCAAAGATAGGAGGCGGTTCAATTCGATTTCGAATACCCGCTAAACCTGACGCGAGAGCGGCGGTGTAAACTAAGTAAGGATTACAATCGGCCCCGGGAATTCTACACTCGATTCTCAAGCTAGATTCGCTCCCGACAACGCGAAAGCCTGCCGTTCTATTATCGTGACTCCAAGCCAAGCTGGTGGGGGCCCAGGACCCGCTTTGATAACGTTTGTAAGAATTGACTGTCGGTGCGTAGAACACCATCAACTCCGGTACTTTCTCAATCCAGCCACCTAAGAACCATTTGAAGACATCGCTACAAGAAATGGGGCCTAGCTTACTTCCGCCAAAGAACGCATTCTTTTCGTTCTTCCATAGGCTGACGTGCACGTGGCAACTTGAACCGGCTGAATCTTGGTCGTACTTCGCCATGAACGAAACGCTCATTCCCATGCTATCGGCGAGTTCTTTAGCACACTGTTTGTAGATGCAATGGCGGTCGGCCATCTCTAGAGCAGGGGTGTATCTGATATTGAGTTCGTGCTGACCCAAGCCCCACTCCCCTTTGGTATTTTCAACAGCGACGCCGCTATCTCTTAAATGTCGCCTTAGGGATCCATTGAAAGGTTCTGTTCGTGCGCCTTGAAGAGCATGGTAATCTTCGATGTACCATCCTGCAGGGTCGAGTTTCATATAACCTTTGTCGAAGGCCTCCCGAAATGAATCGGAGAAGAGATAATATTCTAACTCTGATGCGGAAAAGGCTTCATATCCCATTTGAGTGCACACTTCTAACTGTTGGCGTAAAAGTGAGCGGGGGGCGACGGGGACGAGGTCGTGCGTCGAGTCATCTAACACATCGCAGATAACAATTGCCGTTCGGTCGAGCCAGGTGGCTCTTCTCAAGGTCGACAGATCGGGAACGAGATGAAAGTCACCGTAGCCTTTTTCCCAGTTGGCGAAGGCATAACCTGAAATGGGTTCCATCTCCATATCGACGGTCAGTAGGTAATCACAGCCGTGAGTTCCGTCGCGGGCGATCGATTCTAAAAAGAAATCCGCATCGAAACGCTTTCCAACAAACCGACCGTAAAGATCCGTAAACACGGCCAGGATTGTGTCGATGTCATCCGATTGAACCGCACTCTCGAGGCTGGTAAGGGTGAGCATCCCTCGTGATTCAGGCATTCATTTGACCTTTTAGTTTGTCTTTTCTTTTGCCAATAAAAAATATTCTTAGCTACTGGACGTCGACAGTATATATCGCGGAGAATAGCGGACTCACCATTATTCTGAAAATTCGCTTCAATTCTAATTCTTGTATATCCAATGTCTGATTCATCAAAAGATAAGCCAACTCCCTCACCTTCCCCTGCTAACGAGCCCCTTGAAAACTTAGAAGAGTGGGAAGATTTTCTAAAATTCCGGTACACGGAAGAAGATTTGGAAGATGGCATCGACACTCATAAAGATCGTGAAGACTATCGTAATTATGAAGATCCTTCACGAGATAGTGTGAAGGAGTTTTATCGTCTCAACCATCAGCATCAGACTTTTGACTTCGTTAAGAAGAAAAAAGAAGAGTACCTGAAGTTGGATAAAGAAGAGATGAGTACTTGGGATGCCATCGAGCTCCTGAATACTCTGATCGATGATTCCGACCCCGATAACGATCTCCCTCAGATCATTCACCTCTTACAGTCAGCCGAAGCCGTAAGGGCCAAGGGTCATCCGGATTGGTTTATTCTCACTGGCTTAATTCATGATCTGGGAAAATTACTTTGCCATTTCGGTGAGCCTCAATGGGCAGTCGTTGGAGATACGTTTCCCGTGGGCTGCGCCTTTTCCGACAAGATTGTTTATCCAGAATACTTTGAAGCGAACGCTGACTCTCAAAACGAACAGTACCAAACCGACCTGGGAATTTACGAAGAGGGTTGTGGGCTCGATAACGTTCAGCTCTCCTGGGGCCACGATGAATACATGTATCATGTGGTGAAGGATTATCTGCCGGAACCCGCCCTTTACATGATTCGCTATCACTCCTTCTATCCCTGCCATACCGAAGGCGCCTACCAACACCTCATGAATGATCATGACCGCGAAATGTTCAAATGGGTCCGAGCCTTCAATCCTTTCGATCTTTATAGCAAGTGCCCCGTGGCTCCGAAGGTGAGCGAGCTCAAATCTTACTATCAGGGGCTCATCGATAAGTACTTACCCTCTAAGTTGTGCTTTTAACGATTTTTTATGTCCGAACTTTCGCCCCGGAGAGTTAACTCCTATGAAGGCGGGTGAAAGGCCCGATAATCTTGGTTAGACTTTTGTCAACTTGTGCTCGACCTCGGTTTGGCTTTTGCCGATAAAAAGAACTGAACTTGGTTGAGCAGAGCTTTCATCGCATCGCTAGCCAACTTTCTTATGAGTTCCCTTTAAATTGAATATCCGGAGTTCACGATGAGCCAGATCGATCTCGATCAACTCTTAGCTGACCGTGAGGGAGATGACCCTTGCGGAATGGATTTAGAATACGATGCTGCCTTCCTTGAGATGCAAACACTCGCCAAGGGAAAGGCCGAGGAGCAGTACGGTGACACCATCATCCCCGCTGAGGAACCGAATTGGCGGGAAGTTAAAACCAAGGCTTTAGATATCCTCGGACGGAGCCACGATCTCCGCGCTGGGATTTATCTCACCCGGGCCCTCCTTCACGAAGCCGGCTTTGTCGGATTTCACGAAGGTATCCAATTGCTTCAAAGGCTTATCGAAGAGCGATGGGAGGGGGTTCACCCTCGACTGGATCCCGATGATGGCGACCCCATCTTTCGGGTTAATTCTCTTCTCCCTCTGGCAGATCAAGATATTGGGATCCGCCCGCTCCTTCTGGCTCCCGTTGTAAGCTCAAGAGCCTTGGGTAGTTATAGCTTTAGGGACTACCAGGTTGCAGAAGGTGTCGTCCAGACCTCCGAAGATCAAGAATCCCCCGATCCCGCTGCCATCAATGGCGCCTTTATGGAGTGTGAGGTCGAAGATCTCCAGGCTACCCAAGCCGCCATCCAGGGCTCGATCCATGCCATCGAGTCACTCCAATCAAAGTTCACTGAGCAAGTTGGGGTTGAAAACAGTATCGAGCTTTCGAGCTTAGTGAGTGCGTTAAAGCCTCTTTTGAGCCTTCTCGACGAGAAATTGCAAGAACGAGGAGTCGCTGTCGAGGGGAGTGGAGAGCCCGAGGCTTCCTCTGAAGATGAACCCGCAGAATCCGGTGGAGTTCCCGCCGCCCAAGCTCCCGCGCCTCCCCGAGATGAGGTGAATTCTCGAAAAGACGTCATTCGCTTTCTCGATAAAATTTGCCAATACTACGAACGGCACGAGCCCTCCAGCCCGATCCCCTTTTTACTACAAAGAGCCCGCCGGCTCGTCGATATGAACTTCATCGACATCATGAAAGACATCGCTCCTGACGGAATTTCGCAAACCGAGTTAGTGACAGGGGTTGACACAAATGAGGAGTGAGGGTATCAAGGTGGCCAAGGGGCCTGAATTTAGGCTAGGCAGATCTTTGCTCTAAGCGTTTAGGTACGCCCTCTTTTGTTTGGGATAAGCTGAGGGATGGCTGAGAAAATAGGTCGCACTTTTCTTAAAAATCTCTCGCTCTGCTGTATCAGGCTGAATTAACCATCCGTTTTGGGAACGTTAACTTTTCTTACAGCGAACGACTTCAACTTTGTTCTTTCGGGAGGTGGATGCCGGTTTTTTTCAACTGTCGAAAATTTTTGAATTAAACCGTCCGTAATCACCCCCCATAGCGTTAAGCACAACAGGAATTGGATCCTTCAGTAGGATCAACTGAGCTCACGACGCAGTCGAGTAGCACTGAATGTCAGTTCGAAACTGCGAAGTCAGGTCAGGGAAGGGGATAGAACAAGCTTCATTAAGCGAACTCCTTTCGGATGATGAGAAAGCCTGCACTTTGGGGCATATTTCTCGGAGATTCCGATCCCTCCTTCCAATGATCTCTCTGAAGTTCGATTGAAACATATTTTAGGCCTGGCGCCGATTCGGGCTTTAACCATCCTTTAACTACAGGGGGTGTCCCTTGGCAAAACAGAGCAGTCAAAAATTCATCGCTCGAAATCGAGCCCCTCGTGTTCAGATCGAATACGATGTCGAGCTTTACGGAGCTGAAAAGAAGATTCAACTACCTTTTGTTATGGGGGTCATGGCTGACCTTTCCGGCAAACCGGCTGAAGATCTTCCTGCGGTTGCTGATCGTAAGTACCTTGAAATCGATGTCGATAATTTCGACGAACGTCTCAAGTCGATGAAACCTCGCGTTGCCTTCAACGTACCCAACACCTTGACGGGTGAAGGAAATCTCGCGGTCGACATGACTTTTGAGAGCATGGATGATTTCTCTCCCGCCGCTGTGGCGAGAAAAGTTGATTCCTTGAGAAAGCTGATGGACGCGAGAACTCAACTCGCCAACCTTCTCACCTATATGGATGGAAGAAGTGGGGCTGAAGACTTGATCAAGAAGGCTTTAGCTGATCCTGCATTGTTGCAATCCTTAGCTTCAGCACCTAAGCCCGATGATGGTGGTGGTGAGAGTCCTCCCGCAGAAGAATCAACCCCAGCAGCTGAGGAGTAATCATCATGTCAGAAGCTGAAGCCAACACCTCCCCAGAACAACAGGCGCAGGGTGAATCCCTGGCGGATAGCGATTTCGCGTCGCTTCTAAACAAAGAGTTTAAACCCAAGTCTGACAAGGCGAAGGAAGCCGTTGAAACAGCGGTTAAAACTCTGGCTGAACAAGCCCTCGCTGACTCGAGTTTAGTCTCTGACGATGCGATCAAGTCGATCGAAGCGATCATCGCCGAGATCGATCAAAAGTTGACTGAACAAGTGAACTTGATCTTGCACCACGCCGACTACCAAAAACTTGAAGGTTCCTGGCGGGGATTACATTATCTCGTTAACAACACTGAAACCGATGAAATGCTCAAGATTCGCGTCTTGAACATCTCGAAGAAAGACCTGGGTAAAACCCTCAAGAAGTTCAAAGGAACGGCTTGGGATCAAAGCCCGATCTTCAAGAAACTTTACGAAGAAGAATACGGCCAATTTGGTGGCGAGCCTTACGGTTGTCTCGTAGGGGACTACCACTTTGACCACAGTCCTCCCGATGTGGAAATGCTCGGAGAGATCGCCCAAGTATCTGCGGCAGCTCACTCACCCTTCATCGCCGGAGGTGACCCCGGTCTCATGCAAATGGATTCCTGGCAAGAGCTCAGTAATCCACGTGACCTCACCAAGATTTTCCAAACTCCCGAATACGCTCCCTGGCGTTCATTGAGGGAATCCGAAGATTCACGTTATATCGGCTTAGCGATGCCGAGATTCCTTTCGCGTCTTCCTTACGGTGCTAAAACCGATCCCGTCGAAGAATTTAACTTCGAAGAGGATGTCGAAGGTGCCGACCACAGCAAATACACTTGGTCGAACTCCGCATTCGCCATGGCGACGAATATCACCCGTTCCTTCAAACTCTATGGTTGGTGTTCAAGGATTCGTGGAGTGGAGTCCGGTGGAGCCGTCGAAGGCTTGCCTTGCCACACTTTCCCCACGGACGATGGTGGCGTTGATATGAAATGCCCAACGGAGATCGCTATCTCCGACCGCCGCGAAGCCGAACTCGCTAAAAATGGATTTATGCCATTAGTTCATAAAAAGAACTCAGACTTCGCCGCCTTCATCGGAGCTCAGTCTTTACAAAAACCCGCTGAGTACGATGATCCCGACGCGACCGCAAATGCCAACTTAGCCGCGCGCCTTCCTTATCTCTTTGCCAGTTGTCGTTTCGCTCACTATCTCAAGTGTATCGTTCGCGACAAGCTCGGATCTTTCAAAGAGAAAGATGACATGCAACGTTGGCTGCAGGACTGGATTTTAAATTACGTCGACGGTGACCCTGCTCACTCTTCTGAAGAAGTCAAAGCTCAAAAGCCATTGGCCGCAGCTGAAGTCGTCGTCGAAGAAGTCGAAGGTAACCCTGGTTACTACACTTCTAAATTCTTCCTCCGACCTCACTACCAATTAGAAGGTTTGACGGTATCACTTCGGTTGGTATCGAAGTTACCTTCGGCTAAGGAATAAGTTTTTGTAGCCAAAGACGCCAGAATTTGGGCGCGATCCGTTTTAAATTAAGCGAATTGCGCCCAAATTCTGGCGAATTTGGCTACAGCTTTTTAAGGCCTAAAGACTGACGTCTTTGGCTGCAATTTTTTATAGAATTAAAAGCGTCCGTTCGGAGGGTTGGGGCTCGTTATCAAGGCGTAGAGGACATGAAAAGCCAGGAAGGCTTTCCCTCGCTCTCATTTACCGAACTCGCTAAAAAGATTTGAAAGGAGGCCGTCATGGCCGTCGATATGTTTATCAAAATTGGGGATATTGGTGGGGAAGCCGTTGATCATGCGCATAAAGGCGAAATCGACGTCCTTTCATGGGGCTGGGGAATGAGCCAGTCAGGAACCATGCACCATGGTGGTGGCGGCGGATCAGGAAAAGTAAACGTTCAAGACCTTAGCTTTGTGAAGTATGTCGATAAGGCGACGACTGCTCTCAGCCTCGCCTGTTGTAATGGAACTCACTACGACGAAGCGACTCTCGTAGTTCGAAAAGCGGGTGGTAAGTCACAAATTGAATACATTACGATCGTCTTGAAAGATGTTTTGATTACAAGCATTTCGACGGGCGGAAGCGGTGGTGAAGACCGCCTAACGGAGAGCCTCACTCTCAACTTCGGTAAGTTTGAATACCGCTACCAACCACAAAAGAAAGATGGTTCTAAGGATGGTGGTGAGTTGAAAATGACTTGGAATATTGAAACCAATAACGAAAAGCACTGAGTCTTTTATATTGAAACAAGATCCTTCGGGTTTCGTTTCAATCGTTTCGGCAATGCTTCCGCATTGCCTGCACTCCACAAACTTAGACTCTGCGAGCCTAAGTTTGTGGCCTGCTGGATCCCAAGCAGGCTTAGTCTCTGCTTTCTCAATGGAAAGCTAGTATTGAATTGAAGCGCTTCACCCTGCTTTCGATTCCAAATTCATCATCACTGGAATCCAAAGCAGGGTGTTTTCAATTCAAACCCTCCAAAGGAATACTCATATGCTCGCCGAACAAAGTTTGCGGGAAGGTAAAGTCACCGAGGCCTTGGCTCAACTTCAAGATGCCGTCCGGGATGACCCTTCCAACGTGAAGTACCGAATTTTCCTCTTTCAGCTTTTAGCTCTTGTGGGCCAATGGGAGAGAGCTCTCAATCAGTTGAATGTTTCGGGTGATTTGGATCCAGCAAACTTAGCGATGGTTCACGCTTATCGAGATGCCGTTCAGTGTGAAGTCTTCCGGTCGGAAGTCTTCGCCGGGAATCGAACCCCCTTAGTTTTTGGGGAACCTGAGCAGTGGATCGCGTTGATCTTTGAAGCCTTGAAACTCTCGGCTTCCGGAAATCATGAGCAAGCAGCCCAATTGAGAGGCGAAGCCTTTGAATCGGCACCCGCTACTACCGGTACGATCAATGGTGAAGCATTCGAATGGATCGCCGATGCGGATTCAAGAATCGGGCCGATGCTAGAAGCCGTTGTGGAAGGACGCTACTCGTGGATCCCATTACACCGCATCCACAATTTGGTGATCGAAGAACCGGCTGACTTAAGAGATTTCGTTTGGACTCCCGCTCAATTCACATGGTCGAATGGAGGCCAGTCGGTAGGGATGATTCCTACGCGATATCCCGATACTGAGAAAAGTGAAGATGGTTTCTTGGTCATGGCTCGAAAGACCGAGTGGGATCAACTTTCTAAAGATGCCTACAAAGGTATTGGGCAAAGAATCTTGACGACGAATCAAGGAGATTACCCTCTTTTAGATGTTCGAGAGCTCACTCTCGATACATTGGAAGAAGGGGCGACGATCGGCGATTCATAAGAATTCATCTGAATCTAAGGAATAGGACTTCATCATGGCTGAGCTGATTCCCAGTGAGAAATTACAACCTTCTCTCCTCGATCGCTTACGTGATGATGAGCCAGAAAAAACCAAAGAGTCGCGCGATAAACGCGTACTTTCCTTAAGGAAACTTCGTGAGGGAGTTTTTCGAGATCTGACCTGGTTACTGAATACAGGAAACTTAACTTCAGTTACAGATTTAGAAGATACCCCACACATCGCTCGATCCGTTCTCAACTTTGGTTTGCCAGATCTGAGTGGTCTCTCTGCTGCAGGCTTAGATGTAACCAGCGTAGAGCGAGTTCTTAGGCAAGCGATTTGGGACTTCGAGCCTCGTATTCTTCGCGAGACCCTCAAGGTTCGAGTTGTTGTCGACGAGCAGCGGATGAATCAAAATTCCGTTATCTTTGAAATCGAAGGTCAGCTTTGGGCGCATCCTATTCCCGAAAGGCTGTATCTAAAAACAGAAGTCGATTTAGAAACGGGAGCCGTTTCCTTGAATGAAGGGATGGGAAGCACTCCTTCAGCTCAAAAGGAAGACAAGTCATAAAATTTGCTGGGATAGTGAGAATATAGAAGCCTGATGGATCCCCGACTGAAGAATTACTACAATCGAGAACTTCAGCATCTCCGAGAAGTCGGTGGAGAATTTGCGAAGGAATTCCCGAAAATTGCGGGGCGCTTAGCTCTCGACGAGTTTGAGTGTGCAGATCCATATGTCGAACGCTTGCTAGAAGGTTTCGCCTTTCTTTCTTCTCGAGTTCAACTTAAGCTCGACTCTCAATTCCCCCAATTCACTCAGCATTTATTAGAGTGTATCTATCCCCATTATCTCGCCCCGACTCCTTCGATGGCGATCGCTGAATTTCAGCCGGATCTCACAGAGGGATCGTTAGCAGCGGGATTCAAAATTCCAAGGCATTCCAGCCTTAGAAGTATGATCGGCAAGGGTGAGCAAACTCCTTGTGAATACCGCACCTCACAAGATGTCACTCTTTGGCCGATTAAAATTACCGAAGCGAAGTACTATTCCAAGTTACGCGAAGTCGGCCGAGTGGATCCCACCGGAAAGAAAAAGGTACGAGCGGCCATCCGGCTTACTTTAGAGACCACGGCAGGATTAAGCTTCGATGCTCTCCCATTAGAGAACTTGCCCCTATACTTTCGCGGCCCTGAAGAAGTTCCCGTTCACATCTTTGAGCAGTTTTTCTCTGACGCATTAGGGGTCTTGGTCAGGAGTCATGATCAGGCGCCTCCTTGGAATGAAAAAATAGACCCTGTTCGCGAAGGACTTTTAGGAAAGAATTCGATACGGCGTTTAGGGTTTGACGATGATCACGCTTTGCTACCCTACGGATTACGTTCGTTTCAGGGTTATCGATTGCTCCATGAATACTTCGCTTTTCCACAGCGTTTCTTGTTCGCCGATTTAAAAGGATTGAATCCATCTTTAAAACGGATCGGCGGTAAGAAAATCGATATCTACATCCTCTTGGACCGTGGCGAATCTCGCTTAGAAAACATTCTCAGTGAAGAAAATTTTAGTCTTTACTGTGTACCGATCATCAACTTGTTTCCCAAGCGAGCGGATCGGATCAATGTCAATGATCGAACGTCAGAGTATCACATCGTCCCGGACCGCACTCGTCCTTTAGATTTTGAGGTCTATCAAGTCTTAGAAGTTTTAGGGCACGGTACTCGAAAAGAACAAGAAACAGAATTTCGTCCCTTCTACGCCTCGACGGATTTGACCAGCCACCGAAAAGATCTCGCTTATTACACCTTGATTCGTGAACCGCGGATGCTTTCTCAGAAGCAACGACGTTACGGTCCTCGATCGAGTTACATCGGAAGTGAAGTGCACCTTTCCCTAGTCGATGGGACGGAAGCACCCTACAGCGAGAATCTGAGGCAATTGTCATTGGACACTCTTTGTACCAATCGAGATCTACCTCTCCATATGCCGATCGGTCAGGGGCGAACGGATTTCAATTTAAAAGAAGCGGCACCCGTCAACTCCATTAAATGTATCAACGGACCCACTCGACCTCGGGCATCCTTTGCCTTGTCGGGATCCAGTTGGCGGTTGATCAGCCATTTGACTTTAAATTATCTCTCGTTGGTGGATTCGAATCCTGAAGAAGGAGCTTCGGCTTTGCGTGAGTTGTTGTCTCTGTACGCCGAAGATGGGAATGCTCAAATTCGTAAGCAAGTAGAAGGTGTACGATCCATTTCGTCGAAACCGATCACGCGGAGAATAACAGGTCCCGGCCCATTGGCGTTTGCACGTGGCTTGGAAATTCAATTAGATTTAGATGAAGCTTCATTTGAAGGTACCGGCGCCTTTTTGATTGGCTCGGTCTTGGAGCAATTTTTTACGAAGTATGTCTCGTTAAATTCATTCACCGAGACGGTGATCTCAACTGTGGAACGAGGTGAGGTAATCCGATGGCCAATGCGGACCGGACGGCGACAAGTGCTGTAGAGCTCTTCAACGCCTTGTCCAAGGAACCGCACAAATTCGGTTTCTTCCAAGCGTTGAGAAGAATTGAATGCAAATTCCCTGATCGTCCCCGATTAGGAGAAGGTTATAAGGTGAAAGATGATCCGGTTCGTCTTTCTCAAAAGCCTTCGATGATCTTTGCTCCCTCAACTCTCGCTGAATTTGATCCCGGGACTCAAGGCCGCGCACCTCGACTCTCCACTTACTTCTTCGGTTTGTTTGGTCCGAACGGAGCGCTGCCGATCCACTTGACGGAATACGCTCGCGAGCGTATTCGTCACGAAAAAGATTACACCTTCGCCCGATTTGCCGATGTGTTTCACCATCGCTTGCTCGCTTTGTTTTACCGGGCTTGGTCGTCAACCCGCCCTGAAGTGAGTTTCGATCGACCTCAGGATGATTACTTTGGAAGGTACGTTGGCTCTCAATTTGGTTTAGGTTTTGAAAGCTTACAAAACCGAGATCAGATGCCCGATTTGGCCAAGCTCTACAATGCTGGGCTCCTTTCAGCTCAAACTCGTAGTGCTCAAGGCTTGCGGGCGATCATCGAAAACTTCTTTTGTGTACCGACCGACATCGATGAATTTGTGGGGCAATGGCTGGAGCTTCCTCAAGAATACCGTTGCCAGTTGGGGGCTTCCGATGAGACGGGAATCTTAGGTCGAAACTTAGTTGTCGGTGCTCGGGTCTGGGAGTGTCAGCAAAAATTTAGAATTAAGATGGGGCCTCTTTCTTTCCAAGATTTTGAACGGCTTCTACCTCGCGGTGAAAGCCAGATCAAACTTCGCGATATCGTAAGAAACTACATCGGGTTTGAGTTGTCTTGGGAAGTTCAACTCATCTTGAAGAAACAAGAGATCCCACCACTGAAATTAGGGGGTACGAGCAAGCTAGGTTGGACAACCTGGTTGAGCAGTCGAGAAAGTGAAACTGATGCAAGTCAGTTGATCTTTAATCCTCCGCCCTGATCATCCTAATTTCGTTATCCAAATGTAGCGCCACCCCTTGTGGGTGGCCTTCCTTAAAGAAACAGTTCCTATTTCAAAATTATGAAGGACTTCAGGGAAAAGCCTGGGACAAGCCCAGGCGCTACAGGGGCGAGAAACAAAAAATTAACTGAAATTTAAAACAACATCGATCTTAGAAACAGATCGTTGACACCACCAGGAGTATTCCCATGACTGAGATCGGCCGAGCTGCTCTATTCGGCAAGTTGAACCGCGTCGGTTACAAAGCTATCGAAAGTGCTACCGTCTTTTGCAAGATGCGGGGTAACCCTTACGTCGAACTGACCCATTGGATTCACCAAATTCTTCAGCTTCAAGATTCCGATCTCCATCGCATCGTCAAGCAGTTCAATATTGAACCTTCTCGTTTGGCGAAGGATATCACTGATGCTTTAGATCGATTGCCCCGGGGATCGACCTCTATCTCTGATTTATCTTCTCACGTGGAAGAGACCGTTGAACGAGCCTGGGTTTACGCATCGTTACTCTTTGGAGATTCCAAGGTACGAACCGGTTATCTCATCGTGGGTATCCTCAAAACGAGTGGTTTGAGAAATGCGCTTTTAAGTATTTCCCAAGAGTTTGAGAAGGTGAAGCTCGACACTCTCGTCGATCGTTTTGATGAGGTCGTCGGTGATTCCCTCGAAGGAGAACTTGGAGCACAAGATGGTTCGCAAGTGGGGGGAGGAGCTGTTCCCGGTGAAGCCAGTGGTGCGATGTCACCCGCTCAAATGGGTAAGCAAGAAGCATTGAAACAATTCTCCGTTGATCTGACCGAGAAAGCTCGCAATGGAGAGATCGACCCGATCGTGGGTCGAGATGAAGAAATTCGTCAGATCGTCGACATCTTGATGCGACGTCGTCAAAACAATCCCATTCTCACCGGTGAAGCGGGTGTAGGTAAAACGGCCGTCGTCGAAGGATTTGCTTTAAGGATTGCCGCTGGCGATGTGCCTCCGCCTCTTCAAAATGTTCGATTGCTATCATTGGACATCGGTTTACTCCAAGCCGGTGCCAGCATGAAAGGTGAATTTGAGAATCGTCTTCGCCAGGTGATCGAAGAAGTTCAATCTTCTGAGACCCCCATCATCTTGTTTATCGATGAGGCCCACACATTGATCGGAGCCGGAGGAGCTGCGGGAACCGGAGATGCTGCTAACCTTCTCAAGCCTGCTCTAGCCCGGGGAACTTTGCGAACCGTTGCGGCGACCACTTGGGCCGAATACAAAAAACACATCGAAAAAGATCCTGCTCTGACGCGTCGATTCCAAGTGGTTAAAGTCGAAGAACCCACGGAAGACAAAGCGATCTTGATGATGCGCGGCGTGGCTTCAGTGATGGAAAAACACCATCGAGTGCAGATATTGGATGAAGCTTTGGAAGCCGCCGTCAATCTTTCTCATCGCTATATTCCTGATCGTCAACTTCCGGATAAGGCCGTGAGTCTCTTAGATACCTCGGCTGCACGTGTTGCCATCAGCCAGCATGCTGTCCCGGCCGAAGTGGATGATTCGAGAAGGCGCATCGAAGCGCTTAAAACTGAATTAGAAATCATCGAGCGTGAATCTTCAGTAGGAGTCGACATCGGAGATCGTAAGAGCGAGGCTGAAACGAAGCTTGCTGAAGAAGAAACTCGTCTCGAAGGATTAGAGAAACGTTGGAACGACGAGAAGGAACTCGTCGATAAAATTCTCGAGCTACGTTCAGAGCTTCGAGGGGCTGCGAGTGAAGTCGAGGGAACTGAAAGTGAACTCGAAAAAGCTGCCGATGAAGCGGCTCAAGCTGAAGGTGTCGAAGAACTTTCTCCAGATAAACGAGCGGAGCTCTTCGAGGAACTGCAAAAATTACAAGGGGATCTCAAAGAGCTTCAAGGTGAGAAGCCCTTGATTCTGCCGAGCGTCGATGAAGTCGCCGTGGGAACGGTGGTTGAAAGTTGGACGGGAATCCCGGTCGGTCGAGTTGTAAAGAACGAACTCGAAACTGTGCTTAACTTGGCTGACAACCTCGGGAAGCGCGTGATCGGACAAGATCACTCTTTAGAAATGATTGCAAAGCGCGTTCGAACATCCCGCGCTAATCTTGATAATCCCAACAAGCCCATCGGCGTGTTCATGCTTTGTGGTCCATCCGGTGTGGGAAAAACCGAAACGGCCGTCGCCTTGGCAGAGACTCTCTACGGGGGTGAGCAAAACCTGATCACGATTAACATGAGTGAATTTCAGGAAGCGCACACCGTTTCGACTCTCAAGGGAGCTCCTCCCGGCTATGTCGGATACGGTGAAGGGGGTGTATTAACAGAAGCCGTACGTCGTCGTCCCTACAGCGTGGTGCTATTAGACGAAGTTGAAAAGGCGCACTCTGATGTTCACGAAATCTTCTTTCAAGTCTTCGATAAAGGAGTCATGGAAGATGGTGAAGGTCGAGTTATTGATTTTAAAAATACGTTGATACTTTTAACGTCCAATGTGGGCACCGATCTCATTATGAATATGTGCAAAGATCCCGAGCTGATGCCCAACCCTGAGGGGATGGCCAAAGGGTTGAGGGAGCCTTTGCTTCAGGTATTCCCACCCGCCCTTCTGGGAAGGTTGGTCACCATTCCCTATTATCCCTTGAGTGATGAGATGATCGGTGAGATTACGAAGCTTCAATTGGGGCGCGTTCAAAAGCGAGTGGAAGAGCATCATAATGTGCCATTCACTTACGATGATGCCGTGGTGAAGCTGATTGCCAGTCGTTGTACTGAGTTAGACAGCGGTGGTCGTATGATTGACTCCATTCTCACCAATACTGTTCTTCCTGAAGTCAGTGGTGAAGTTCTTACACGCCTTATGGAAGGCGAAGAGATTCAAAGGATTCACGTAGGAGTCGAAGATGACTCCTTTAAGTATGATTTTGATTAATCTCGAAAGAATTTGAAACGAACGTGAGGATGTAATGGCGAAAGGTATTCGTATTTGGCGGTATCAGGCACCTAATAGTCAGTGGTTGTATCGCAATCGAAGAGGGGAAGAAACGGTTCGTGAATTAGATCAAATTGGCCACAAAGGACCTGCACCTGAGCATGGTGATTGGTTATTTGAAGAAAAGGGCCGGAATGATCAGGTTCCCGAAACAGTTGCTGAAGCCAGTATTTTAGCTTTTGTAAAGAATACTCGAGTTCCTGCAGATGCCACCGTCTGGGTCTTTAAGGACGAAGACTTTCACCGCATCTACCATCGAAGTACTTCTTCAGCTAATACGAAAACTCCTCCCGCCCATGTTCAAGTCATCGCTGACATTTGTACGAACAACGATCTTGTCATCGATCGAGGAGATGCGATGTCTCCTCGTCGTATATCAAGAAATGTAGAAGAGGATGTTGAACTCGAAGTTGCCGATGGAGAGGTCAGCTTAGAAAATCTTGAAGCCGGTCTCACCCAAGAACAACTCTTTGCTCATTTAGCTAAAATCTTTCATGGGGATCGTGGGAAGCAAATTGAGAGAGCAATCTACAATGCAGGAAAAGCTCTCAATGATAACGACGAATCCACCTTCGAAGAGGCCGCCGAGTTTTTGCTGGAGTACTTCGCCGGAGCGACCCCCGGTCCGGTAGGTGGAACTGACTATATTCACCAGATCAACCAAGCCGTTGAAGATACCAGTAAAGTGGTGATGGCTTGCCAAGATTCTTGTTATGCCACCTACGATGCATCCGGAGCGACGGGGGACTTCGGGGCTGGGGTGATGTCGGTCGATCATACCTGGCAAGCCTTTGCTACGGTCTTATCTATTTCGATTGATATTTTTCAAATTTACAAGCTCACTCGCGATGTAAAAGCTAAACATCCTGAAGCAAAAGTCGATTTGAAAAAACTTCGTAAGGGGCGCGGTGCCAGTTTGTGTACGAACCTCATGAAGGGCTATACCACGATTGGAACATCCGTTGGAACGATTTCGTCCGTTGCTTCTGGTGGAACCTCTGTTTTATGCGCAGGAACTGCAGCTTCTCTTCCCGGGGTCGGTGCGGTTGCCGGTTTAGCAACGATGGTTCGCAGTAGTTGGCAATCAGAAAAATCAAGGCGTCGAGGGAAAGCACTCAAGAAATTACAAGATCTTCCCAATGGTGCACAATTGGATGATCGGGTTCAGGCCTTACTTGCCTTTGGAATTGGTAAGGCAATGCGCAAACACAAATTTAAAGCTGCAGAAGCAACCGCTGCTGCGGGTGGAATGGCCTCTTCTACTTGCTTAGCTGTGGGGGCTGCAGTTGCTGGGGCGAACGCTTGGAACCCGGTGGGTTGGGGAATTGGCGCTGTCTGTATAATCGCGGGTGGTGGACTTCTCAGTTACAAGATTTATAGAAAAGTAAAAAGTCACAAGCGAGCTAAGAAGAGAGGCTTTGAATCAGCTGATTACCCTCAACTCTTAGTGAATTCTTATGTTCAATTTTGGCAGAAAGATACTGATTCCGTCGACACGCAAGTATTAGGTGGGATGTTGGAATCTTACGGGGTAAATCCCACTTGGTTGCATCTTCGTTCAGCCACAGACTATCAAGCGGCGACTGAATTAGTTCAAGCCGCGATCGCTCGGATTGAGCGGCACGTGCGTTAGAAGCCAAATTACCTTAGCTAAATCCTGAATCTACGTAGCCAAAGCCTGGCGGCTTTGGCTACGTGAAATTTATTTACATCAATATATTTCTATTCCCACCTCAATTTCCATTTATGATCATAGTAGTCCGCTCGTTCCACGAGCGGCCTCCCTTAAAGTCCAATTCAGTTTTATCTGACTTTTCCAAACCTTGATTTCATAACTAAAGTAGTCGTCCCGCTCCGCGGGGCGATTTAAAGCAGCAAATTAGATTGTTGTTTTACCTTTCATTATAAAGAGAGGTTTCATTTTTGGAGTAAAATCCAAGCCAAATGATTCGGTTGCCTAAGAATTAAATACTCTTCTCTAAAAAATCGTTTCACACGGCTTGAAGGTCGAGCCTACTACTAAGAAAATGAAAGATTTAAGTAACACCCTTTTATTTCAATTACTTTTTCTCCTTCTCGGGTCAGCAACTCTTTTTGCCCAAGAGGAAAGCGCGGTACCATTTTGCTCCGATGAAGAACCACAACCATCTTGGATTATCTGTAGCGATACTGAATTCATCTTAGATTTCGCAGACACGGGCACGAGCCTAATTGATATCGGGAAATTCGAGGAGGGAGAAGAGATTGAGCTGATCGTTAAAGTCTTCGCGGCTGAAGAACGAATCAACATGTGGTCTTATGGCTTGGAGCATGATCCAGAGTTTTTGGAGTTAAAGGATTTTTCTCGTGAAGGGACTGAGGTCGTTGAATTGGTTAATGAGTTCTGCTTGCCTCTCATGTCTCGTGCTTACGATGTTCCTGGATTTATTGCTAGTTATATAGCTTTCGTTTTTCCGTGTTGGAGAGAAGGATTACCACACCAGTCAACGACTTCAGTGTTAAATGTGACCTATAAAGTAATTAAGGATCCTGGGATCGTAGGTACTCAATTAAGGTTTGCTCAGTCATTTAAAAGTTCTGAATTCGCACCTCCGGTAACCACGGTGCTTACTGCAGGTTCCAGGAATGTGATACCCAGGTTCTTAACCCCCGCCCGAATAACCAGCTCCGAAACTCCATTCATTCGCGGTGACGCCAATACGGATGGAACTGTGGACATCTCTGATACCGCTTTCATGTTAGAATATCTCTTCGTCAGTGGTGAGCCCACTTCTTGTTGGGATGCATTCGACGCTGATCGAAATTTCAAATTAGAAATCACTGATCCTATTCGCGTTTTTCAAGCCCTGTTTGTGGGTGAGCCACTTCCCGGGCCCTTTCCTGAATGCGGATTGGATGAGGAGCGATCGTTAGGATGTCTGCAGTCGATTGGGTGTGAGTTGTAGGACTATCGTATGAACATAAAAAAAATATTTCTTTGCCCATTAATAGTATGTGTTTCGTTTTCACCAAGCTTACTAGTGGCTCAAGAAGATCTTGTAGAATTGTTTTGTGTTGATATGGAACCGCATTTTCGATGTACCGATACGACATATATATTAGAGTTTACGTCTTCGGGTTCGAATGAAATTGATATTGAACATTTCGAGGAGGGTGAGACCCTTGAACTAAATGTGCTGCTCGATGTTGATAATGGGGATGTTTCCGGGTGGTCCTTTGGATTGAAACATGATTCAGAAGTGCTTAAAGTTGAAAAACTATCTGTCGTTGAAACGGAAGGAAATGGAGATGTGTGTGTTTTTAAGGAGGCAAAGGAAGACACTCTCAGAACCGGAATCGTGTTTCATGTTTTTCAAGGAATTCTATTTTGTGATCTTGGAATTGAAATTTCTGAAAATAAGCCAGCGATTTTAAGAATAACGTATTCCGTTCTTTCGCGCCCATCGACCTCAGGAAGTTTGATTCGATTTACGAATGACTTAATTCCCTCCCAAGGAGCCCCGCCAACGTCTGTCAATTTTACAATCGGCACAGCGACAAGATCACCTCGTTTCTTACCTCAAGCCCGTATTATCAGCTCGCCCCCATCCTTCCTCCGCGGCGACGCCAACTCCGATGGTCTCGTCAATATCTCTGACACCATCTTCATGCTGGAGTTTCTCTTCCTGGGCGGCAAGATACCTCAATGCCAAAAAGCATCGGATGCTGATGGTAGTGATGTGCTCGACATCACTGATCCAATTCGCATTTATCAAATGCTTTTCTTTGGTCAATCCATTCCGAGTCCCTTTCCCACTTGTGGTAGAGAAGAAGCTGAAAATTTAGATTGTAGGGTTTATCAGGAATGCTAGTAGTCGGCTCTTAGTGGCAGGCTCGACCCTCGAGCCGTGTGAAACGATTACGTAATAAAGGGTATAGGTAGCTTAGATAACCGAATCATATAGATTAGGGTTTACGCCCTCGGTAAAACCTCTTTTGGATATTTATTGTAGATCCACCACCAACTCTGCTGCTTTACATCGCCCCGCGGAGCGGGAAGACAACTAAAAACTAAAATTAATATCTAATCTCACCCGCCACTGGTCATTCCCGCTGGTTCTTCCGGGGGTGGGAGACCTTTTATCTCTTGAAGAAACTAAGCCCCACAAATGAAGTTGGGCGTTTTCTATGGCTTGGAGCTTGATTCCAAAGATATGGCTTCGATGGTTGGAACCCAATAGAAAGTCATCTTGAACATAGGGTGAAAAGACTGCTTCTTGTTCCACGACCTGCCATTGATAGTAGGCTTGCCAATCATGAAGGGCTTGGATCTTGCCGATTTTGAACCCAAATGCCCAACCCTGATTTTTAGACCCGGCCTTTAGGGTGTTGAGAATATATTCGGCAGAAAGAGTTAATGGGATTTCGCAAGCCTGGGTGTTCAATGCGATGATCGGGTTGAAAATTCCAAACTTTGCTCGAAGATCATCGGCATTGCCGTCATTGTCTCGATCTCGAGTGGCATTACCTTGATTGTCACCTAACACCTTGGTGCTATTATTCGGAGTCGTATCGGAGTAAAGGTAATATCCGATACCAACGTTTAGGTGGCAGTCCGTTGAAAAAGCGTGCTTCGATTGAATTTGGGCTACCGTTAAGAGAGCTTCACTGGCTTGTGATTGCTCAATCAAAATATATTCACCCGCCGTAATTACTAAATTCTTTAAAAGATCGAGCTCCAACCCCTGAACCTTATAAGTAGCGGTTACTCCTTCAGGTTGAACATCGGCATCCCAAACCAATTCTCCGTAAACTGGGTTTCGATAAAAGGGATGTCCAAATTTCCCAGCTACGATTTCCAGTCCTGAAATTTGTTGGGGTTGATATTTAACAAATGCCCGATCGAGACTCAGTTCAAAACTGTCGGACAGATCACCCAGCGTAACATGAGGTGAATTGGGATCATCGGGGTCTCCCGAAGTCAATCTCGCCCCAAAGGTCAATTCGTCATTCAAATTGTAGTAAGTGCTAAAACAAAATTTTATTCGTTGCCGATGACGATCTTTTTGATTGTCGAGTTCAAAATTCGATTCGTGCCTTAGGCGGAAAGTCGTTTTAAAGGAAAGTTTTTTTAGAATTTTATCCCAAGTGGATTCTTGGCCCCGGGTTTGAGCTGCTTCGTTTTCTATTTTTCGAAGGTAGTTCAGAAGAGCGTTTTTAGTTTGGTTTGAAAGTTGAGTGTCTTGCTGGATCGCTGTTTCTATATCCTGCAAATCGGATCCTTCAGGCTGTGCAATGATTTGGAGAGGCCAGCCAAGGAACAAAATAATTAAGAGGTATTTGAATGGATTCAAGAGAGGCGGAAGAAACATTGTTTTTAAGAATTACTAAGGGTTGTTAATGAGCTTTCAATCTCACCTCAATTTTAAATCTTAGCCCTCTTGGTCTTCTGTTGAATCAGTTTGACAGAAAGTCGCGAGTCAATCTGTCCGTCCACCAGGTTGATAGATTTGACCCCACCCTATTTTTTTACAACTTGGTGGGAATTTGGGGCTTTTAACATGTTTAGCTGTTTTTTTATTCGGTCCGGGGTCTCCTTAAGTTGTTTTATTTGTGGGTCTTATGGCGTTATCGGCCATTTTTTCCTGTTCTGCCTTAATTTTTTTTAAAACCCGCGTCCGGTTTTTGGGGGCAGCCCGTTATTAAGGTGTTCGCAAGGGGCGGACGGGCCTTCGGGACTCAGGAGGCCACTGGACCTTCTGTCCCTCTCAATCAGGAATCAAGTAGAAGAGTCAAAAAAAGACCCAACCGAAAGGACACTCAAATGGCAGTCGATATGTTTATCAAAATCGGGGACGTAGGTGGAGAAGCTGTAGATCACGCACACAAAGACGAAATTGACGTCTTGAGCTGGGGCTGGT